>JBEKBX010000005.1:0-172518 GCA_050015175.1 Acidimicrobiales bacterium | reverse complement strand
ACCCTTTCCTCACAAGCCCATGCGAGCTCGTGGGGGTATCCGGTATTAGCACCAGTTTCCCGGTGTTATCCCGGTCTTTGGGGCAGGTTGCTCACGTGTTCCGCACCCGTTCGCCACTGAGTTTTCACCGGTGTTGCCACCAGATCGACTCCGTTCGACTTGCATGTGTTAAGCACGCCGCCAGCGTTCGTCCTGAGCCAGGATCAAACTCTCCATCGAGATCTCGACGCCGGTCATACCGGCGCTTCAATCTGGAGAGCTGGTGCCTCGATACGGTGAACGAGACACCAACTGGCACAAGAACAGTCTTGTTGTCCGTTCTAGTGCATTGACTTCGTGACTGCCGGCGCCATATAGGTCCCGACAGCCACCCGCACTGGCTTTTGGCTGTTCCTATTCCGTTGTCAAGGAGCGACGACGGAGCACACTTCCTCTCGGAAGGAGGTGCCACCGCGCTGTGTGCGCTTGCCCTCTTGGGGCGGCGGCGCACGTCACCTTCCAGGGGAAGGCCCGAAGGCCCACCTGGAGGTCACCCAGAACAGGTCGACCCCGTTCTGAGCGGCTCTTGAGCGTAGCACGATTGAAACCTGTGTCAAGCTTCGAGACGTCGCTCGCAGCTCGCGGGTCCGTCGCGGTCCGCTCAGCTGGACCTGGAGTTCAGCCAGGTTCCGCTGCAAGCACGATCTTAGCGACTCCCTCGCCGAACCGAAACGCTCGGTTCGTCTGCGAGCCACCATCGCCAGAGCTCCTCACGGGCCTCGCAGCTCTTCGAGAGGCCGATCCTCGTCCCAGTCTGTGGTTCGGCGGGAGGTTGCGTCCCGTCGTCAAGCAGGACGACACCGTCACGGCCGCTGACCAGGTCGTATCCATCGGCGGCACGGTCCAGCCCGAACGCCTGGCACAGCTTTGCCGGACCCGAACAGAGTTCCTCGGGACGCCACTCGCGTCCGGCCGGTATGGGCATGGCCCGCCGCCCTCGGCCTGACCGCTCCCCTACAGCGGCCTCCCCGGCCCCGAAACGTCGCGCGGCCATCTCTTCAAGCCCGCTCAGTGGCGTGAGAGCGCGCAGGAGCACCGCGCCCGGCTCACCTTCCGGCCAGCACACAACGTTCGCGCAATAGTGCATGCCGTAGGTGAAATAGACGTACAGGTGCCCTGGCGGCCCGAACATCGTCGCATTCCTCGCGGTCTTGGCCCTGAACGCGTGCGACGCGGCGTCCGAGGCGCCTCGATATGCCTCGACCTCGACGATCCGCGCCACCAACGCGCCGCGCCGCAGGAGCTTGCCGAGCAGCTGCGGGGCAACAAGCACGGGATCGCGCTCGAAAAAGGACCGTGGGAGCCGCTTGGCTCGTCGCAGGTCCGCCACAACCTCGCGTCGGGCGGTGCCGGTCATACCTCCCGCTCGGCAAGCCGCGCCGCGTCACTGGCGAGACGGTGGCGAAAGCGGTCCAGCTGGACCCCGACCGCCGCCGGCCCGGTACCTCCCGGTGTCGTGCGGCGCTGGAGGGCGGCAGACGGATCCAGGAGCTCGAGAGCTGCTTCCCCGAAGGCCGGATGAGCCTCCACGAGCTCGCCGAGTGGGACGCCGCGTTCGACCGACTCGCGCACGAGACCTCCAACGAGACCATGGGCGTCTCGAAACGGCACCCCGCTGGCCACGAGCCATTCAGCCAGATCGACGGCCGCGAGCCCGGGTCCGCCGGCTGCGGCCTGCATGCGGTCGCGGTCGAACGTCGCCGTGCCGAGGAGGCCATCCAGCCCGACCAGGGCCAGCACGACCTGGTCCAACGAGTCGAAAAGCGGCTCCTTGTCCTCCTGAAGGTCCCGGTTGTACGAAAGCGGCAACCCTTTGAGCGTCGTGAGGAAGCCAGCGAGGTGCCCGACCAGGCGACCGGCCTTGCCACGTGCAAGCTCCGCGACGTCCGGGTTCTTCTTCTGGGGAAGCATCGAGCTGCCCGTGGCCCAGGCGTCGTCCAGGCGGACGAATCCGAACTCCTCGCTCGAGAACACCACGATCTCCTCGCCGATACGCGAGAGGTGTATCCCGAGGAGCGCCAGGTCGAAAAGGGTCTCCGCGACGAAATCGCGATCGCTGACGGCGTCGAGGGAGTTCTCGAAACGTCCTGCAAACCCCAGCTCGTCGGCAACCAGGTCAGGATCTATTCCGAGCGACGATCCCGCCAGCGCGCCAGCTCCAAGGGGTGACACGTCCAGCCGGCGCCAGGTCGCGAACATCCGGTCGGTGTCGCGAGCGAGCGCCCAACCGTGGGCGAGCAGGTGATGAGCGAGCAGCACCGGCTGAGCGCGTTGCAGGTGGGTGTAGCCGGGCAGGTAGGCGTCGCCGGCCCCTGTCGCCAGTCGCTCGAGGGTCCCTTGCAGCTCGAGGACGTAGCCGATGACTCGTGCCAGCTCCCCACGGGTGAACAGTCGCAGCGCCGTGGCAACCTGGTCGTTCCGGCTTCGGCCCGTGTGGAGCTTTGTCCCGCTTTCCGGGGCGAGCTCGGTCACGCGCCGCTCGATCGCCGTGTGAATGTCCTCGTCGGTCGCGAGATACTCGAAGCTGTCGCTTGCCAGCTCGGCACCAACCTGTTCAAGCGCTTCGACCAGCGATTCCGCCCCTGAATCCGAGAGGATGCCCGCTTTCAAGAGGCCATGGACATGGGCGATCGAGCCCCTCACATCACTGGCGGCGAGCCGCTTGTCGAACGCCAGGCTCGCCGTGAACGCCATGAGGGCGTCGGCTGGGGCGGCGCCCATCCGGTTGGCCCAAAGCGTCACCCCGAGCCTCCCTGACGAGCAGCCCAGGTCTGGATCCCGAGACCGAACAGCCGGACGAATCCTTCCGCGTCCTCGTGACGGAAGGCGTCGGCGGTGTCGTATGTCGCGAGGTCGTAGACATAGAGCCCCATCGGGCTGCGACGGCCGACGACCTCGGCGCCGCCTCCCGGGCTGAAGCGGAGCCGGACCTCGCCGGTCACGCACCGCTGCGTCGAGGTCATGAACGCCGACAGCGCCTCGCGCAACGGCGAGAACCACATGCCGTCGTAGACCAGCTCGGCAAAACGCGGCTCGAGGCGTGCCTTCTCGTGGGCCACGTCATGCTCCAGGGTGAGTCCTTCCAGGTCGGCGTGAGCCATGATAAGGGCGAGCGCACCCGGGCACTCGTAGATTTCCCGGCTCTTGATGCCGACCCGCCTGCCCTCGACCATGTCGACGCGGCCAAAGCCGACCGACCCGGCCACGCGGCCTATCTCGCTCACGAGCTCGACGAGGCCGCGCCTGCTCCCGTCGATGGAAACAGGCACTCCCTGCTCGAACCCCACCGTCACCTCAACAGGTTCCGTCGCGACCGGCGCAGTCAGCGCGAAGACGTCCTCGGGCGGAGCTGCCCACGGGTCCTCGAGGACGCCGCACTCGATCGCCCGCCCCCACAGGTTCGAATCGATGGAGTAGATCCGGTCCCTGCTCACGGTGACCGTTATGTCGTGACGCTCTGCGTAGTCGATCGTCTCCTCGCGGCTCATGCCCCAGACGCGCACAGGCGCCAGCATCTCCAGGTCCGGCGCGAGTGCTCGCGCTCCGACCTCGAAGCGGACCTGGTCATTGCCTTTCCCAGTCGCCCCGTGGGCGACCGCCGACGCGCCGTGACATCGCGCGGCAGCTACGAGATGGCGCACGATGACCGGACGCGACAAGGCCGAGACGAGCGGATAGCGACCCTCGTACAAGGCATTCGCGGCAAGAGTGGGCATGGCGAAGTCCGTCAGCAGCTCCTCACGCGCATCCACGACCTCGACCTCTACAGCCCCGGCCGCGATCGCCCGCTTGCGCAAAGCGGCAAAATCGACATCCTGCCCGACATCGACCGCGACCGCGATCACCTCGTAACCGAGCTCCGCGCCCAGCCAGCCCACCGCGACCGACGTATCGAGTCCGCCCGAATAGGCAAGCGCCACTCGCTTCTTCACTTCATCCCTACCTCTCTCGATTTCACCGGATTGCCTTGAGGAGCCGCCGGCGAAGGTACCTACGGTCCGTCAGGACCGGGCTCCTGTGATCTCCTCGAGGCGCTGACAGAGCGCCTCTCCTCCTAGCTGCTCAGCGGCCACCAACAGCACCGTGTCGTCCCCGGCGACCGTGCCGATCATCCCCTCGAGCCCCGCGCGGTCGAGGGCCGAAGCCACGACATGAGCCGATCCGGGCGGGGTCCGCAGCACGACGAGATTCCCCGACGCCGCCATCTCCACGACCCATTCTCCGAGCACGCGTCGCAGGTGATCGACCGGGGCGACCTGGTCCCTCGGGAGCTCCGGCACGGCATAGACCAACCGGTCGAGGCCCGGGACGCGCACCTTCAATGCGCCGATCTCCTCGAGGTCGCGCGAGACGGTCGCCTGCGTGGCGGCGACGCCCTCGTTGGCCAACAGCTCCACCAGCTGCTCCTGGCTCGAGACCTCGTTGTCCGACAGGAGGCGGACGACGAGATGCTGGCGCCGATGCTTGGTTGGTCTTCCGTTCGTCACTCCTGGCCGCCTTTTCTCGTTTCCACGCCGCTCACGGATCCAAGTGCCGCGCCCAGTATCCCGACGGCCTCGTCCACTTCGGTCGTGGTCACGGTCAGGGGCGGCGCCAGACGGAGGACGCCCGGCGCCGGTGCGTTCACCACGAGACCGAGACTCAGCGCCGATCTCGTGACCTCACCGGCGTCGAGCCCCGGCTCCAAGACCGCGCCGAGCAACAGGCCCGCTCCCCTGACAGAGGCGACGCCTGCGAGTGATCCCAGCCGTTGCGCCAAGTAGGCACCTGTTCGTTCCGCGAGGGCTGGGGCGTCGATCGCCTCGAGCTCGGCGATGGTCGCGATCCCCGCTGCGCACGCGAGCGGCTGGCCGCCGAAGGTGCTGCCGTGGTCGCCCGCGACGAAGGCAGCCGCGACCTGGCCACGCGCCCAACATGCGCCGATGGGCATGCCGTTGCCGAGTGACTTCGCGACCGTGACGACGTCGGGAAGTATCGCCTCGCGCTGGAAGGCGAACCAGCGTCCCGTGCGGCCGAGCCCGGTCTGGATCTCGTCGAGCATGAGGAGTACGCCTCGTTCGTCGCACACGCGCCGCACCTCTGCGAGGTAGCCGACGGGCGGGACCACGACGCCTGCCTCACCTTGTATGGCCTCGAGGAGCACTGCGGCGACCGATGGCGCGACGAGGGCATCTTCGAGGGCGCCGACATCGCCGTAGGCGACGCTACGGAAGCCTTCCGGGAGGGGCCGGAAGGCTTCGTGCTTCTTCGGCTGCCCCGTCGCGGCGAGAGTCGCCAGGGTGCGCCCATGAAACGATCCCAGGGCCGAGATGACCACGTAGCGGCCCGGGCCACCCGCTCGACGGGCGAGCTTGATCGCGCACTCGTTGGCCTCTGCACCGGAGTTCGCGAAGAACACCTTCCCCCCGGAGGGCGAGCCGTCGCCCACCAGGCGGTCCAGGTCACGAGCCAGGCGTTCGTTGAGACCGTTGTGAAACAAGTTCGACACGTGCATGAGCCGTCCGGCCTGTCCGGCGATCGCGTCCGCGACACGCTCGTTGGCATGCCCGAGGGACACGACGGCGATCCCGGCAAGAAAGTCGAGATACCTGCGACCCTCGTCGTCGAACAGCTCCGTCCCCCGCCCGGAGACAAAGCGGACGGGTGCCGGCGAGTATGTCGTCATCAGCGTGGGCGAAGTCGGCTCCGCTTTCACTGCGCGACCACCATCGTCCCGACGCCTTCGCTGGTGAGCAGCTCGAGCAAGATCGCGTGGGTCACCCTTCCGTCGAGCACGTGGGCGCCGGCAACGCCGTGCCTGACGGCGTGGGTACATGCGGTCGCCTTGGGCACCATGCCTTCGGCCACGGCTCCTGAGGCCGCCATCGCGTCCAGTTCGTCGGCGCTCAGCCGGTGAAGCAGCGTCGCCGGGTCGGCTGCGTTCGCGAGGATGCCCTCCACGTCGGTCAGGAAGACGAGCTTCTCGGCCTCAAGCGTCTCGGCGATCGCTCCCGCCACCGTGTCGGCGTTGATGTTGTAGGCCTGACCGGCCCGGTCCGAACCGATCGTCGCGATGACCGGCACCAGGCCTTCGGCCAGAAGGCGATGGATGATGGACGGGTCGACGGCCACGACGTCGCCGACGTAGCCGAGCTCGGGATCGCGTGGTGTCGCGGTGATGAGCCCGGCGTCCTCCCCAGACAGTCCGACGGCGAGCGGCCCGTGGACGTTGATCATGCCGACGATGTCGCGGTTCACCTTGCCGACGAGAACCATCCTGGCGATCTCGAGGGTCTCCGCGTCGGTCACCCTCAGGCCGTCACGAAACTCGGGCACCTTGCCCAGCCGCTTCATGAGCGACCCGATCTGCGGGCCCCCGCCGTGCACGACGACCGGGAGGATCCCGATCGATCGCAGCAAGACGACATCCTCGGCAAAGCGCTTGAGCGCCTCGACCTCCCGGTCGCCCTCCTCACCGGCCGGATCGCCAGGCGCGGGGAGGATGGGCGCCGTTGGGCTGTCGGCGGCCGCCAAGGCGTTGCCTCCGTACTTGACCACGACGGTCCGGCCCGCAAAGCGCCTGATATAAGGGAGCGCGTCGCAGAGCACGGCGGCCTTGAGGTGCGCGGGCAGCTCGAGAGCGCTCACGACAACCCCTTGTTGAGCTCGACGTAGGCAGGCGTCAGGTCAGCACTCAGCATCGTGGCGGAGCCGTCGCCGAGGCCCAGGTCGCAGGTGACCTCGAACTGCTTGGCACCCAGCACCTCCCGAAGCGCTTCCTCGTCGTGATCGACGGCCACGCCGTCCCTGCAGACCGTCACGGCGCCGTACGCGACCGACGCGCGAAGCGGATCAAACGGCGTCCCTGCGGACCCGAGCTCGCTGACGACCCTGCCCCAGTTCGGATCCTCCCCGTACCAGGAGCTCTTTACGAGCTGGCTCTCGGCCACACGACGAGCGGCTCGCCGTGCCGACTCGCCGTCTGATGCTCCGACAACTCGCACCCGGACGACCTTCGTCCCTCCTTCGGCATCGGCGACCATCTGTGTCGCAAGGTCGGCGCACGCGGCCGCGAGCGCTTCCTCCAGCTCCTCACCCTGCACCTGAGGACCGATGCCACTCGCCATCACGATGACCGAATCGTTCGTGGACGTGCAGCCGTCCACCGTCATCTCGTTGAACGACTGTTGCACAGCCCCGACCAGAGCCGCGTGCAGCGCCAGCGGTGACGACGACGCATCGGTGGTCAGCACGGCAAGCATCGTGGCCATGTTCGGCGAGAGCATCGCGGCACCCTTCGCCATGCCACCGACCACGAAGCCCTCCGCCTCGACCACGACCTCCTTTGTCCTCGTGTCGGTGGTGAGGATCGCCTTTGCCGCCGACGCTGCGTGATCCGACGACGAGCCCCGGCCGGCGATCAGCTTCGGCAGCGCCGCCTCGATCCGCTCCTCGGCCAACCGGGTGCCGATCGTCCCCGTCGAGCAGACCAGGAAGTGCTCGGGACGTACACCGAGTGCGCGCGCAGCGAGATCACAAGTCAATTCAGCAGTGAGGCGGCCTTCCAGGCCCGTGGCCGAGTTCGCGCAACCACTGTTCAGCACGACGCCTGCCGAGAGCCCACCGCTCTGGGCGAGGTGGCTGCGGCACACCTGCACCGGCGCGGCCGCGAGGAGATTCGAAGTGAACACGGCGCCTACAGGCACCGCTCGGGCGTCCTCGGTCGCGACGAGCGCGAGATCGAGCTGCCCTTCGGGCTTGATGCCGGCCGCAGCCGCCGATGCCACGAAACCACGTGGCGACAACACCGTCACGGGACCAGGCCCACCGTCGGGAGTCCAAGGGTCTCTTCCAGGCCCAGAGCCAGGTTCGCCGCCTGGATCGCCTGGCCGGCGCCACCTTTGACGAGATTGTCCAATGCGGCCAGCGCCACCACATACCCGGTCCGGTCGTCGTAACGGGCGGTGACCTGGACGGTGTTCGAGCCGTAGGTGTCACGGGTCGACCGCGGCACCGCGCTCACCTGGACGAAAGGCTCGCCCTGGTAGGCCTCTTGGAGCGCTTCCAAGGCCCGCGATCCAGCGCGGCCGTCGGCGGCCCGGCCATAACAGGTGGCGAGAATCCCCCGCGTCATCGGCGCAAGGTGCGCCGTGAACAGGATCTGCGCGCCGATCGCCTGTTCCATCTCCGGGGTGTGGCGATGGTTGAGGAGCCCGTATGCGGAGAAGCTCTCGTTGACGACCGGATGGTGGAAGCTCGCCGACGGTGAACGCCCGCCTCCCGAAGTACCGCTCGCCGCGTCGACGATGACCCCCGTCGGCTCGATCAGGCCCTCTTTCACCAAAGGAGCGAGTGCGATGGTGGCCGCGGTGACATAGCACCCCGGCGCCGAGACGAGCCTGGCGCCTGGCAGCTCGCGGCGCGACAGCTCCGGCAGTCCGTACGCGAACCGGCAGAGCAACTCCGGAGCCCGGTGCTCGAACCCGTACCAGATCGGGTACAACGAAGGGTCTCGCAGACGGAAGTCACCGCCCAGGTCGACCACCAGCGGGACGTTCCCCGCCAGCGCGGGAACCACGTCCTGGGACCGGCCGGAGGGAAGGGCGATGAAGACAGCGTCGAGACCTTCGAAGCCGCCAGGTTCGAGCGCGGAGAACACCAGCTCGCCGTAAGCAGGAGCAAGGCTCGGATACAGCTCGGCCACTTCCCTCCCCGCCGAACTGTCGGCTTGCACTACCGCCACCTCGAAGCCCGGGTGGCCGGACAGGAGACGCAGCAGCTCGGCGCCGAGGTAACCGGATGCCCCGGCGATTCCGATTTGCATAGCATTATGATACAGCCTTACGAGTATCTATGCAATCCGCAGACGCGGGCTCCGAGCCTTGATTGCCCGGACAAGGTCGACGCGCTCGCCCGAGCGACTCTCAGGCAGTCACGTCCTGGCGCACGAAGACGAGCATCGCTATCAGGACAGCCCCGAGCAGGTAGGCCGACACGGTTATCAACGCGGCCGAGAACGGCGCCGCACTCGACCCTCCCTGGGCTATCGACTCGAGCAGCTGGGCGGGTAACCAGCGCCCCGTTCCTGGGATCGCGTCGGTGAGGATCGTCTCGATAGGGAGCAGGACGGCAAGGCCTGCCGCGATCGCGATCACCGATGAGCGAAGCAGCACGCCGGCGATCATCCCGATGATCGCAAATCCGCAGGCGGAGATGGTCAGGTCCCCGAGCAGGATCCCGAGGTCGCCCATACCCACGCCCGATGTCCACGCACCGGTGGGGATGCCACGCAGGTGCGCCATCACGAAAGCGGCACAGATGGCCACCATCGTCGCTGCCACGACCGCTCCGATGAGGAACGTCAGCACCGCCAGGCACTTGCCGGCCATCAAGACGCTCCTGCGCGGTTGACGCACGAGGAGATTGCGCAGCGTCCCGTGGGCGAACTCGCCACCGAACTGGAACGCCGCGATGGAGAACGACACCGCACCGAGGAGGACCCCCGACTGGGTGAGTCCCTGGCTGAGCCCGGAGGCGTGGGCCAGCTGGGCAAGGGTCAACTCGCCTCGAGCATCAGGACGGTGCAGGGCGCCGGCGATCGTCACGATCGTCGTCATCATCACCACCCCCGTGATGGCGCCGTAACTGCCGTACCACAGGCGCCTGCGGCGCATCTTCACCCATTCGCTCGCGAAAGCGCTCCAGATCATGATCGTCCCGCGCTTCGCCGTCGGGCTCCCGAGAAGCGATCTGAGCCTCTTGCCGCACCAGGGGCGTCGCCGTTGCAAGCCGTCTCTTGGCGAGAATTCCGAGTGATCTCGAAGAACGCCTCTTCGAGGGTCGAGCGGCGCTCGGCGAGATGCACGAGAGTGATGCCCTCCCCCATGGCGAGACGGTTCAATTCGCCGGCCCAGTTGCAATCCGCGCCGATCTCGAGAGTGGTGCCCTCCTCGTCGCCGACTATGCGAGCGCTCCGCCCGATCCTGTTCACCAGCCGCAAGAGGTTCCTCGCGTCCTGTTGGCTCTCGGTGCGCACGATCAACTCGGGGGCGCGGGCCGCGAGCAACTCCTCCACGCCTCCCTGGAAGATCAGCCGGCCGGCTTCGATGACCACGAGGTGCTCGCAGATTTGCTGGATCTCGGCGAGAAGGTGCGAGGACACGAACACCGTCATTCCGTCGTCCGCGAACGAACGGAGCATGGCGCGAATTTCGGCGATCCCGTGGGGATCGAGCCCGTTCGTCGGCTCGTCGAGCACGAGCAGCTCCGGACCGGGGAGCAGTGCGGCGCCGATGCCCAATCGCTGACGCATGCCGAGCGAGTAGGTCCGGAACGGGTCGAGGCCGCGTACACCCAGGCCGACGCGCTCGATCACCATGTCGACCCGTTTGGTGTTGATCCGACCCAGGCGGGCCAGCACCATCAGGTTCTCGCGTCCCGACAACGTGGGATAGAACGTGGGCCCCTCGATAAGGGCACCGACACGTGGGAGGTACGCCCGCGAATCCCCGAGCGGGTGGCCGAGCACCCTGCCGCGCCCGGCGCTCGGGCGTATCAAACCCAAGAGCATCCTGATCGTGGTCGTCTTGCCGGCTCCGTTCGGGCCCACGAACCCCGTGATCGAACCGGCGGGGATTCGCAGATCCAGCCCGTCAACCGCCAGGCGCTTGCCGAAGCGCTTCGTGAGCCCGAGCGTGGACACTGCGTAGGAATCGCTCCCCCGCCCTGTAACTTGCACGACCGGCTCGGTCGCGAGTGCCGCCGCGCTCACGTAACGATAAAAGCACAATTTTCACCCCAAGTGACGCAGGGGGGGCCGAATCGTTGTTCCCGTGCCCGCAATCTGCACGAAGCCCAGAAGTTATCTGGCTTTCGTGGTAGCTGGGAAAGCTGGGAACAGGCTGCGCACCGCCGCTCAGGCGTCGATCGCAGCCCGAAGCTCGGCCACGAACGCGGCCGCCCCTTCAGGCCCGGCGCCCTGGAGGAGGCGATGGACGAGAGCTGAACCCACCACCACGCCGTCCGCCACCGCGACAACCTCACGAGCCTGATCCGGGTTGGAGATCCCGACGCCGATGAGCACCGGGACGTCCGTCTCCTGCTTGCAGCGCGCCGCGACCGTGAGCGCGGTTGCTCCCACCGACTGCCTCTCGCCGGTCACCCCCATGACGCCGACGCCGTAGACGAAACCCCGGGACCGGGCGCAGATGGCTTTCAAGCGACGCTCAGGGGTAGTCGGCGCGACCAGCAGCACGGTCTCGACGCCTGCTTCGTTTGCCTCGTCTCCCCAGCCGTCGAGCTCGTCGATCGGGAGGTCCGGCACGATGGCCCCTGAGACACCCGCAGCGGCGAGCGTCCTCGCGATCCGGCGGTGGCCGGCCCTCAGCACGATGTTGTAGTACGTCATCACGGCCAGGGGGACGCCCGCATCCGCCGTTGCCAAAGCTGCGATGATCCCGAACGGTGTCGCCCCGGACTCGAGCGCCTCGGCCGAGGCCCGTTGGATGGTGGGCCCGTCCATGACCGGGTCCGAGAACGGGATCCCGATCTCGATGGCGTCGGCCCCCGCGGCCCCGATCGCTCGCACGACTTCAACCCAGTCGCGCCCCAGGCCCCCTGTCACATATGCGATGAGCAGCTTGCGCCCGGCATCTCGGTGGTCTCTGAGAGCCCTCTCCAGCGTCCCTGGAGCCATGGTCGCAGTGCCGCTCACCGAGTGAGCTTTCGCACCAGTGCCACGTCCTTGTCGCCCCGGCCCGACAGCGTCAACAACACCGACGAGCCTTGCGGGATGGACCTGCCGGCTTCCCTGATGACCCATGCGAGGGCGTGAGCCGGCTCCAGAGCGGGAATGATGCCTTCCGTCTCGGCCAACAAGCGGAAGGCCCCCAGCACCTCCGAGTCCTCCGCTGAGGGATACTCGGCCCTTCCGACGGCGCCCAGATGGGCGTGCTCAGGGCCGATCCCGGGGTAGTCCAGACCGGCCGATATCGAGCTCGCCTCGAGGATCTGACCGTCCTCGTCCTGCAGGAACCGGGAGCGCATCCCATGGACCACGCCGGGGACGCCCTTGCTCATCGCGGCCCCGCCCGCCGCCTCGACGCCGACGAGCCTGGCCTGGGTGTCGACGAATCCCGCGAAAGTGCCCGCCGCGTTCGAGCCGCCCCCGACGCAGGCCACGACGACGTCCGGATCGAAGCCGAGCAGCTCGTAGCACTGGGCACGGGCCTCGTCGCCGACGACGCGTTGAAATTCCCGGACGATGTAGGGATAGGGATGAGGGCCCATGACCGAGCCGATGCAGTAATGCGTCGTCTCGACTGTCGCGACCCAGTCGCGCAGGGCCTCGTTGATGGCGTCCTTCAGTGTCCTGCTGCCCGACTGCACTGGACGCACCTCGGCCCCGAGCAACTCCATCCGGAACACGTTCAGGCCCTGCCGCTCGACATCTACGGCGCCCATGTAGACAAGGCATTCGAGTCCGAGCAGTGCCGCCGCCGTGGCGGTGGCGACACCGTGCTGGCCGGCGCCGGTCTCCGCGATCAGGCGGCGCTTGCCCATGCGCTCTGCCAGCAGCGCCTGGCCGATGACGTTGTTGAGCTTGTGCGACCCGGTATGTGCCAGGTCCTCGCGTTTGAGGAGCAACCGGATACCGAGGCGCTCGCTCAGCCGCCTGCACTCGGTAACAGGCGTGGGACGCCCCCCGTAATGCTCCAGGAGGTCGTCCAGGCGCCCCCGGAAGGCCGCTTCCGCCCAGGCGGCCTCAAAACCGGCTTCGAGCTCCTCACAGGCCGGTACGAGCGCTTCCGGCACGAACCGCCCGCCGAAGTCCCCGAAGCGTCCCTGTCGCTCCGGGCCGCGCATCAGTCCGCCGACGGTGGTCAACGGTCCTCCTGCCAGTCGTAGGGACCGGCGTCGTCGGTGTCGTAAGGCTCGGGCTCCGCGGCGCGTGCCGCCTGCACGAAAGCTCGTACCCGTCTGGCGTCCTTCTTGCCGACGCTCGACTCGACGCCCGAGGATACGTCGACGCCCCAGGGGTGCACCCGGCGAATGGCATCGGCAACGTTGTCCGGGTCCAGGCCGCCGGCCAGGACCAACCGCCGTCCCTTGGGCGCGCCCTCCGCGAGGCGCCAGTCGAAGACCTTGCCCGACCCCGGTGACGGGGCGTCCACCAGCACGATGTCCGCGCCATACTCGGCCGCCCGCGCGAGCCGGCTGTCCCCCGCTGGAAACGCCTTTATGACAAGGGGCACCCGAACCGAGACGTACCCGCAGTCCTCGAACGTCTCGTTCCCGTGCAGCTGAGCGGCATCCAGCCCCGCGCGGTTCACGATCTCGACGACGCGGCGTGGCTCCTCGTCGCGGAAAACCCCGACTGTGCAGATCTCGGGAGGGAGCCGCCGTGTGATGGCGGACACGGCGCTCGGGCTCATCTGCCGGGGAGACGGGGCGAAGACGAAACCCACGGCGTCGGCACCCATGGCCACCGCGATGAGGGCGTCCTCCTCGCTCGTGATCCCGCAGATCTTCACCCACATGGCACGGCCCGCCCGAGAAGCTCGGCCACAGCGGAGCGACGGTCGCGCCTGCGAACGAGCGCCTCACCGACCAGAACGCCGTCGAAGCCTGCCCGCGCCAGTGCGGCCACGTCCGCGACCGACTCCACGCCGGACTCGGCGATCTTCAACACGCCGGCAGGGACGTGGCGCGCCACGCGCTCGGCCCGAGCCCTGTCCAGCTCGAAGCTGTGCAGGTCGCGTTGGTTCACGCCCACGAGGCTCGCCCCAGTCCCGAGCGCCCGCTCGAGCTCGTGCTCGTCATGGACCTCGACCAGGACGGCCATGGCGAGATCCACGGCGATCTCGCGCAGCTCGGCCAGCTCGGCGTCGTCCAACAGCGCAACGATGAGCAGCACCGCGTCGGCGCCCATGATGCGTGCGTCGTACACGTCGGCCGGCGAGACCGTGAAGTCTTTTCGCAGAACGGGAAGCCCGACCGCGGCGCGCGCCGACTTCAGATCCTCGGCGCTGCCCCCGAAATGGGGGGCGTCGGTCAGCACCGACAGGCATGACGCACCACCCGACTCGTACGCCCGGGCGACCTCTGCCGGATCGAGGTCCGGGGCGAGCTCGCCCTTGGAGGGCGAGCGACGCTTGATCTCCGCGACAAGTGCGATCGTCGCCTCGCCGCAGCTCCCGGCGTGGTTGGCCTTGAGGGCGCCGGCGAAGTCGCGGGGCCGCGGCGCCGCCCGGGCCCTTGCCGCGAGGTCCTCCAGGTCACGTCGGTCACTGGACGCGACGTCACGGTGCCACGCCCCGATGCGGTCGAGATATGTGGCCACCGACACGAGCCTACCGGCCGCTCGCGGACGTCTCCCGGACCTTTCCTTCCACGTGGGCGACCCGGGATCTCCCGAGATGCTCCTCGGCCTCCGATCCGGCTATCAGCGGCGACTGCGTCAGCACGAACAGTCCGACGCACATGACCAGCAGCGCCACGGCGTCGAAGGCGAGAGCACCGATGCCGCCGCGCAGGTCGTCACCGAACAGGCCCACACCGATCACGACGCTCACGATCGGGTCGACGATCGTCAGCGTGGCCTGGGAAGCCGTGATCGGGCCCGCATGGAACGCGTCCTGGGTCAGCACGAGCCCCGCCAGCCCCGCGACGACGATCGCGTAGGGCTGCCAGTGCTGGAAGATCTGCCAGAAGCCGCGCGAGAACAGGATCGTCGTCGCCTTGGTGAACGCGGCGCTCAGCGAGAACGAGATCGCCGCCGCCGAGCCGAACCACGCCGAGCGCCACGCTCGCGACGACCGTGACTTGAGCCGTGTACACGCCACGCAGATCGCGATCGCCGCCGAGCACACGGTGATCACGATCACCCACCCGCTCGTCGCAGGGAGCGTGGTCCCTCCACCTGTGTTGCTCATCGCGAGGAAGCCGGCCAGTCCGGCCACGGTGAGCACCGTCCCGATCGCCTCGCGCCAACCGAGTGGCGAGCCGAACCACACGCGCAAGATGACGACGAGGAAGACGAGCTCGGTGACCATGAGAGGCTGCACGACGCTCAGCGAGCCGAAGCCGAGCGCGGTGGCTTGGAATATGAACGACCCGATCATCGCAGCGAGTCCGACGTACCAGATGGGGCGTTTGAGTACGTGGCGCAGCAGCTTGAGGCCGTGAAGCTGCGCGTCCGGAGCGGTCTCGACGCCGAGCCGCTGGAAGACCGTGGTGAGCGCGTTGCACAGCGCCGCACATATTGCGAGTGGGATCGCCGCCACGGACCCTGTTTATCCCATCTACAGCGGGATTTCCCGAATTTCCGCGCGGGCGCCGCCCGGTGTCAGCGTAGCCACGGCCGGGACCGTGACGTCGCGGCGCACGTAGGCGAGAGCGACGTACGCGGAGAACCTCGGCGACCAGGCGACGCTCGTGAGATGCCCCACTTCGCGCTCTCCCGAGACGAGAATCGCGCCCTCCGAGCACTCGCCTGCCGGATCCACCACCACCCCCCGGAGCCGGCGCGCCACGTTGGCGCCCCTCGCCTCGAGGCGCGCAACCAGCTCCTGACCGGTGTAACAGCCCTTGGTGAAGCTCACGGCGTGCTGGACGAGGCGACCGGCCTCCTGGGGGATCGTCTTCTCGTCGAGCTCACGGCCCATTGCCGGCCCGCCCGCCTCGATGCGCGCAGCCTCGAACGCGCCCCGGTCGCCCAGCGCGACGTCCGGCCGCGTCCGGCCGGGCACCTCGCCTCTCCCGAGCACGTCCACGCCCTCATAGCCGGGCCACGTCACCGCGAGCGCGACGACCCAACCATCGCTCGATGCTTCCGCCTGCGCGGGCACTGTCCCGAGCTCCAGCCCAGAATGTCGGATGCCTTCAAGCCAAGCGGGCCCGCGAACCTCGAGGCACGGAAGGGTGCCGCACTCGAGCTCGGCCTTCACGCGCAAGCGAAACCGCTGCAGCCGTTGCAGCAGGGGCTCGCCGTGGCCGGCAGCGGTGTCGAGCAGCACGACCTCGTCCGCGAGCATCGTGGCACGGCAGTACGCGTCCACCTTGCCCTGAGGCGACAGCACGAGGGTCTCGGCAGTGCGACCGACGGCGAGTGTTGAGAGATCCTGGCTCACCTGGCCTTGCAGCCACCCGCGCGCGTCGGGACCCCTCACCACGATGACGTCCCGTGCCGTCTCGAGCGCACAGGCGCTCGCGTGGATACGGGCGTACGACTCCTGAAGGTCGAGGGCCTGGCTCAGAGCTACCGCCTCTCGGCAGACAGTTGGCGAGCCCCGGCGACGGCCGCCAGCACGGCCGCGGCTTTCGCAGCGCACTCCTCGTCCTCGGCGGCAGGGTCGCTGTCGGCCACGATGCCCGCCCCGGCCTGCACGGAGGCCTTCCCGTCCTCGGTCACGACGAGGGTACGGATCGCGATGGCGGTGTCCAGGTTCCCCGAGAAGTCGATGTAACCCACCACTCCGGCGTACGGGCCGCGCTTGGTCGGCTCGAGCTCGTCGATGATCTCCATCGCCCGCACCTTCGGCGCCCCCGAGACCGTGCCGGCGGGAAGAGTCGCCCTCAGCACGTCGACCGGCCCCCGGCCTTCCACCAGGTCCCCCGAGACCTGTGAGGTGAGGTGCATCACGTGGCTGTAACGCTCGACGGTCATCAGCTCGTCGACTCTTTCGGTACCGAAGCGGGCGATCCTGCCGACGTCGTTGCGGGCGAGGTCGACGAGCATGACGTGCTCGGCCAGCTCCTTCGGGTTCTCCACGAGCTCCGCCTCGAGCAAGCGGTCCTCCTCGTCGCTCGAGCCGCGACGGCGGGTACCGGCTATCGGTCGCGAGACTACGCGCCCGTCGAGCACCTGCACCATCGGCTCGGGGGAGGCTCCGACGACCGAGACGCCTCCCTGGCGGAGGAAGAACATGTACGGGCTGGGGTTCACCTGCCGCAGCACCCGGTAGACGTCGAACGGGTCGCAGCCCAGGTCGAAATCGAAGCGCTGCGACAGCACGACCTGGAACGCGTCGCCTGCACGGATGTACTCCTTGGCGGCCTCCACCGCCTGGTGGTAGAGCTCGGCGCTCGTGCCCCGCCGTACCGTGCCGTCTGGGAGCGTCACCCCGGGCGCCGGCGGCGTGGCCAGCCGCTCGTCCTCCTGGCGCTCGAGGTCGTTGCGGATCACGTCCAAGCGTCGCCGCGCGTCCAGGTAGGCGGACCGGAGCACGGCGGGATCCCGGTCACCGTCGCTGTCGGTATCCAAGAGCACGTTGTTGAGGATGGTGACCCGCTGGCGCCAGTGATCGAAAGCGGCCAGCTCACCGATCACCGAGATGACGGCGTCAGGATGACCGATGTCGTCGACCGGGGGCGCCGGGAGCCGTTCGACTTCGCGCACGACGTCGTAGCCGAGGTAGCCGACCAGACCGCCGTGAAGAGGTGGCAGCCCTTTGATAGCGGGTGACCGGAACTTGTCGAGCAGCGACTCGATGCAGTCAAGAACACCTCGGTCACGGGGCACCGAAGCGGGGAGTGAGCCCTCGGTCACCTCGACGCGGCGGCCGCGCGTCACCAAGGTGGCCGCGGGCGAGCGCCCGACGAACGAGAAGCGGCTCCAACGCTCGCCGTGCTCGACCGACTCGAGCAGGAAGCCGGGCCCGTCCCCTACCATTGCCCGGAAGGCCCCGATCGGAGTCAGGCTGTCCGCGATGAGCTCCCGCCATACGGGGACGACCGAGTAGTCGAGGCTGAGCCCGCAGAACGCCTCGAAATCAGGGCTGGCTCCCGCGGCGTCGCTGTCAGTGGAAACGGTCGGGCACCCCTCCCGCCCGGCGCCTGTCACGGAGCCGAGCTGCCGAACCGGCGGTGGAAACAGCTCCAGTCGCCGGTGTGACAGGCTCCGGAACCCTCCTGGTCGACGCTTAAGAGCACCGCATCGCCATCACAGTCGTAGTAAGCACCCCGAACCCATTGGCGATTGCCCGAGGTCTCACCCTTGCACCAGTACTCCTGGCGGCGCCTGCTCCAGAACCACGTGCGCCCGGTCGTGAGCGTGCGGCGCAAAGCCTCGGCGTCCATCCAACCCAGCATCAAGACGTCCCGGGTCGAGCGGTCCTGAACGATCGCGGCCACGAGCCCCTTCTCGTCGAAACGGATGCTCCCGATCTCCTCATCGGTGAACCCCACCGGCGAACCTGTCACAAGTACAACCCTGTCCCGTCCTCCAGCCGCTCGGAGGCGACCGCCGGGATGTCCCGCTCCCGCAGGATCACGTAGTCCTCGCCCTGCACCTCCACCTCGAAGCACTCCTCGGGATTGAACAGGACGCGGTCCCCGGCCCGGATCGAGCGCACGTTCGGCCCGACTGCGGCAACCTCGGCCCACGCGAGGCGACGGGCCACCGAGGCCGTGGCCGGGATGAGAATGCCGGAGCGCGACCGGCGCTCGCCCTCCGCCGCGGGCACGTGCACCAGCACGCGATCGTTCAGCATCGTGACAGGCTGCTTCACGTCTTCAGAACCTGGCTTGGACCGGCTCGGCTCGAGTAGCTCCACGACCAAAACGGTAGTGCGGCTGACGGGCCACCGCGGCCTCGGACCAATCACAGCACGACTGGGTCAGGCCGGGATCCGCCAGGAGCGCCCAGCACGCCGGCGTGACGGCCCGGTGAACGCCGAAGTCTCCGGCCGACTCGGCATCATAGGGATGTGGATCGCGTCCTGCTGCTCGTCCCCTCCGCCTCCTATAGGGCTTCCGACTTCCTCGAGGCTGGCAGGGCGCTCGACCTTCAGGTGGTCGTCGGGTGCAACGAGCCGCTCCCGCTGAGCGATGAGGCCGGATCCGTGCAGATCTGCCTTGACGATCCCGCCGCTGCCGCTGACGCGATCGTCGCGCTCGACGGCGAGTCACCGCTCGATGCGGTCGTGGCCGTGGACGACCAGGGGACGATCGTGGCCGCCCGGGCGTCCGAGCGCCTCGGCCTTCGCTGCAATCGTCCCGACGCCGTTGCGGCCACGCGCGACAAGCTGGCCATGCGCGCGTTGCTCAGCGGAGCCGAGGTCTCCCAGCCCGCGTTCGCTCCCGTCTCCCCGGTCGCCGGGGCTGCGGAGATCGCCCGGCTCGCGGCAGCGGTCGGGCTGCCGTGCGTGGTCAAACCGACATCGCTGTCGGGGAGCCAGGGCGTGATCAGGGCCGACACGCTCGAAGAGACGCTCGCCGCCGTCGACCGCGCCCGCTCGATCGCCGTCGAGGCAGGATCCTCGCCGGACCGGCCCCTTGTGATGGAGGAGTTCGTGCACGGTCCCGAGGTGGCCGTGGAAGGGGTACTCACCGCCGGTGAACTGACCGTGCTGGCCGTTTTCGACAAGCCCGACCCACTGGAAGGCCCCTTTTTCGAGGAGACGCTCTATGTGACACCCTCGAGGCTCGGTGCCACCGACCTCAGGGCCGTGACCACGACCGCTCAGACCGCCACGAGAGCGCTCAACTTGAGCGAGGGCCCTGTCCATGCCGAGCTCCGTGTGCGCGGCGGTAGGGCGTGGGTGATCGAGGTGGCGGCCCGCTCGATCGGCGGGCTGTGCTCGCGCACCTTGGAATTCGGGACCGGGATGAGCCTCGAGTACCTCATCCTGGCGCACGCGCTGGGGCGCCCGGTCTCCTCCCTGCGACGGACTCACGGCGCAGCGGGAGTCCTGATGCTGCCCATCGCCACCGGTGGCATACTCGCCGAGGTCGCCGGACGCGAACGCGCTCTCCAAGTGCCTGGCATCGTCGGCATCGAGCTGACCATCGCCCCTGGCCGGAGGCTGGTCCCGCTTCCGGAGGGGAACCGCTATCTGGGCTTCGTCTTCGCCCGCGGCGACCGCCCCGAACAGGTGGAGGCTTCCCTGAGAGCTGCCCTCGCCGAGCTGGACGTCCGGCTGGAGCGCGAGCGACCGCTCAGGCGCCCGGTGGCCGGACGGTGATCCCGCGAGCCGCGAGCTCCTCTTTCGCCTCGGCGATGGTGTGGCGTCCGAAGTGGAAGATCGAGGCGGCGAGCAACCCGTCGGCGTGCCCGATCAGCGCGCCCTCGACAAGGTGCTCGAGCGTGCCGACGCCGCCGCTCGCTATCACGGGCACCCGCACGAAGCCGGCGATCCGGTCGGTCAGCTCCAGGTCGTAGCCGGCCTCGGTCCCGTCCCGGTCCATCGAAGTCAGCAGTATCTCCCCGGCTCCAAGCCGGGCGCACACTGCAGCCCAGCTCACCGCGTCGAGGCCCGTGGGGCGCCGCCCGCCGTGGGTGAAGACCTCCCAGTGGGCACCCTCGCCGCTGCGGCGGGCGTCGATCGCCACGACGACGCACTGGGCCCCGAACTCACTTGCCAGAGCATCGATCAGCTTGGGCGAGGCCACCGCCGCGGAGTTCACCGCTACCTTGTCGGCTCCCGCTCGGAGCAGCGCCCGGCCGTCCGCGACAGAGCGGACGCCGCCACCGACTGTCAGAGGGATGAAGACCTGCTCCGCCGCCCGTTCCACGACGTGCAACATGGTGGCGCGATCGTCCGACGAGGCCGTGATGTCGAGCAGGACGAGCTCGTCGGCACCCTCGGCGTCGTATCGGGCGGCCAGCTCCACGGGGTCGCCCGCGTCACGGAGTCCCCTGAACTCGACACCCTTGACGACCCTCCCGCGATCGACGTCGAGGCAGGGGATGACCCTCACTGCTCGCACGCGGCCACCGCCTCTGAGATCGAGAGCGCACCCGACAACAGCGCCCGGCCCACGATCGCCCCGGCAAGCCGGTGGGCGCCTCCCTCGAGCCCCGCGAGCGCCACGAGGTCCGAGGTGCCCCCGATACCGCCTGACGCGAGCACCGG
The DNA here is from genome assembly GCA_050015175.1 of Acidimicrobiales bacterium. Taxonomy (GTDB): domain Bacteria; phylum Actinomycetota; class Acidimicrobiia; order Acidimicrobiales; family Bog-793; genus Fen-455. Next base: position 151,645 of record JBEKBX010000005.1, on the reverse strand, counting down.
GAGTCCCGTCACGGCGAGCACCTGCGCTAGTCCCTCCAGGTCCGGGCCGGCCCCCGTGCCGTCGCGGTCGATGTCCGTGACCACTACGCCACCAAGAGGCAGGTCCTCGAGACGTCGCAGAACGGTCTCGAGCTCGGGGCCACCCGAGTCCACCCAACCGCGGACAGCCACCTCGCGCCGAAGGCCTCCGCCTGGCCCGGCGGCTGCCCGATGGTCGAGGCCGACGAGCACCCGCCCGGGCCAACGCGTGGCCATCCGGGCGAGCACTTCCGGTTGCTCCACAGCCACGGTGCCGACCACGACCCGTCCAACGCCGGCGTCAAGCAGTGCCGCAGCCGCGTCCTCGTCGCGAACTCCACCACCGGCCTGCACGGGCACACCCGCCGCGGCGGCGATGCGGCGCACGAGGCGCCGGTTCGGCGAGCCCCCCTGACGCGCCGCGTCGAGATCGACCACGTGCAGGCGCGAGGCTCCGGCAGAGACGAATGCTCTCGCCTGCTCCAGCGGATCGCCGTAGACGGTCTCGGCCGAGAACTGGCCGCGGAGCAAGCGCACGCACTTGCCAGCCCGGATGTCGATGGCCGGCCACAGCTGCATGGTCACGACCCCGAAGGCTCCTCGGCACAGATCCGCGCGAATCGCCCGAGCAGCTGCAAGCCTGCTGACGCCGACTTCTCCGGATGGAACTGCGTCCCGAACATGTTGTTCCGCTCGAACGCGACCGCCATCTCGCCCCCGTAGTCACAGGTCCCCACGACACTTCGCCGGGCCTCGTCACCCTCGGGGACCGGTACGAAGGAGTGCACGAAGTAGTACCAACCGCTCTCGGCTTGTCCGAGCAGGCGCGAGCTGCGCCCCGCCACCTGGCGCACGAGGTTCCATTGCATCTGTGGTCGGCGCTCTGTCTCGCCCAACGCGCGCACGGACCCCTGGAGAATGCCCAGGCCGGGGACCTGGGGGTCTTCCTCAGAGCCCTCGAAGAGCAACTGCAGGCCGACGCAGATCCCAAGGAAGGGGCGGCCGTCGGTGACGCAGAGCCGGACAACTTCGTCGAGCCCCGTGTGCCGCAGCGCCCGGGCACAGGCCCCGAAGGCACCGACGCCGGGCAGCACGACCCCCGACGCGTCGACGGCGCTTTCAGGGTTGTCGACGAGACGTGCGTCGGCGCCGACGTGCAACAGGGCCTTCTCCGCGGAGCGGAGATTCCCGATGCCGTAGTCGAGGACAGCGATCACGACTTTGCCTACAACCGGCCTTTGGTCGACGGCATGCCCTCGCCTTCGATCCTGACGGCGTCCCGCAGAGCGCGACCGACGCCCTTGAAGCACGCTTCGAGCACGTGGTGGGGATTGCGCCCGCGGCGTAGCTCGATGTGCAAGGTCAGCGATGCCGAGTGGACGAAGGCGCGCCAGAACTCCTCGGCCAACTGGACCTCGAACGGAGGGCTGCCGAGCGGCGCAGTCTCGCCGAGCTCGACGTCGTAATGCAGGTACGGCCTGCCTGAAAGGTCGAGCGCAACATCGACCAGCGCCTCGTCGAGCGGCAGCGCGATGGAAGCGAAGCGTCGGATCCCCGCCTTGGTGCCGAGTGCCTCGGCGAGGGCCTCGCCGAGGACGATGCCGGTGTCCTCGACGGTATGGTGCGCGTCGACTTCGAGGTCGCCGCGGGACTTGACCTCGAGGTCCATGCCGCCGTGCTTGCCGAGCTGGGCGAGCATGTGGTCGAAGAACGGCAGGCCGGTGTCCGCAAAGGCGGCCCCGGTCCCGTCGAGCCCGACGACGACGGTCACCTCGGTCTCCTTGGTCGAACGCCTCCGCTCCGCGCGGCGTGGGACGGAATCGCGGTTCATCGCCATTGATGAAGCCTTGCACGTTATCGGGCTCGGCCGCCTTGTGCACTGCCCGCCCGCCAGCTCCGCACCCCAACAGCCGCCACGCACACCCTTAACGGGGCTCTGGTGCTCTGGCCCGGCACGGAGCGACGAGGGAGCCGCTTGCAGCCAGCTGCCCGCAGGCAGCATCGATCGAACGCCCCCGATTCTGCCGGATAGTGGCGTTGACGCCTGACTCTTTGAGCCATGCCTGCAATGACAGGACACGCCGCCTGCTGGACCCCCTGAGCCCTCTCGAGAGACCTCCTGGCGTCGGATTGAGAGGGATGAGGTTCACGTGCGCCCCCAGCGGCCGCGCGAGGCGTGCAAGCTCGAAGGCGTCGGAGGGGCGGTCGTTCACGTCCTCGATGCAGGCCCACTCGAACGAGATCCTCCGCCCGGTCGACGCCCGGTACTCTTCGCAGGCTTGCATCACCTTCGCGAGCGGATACCTCCGGTTGAGGGGCACCAGTTGGTCGCGCAGGGAGTCGTTGCCAGCATGCAGCGACACGGCGAGGTTCACCTGCAGCGCCTTGGCCGCCAGCTGGCGGATACCAGGCACGACCCCGACGGTGGAGATGGTGAGACGCCTCGCGGCCAGGCCCAGGTCACGGTTCATCGTCTCGACGGCAGCCCAGACCGCCTCGAAATTCGCCAATGGCTCGCCCATGCCCATGAGCACGACATTGCCGAGCTGTCTCCAGCCCTCCGACCTGCAACGTCTCGCCGCGATCACCACCTGCTCCACGATCTCGCCCGAGCTGAGCTGCCGGCCGAAGCCCGCGTCTCCCGTGGCACAGAAGCTGCAGCCCATCGCGCAACCGGCCTGGCTCGAGACGCACACCGTCGTGCGGTCGCGATATCGCATCAGGACCGTCTCTATGCGCCTTCCGTCCCTCGTCTCGAGGAGCCATTTCAGCGTGGAACCCCGGTCTGCGACGCTCTCGGCCGCGCAGCGGAAAGCTGGGGCCAGTCCAGGGGCGAGCTCGAGCCGCTCCCGGAGCGCCCGAGGCAGATCAGTCAGCTCCCGGGGCTCGGCCAGGCGCCGGTAAAAGCCGTCGAACACCTGGTTCACCCGGTAGGGAGGCTCGTCGGCCAGCAACGCCGCGAGATCGTCGCGCCCCAGGTCGTAGCGACTCACGGACGCCTGTCCATGACCGGCGCCGTCACGCTCCGCCGATAGCGCCAGCAGGCTGACCCGCGGTGGCCGGCACGTCCGCGACGTACGCGCGGTCGGTGTGGTCGACGACGAATCCGAGCGAGGAGTAGAGCCTACGAGCCGACACGTTGTCGTGGTCGACGTACAGCATGGCTGTGCCGACGCCGCGCTCCCAGAGCGAGGCCAGGCCCGCGAGCACGAGCTGGCGCCCGAGACCGTGACCCTGGAAGTCCGGGTCGACGGCGACCACGTAGATCTCGCCTAGATCGGGAACAACGGCGTCGCTCATCAGATCGTCTCCGGGCTCGTGCACCTTCGTCCAGCAGAAGCCTGCAAGACGCCCGTCGCGCTCGTGAAGCAGGAAGCCGCTCGGGTCGAACCACGGCTGCCGTTCGCGCTCGGTGATGGTTGCGAGATCCCACGAGCCCTGTTCCGGATGGCCGTGGAACGCCCGGTTGTTCACCTCGAGCCACGCCAGCTCGTCTTCGCCGGGCCGGAACGGCCGGACAGCGATCAGCGCCGCCTCCTCGGTGACGGGCAGCCGCCGGCGCATCTGCACGAGGTCGCGACCGCGTCGCATGCCGACAGCCTGGGCGACAGCATCGTTGACCGGCCCGGGCTTGGGCACCCACATGTGCACGTGACCTCCACCCTGCGCCCCGATCTCGGCAAGTGCCGCCTTGAGCAGGTCCTGCTGGAGCTCGACGCCGGCGGACCGCCACTGCGGGTGCACGACGTACTCGACCGCCCAGTTCGCACCTTTGCCGCGGCTGATCTGGGCGTAGGCGACGATTCGCTCGCGGCCACTCTCCCGGGCGACAAAGCCAGCGAAGCCCTCACGGCCGCCCTGGACAAGATCGAGCCACTGGTGCTCCCCGAGCGCGCGATGGCCGTCAGCGATGCTCGCGGCCTCGAGCAGGACCGAGATGGCGGCGATGTCACCCTCACGCATCCTGCGCTTGATCTCGACTTGGTGCACCTGGCGAACATACCGTCTCTTCGAACCTCAACCGTGACTACCATCCGAGCGTGCCCCGCCCGCCGAGTGCCCGGACTCCGAGCGGCCGCGCCCGCCGGCGACCGCTGGCCCGGGCCCGTAAGATCGCCGACCGCCTTGCGGCCGCGTATCCGGGCACGGCGAAGCAGCTGTGCGCCTTGAACTATCGCAACCCGTTCGAACTGCTCGTCGCCACCATCCTCTCCGCCCAGTGCACCGACGAGCGGGTCAACATCGTGATGCCGGTCTTGTTCAGGCGCTTCCCCACGCCCCAAGCCATGGCCGCGGCCGACCGTGAGGAGCTCGAGTCACTGATCCGCTCGACGGGCTTCTTCCGTGCCAAGGCCTCCCACATCCTCGGCGCTTCGGAGGCCATCGTGATGCGCCACGCCGGCGAGGTGCCTCGCTCGATGGAGCAGCTGACCGCACTCCCCGGCGTCGGCCGCAAGACCGCGAACGTCGTGCTCTCGGTGGCGTTCGGCCTCCCAGGGCTCCCGGTGGACACGCACGTGATCAGGTTGAGCCGGCGCCTGCGGCTCAGCGATTCAGACGACCCGGACCGAATCGAACAGGACCTCTGCGGCCTGTTCCCTCCCGAGCAGTGGGGCGCCATCAGCCTTCGCCTCATCCTCCACGGCCGGCGTGTCTGTGATGCCCGGCGCCCGCGGTGCGAGAGCTGCGAGATCGCCGACCTGTGTCCCTCAAGAGGCAAATTCTGAGGCTCGCGAGCCTGCAGTATCACCTGCGACGCAACGGGCAGTAGCCGCAAGGCCTTTGCCGTCAAGGCGCGCGACGCTCCCTGTGAGTCTCGTGACAGGTTGGTGACGAGCGGTCACAGCTCGGGAACCGAGCGCTAATTTGGTGGAGAGGAACCGGTCCCCGCCACCTGGTTCCAACGAGTGGACTCGGGATCCGCCGCCCGATCCGCTCCCCGACGGCGCCCTAGGGGCGCCGTCGGCGCGTCCGGGACACGCTGCGGCGGATCATCTCCCACTTGCCATCAGGCGCTCGAGACGTCGCACCGCGCCGAGGAGGGCACGCTCGACGGCGATGAGATTCGCCGCGACCTCGTCCCGCTTGGCCTCCGTGGCCACGTCGGCGAGCCCCGTCACACGACGGCTGATCTGCTCGAGCGAGGACGCGATCGAGGACAGCTCTGACAGTTCCGACGGCTCGAGCCGCTGCTGGGGCATCCAGACATCATCGCCGATCTCTGCCCGGCTCGGGGAAACTGCCTGCAAGAGACCGATACGCTGGCTCCCATGCTGAAACGTCTCGACCTTCGTGGCCGCGGACCCGATTTCCGTGACGTCCTCCCACGACCGAACCTCGTGGACGAAGGCCCGGTCGCGGAGGTCCGCGCCATAGTCGACGACGTCCGGACGCGCGGGGATGTCGCCCTGCGGGAGTACACGGCCCGCTTCGACATGGTCGACCTGGGCGAGATCCGCGTTCCGCCTTCGGAGATCGCGTCGTCTCCCGGCCGGTTGCAGCCGGCCCTCCTGGCGGCGCTCACGGAGGCCGCCGAGGCCATCGAGTCCTTCCACCGCCACCGGCCAAGTGATCCGGGAACCTTCGAGCGCAACGGGATCTCGGTCGAGCTGCTCGAGCTGCCGGTCGCCCGCGCGGGCGTCTATGTCCCAGGCGGGCTCGCGAGATACCCCTCGAGCGTCTTGATGACCGCGATCCCGGCCCGTGTCGCTGGCGTGGAAGGCATCGCCGTATGCGTGCCGCCGGCACCGGACGGCGCCATCCCTGTCGAGGTGCTCGCGGCGGCAAACCTGGCTGGCGTGCACGAGATCTACCGAGTCGGCGGGCCGCAGGCCATCGCCGCCATGGCCTACGGCACCGAGACCGTCGCGCGCGTCGATGTCATCGTCGGTCCGGGGAGCCGGCGCGTGTCGCTCGCCAAGCTCGAGGTCCGAAGCGCCGTCGGCATGCCGGCTTCGTTCGCCGGGCCCTCCGAGGTGGTCGTCATCGCCGACGAGTCGGTGCCTGTCGACTACGTGGCGATCGACCTTGTCGTCCAGGCGGAGCACGGCCCTGACGGGCTCGCCTGGCTCATCACCTGGTCCGAGCCGGTCCTGAACGCGGTGACGAGTTCGGTCGCCTCGCTCGTGGAGCAGTCGCCCCGGCGCGCCGAGATTGAGGCGACGCTCGCGGGCGGGGGTTATGCGGTGCTGGTCGACGGGCCCGAGGCGGCGATGGCGGTGTCCAACGAGATAGCGCCCGAACACCTGGAGCTCTGCTGTGACGATCCCCGCGCGATGGTCCCCTTCGTCCGCAACGCCGGAGCGGTATTCCTCGGCCCGTACACGCCCGCGTCGCTCGGCGATTACATCGCGGGACCAAGCCACACCCTGCCGACGTTCCGATCGGCGCGCTATGCGAGCGTGCTCGGCGTGGAGGACTTCCTCCGCAGGGTGCACGTCATCTCCGCGGACCGTCGGGCACTCGAACGCGCGGCTCCCCACGTCGCCGCGATAGCACGCGCCGAAGGTCTCGCCGCCCACGCCAGCTCGGTGACGCTCCGCTGCGACGACCAACACCGTCAGCCCGCATGAGCTCCAGCGGCACCAACGGTCCTGTGCAGCCGGCCCCAGACCGTCGCGAGATTGCACTCCGGCCCGGGTACCACTCCCCTCAGGTCGAGGTCGACGTCAGGCTGAACACCAACGAGGCCCCCGAGCCGCCGCCCGCCGCCTTCCTCGAGGCACTCGCCCTCGAGCTGCGGTCCCTCTCATTGAACCGCTACCCGGATCGTGAGGCCACCGCCCTCCGGGCGGCGCTGGCGTCCCACCACGGCGTCGACCCGGCTCAGGTGTTCTGCGCCAACGGCTCCAACGAGGCGATCCAGTGCCTCCTGCTCGCGTACGGCGGCCCCGGACACCCAGCGGTGGTCTTCGAGCCGACGTACGCGCTCCACTCCCACATCGCCCGCCTGACCGGCACGCCTTTGGTCGCAGGCCAACGGGATGGCGCTTTCGCGGTCGATCCGGCGGAGGTGGCCAGGACTGTCCAGGCCGCGGCCCGCCAGCACGGCCAGGCGAGCCCTGCTGTCACGTTCCTCTGCTCACCCAACAATCCGACCGGGGGCGTCGAAACTGCCGCCAGCGTCCGTTCCGTGCTCGCCCTCGTACCCGGGATCCTGGTCGTCGACGAGGCCTACGGGCAGTTCGCGCCGTGGTCGGCTCTCGACCTGCTCGGGTCCGAGCCCCGCCTGGTCGTGGTGCGCACGTTCTCCAAGACTTGGGCGATGGCTGGGCTCCGCCTCGGCTACGCGATCGCCGACCCCGGCGTGGTCGCCTGCTTGTCGAACGTCGCGCTCCCCTACCACCTTGACGCGCTGAAACAGATCGCGGGACGCCTGGCCATCGGGTTCGACCAGGAGATGCGAGACAGGGTGGCAGCGATCGTCGAAGAGCGCGGTCGCGTCGCCGAGGCTCTTGCAGGCCTTAGCGTCGAGGTGTGGCCGTCCAGTGCGAACTTCATCCTGTTCCGCGTGAGCCCGCGTGTCGGCTCGCAAGTCTGGATGGGCCTGCTCGACCGCTCCGTGCTGATCCGCGACGTCTCGGACTGGCCAGGGCTCGACGGGTGCCTTCGCGTGACCATCGGCACGCGTTCGGAGAACGACCGGTTCCTCTCCGCGTTGGGTGAGGTGCTGTCGGAACCGAGCGCCAGCCGCTAAGCGGCCCTGTGGGCCGCACCCCGCTCAGCCGAATCGGCCCTGGATGTAGTCCAGTGTCCTCGGGTCGTCCGGCTCGCTGAACAGCTTCTTCGTCGGCGCCACCTCGATCTGCTCGCCGGCCCGATCGTTGCCCATCAGGAAGAACGCGCACAGGTCCGACACGCGAGCTGCCTGCTGCATGTTGTGGGTGACGATGACGATCGTGACGCGGCTCTTGAGCTCGCTCAGGAGCTCTTCGATGAGCCGCATCGAAATCGGGTCCAGCGACGAGGTCGGCTCGTCCATCAACAGCACCTCTGGCTCCACCGCCAGAGCTCTGGCTATGCACAAGCGCTGCTGCTCACCACCGGAAAGCGTCGACGCGTGCGCCTTCAGCCGTGTCGAGACCGAGTCCCACAGTGCCGCGGCGATCAGCGCGGACTCGGCGGCTTCCTCGAGAACTGACTTCTTGCGGATGCCGTTGAAGCGCAGCCCGGAGACAACGTTGTCGTAGATCGACATCGTGGGAAACGGGTTCGGTCGCTGGAACACCATACCGACACGCGTGCGCAGCAACGTCGGCGGTATCCCGCCCTTGTAGATGTCGGTGTCGCCGAGCCGGATCGAGCCGCTCACGACCGCGCCCTTGGTGAGGTCGTGCATCCGGTTGATGGCGCGCAGCAAGGTCGTCTTCCCAGAGCCCGACGGCCCGATGAGGGCCGTCACCTTGTTCTTCGGGACGTCGAAGGAGACGTCGCGGATAGCGGTCCGGCCGTGGAACTTAACCGACACGTCCTCGAACCGCATCGAGATCGGGCCCGACCGGGGGTCCCCCTCCTGGTCTGACATCTCCGTCGACAGCCGGACCATGGTGCTGGTGGGATCTGACATTACCGCCTCTCTCGTTGTAGCCAAGCCGCAAAGAGGCGGCTCCCCAAGTTCAAAACCAGAACGACGAACACCAAGAACAGGGCGATCCCCCACGCCGCTTCACGAAGCGCGACATACGGCGAGGTCGCCGACTCGAAGATCTGGAGCGGCATCGAGGCCATCTCCTTCTTCGGGTTCCACTGGACCATGTTAGAGGCACCGATCACCCACAAGATCGGTGCGGTCTCGCCGACCGCCCTGGAGAACGCCAGCAGCACCGCGGTGATCAGGCCCGGGAGCGCTGTTGGGATCACGACCTTGCGTGCGACGATGCTGCGGCGTGCTCCGAGCGCGAGGCCGGCTTCTCGAATCGCGGTTGGGACGCCTCGTAGCGCCGTCTCGGAGGCCTTCATGATGACCGGGATCATGAGGACGCCGATAGCGAAGCTACCCGCGATTCCCGAGAACCCGATGCCTGGCAGCTTTATGCCCCACTCGTTGAACCCGATCACGATCATCTGGTATGCGAAGATGCCCAGCAGGATAGAGGGAAGACCAGTCATGATCTCGGCCGTCGTTCGCAGAGCGCTCGCGAACTTCGAAGTCGACTCCGCCAGGAATAGCCCCGCGATGATGCCGATCGGAATCGCGAAGAGTGCCGCGACGCCGTCGATGACGAGCGAGCCGATGATCGCGTTCGAGATCCCTCCGATGTCGTTCGGGTCGATCAGCGAGGGGAATTGGGGGACCTTCGTGAAAAAGTCGATGCTCCACCAGTGGATGCCCTTTTGCACGAGGGAGTACAAGATCGCGAAAAGTGGGACCAGCGCGAGAAGGAGCGCGAAGCCACAGAGCCCGACCATTCCCCTCGAGATGAGGATGCGACGGTCCAGCGTCTTCGTCGCAGCGCGTTGAACCAGTTCACGTCTCTCGAGGATCGGATCTGGTGGGATCCCTTCGATCACGCCCGTGCTCATATGACACCTGCGCGGAACGCGGAGCCCCTGACGAGCCGCCGCCCGAACCAGTTCACGACCGCGGTCATCGCCATGAGAATCAGTGCAAGCGCGCCGAGCGCCGCGACTTGCAGCGGTGTGGCGTCCTGGAACTGCAGGGCGATGGTCGACGCGAGCGTGGAGGCCGTCGAGAACAGCGAAGGCGGAAAGAGTGGGTTCAAGCCGATGACCATGGCGACAGCCACGGTCTCACCGAGAGCGCGCGCCGTCGCGAGCGTGACGGCCCCGACTATGCCAGTACGGGCGCCGGGCAGCACAACTTTCCGCAGCACCTGCCACTTCGTCGCACCCACGCTGAGAGCCCCTTCGAACTGATCGTTCGGCACGATGGCGATGGCGTCCCTCGAGAGCGCCACGATCATCGGGAGGACCATCACGAACAGCACGCAGCCCGCGAGCAGCAACGAAACGCCCTCAGGCGGAGCTTGGAAAGGGAATTTGCCACCCGTGATGCTCGCCAGGTCTGGCTCCACAGTCTTCTCGAACCAAGGGGCGATCACGAGCAGGCCCCAGAGCCCGTAGACGACGCTCGGGACCGCCGCCAGCAGCTCGACGAGCGACGACAGGAAGATCTTCAGCCTGCCGGGCACCAGATGGACGATGGCAAGAGCACAGCCGATACCGATCGGGATGGCGAAGAAGAGCGCGATGGCCGTCGTCGCAAGTGTGCCTGCGATGATCGGGAGCGCGCCGAACGAGTCTGATCCCTGGCTCCACACCCTGCCGTAGATGATCGAGAGACCCGAGTGGCGCCAGGCGGGAATCGACGAGACGACGATGCTGATGATGAACACCGCGCAAATGAGCGCGAACAGAACGGAAGCCCCGTAGAGGACACCCCAGTGCGCGGAATCGCCCTTGACCGAGAAGCGTTTCCGGTTCTCGGTCAAGGGCTGGTCCGACATGGCCAAAGGAGGGGTAGCGGGCACCTCGGGCATCGTTGTTACTCAGCCACCTCGCTGCTCAGCTACCGTTGGTCGTCAGCAGCACCTGGCCCTTTTGTCCTGTGACTTGGAGCAGCGTGGCCCGTGCCAGCGCCTGGATGTTCGCCGGAAGTGGGACGTAGCCCTGGAGAGCAGCGACATCTTGACCGGCCGTCGTCCCGTCAACGGCGCCCGAATGCGACAGCCAGTCGAGGTACTTCACCAGGAGCGTGCCCTCGGCATCGAGCGTCTGGTTCTGCTTCCATATGACCGCCCAGGTGTATCCCGCGATCGGATAGGTTGTCTTGCCGGCCTGCCAGACGATCGAGAAGTTCGTCGATGTGACGTCCGGCTTGGCAGCCGCGGCAGCCGCGATGCCCGCTTTTGTCGGAAGCAACGCCACGCCCGCAGCGTTGACGATCGACGCGACTCCCTTGAGCAGGCTCGGGTTGAGAAGCACGTAGGAATACTCCACATAACCGATGGAGTTCGGTGTGTTCTCGATGTCAGCCGCGACTCCCGGGTTCCCGCTGCCAGCGATGCCACCGGTGGGGAGCGTCAGCGGGCTCTTCGAGGGCAATGTCGGCCACACCGTCTTAGCCGCTCTACGCAGGAAGTCCGTGAAGATGTACGTCGTACCCGAAGAGTCGGCACGGGCGACAACGACAATTTGGTGATGCGGAAGCTTGACATTCGGGTTCAGCGCCTTGATCGCGGCGTTGTCCCAGTACTTGATGTTGCCTAGGTAGATATTGGCAAGAACCGCCGCCGTCAAAGTGAGCGTCTTAGCCGTCAGGCCGGGAACATTGTAAGGAATCGCCACGCCGCCGAGGCCGATCGGCACCTGCAGGAATTGTGACAACGTGTAGTCGGCGCCGTAAGGCTGCTTTGAGTTGATGTCGGTTTGAGACATCGGTACGTCGGTGCCGCCCCAGTCGACGATCTTCTTCAAGATGTCCGATTCGCCGGTGCCCGAGCCGACTCCTTGGTAGCCGTTGATCGTGGCATTTGAGGTGCGGGCTTGGAATAGAGCCTGCGCGGCATTCTGCAGGGGTGCTGCAAAGGTTGAACCCGCGCCACCAATCGTCGCTGACTTGTTCAAGCGCGTGTCGGCTGCGAGGTACGGGTCTCCAACTGCTTTCACGCTGCGCGTACCCGCGAGCGCTGGCACGGCAACCAGCGAAACGGCCGTTACCACGACCGCTGTCATGGTCAGTGCCAGCCGAACAGTCCTAGGGATCCTCATCAGGCTCTCTACCTCCAAGGTCGTAATGATCGGTTTGCGCGGCCACACCGTTAACCCGCGCCACGCGGCGGCCAATGCGTCCGTTACGACGAAGCTACGAAAGAGGAGTGAACGGAATATGTCTGAGCCATGTTGCTAGTCTGAACTCTGGGCCAACTTCCTGGGAGACAGGTAAACGCAAAGTGAACAAGCCCTGGGAGAAGGCTATGCGTCACGCCTCAGCGCGACCAGGGCGCCCATTCCGGCCGGACACCGTGAACACGGCTCGCAGCCGGCCCGAGAGTGGCAGCGCGCTGCCACTAGAGTGCCAGCCATGAGAGTCCTCGTCACCGGGGCGGGCTCCGGCGTCGGCAGGGCCACTGCGACGCTGCTCGCGAGCCGAGGGCACGAGGTCATCGCGACGGCCCGGGACCGTGCCACCCTCGACGGCATCGACGTTGCGGACAGGTTCCAGCTGGACGTGACCGACGCGGCATCGGTGGGCGCCGTCAGCCAGGAGATCGGTTGGGTGGACGCCCTCGTCAACAATGCCGCCATCTCCTTCCACGGCGCGATAGAGCAAGTGGCGATCGAACACGTCCGGCAGATGTTCGAGACGAACGTCCTCGGACCGGTTCGCCTGATCCAGGCGTTCGTCCCCGGCATGCGCAGCCGCCGTTCGGGCGTCGTGGTCAACATCTCCTCGGTGGCCGGACGTGTCGCCCAGCCTCTGAGCGGCTACTACGCGGCCACCAAGCACGCCCTGGAGGCGATCTCCGAGGCGTTGTACGTCGAGCTGGCCCATTTCGGCGTAAGGGTCGTCGTCGTCGAGCCCGGTTTCATCGCTCCGGGGATGAAGGCCCACGCCCCCTCGAACGGGCTCGGTGCCTATGACGAGCTCGACGCCCAGCTGGGCGAGGTGGCGCGCAAGATGCAAGCCGGAGCCCGGCCCGGCCCTGAGCTGGTGGCGAATGCCGTCGCTGACGCCATAGACAACGACGCCGGTCCCCTGCGCCGGCGGGTGGGCGATGACGCGAACCTGATCCTCTCGGCGCGCAGCAGTCTGGGGGACGAGGAGTTCGAAAAGGCCATGCGCGCCGTCGTCGGCCTCTCCTGGTAGGAGGGGCGCGTGCGGCCAGGACCGCCCGTGTCCTCGTGCCCCGGGCTCAAGACAGGGCGCCTGATGTCGGCTCGGCGCGGAGCCGTTCTTGCCTAGGCTCGGGTCCGTGAGCTGCCCGTGATCGAAGCCACCGAGGGTGAGCCGGCGCACGCGTCGCGGGGCGTCGTCTTCGATGCAGCCTCGCCCTTGCCGCAGGGCAGAGCCAAGCAGGATCTCGTGCGATCGATGTTCGACTCGATCGCGCCGCGCTACGACCTCGTCAACGGCCTCATGACCTTCGGGCTCGACGCCAGGTGGCGCCGAGCGACGATCGAGATGTTGCAGCTGTCCCCCGGTTCGGTCGTCTTGGACATCGGCTGCGGGACGGGGGACCTGGCTCGCAGCCTTCGCCGCAAAGGTCACCGGCCGGTGGGGATCGACCTCTCGTTCGGGATGCTCCGCGCCGCACGTGCGGGTGGGGCTCCCCTGGTTCAGGCCGATGCTTCGCACCTGCCGGTGAGGGCCCGAGCCGCGGACGCGGTCGTCAGCGGGTTCGCGGTCCGCAACTTCGCAGACCTGGCCGGCGTCATGAACGAGCTTGCCCGGACTCTGCGCCCAGGGGGGACATTGGCGCTGCTCGAAGTAGGCGAGCCGCGCCACGCTCTGCTGCGCTTTGGGCACCGGGTCTGGTTCACCCGTGCGGTGCCACGCCTCGGGGCTCTTCTGTCAGACGGCGCGGCGTACCGGTACCTGCCGCGCTCGGTCGCGTACCTTCCCTCCTTCTCGGAGTTCGCCGGCCTCCTCCGCGGTGCCGGTTTCGCAGACGTCTCCCATCACCGCTTGAGCGGCGGTATCGCGCAATGTGTGACCGCGACCCGGTCCGCCGGCGCCACCTTGTCATGACCGCTCGAACGAGCCGTCTCTGTTACGGCGCACGCCGGGTCGATGCGGGCTTGCTGGACCGGTTGCGGGTACTCGCGTACGAGAGCGGGCGCGTCATCGAGCGCGACGGGCTCGTCGTCCTGGGTTTCGGGACCGCAGCCTCGCTCGAGCTGTCCGGCGGCCTGGCGAACCCTCTCGGCCTCAGGCGCGCGATCGCCGATCTCGCGGCCATCCCTCCCATTGCCGAGGGCTGCCCGGCCGCGCACGGCGCCGGCGGGGTCGGCTACCAGTACCTCGAGCAGGTGCCGGTGGCGCTCGGCGCACTCCGTTTCGACCGCGCCGCCGACGCCGAGCTGGCCGTCCCCGAGGTGACGGTGGTCGCGCCGGGCGGTGGCGAGCCCTCGGTCGTCGCCGTCGGTTCACCGGACCGTGTCCGCGACCTGCTGAGCGGCCTCCCGGAGACCGTCGCCGATGCAGGGCCGGGTGTGAAGACCCCGCCGCCTGATGAGTTCCGACTCGCGTCGGCTCGGCCCCACCAGGACTTCTTGAACCGTGTCGGCGCTGCGCTGGCCGAAATCGCAGCCGGGAGCCTCGACAAGCTCGTCCTCGCCCGTGAGGTGACGGTCAACGCCAACCGGCCCCTTCGTCAGGCGGATCTCCTCGGGCGGCTCAGGGCGCTGCATCCTTCCTGCACCGCGTTCGCCATCGACGGCTTCATCGGTGCGACGCCCGAGCTGTTGATCTCCCGGGACTCGGACCGGATCGCCTCTCTGCCCCTCGCCGGGACGGCGGCACGCAGTGGGGACCCGGACGCGGACCGCAGGGCCGAGGCGGCGCTCCTCGCCTCTTTGAAGGAGCGTTCCGAGCACCGAGTCGTCGTGGACGCGATCGTCGAGGCCCTCTCCCCCGTGGTCGAGCAGCTCGAGGTGCCCGGCGGGCCGGTCATCGTCGAGCTCCGCAACGTGAGCCACCTCGGCACCGAGATATCCGGCACCCTCTCGCGGCGCGACGGCGGCTACCCGAGCGCCCTCGAGCTGGCGGGCCTGCTCCATCCGACGCCTGCTGTGGCGGGGACTCCCGTCGAGGTGGCGCTGGACTACCTCGTCAAGCTCGAGGAGCTCGATCGGGACCGCTACGCCGGGCCAGTGGGCTGGGTCGACGCCCGGGGCGACGGTGAGTGGTACCTCGGGATCCGCTCGGCAATCGTGGAGGGAAGCTCCGCAAGACTGTTCGCCGGGGTGGGGATCGTGGCCGACTCGGACCCTGCTACGGAGCTGGCCGAGACCCAGCTCAAGCTCCAGGCGTTCCTCGCTGCTGCCGTCCGTCCCTGAGACCGGAGGCGAGCGCCGAGTAGCGGCGCACCACCTCGGCGATCTTCTGGGGCTCGTCGAAGGGGAGAAGGTGGCCCCCCTCGATCACTACGAGCTCGGCGCCGGGTACCCGCACAGCCAGCGAGCGGGCCGCGGAGACCGGCACCACGTGGTCAGACGCCCCGCTGACGACCGCAGTCGGGACTGCTATACGGCACAGTCCGCGCTCGAGCTCCGGTGTCTCGGCCAAGAGAGCACGCTGTTCCACGAGGAAGCTCTGCCTCGATCTGCCGACTATGGGGCGGCCGTCGGTCCCGATCGCAGCCTGAACCGTCGGCAGGGTCGGAACGATGTTCGCCACCCGGGCCCCGGGATGGCCTTCCGCGAAGCGGGTCGCGGCGATCAGGACCCGCCGGAGGGTGGCGACCATCGCGCGGAGGATCCCGTTGCCCAGCAGGGGGACCGCCAGCAACCGGTCGAATCCCGACAGCGACTCGGCCACTCCGACAGAGCCGACCAGTACGAGCGCACCGACCCGCTGCGGATGCTTGAGGGCCAGCGCGAGCGCGATGCCGCCACCGAGCGAGTGGCCTACGACCGTCACGGGGCCGTCCACCCCGGCAGCCTCCAGCAGCTCCTCCAGCGTCTCGGCATTGGCGGCGATGCCCATCGCCCCACGGGCATCGGACCCCCAGCCGGGACGGTCGGGGGCGAGCACTCGGTGGTCCGCTGCCAACAGGTCCGCGAGCGCCGCCCAATCACCTCCTGCACCTGGTTGGCCGTGCACCAGCACCACTACAGGCCCGGTACCGGTGTCGATCGGTGCCATCGCTCCGCCCGCGGTGGCCCGGGCGCCGCCTTCGGTCACCGCGACGAGCGAGATCCGGCCGCGGGACGCGTCCTGCCCCCGCCCAGAAGCTTGCCGGCGAGGCGCTTGGCTCCCCACCACGTCACAAGCACCAACGCCTCCACCACGGTGTACGTCGACATCTTGGAGGTCCCTAGCTCGCGGTCCACGAACCGGATCGGCACCTCTGTCACCTTCGCTCCCACACCGATCGCCCGGTAGGTCATCTCGATCTGAAACCCGTAGCTCTCCGCTCGGACCGAAGCCAGGTCGATACGGCCAAGAGCCGTCGCCGCGTAGGCCCTGTAACCGGCGGTCGAATCGCGCACGTGAAGGCCGAGCAGGAGGTCGGCGTAGATGTTGCCGCCGCGCGACAGCAGTCGCCGCGGCAGGCTCCAGTTCGGTATCGAACCGCCGGGGATATAGCGAGACCCGATGCACACCTCATATCCTTCGCCGAGCGGCGCGACGATCGTGGGAAGTGCATCGGGATCGTGTGAGAAGTCCGAGTCCATCTCGACCATCGCGTCGTAGCCTCGTTCGAGACCCCAGCGGAACCCGTCCCGATACGCGCTCCCCAGGCCTAGCTTGCCGGGCCGTGACAGGACCTCCACGTTGCCGGATCTCTCGCCGAATTCCTCGGCGATCTTGGCCGTCCCGTCAGGGCTGTTGTCATCGACCACGAGGACCGACGCGTCCGGGAGCGCCGTGCGCACACGGTCGAGAATGTTCTCGATTGTGGCAGCTTCATTGAAAGTAGGCAGCACGACGAGAACGCGCACCCCTGCAGCCTATGGCCAAACCGCCGCCGAACAGCGCCGGTCCACTGCATGGCCTCCTGCCGCTCCGGGCTGTTCTAGGTCGGAGTGACGGCGCCGTTCGGCGCCGGGGGCGGCGTCTCGACGCCCCCAGAGGCGGGGTCTTCAGGAATGACTCCCGTCGATCGGTACCCCGCCCAAAGATCCCTCGCGACCACCTGGAGGGCGCTCGCGGCCGGCACGGCGAGCAGAGCCCCTACTAGGCCGCCAAGGGTGGACCCCACGATCCCACCCAGTTCCACACCTACGAGGATCGCCAGCAGGACCCAGAGCGGGTTCAAACGAACCGTCCGGCTCATGACGACCGGATTGAGGATGTGGTTCTCGATCTGTTGATAGATCAGGAACACGGCGAGCGTCACGATCCCGGCCGGCAACGAGTGCAGGACAGCCACGGCCACAGTCGGAACGCCGGCGAGCAACCCGCCCACGAGCGGGAGGAAGTCGACTATGCCCACCCAGATGGCGAGCACTCCTGCGTAGGGGACGTCGGTGACCCGAAGCGTCACGAAGATGACCACGCCGGCGATCATCGAGGTGGCGAGGTTGCCGAGCATGTAACCGGTAACGGCCTGGCCCACGTCGCCCAATATTCTGTGAACACGGACCGAGCGTTCCGGCCGCATCCACATGAGAACCCCGCGGATCATGCTTGGTGCCTCGAGAAGGATGAAGAACGTCAGCACCCCGACCGTGACCAGAGCGACGACCCCGCTCACGACCGTCTTGCCGACAGCCAGGGCGGGACGGCCGAGACCACTGATCAGGGTCTCGAGCCGCGGCACGTTCTTGTCGACATAGCTCTCGAGGTGCAACCTCTTCACGAGGTGCCCGATCTGTCCCTTGCCTTGTTGCGCCTGGCGGACGAGGCTCGGCAACTCCTTGGCGAAACTCCGGGCTGACGTGTAGACCGGGTGCACGAGCACATATCCCACCGTCACCACGACCGCCGCCGTGACGAAGAAGACCAGGGCCGTCGCGATCCCTCGGCGGACCCCCCGGCGCTCCACGAAGCTGACCGCGGGGTGCAACAGCGCACCCAGGAACAGGGACACGACTATCAGGAGCACGACGACCCGCAGCCTCCACAGCAGGGCCAGGCCGAGACCCACGCTCACGACTGCGCCGGCGGCGATGAACGCAGTTCGCGCCACCCGCAGGTCCTGCGCGCGCCGATGGGTCCACGGACCGCGCCTCCGGTCGAGGTTGTGCTCGGGCACCGTCTCAAGTCAACTCCATGCGGGGGCGCCAAAGCGGGATCCAGGGTCTCCACCCGAGCTGGGACCGCCACCGGCACAGGCCAGTTCCGTCACCGGAAACGGATGCCGTCCACAGCCTCTCCCCGCGACCTGCTCGCGCCTGCAAGCATGGGGACATGGGCGAGGCACCTGAGCTCGACGGCACAGTTGCCGGCGTTGGGGCGCCGCGCCACCGCCACGATCTGCTCGGGTTGATACCACGGCCGCTGCGTCACGGCATCACGCTCTTCATCCTTCTTCTCTTCATCGAGTACGTCCTCATTCCCAGTTTTCTCCACTCCAAGGCGCGCTCTTCGCTGAGCCAGCTGGGCCGCGTCAACCTCTTGTGGTTCCTCGCCGGCTTCGCTCTCGAAGCCGGCGCGCTCGTCGCATATGGGCGCCTTACCCAAGCGGTGTTGCCAAAAGGCGGCCCGAGCCTGTCACGCGTGCTGCGCATCGACTTGTCCACGCTCGCGGTGAGCCACGTGATCCCCGGCGGCACCGCCGGGGGCACCGGGCTCGGCTACCGGCTGTTCACCTCCAGCGGGGTGAGCGGGCCCGATGCCGGCTTCGCACTCGCGACCCAGGGAATCGGCTCGGCGGTCGTCCTCAACGCGATGCTCTGGGTAGCTCTCGTGGTGTCGATCCCCCTTCACGGCTTCAACAGCGCCTACGTGACAGTCGCCGTGGTCGGCGCCGTGCTCCTGGCCGCCTTCGCCACGCTCGTGCTCTCGCTCACCCGCGGCGAAGCCCACGCGACAAGGGCACTGCGGTCGGTTGCCAGACGCGTGCCGTGGGTCACAGAAGAGCAGATGGAGACGCTCGTCCAGCGCCTCGCCACGCGGCTTCGGACCCTGGGGTCGGACCGGCAGCTGCTCAAGAACGCGGTGTCGTGGGCCGCCGCGAATTGGCTCTTGGACGCGGCTTCGCTCTGGGCCTTCGTCGCGGCCTACGGCCACATCTCCAGGCCCATCGACCTCTTCGTCGCCTACGGCGTGGCGAACGTCCTGGCGGCGGTGCCGCTCACCCCCGGGGGCCTCGGGATCGTCGAGGCGGTGGCCGCGACCTCTTTGACCGGCTTCGGCGTCCCGGCGGGCATCGCCTGGCTGGGCGTGATCTCCTGGCGGCTGTTCAACTTCTGGCTGCCGATCCCGGTGGGCGCTGGCGCCTACTTGTCCCTACGGGTCCAACGCGGCGCAGGCCTCAGAGAGCGCCGCGACGCGCTCGGCGGCATGACAAGAGCAAGGTACCCGTCGACTCCCCCGACAGGCGAGACGTCGACCATCAAGCCAGACCCGCCTCCTCGGAAGACAGGGCCTGCATCTCCTCCGGCCCCGTCGGCACCACCTCAAGGCTGATCGGGACCTCGAACAGCTCCTGGAACAGCTGCACCTTGCGCTGGAGCATCCAACGCTCGAGCTCGGCGTCGCCCCGAGCGCTGACGACGATCTCCACGCGCGTGCCACTCAGCTCCACGCCCACATGGCCTATGACCGAGTCGTGGGCGGCGTCGAGCCCGTCTGCGATGCGCAGCAGGGAGAGCATCCTCATCACCCGGTCCCTGTCCTTGCGCTCCAAAGTCTCCCAGGCCTGGAACGACTCCCTCGGGCGTCCCCTCACGTGGTAACGCCCGAGACATGACAGCATCTGGATCTCAACGGGAGAGAAACCCCGCAGGTCACCGTTCTCGACGAGATAGGCGGTGTGGCGGGCGTGGCCGTCGCGGCTCACGTGCTCGCCTATGTCGTGCAGAAAAGCCGCGAGCTCGAGAAGTTCACGGTCCTCGCCGTCCAGGCCGTGCAAGGCGACAGTCGAGTCGAACAGTTCGACAGCCAACCTTGCGACCTGGCGGGAGTGCGCCTCGGGCCACCTGGACCGGTGGCACAGCGACAGCACGGAGGCTCGGCGGATCGCTCGCGGGTCGTTGCTGAACTCCACCCGGTCGTGCTTCGCGATCGTGGAGATGATGATCCCTTCCCGCAGGCCCCACTCCGACACGGTGAGCTCCCTCATCCCTGTGCGTTCCATGAGGACTTCGGTCACCGCGACACCGGCCGGCAGGAGCTCCGCGCGCCGGGCTTCGATCCCGGCCAGCCGCGCTCGCTCCCAGCTGGGCAGCTCGCAGATGATCTCGCCCAACGCGGCGAGCTCGCGAGCGGTCACGGTCAGCTGGTTGACGGAAGTGGGCACAATGCCGTCCCGCCTTGCCGCAGCTCCCCGGGCGAGAGCACAAAAAGTTCCCGACGTCCCCACCAAGAGCTTCGGTCCGCAGGCGAGGATGTCCTCCAGCACCTCGTCGAGCGACTTGGAGATCTGCTCTTTGAGACGCGCACGGTCCTTCTTGGTCGGCGGGTCGGTTCGCACGTACTCGGCCGTGAGCCGCCCGACTCCCAGGTGCAAGCTCGTGGCGTAGGTGAGACCGAACTGGTCACCGACCGAGAGCTCGAGGCTCCCACCGCCGAGATCTGCGCACAGCGCCGGACCCGGTTCGATCAGGACGCTCGCCCGCACGGCTTCGAAGATCAGCTGCGCTTCGCGGATGCCGCTGACGACCTGGATTCTGACTCCTGTCGCCTCTTCGATCCGCTCGGCGGCCCCGGGCCCGTTGCTGGCCTGGCGCATCGCCGCGGTCGCCATGGCCACCATCTCGTCACAGCGCTGTACCTCTGCGATCGTCTTGAGGCGCCGGATCGTGTCGATCGCCGCCTCGATCGCCTCGTCGGTGAGCAGGCCTTCACGCGCGACCACATCTCCGAGGCGCAGCATCACCTTTTCCCGCGCCAGCGGGACGAAGCCCCCGTCGCGGCGAGTTTCAACCACCAGCAGATGGAAAGAGTTGCTCCCCAGGTCCAGCGCGGCGATCCGCACGGCCGGGGCTCAGCTCAGCGGTTCGGGCGAGCGACGCCTGCGAGCCCGCTCGAGAGCGAGCTCTTGAAGCCGCCGCTGCACGCTGAGCCCGAGCACCGGCACCACCCGCGTCCAAGTCCCGTCGGGCCCCAACTCCCAGGAGTTGGTGTCGTCCGCGAGATTGAGCTGGATGGTCTCCTCCAGCCGGGCCCGCAACTCCGCATCGAGGACCGGGACCAGGACCTCGATCCTGCGGTCCAGGTTCCGCTCCATCAAGTCACCGGAACCGATCGTGTAGCGCACCGAGCGCTCACCGCCCGGATCGCCGAAGCGGAATATTCGAGAGTGCTCCAAGAAGCGACCCATGATCGAGCGCACCGTGATCCTCTCGGAGAGCCCAGGCACCCCGGGCCTGAGACAGCAGAGACCCCGCACGAGGAGATCGGTCCGCACCCCCGCCTGCGAAGCGGCGTAAAGGGCGTCGATCACTTCCGGATCGGTGAGCCCGTTGACCTTGATGGTGATGCGACCTGCCTCGCCTGCCGCGGCTTCCTCTGCTATCTGGCCGAGAACCCACGGCCGCATGCCTTGGGGAGCCACGACGATGCGGCGGTGTGTGACTGGCCGGCCGTAACCGGTCAGGTGGTTGAACAGGTCCGTCAGGTCCTCACCGATCGCCGGATCGGCAGTCAGGAGCCCGAGATCCTCGTAGACCTTCGCCGTCTCGGAGTTGTAGTTGCCTGTCCCGATGTGGCAGTAACGACGAAGCCCGTCCTCCTCGCGTCGCACAACCAGAACGATCTTCGAGTGGGTCTTCAGCCCCACGAGGCCATACACGACGTGCACACCCGCCCGCTCCAGCTGACGTGCCCAAAGGATGTTCGCCTGCTCGTCGAAGCGGGCCTTCACCTCCACGAGCGCCGCGACCTGCTTGCCCTGCTCGGCGGCCCGGACCAGCGCCGAGACGATGGCCGTGTCGTCGGAGGTGCGATACAGGGTCTGCTTGATGGCGAGCACGTTCGGGTCGTCGGCAGCCTGGGTTATGAACGCCTCGACCGAGGTCGTGAACGAGTCATAGGGGTGGTGGACGAGCACGCTGCGCTCTCGTAGCACCGCGAACAGGTCGACGGGCCCGTCCCCGGCCGTCGCCAGGCGGGGCTGGGTCATGGGGACCCAGGGCGGCTCATGAAGATCGGGCCTGTCGATGGCGTGAAGAGCCCAGAGCTGGCTGAGGCCCAGGGGGGCGGAGCTCTCGTAGACGTCGTCGGTCCCGAGCTCGAGCTCGGCCAACAGCAGGTCGCGAACGGCGGTCGGCATGTCCCGATCGACCTCGAGGCGCACCGCGCGACCGAAACGGCGGCGGCGCAGCTCGGTCTCGACCGCGGCGAGGAGATCGTCGGCCTCGCTCTCCTCGAGGTCGAGGTCGGCGTTGCGGGTGACCCGGAAGGCGTGATGGCGCCCGATCTCCATGTGCGGGAAGAGCCTGGGCAAGTTCGCGGCGATCAACTGCTCGAGGGCGACAAAGCGCGAACCGCCGTTCAGCGGCACGAACCGAGGCAGCAGCGGCGGCACCTTCACCCGCGCGAAGCGCTGCTCGCGAGTGCTCGGGTCCTCGACCAGGACTGCCAGGTTGAGCGACAGGTTCGAGATGTAGGGGAATGGATGGCCGGGGTCCACCGCCAGCGGCGTGAGGACGGGGAAGATCTCCTTCTCGAACACGGCGAGAACCCGCGCCTTCTCCGCCGCGTCTAGCTCGTCGATGCTCGCGAAATACAAGCCGGCGCTGGCGAGGTTGGGCACGATCGACGACTCGAAGACCTCATCACTGCGCGCCAGAAGCCGGGTGCACTTGACACGGATGTCCTGGAGCTGCTGTGCGGCGCTGCGCCCGTCGGCCGAGCGAGCACGAAGTCCCGCCGCCACATGGTCCTTGAGACCGCCGACGCGCACCTGAAAGAACTCGTCGAGCCCAGAGGAAAGAATGGCGATGAACTTCACGCGCTCGAGTAACGGGAGAGTCGTGTCCGCGGCGAGGTCGACGAGGCGATCTGCGAAATCCAACCAGGACAGCTCACGGTTGAGGAACCGGTCCGGGCGCGCCACCGGCCCACCAGGCGTCATGACAGCGGCTTTCACATCCCAGACGCTACCTTGAAGTCGTGCAGCCCCTCGCAACAGGACCGAGGGTCAAACAGCGTCGCCGGAGCGAGCTCGGACTGCTGCTCGTCGCTGTCGTCGTGGTCACCCTCGCCTACCTGTTGGCGGCCCTCGGCACGCGGAACGCGCTCCCTGCCAACGCCTTGGACTTCATAGGCGTCGTCGCAGGACTGGCGCTTGTCGTCCACCTCGCAAACCGTTTCCTCGCGCCCGAGGCGGACCCGGTGATGATGCCCGTCGTCCTGATGCTGAATGGCATCGGTTTCGTGATGATCTACCGGCTCGACGCGTCCCCGCAGATCGCCGGCAATGCTCCGTGGCACTACCAGGCAGTCTGGACCACCCTGGGCGTCGCCGCCTACGTCGTCACCTTGTTCCTTGTGCGCCGGTCGCGTGACCTCGAGCGCTACCGGTACATGCTCGTGTTCGGCGCCTTGATCCTCCTCGTACTGCCGCTCGCGCCCTACCTCGGGAGAACCTCCGAAGCGCAGCTGAACGGGGTCAAGCTCTGGATTCGCATCGGGCCCGTCACATTCCAGCCAGTCGAGATCGCCAAGCTCATGCTCGTGGTCTTCTTCGCTTCCTACTTCGTCGAGAAGCGCGAAATGCTCTCACTGTCGACGCGACGGGTAGGCAACAGGCTCCTGCCGGATCTCCGTCCCCTCGGTCCGATCGCGGTTGCGTGGGTGGTCGCGATCCTCATCATCCTTCTCGAGCACGACATCGGGTTCTCGCTGTTGCTGTTCGTCATGTTCATAACGATGCTGTGGGTCGCGACTGGGCGTTGGACCTATGTCCTGGGTGGGCTCGTGGCGTTCGTCGCGGGCACCTACCTGGCCGCGCACCTGCCGTTCGCGAGGTCGCTGATCGACCAGCGTGTCTCGGCCTGGATCAATCCCTGGGCGCACTACAACTCCTACGGGTATCAGACCGTCCAAGGAGAGCTCGCTCTCGGCCGGGGCGGCCTGACGGGCTCTGGGTTGGGGCTCGGCACTCCCTATTACATCCCCGTCGCCTACAGCGACTTCATCTTCGCGGCCATAGGCGAAGAGCTCGGGCTTCTCGGCACGACTGCCGTGGTCGTCGGCTTCCTCTTGCTCGTGGGCTCCGGAATACGGGCCGCGACGCGGGCTCGCTCCGAATTCTCCCAGCTCGCTGCCGTGGGCTTCACCGCGATCCTCGGCTTCCAGTCGTTCTTCATCATGGCCGGCGTCGTCCGCCTGCTCCCGCTCACCGGGGTGTCGCTGCCTTTCATCGGCTACGGCGGCTCCTCCCTCTTGGCCAACTACGTCCTGGTCGCCCTCTTGATGCGCATCTCCGACGAAGGTGCCAGCCCGCCAGGAGTTGCCATCGGGTTGAGCAGTCTGGCAGCACGAATGCGACGGCGCGCGCTCGTCGCCGCCCGGGCCGCTCCCGGACCTGTCGGTGCGTCTGGCGTTGCGGGCGGCGGCGGTGCCCGAGCCGATCACTCCGCGACCCGCTCCGCGGCCACGGCAGGCACGCGCTCGCACCGTGCTGCACGCGACACCACCCAGCCGCCGGCAGGCGACGTTGCCTCACCGCCGGGCCGGATGCCCTCCTAGTTCGCGCCCATCGGATCGGTGCCGGCCACCTCCAGCACCGTCGGATCGACCATGATGGGCACCGGGAGCCGGTGGCGCAGTGCCAACGCGATCGCGTCAGAGGGCCGGCAGTCGATCAGACGTGTCCCCAGCCGACCCGAGACGACCATCTCGGCGGTGAACGCGGTTCCCCGAACCTCGGTGATCCGCACCACGTCGAGTGTCATCCCGAACTCCTCGAGCACACGCGTGAACAACTCGTGAGTGAGGGGCCGCGGCGTCGCCAGCCCCCTTGCCGCATAGCTGATCGCGATGCCCTCGGCACCACCGACAGGGATCCGCAGCTCGCGGAAGGGCGCATCCGCCTCCTGGAGGACGACGACAGGGTGCGTCGCAGGCAACAGGAGCACGACGTCGACGAAGACCATCTGCGACATTGCGGCCGGTGCAGCCGGCACGTCGAGGTCTTCGTCCAGCTCGGCGACGGACTCGTCCGGCGCCGACGGCTCTTGCGACCCAGTCCCGTTCGCCGGCTCGTTCGATTGCACCATCACCTCGGGCGCAACCACCTCGGGCGCTTCGGGCCCTGGGCTCTCGTCGCCATCGGGGCCGTCGGTGGCAAGGGCCGCCTCGGTCGCGAACACCTCGGCGTCGGCGAGAGGCGGGCTGTCGCCGTTGCCGCGAGTCATCGCCGCCGAGTCGGCGTCGGATTGAACAGCATCCTCATCGGTGCCCATGGGACTCATCGCCGGCTCGACCGGCGCATTTCGACATTGACCACAAGCCCGACCGTAGCGAAGAAGACGATCATGGCGGAGCCACCGTAGCTCACGAACGGCAGCGGGATGCCGGCGATGGGGATGAGGCCGATGGTCATCCCGACGTTTTGGAACACCGAGAACGCGACCAACGCGAGCGCCCCCGCGCACAGCATCCGGCCAAGGGGATCCCTGGCTATCTGTGCGGCGCGCAACAGCCGGAACACGATCACCCCGAACAGCGCGACGACCAACACACCTCCCACGAACCCGAGCTGCTCGCCCACTGCGGTGAAGATGAAGTCGGTCTGTTGAGCCGGTACGAAGCCACCGTTCGTCGCGGCGCCGTGGAACACGCCGGTGCCGAAGGCGCCACCTGAGGCGATGGCCAGTATCGACTGGGCCAGATTCCAGTTGGCGCCGCTCGTTGCGGTGTTCTGGTGGAGAAACGACCCTAAGCGCTGCAGCTCGTAGGCATGGATCAACTTGAGGTGAATCGCCAGCGCCAAGCCTGCGATGCCCGCAACCGCCAGCACGACCAGATACCTGAGCCTCGCCCCCGAGGTCACGATCATGACGGCGAGCACGACGGTCATGATCAGCGCGGTCCCCGCGTCGGGCTGTTTGTACACGAGCAGGATGGGCACTCCCGCGAGGACCAGCACGACTACTAGGTTCCTCGGGAACATCGTCTCCTGGCGGCTGCAGTACACCGAGACGACGAGGATCACAGCGAGCGCGGCGAACTCCGACGGTTGTACCTCGAGGGGCCCGAGTGCGAACCAGCGTTGTGCCCCCAGCGCAACGTGCCCGAAGTGGGTCAGCACCGCCAAGAGTGAAAGGACGACGAGGCCGTAGAGCAGGTAGGCCCATTGCTCGAGCCAGTGATAGTCGATCAGTGCCACCACGACCATGACGACGAGCCCCATCGCGAGCCAGAGAAGCTGCCGCTTCAGGTAGAACTTCGGATCTCCGCCGTCGGCTGCCAGCCCGACACGCGTGGCCGAGTACACCATGACCGCGCCGATGAGCGACAAGAGCACGGCGCTGCCGACCAGGATGAAGTCGCAGCGGCTCAAGAGGTCCCAAGCCGCGTTCTTCTCCCTGCGATCGCTCCACCGTGCCGGCACGCTCGGATAGTGGGCGGCCATGCATGGCAAGGATACCGGGGGCAGCCCGTGAACTCACTGCGGCACCGCGCGCCTCCGCTCGGCCACCCCGTGCCCTTGTCCCCGAGACCCTTGTGCCCAGATCCGGGCGGAACGCCGCCTCCTCGGGTCCCCGACTCAGCTTCCCGTGCCGCTCTCCCATCCTCCGGGGCCTGACACTCCCCCCTGCCAGCTGGAGCCCTCCCCATCGACGACCGCCCACATCGCGCTAAGCGGGGGCTCCGTCCCGGTCCACAGCCGGATCTGACGCGCGGCCTGGTACACGAGCATGCCGAGGCCGTTGCGAACGGTGGCGCCCTGGTGCCGCGCTTCGGCCAGGAAGGGCGTCAGCGGAGGGTCGTAGACGAGGTCCACCACGAGTTGACCAGAACCGAACCACGATGGGTCGACGCCGGCGACGACGGCCGAGCCCACCCCGGACGGGCCCTCCCCGGCTAGTGCCGCTCCTGTCGATTGAACGGGCTCAACAGGCGCGGTGGGATCGACAGGGTCGGTTGGCGCCGCTTCGGCAACGGGCCGCTCGCCCACCATGGCGACGGAAGTCGCCTGAACGACCAGGTCCATCCTTCGGAGATCCTCGGGGCGCCCCACCCGCGCGACTTTGGGGGCCAGCGCTGCCGAGCGCCACGCCGCCGCCACGGTCCTGTTCACGATCACGACTTCGCGCACGCCCGCTTCCGCCAGAGCCAGCACTGCCGCCCGAGCCGCGCCGCCTGCGCCGATCACCCCACAACGTCTACCTGCCGGGTCGAAGCCGCCGTGACGAAGATCGTCCAGCAAGCCTTCGCCGTCGTAGCTCTCAGCCAGAATCGCGGATCGGTCGAACGTGAGAGTGTTCGCCGCGCCCAGCCGCCGCACTCGGCGGGAACGGCGGGTAGCAACCCGGGCGGCGCCGTCCTTGTGTGGCGTCGTGACCGACAGGCCCCGCAGGCCCAGCGCCGCAGCCCCCGCGACGGCCCTCTCCAGCGACCCGGGCGGCACTTCGAAGGCCACATAGCTCCAGTCCAGGCCCATGGCTGCAAACGCCGCGTTCTGCAGCAACGGCGAAAGTGATCGGCTGACCGGAAAGCCGACAACCCCGGCGAGCGCAGTCTTGGAGTTCGGCCAGGCGGCCATAGGGCGGGCACCGGCCTGCGACTCTGCGAACTGGCTCATGACGTGCCCCTGTTCTGGTCAAGCCACGATTGCAGCAGCACGGTCGCGGCGACGGCGTCGATACCCAAGCGACGCTCCCGGGACGCGGGGCCGGGTCGGGTCATCCTGACCTTTGAGCGCGACCGCTCGCCACCACCGGCTCCGGGTTCAGGCCCCAGGCGACGCCTGCGATCGGCTTCGACCGTCGTCAGGCGTTCATCGTGCAGGACCACCGGGACATTCAGCTCCGTTCGGAGCGCCGAGGCCTCGGCGACGGCAGCCGACGCGGCGGGGCCCCGATCGCCCGCGAGAGTAAGCGGGAGCCCCACGACGACGAGGCCGGCGCCGAACTCCGACACGACCGCCGCGATCGCACGGTGATCGGTGTCCCGATCGCCGCTTCTCGCGATGACAGAGTGCGGCGTCGCCAGCACACGTCGCGAATCGCTCACCGACACGCCGATGCGCCGTTCCCCGAGGTCGATACCGACCACTCTCGTGCCCTGCACCACCCCCGCCATGGCGTGAGGCTCCGCGTCCGTTCGCCTGCCGGTCAAGCCGACGCCCGGCCGTCGGGCTCATGGTCCCGGTCAGCACGCCCGCGCTCGGTCAGCTGTGCACCGGCGCTGTGGCTCAACGCCTCAACCAGTTTCGCGACCGCTTCGTCGACGCCGGCCACATTGCGACCGCCCGCTGTCGCAAGCTCCGGCGTGCCGCCGCCGCCGCCGCCGACCGCGCCGGCGGCCAAGACGGCGGCCGCTCGAGCGTCGATCCCGGAGTCCTTCCTGGAGGCTACGACGAGCGCCACCCGCTCGGGGCCGGTGACACCGGCAAGGCCGACGGCCTCGACACCGGGGTGGTCGCGAATCGCGATCGCGAGGTCCCGAAGCTCGGCGGCATCGAGCCCGTCCCGTCGCCCGACGACCCGCCCCGCCATCGAGCCGGTGGCGCCGACCGCACCGGCAGCCAAACCGTCCGCGTCCTTGCGCAGCTGCTCCGAGCGCAGCGTTCGCAGTTGCTCCTCGAGCGTGTGTTGGCTCGCGAGCAGCCTGTCGATCGCCGAGGTGAGGTCGGAGGGTTGAGTGCGCAACCGTTGTGCTGCCTCATCGACAGTCCTCTCGAACAAGCGGAACCGAGCCAGTGAGGCCTCACCCGTGACGGCTTCTATCCGCCGTGTGTTCGAACCGATGGAAGCCTCCGAGACGACCTGCAACGGGCCGATCGTCCCCAAAGAGCTCACGTGCGTGCCGCCGCAGAGCTCGACGGAATGGTGGCCGGCCTCGACCACTCGCACGATCTCGCCGTACTTCTCGCCGAAGAAGGCCATCGCGCCCGCGCTCTCGGCCTGCCTGCGCGTCGTCTCGTAGACCCGGACGGGCTCGTTGCGTAGAACCTCAGAGTTCACGAGATCCTCGACGCGCGCGATCTCCTCGTCGGACACGGGCCCGAAATGGCTGAAATCGAACCGCAGGCGTTCCGGGGCCACGAGCGAGCCCTGCTGGCGCACGTGGTCGCCGAGCACCTGCCGCAGCGCCCAGTGAAGAAGGTGTGTCCCGGTGTGGTTGCGCCGGATCGACTCCCGGCGCTGGAAGTCGATCGAGGCGGTCGCCTCTTGACCGGTCTCGATCGATCCCTCGAGCAGGTAACCGAGGTGCCGGGTCAGGCCCTCTACGACCGACGTCGCGTCGAGCACGCGGACTTTGCCGGTTGCTGTCGTGATCAACCCGGTGTCTCCCACCTGGCCGCCGCCTTCGGCGTAGAACGGGGTCCGATCGAGAAAGACCTCGATCAGCTCGGCCGACTCCGGTGCCTGCTCACCGTCGACGTTGGCGAAGGACTTCTCGACCGAGCTCGGCACAACCGCGAGCACCCGCGCCTCCGCCTCGGCCTCCTGGTAACCGAGGAACTGCGTCGGGCCGAACACGGTCCTGATCTCGCTCCACGCGGCGGTGACCCCTTCCGGCGCCGAGGTGACGGCACGGCCAGCCTCGCGGGCACGCTGCCGCTGCTCTTCCATCGCCAGGTCGAAGCCCTCACGGTCGACCACGATCCCGCGCTCTCGCGCGATCTCTTCGGTCAGATCCCTTGGGAACCCGTAGGTGTCGTGGAGCTGGAATGCAACCTCTCCCGCGACCTCGGGCGCACCGGTCGCGAGCTCGGCCTCGAGCAGTGCCATCCCGGACCGCAACGTGCGCAAGAAGGCCTCCTCCTCGTGCAGGGCGATCCGCTTGATGAGATCCCTGTCGCGCTCCAGCTTCGGGTATGCCCCGCCCATCACCTCTGTCACCACGTCGATGACGCCCGGGGTGACAAGGCCCTTGGCACCCAGTCGCTGGGCCACGAGCACGGCGCGGCGGATCAGGCGGCGCAGCACGTAGCCGCGGCTCTCGTTCGAGGGGAAAACCCCGTCGGCAATGAGGAACGTGAAGGTGCGGGCGTGGTCCGCGACGATGCGAAGACCGATGTCGGTCTCCTCGGTGCTCCCGTAGACGCGACCGGTGGCGGCCGACGCCGCCTCGAGGATCGGGGCTACCAGGTCGGTGTCGAACACCGACTCCACGCGCTGGATCTGAGTGAGGATCCGGTCGAGGCCGGCGCCCGTGTCGATGTTGCGCCGCGGCAGCGCGGTTAGCGAACCGTCATGGTGGCGTTCGTACTGCATGAACACGAGGTTCCAGAGCTCGACGTAGCGCTCGCCTCCCTGGGCGGGTCCGCCGCCGGGCCCGTACTGCGGTCCTCGGTCGAAGAAGATCTCCGAGCACGGGCCGCACGGGCCCGTCTCGCCCATCTTCCAGAAGTTGTCCTCGTCGAGCCTTTGCAGGCGACCCTCGAGCAGGCCGGGTACCTCGCGCCACAGCGCTTCGGCCTCGTCGTCCGAGACGTGGACGGTGACCCAGAGCTGTTGGGGATCGAGGCCGAGAACCTCGGTGAACAACTCCCACGCGTAGGCGATCGCCAGATCCTTGAAGTACTCGCCGAAGCTGAAGTTCCCGAGCATCTCGAAAAAGGTCACGTGACGCGACGTGGTGCCGATGACGTCGATGTCGACCGTGCGCACGCATGGTTGCACGGTCGTGGCGCGCAGCCCGGGTGGTGGAGACTCGCCGAGGAAGTAAGGCTTGAACTGGACCATGCCGGCGATCGTGAACAACATGGAAGGGTCGTTCGGCACCAGGCTCGCGGCCGGCAGCGCGAGGTGACCACGCTCGACGAAGAACTTCGTGAAGGTGTTTCGCAGCTGGTCCGCGTTCACCTCTCGCCTCACTTCTCTTTCGCGCTAGTTGCTTGTCCGGGTTCCGCCGGAGCTATCTCGCCGCGCCGGGCCCTCCAGCGCTCGGCGAGCCCCTTCTCGGCACCATGCTCCGAAGGTTCGTAGTAACGGCGCCCGACCAGGCCTTCGGGCAGGTACACGGCTTCGACGAACCCCCGCGGGTCATCGTGAGGATACTCGTAGCCCAGACCGTGCCCCAGTGCCGCGGCGCCTCGATAGTGGGCGTCGCGAATCTGCGGAGGCACGGCGCCGAGGGGGCGTTCCCGAACGTCAGCCTGTGCTGCCCACCAGCCGAGCGCGGCGCGGTTCGACTTCGGCGCCAGCGCGAGGTGAACGACAGCCTGCGCAAGGTTGAGACCGGCCTCCGGCAGCCCGACGAACTCGACGGCCTGGGCGGCTGCGGTGGCGATCCCGAGTGCGTGGGGATCGGCCATCCCGACGTCCTCGCTGGCGAGAATCACGAGGCGCCGTGCCACAAAGCGCGGGTCTTCGCCAGCCTCGATGAGCCGTGCCATCCAGTAGAGGCCCGCATCCGGGTCCGATCCTCGCACGCTCTTGATGAGAGCCGAGATGAGGTCGTAGTGCTCCTCGCGCCCGTGACGGAACGCCCGTGTCTCGCGGGCAGCTTCGATGTCTTCCATCGTGATCATGGGCGACGTGCCGGGCGAGGTGCCCGCCTGTGCCGCCTTGCCGCGGGCTCGAGCGCGAGCGAGGGCCATCGCCACTTCCAAGGTCGTGAGCACGGCCCGGGCGTCGCCCTCGGCCAGGTTCACGAGACGCGACAGGGCGTCGGGGTCGGCCTCGAACCCCTCGACTCCCAAAGCACGCTCGGCGAGCTCGCGGAGGTCCGCGGGGGTGAGCGCCTCAAATCGGAAGAGCGTCGAACGGCTGAGCAGCGGAGCGTTCAACGCGAAGAACGGGTTCTCCGTCGTCGCTCCGACCAGGACGATCACGCCTTCCTCGACGCCGGACAAGAGCGCGTCCTGTTGAGCCTTGTTGAAACGATGGACCTCATCAAGAAACAGGATCGTCCCGCGGCCTTCCGCACCCAGGGCGCGACGAGCGTCGTCAAGCTCGCTGCGGACGTCCTTCACGCCGGCGTCCACCGCGGACAAGGCCTTGAATCTCCGCGCCGTGTGCTCTGCGAGCAGGCGCGCCACCGTCGTCTTGCCCGTGCCGGGAGGCCCGAAGAACACCGCAGAGCTGAGCCGGTCGTCCTCGATCAGGGCGCGCAACGGTGCGCCGGGACCGAGAAGATGGCGTTGCCCGACGACCTCGTCGAGCCGGGCGGGACGAAGGCGGGCCGCCAACGGTGCCCGGGTCCTGAGCTCGTCTGCGGCGGCGGCGTCGAACATGTCGGGCGGGCGGTTGTTGCCCGCTCGGCTGCGCGGGCTCGGCGTCACGCTCCGCTCGTGCCCGCGGCGTCTGGCGCGTCTGGCGCGTTGGCCTCGCGCGTCACCGCGGACCGCGTCGCCTGAGGCGACACGACCCGGATTCCTAGCTCCGCGAGGACCTTCGCATTGAGGGGCTTCGGCGCGCCCGACATCAGGTCGGCGCCAGACTGGGTCTTCGGGTACGCGATGACCTCGCGGATGTTGTCCTCGCCTGCCAGCAATGCCACGAACCGGTCCAGGCCGACCGCGAACCCGCCGTGGGGCGGCGCGCCGTAGCGGAACGCTCCGAGAAGGAAGCCGAATCGGGACTCCGCGTCCTCGTCTGATATCCCGAGCGCCTTGAAGACGCGGCGCTGGATGTCCGCCCGGTGGATTCGGATGCTCCCCGATCCCAGCTCCCAGCCGTTGAGGACGAGGTCGTAGCTCTGCGAGCGCACGGCCAGGGGATCGGTCTCGAGCAGGTCGATGTCGTCGACGTGCGGCATCGTGAACGGGTGGTGCGCAGCGACTAGATGCCCCTCCTCGTCCAAGCCCTCGAAGAGCGGGAACTCGGTGATCCAGACAAAGCGGAACGGACGCTCGCTGATCGCCGGCTGTCCGAGGTCGATGCGCAGCTGGCCCAGCACCTTGCACGTGCGTTCCCGCTCTCCGGCGACGACGAGCACGAGGTCGCCCGCCTCGGCGGACGTCGCGGCCACGATCCTGCGCTGATGAGCCTCGGAGAGGTACTTGGCGACCGGTGACTCCAGCGCGCCCTCGGCACGCACCCGCATCCAGACCAGGCCGGCGGCCCCGAGGGTGATCGCCCGCTCGACGAGGCCGTCGAGACGGCTACGGGCCCAGTCGCCCGCGTCGGGCACGCGAATGGCCCGCACACAGGACGCCTGAAAGGCTCTGAACTCTGTGCCGGCGACGGCATCTCCGAGATCGACGAGCTGCATCCCGAAACGAAGGTCAGGCTTGTCGGTCCCGAAGCAGTCGAGGGCGTCGTTCCAGGTCATCGTTGTTATCTCGGGTGGTCTCTCACCGGTGACGGCGAACGCCGCCTCGATCACGGCCTCGCTCACGAAACCGAGCACCTCGGCCTGACCTACGAAGGATGCTTCGATGTCGAGCTGCGTGAACTCGAACTGGCGATCCGCCCGCAGGTCCTCGTCCCTCAGGCAGCGCGCGATCTGGTAGTAGCGGTCGAGACCGCCCACCATGAGCAGCTGCTTGGCGATCTGAGGGCTCTGGGGCAACACGTAGAACGAGCCGCGCTGCAGCCTCGACGGGATCGCGAACTCACGTGCACCCTCCGGCGTGGGCGTCCAGAGCATCGGGGTCTCGACCTCGACGAATCCCTGGCGTTCCATGGCCCTTCGCAACGCGCTGTTCACCTGTGCACGCAGTCTCAGGTTGTACTGCATGCGGTCTGTGCGCAGGTCCAAGTAGCGGTAGCGCAGCCGAACCGCTTCGTCGGTCTCCGATCGCGCGTCGAGCGAGAACGGCGGGGGCTCCGCGCTCGAAAGGACGTCGACCTCACAGTCGCCGAGCTCGATCTCGCCGGTCGAAAGCCCCGGGTTCACGGTGCCTTCGGGACGAAGCCTCACGGTCCCCGTCACTCGGAGCACCTGCTCGGCTCGCAGGTCTCGAGCCCCGTCGACGACGCACTGGATGATCCCGGTGTGGTCGCGCAGATCCACGAATGCGAGGTGTTCGCCATGTTCGCGCCGGCGTGCAAGCCATCCGCAGACGCTGACCGGCCTGCCCGCATCCGCGGACCGCAAGGCGCCGCAGTACGCCGTGCGGAGCCCTACGGGAGTCAATGCCTCGTCGGTTGCAAAGCTCATGGCGACCTCGTGATCTGACCCAGACGGGCTGCAAGCCCATCACGGGCGACCTTCTCTTGCAAATGCGCGTTCGCGCCGCGCAGCACCCTGATCGTGACGAGGCCCGCCGCGAGATCCTCCGCCCCCACGATGCACGCCACCCTCGCGCCGGAGCGGTCCGCCGCCTTCAGCTGCGCTTTCATCGAACGCCCGTCGAATGCCCGGTCGACGGCGAGACCCGCCGCCCTCAGCTCGTGGGTGAGCTCGAGTGCGATCCCCTCGCCGCTCGAGTCCACGACGAACACTTCGAGAGCCCCGCTGAGCCTGAGATCCCCTTCGGAGAGAACCCCCTCGGCGTCGCAGGCCAATAGGATCCGCTCGATACCGGCGCCGAAACCCACGCCGGAGACCTCCGCGCCACCGAGCGCGGCGACCAACCCGTCGTAGCGGCCCCCTCCACCGACGCCCTCGAGGACGTCAGAGCCGTACTCGAATGTGGTGCGGGTGTAGTAGTCGAGTCCTCTGACAAGGTAATCGTCCTGCTCGTAAACAATTGCCAGCCGGTCGAGTCCGCCGAGGACATCGGCGAAGTGCCGGCGGCAGTCCTCGCACAAGAAGTCCCGCAGCTTGGGCGCGCCCATGCTCACCTTCTGGCACTCGACGCGCTTGCAGTCGAAGATCCGCAGGGGGTTCACGGCCCAGCGGTGGCGGTGCTCGTCGCACAGCTCGTCGACGTGGGCCGCGAGATAGCCCGACAGCTGCTCGCGATATGGCGGAGCGCAAGTCTTGTCGCCGAGGGAGTTGACGCGCAGGCGAAGCGACGAAAGCCCTAGGTCCGCGTAGAGCGCGGCCAACAGCGAGATCACCTCCACGTCGGCCATCGGGTCGTCGGTGCCGAGGATCTCCACGCCCAGCTGGTGGTGCTGGCGGAACCGTCCCGCCTGAGGACGTTCGTAACGGAACATCGGTGCCGCGTACCAGGCCTTGAAAGGAGGCACGGGGGAGTGCTGCACGTAGGCGCGGACCACTGACGCCGTCCCTTCAGGACGCAGCGCTATGTCGCGGCCACCCCGGTCGGTGAACTCGTACATCTCCTTGGTGACAACGTCGGACGAGTCTCCCGAGCTCCGGCGGAACACCTCCGCGTCCTCGAAACCCGGGCTCACAACAAGGCCGAAACCGAACCGTTGCGCCAGGACGGCAAAGCGCCCGACGAGCTCAGACCAGCGCGCGCTTTCCGGGGCGAGAATGTCCTGGGTTCCCTTGGGGGACTGGAAGCGGGTCACCCGCCGGCCGGTGCGAGAGCACCGCTCCTCCCGGGAACGAGCCGGTAGGCGTCGTAGACACTGTCGAGCAGCCTGAGGTTTTCCAGAAGCGAGTCGAGATGCTCGGGGTCGGCAAGCTCGAATTCGAAGCGCATGCGGCTCACCCTATCGGGAGTCGTGTGGGTCGACGAGGAAATGATGCTCACATGGTGCTCGGATAGCACCTTCGCGACATCGGCCAGCAGCCGGTTGCGGTCCAGCGCCTTCACCTCGATCGCGGCGACGAAGACTCCCGTGCGGTCCTCGTCCCACTCCACTTCGATCAGGCGCTCCTTCTCGTCGGCGGCAAGAGCGATCGCGTTGGCGCAGTCTTCCCGGTGCACCGACACTCCGCGCCCGCGCGTCACAAAGCCGATCACGCGGTCTCCCGGCACCGGGGTGCAACATCGGGACAGGCGAACCATCACGTCGTCGAGGCCCTCGACGTAGATGCCCGTCGAGGCGCGCCGGTGGCTCGGCCTGCGGGGCTGCAACGCCGTCGAAGGCAATTGCTCCTCCCCCTCGCCCCCGCGAAGCTCGCGCTCGATGCGCTGCACGAGCGCTTGTCCCGAGACGCGACCCTCACCGATCGCGGCGTGCAGCGAGTCGAGATCGGAGTAGCCCATCGACGCCGCCACGGCGAGGAGGGTGGGCGAGCTCTGCAGCTTCTGGACAGGTAGTCCGCCTCTCCTGAGCGCACGCGCCAACTCTTCGCGCCCTGCCTCGATCGCGTCCTCGCGACGCTCCCTCGAGAACCATTGCCGGATCTTGTTGCGGGCACGCGGCGAGGCGACGATCTGCAGCCAGTCGCGCGACGGCCCGGCCGAAGGAGTCTTGGAGGTGACGATCTCGACGGTGTCGCCCGAGTGCAGCTTCGAATCGAGCGGCAGCAGGCGCCCGTTGACCCGCGCTCCCACGCAACGGTGCCCGACCTCGGTGTGAATCGCATATGCGAAGTCGACCGGGGTCGCGCCGGCGGGCAGGGTGACGATCAGGCCCTTCGGCGTGAACACGTAAACCTCGTCCTGCTCGAGGTCGACCTTGAGCGTTTCCAGGAACTCCACGGGATCGGGGGTCTCACGCTCCCAGTCGACGATCCGCTGCAGCCACGCGATCTCGTCTGTGGACTTCGCCCCACGCTGGCTCCCGGGCCTCCCGGTGGCTCCGGGCTTGCCGCGCGGCGCCTCCTTGTAGTCCCAGTGCGCGGCGATCCCGTACTCGGCACGCCGGTGCATCTCTTGGGTGCGGATCTGGATCTCGAGAGGCTTGACACGGGGGCCGACGACTGTGGTGTGCAGGGACTGGTAGAGGTTGAACTTCGGCGAGTTGATGTAGTCCTTGAACCGGCCCTGAACCGGTGGCCAGAGGGCGTGCACCGTCCCGAGCGCCGCCCAGCAGTCCTTCTCGGCGTTCACGATCACCCGGATCGCCACCAGGTCGTGGATCTCGTCGAACTCCTTGCCCCGGACGACCATCTTCTCGTAGATGCTCCAGAGGTTCTTCGGGCGCCCCGTTACTTCCGCCTCGATCCCGGCCGCACCGAGACGGGAACGCACGACCTCGATGACCTCGGCGAGCTCCACTTCGCGCCGCGGGGCGCGGGTGGCCACCATCTGGGCGATCTCGGCGAAGCGTTTCGGGTGAAGAGTCTCGAAGGCGAGGTCCTCCAGCTGCCATTTCACTTCCTGGATTCCTAGGCGGTGTGCCAGTGGGGCGTAGATGTCCCGGGTCTCCTCGGCGGTGCGGCGCTGCTTCCACTCGGGCATGACCGACAGCGTCCGCATGTTGTGGAGCCTGTCCGCCAGCTTGATGACCAGCACCCTCCAGTCGCTGGCCATCGCGACGAGCATCTTGCGCATCGTGGCGGCCTGCTGCGCCTCTTTCGAGTCGAACCGGAGCCGGTCCAACTTCGTGACCCCGTCCACGATCGTCGCGACCGCCGGACCGAACTCGTCCTCGATCTGCGCGAGGGTCACTCCGGTGTCCTCGACCGCGTCGTGCAGCAGCGCGGCGGCGGCGCTCACGGTGTCCAGGCCCAGATCGGCGATGATCGTGGCAACGGCTACGGGATGGGTGATGTACGGCTCGCCGGAGAGCCTGTACTGACCTTCGTGTGCCTTGGTCGCCAGGGCATGCGCCCTTCTCACAAGGTCGAGATCCTCACCACCTCGCCGCGCGCTCAGGGTCGAGAGGATTCCTTCGACCTCCGCGGTCGGCGGCGGGATGAGGGCCCGGGCGGGGTTTTCCGGGGACGCCTCCGCCGGCTCGGCAGTCGACCCGGCGAACACAGGATCGACCACGGACATGACGTAAATCTACCCGCTGAGAACGACTCGACCAGCCTGTTCGCGCCAAGGAGGCGGTCGATCCGGATCACACGGCACCTAAACTCGCTCCGAGTACCGTGACGAACCCAACGCCTGACACGCCAACCAGAAGAGCAGTACCGTGACCGCTGCCCCGGATCTCGGGCTCGACCTCGAAGAGAAGCTCGAACCACTGCCGGCCCGCGCCAAGCCGCCATCGTTGCGGCCCGCGCTCGTGGTCCTCGCCTGCGCGGTCGTCCTGTCCTTCGGCGGGTTCGCGATTGCCCTCATCGGCAGCGGCCAGTCGGCGCCGTCGACTGTCGCCGGCCTCGCGTCACCGGTGCCCGGCGTGAACCTTTCGGCAGTCGGCGCGTCACAGGTGCTGAGGCGCATCTCGAGCGGAGGGATCCCACCGGCTGACATCCTCGGGGCGTTGGTGGTGCCGAACGGTGCGCGGATCGTCAGCACGACCGCGCAGGACGCCGGCGTGGACCAGTACGACCGGAGCATCTACTTCCAGCTCGACACCGACTCCACAGAGCTCCTCGAGTTCTACCGGACGGAGCTGAGGCGAGCACGCTGGTCGCTGCTCGGGACCTACCCGCTGCCCAGTGGCGGGAGCGAGCTCCTCGCCCAGCGGGCGGCATCAAATGGCTACGAATGGGAGGTCGGCGTCGTGGTCACAACCGTCAATCCCTCGATCTCACCGTCGCTCGCCGGCGACGGGGAGACCTCACCTGTCATCGGGCTGAGGCTGAGGCTGTTCGAGGTCCCCGACGGAGGCTCTTGAGACCGACCGAGATCCCCCGACCCGTCCGCGCTCCTTGAGACCACCGGGCTGAGAAGGACGGCCCAGGTCAAAAGGTCGAGCGGGTAGATGAGGTACCCGAACCGAGTCGCCGGGGCGAGAAGCGTGGCGAGCAGCATTGCGAGCCCGCAGAAACCTGCCACTCTCTGCGGGCCCGAGGGCAGCCACTTCCACAGCCCGTAGCCGACAGCCGCGAGGCCCACGAGCGTGAGGATCGTGATCAGCTCCGGCTTGGCCGCAGGAAACAGCGTCACCAGCTCCTGGCCGAGGAGGGGGCTCGCCGCCGGCGATTTCACCTTCGTGAGCCCTAGCGGGAACCTGATCGCGTTCAGGATGAAGGCGTGCGGAGCGAGACCGACGCCGACGCCGAGGACCGGGACCACGACCGCCGCGGCTGCCAGCGAGTACCGCCAGACGCCGCGACGGCCCTGTCGGTCCCACTCGCCGAGGACGAGCAAGACGAGCAACGGCCACGCGGTGAACTTGAGAGTGCCGGCGAGGCCCATCGCCAGACCGGACCAGATGGGTCTTCGCCGCGTCGCCAGGGCGAGCCCGAGCAGCATCAGGGCGAGCACAGGAAGGTCGTCGCCGCCGGTCACCATCGGCAGGGCCCCGCTCGGCAGGACGACGACTACCTGGAAGATCCGCCAGCGCCGCCGTGAAGTGGTGTCGGCGACCAGCAGCGCTCCGGCGATCACGATCAGGGAGAAGCCGGTGAGCGGGATCCGGGCGTCCTTGAACTCGGCCGGACCGGATATCACGTTGACCAGGCCAAAGGGGATCATGCCGGGCAGGTAGGGGAAGAACGAGTCCTGCGACTGGCTCGTCACCGACGTACCGATCGTCTTGGGGTTGGACAGGTAACAGTTCTTGTGGTGCGCGACCCGGTCCGCGCAGGCCTCGATGACCGTCACCTCGTTCTGGACGTGCGCCCCCGGCTTGGACTCTGCGCGCAACACGACCTCGACGCCGAGCGGCACGATCACGACCGTGACCAGGAGACCGAGCACGAGATAGCGGCGCAACCGGTCGCCGGTGCTGACTGATTCGCCAATGGCGCGCCTCGAGCGCCGTCGGCTCGCCCACCAGCTGAGGAGCGTCGCGATGAGATAGGGGCCGAGCGCCATCTCCGCCCATTGGCGGTAGTCGTCGCTGGCGGCCAGGGCCACCGTCCCCAACGCGAAGACGCTTGCCAGCAGATACAGCAGAGCGTCCTGGGCAAGGACCGGGAGTGCGACCAGCCGATCACGCCAGCGAAGCAAGCTGCCCGTGATAGCGGCCATTCCTCAAAGCGTATCGGGCCGGCGGCCCACAGCGACAAGGCCGCGTGACGCCGCCAACGCCCGTGCGGGCTACCTTGCCCGGGCCGGGTCGTCGGCTCAGAGGTTCGGCTGAGGCGTGTAGCGCAGGTAGGGCTTGACAGCCTTGAAGCCCTTCGGGAACTTCTCCTTCGCCTCCTCGTCGCTGACGGCCGTCACGATGATCACGTCCTCGCCCTCGTGCCAGTTGACCGGTGTCGCGACCGAATAGCCGGAGGTGAGCTGCAACGAGTCCAGCACGCGGAGGATCTCCTCGAAGTTGCGGCCTGTGCTGGCTGGGTAGGTGATCGTGAGCTTCACCTTCTTGTCCGGGCCTATCACGAAGACGGAACGAACCGTCAAGGTGTCGCTTGCGTTCGGGTGGATCATCCCGTAGAGGTCCGACACCTTCCGGTCCGGGTCGGCGATGAGCGGGAAGTTGAGCGCGTGGCCCGTGGCGTCCGCGATGTCGCCCACCCACCGCTCGTGCGAGTCGACCGAGTCGACCGACAAACCGATGACCCTCGCGTCGCGCTTGTCGAACTCGCCCTTCAGGCGTGAGACCTCTCCAAGCTCGGTCGTGCAGACCGGGGTGAAGTCCTTCGGGTGCGAGAAGAGGATCCCCCACTGCCCATCGAGCCACTCGTGGAAATTGATCGTGCCCTCGGTCGTTTCCGCCGTGAAATCCGGCGCGACGTCACCCAGCTGAAGTGCCATGGCTTTTCTCCTGTCCTTGGCTCCGATGCGTCCTCGGCCCCCCTGGCCTCAGATCCGATTCGATGACATTAGTAGACTTTCCTCGGTCGTGTCTCCGGCCCGTCGCGCCATTGGACGGCTGCCATTCGCGGCGGCCGCCCTAGGCAAGCAACAGACGCCCGAGCCGGCGGGACGCGCCCACAAGGCCGAGGGCGCCCAGGCACCCGAGGTAGCACGCGTGCACTAGGAGAACAGGACCGAGCGTTCCGGTGTCGAGGCCGCGCAGCAGAGCGACGCCTTGGTACAAAGGCGTGACCGTTACGACGATGCGAAGCCAGTCCGGGTACAACGACAGCGGGTAGAACACCCCGGAAAACAGGAACAACGGGACGATCGCGAGGGAGACCAGGTCGAAGTCCTGCCAACTGCGCATGTAGCACGTGCCGAACATCCCCACGGCTCCGAACGCGAAGCTGACCAACATGGCGGCAGGCAGGCACGTGACGGCCCACCAGGACTCGACCAGCCCGAGCGCAGCCATGACGGTGAGGAAACCGACCGAGTAGACGCTGCCGCGGATGAGCGACCATGCGAGCTCCCCGACTGCGACGTCGCGAACGCCGAGGGGGGTCGCGAGCACCGCGTCGTAGGTCTTCGCGATCTTGAGCTTGAAGAAGATGCCGAACGTGGCGTCGAAGATGGCGCCGTTCATCGCCGAGGAGGCCAACAGGCCCGGCGCGACGTAGTCCGTGTACGGGATCGAACGGCCGCCGATGGCCAGGTGGCCCACCAGATGGTTCAGTCCGAGGCCTATCGACAACAGATAGAACAACGGCTCGAAGAACCCGGACACGAGGAAAATCCATCCGCGCCGGTATGCGACGACATTTCGCTCGACCAACAGGCGCGCCCGGCCACGCCCGCCTGCGAGCCGCGGGACGACCCGAAGCGGCGGCGCGAACGCCTGTAGGCCCGAAGTGCTCACGAGGACCGCCTCATTGCACCAGCCTCCGGCGGTAGGTGACCCTCGCGGCGAGCACCCCGACCGCCGTCGTCGCCAGGAGGTAGCCGGCATGCCCGAGCGTGTCCCAAGTGCGCGGGTGCCCGAGCACGAGGCCGCGACAAAGACTCACGCCTTGGTATAGGGGCGTGCAACGGGCGACGACCTGCAGCCATCCCGGCAACTGCGTGACGGGGAAGAAGGTCCCTGAAAAGAGGAAGAGCGGGACTATGGCGAAGCGGTAGAGCACGACGAACGACTTGTCGGTCTCCCTCGTGGCACTGAAGGCCATCATCGGAGCGGCGAAGGCAGCCCCGGTCAGGACCGCTGCCGGGAACGCCGCCGCCGCCCACCCGGAAGGCACGGTGTGGAAGACCGCCATCACGGCGAGAAAGACGCTCGACGCCAGGGCGACACGAGTGAGGATCCACAGGAGGTGGCCATAGAGGACGTCTGTCACCTCTAGGGGAGTGGCGAGCATCGCCAGGTAGGTCTTCAACCACTTGATCCCCGCCATCACCGGGAATGTCGACTCGTTGGCGGCGATCTGCATCGCCGTGCCCGCCAGCAGACCGGGCGCGAGGAACCAGAGGTAGGGCACACCGCCCACTGCCTGATCGGATGAGCCGTGAGCGATCAAGTGGCCGAGGCCCACGCCCATCGCGGCGAGATAGAGCACCGGGTACAAGAAGGTGGTGGTGAGCGACCCCCTCCAGGTTCGCTTGTATGCGAGCAGGTTGTACTGGTACGCCCGCAACACGGGCGGCATGCGCGGGGTCGCGGGACCCTGTGGCAGCGCCGTCGCGACAGGCGGCAACGGGGACGTGAAGCTCAATCGACGAGGCTCCGCCCGGTCAGGTGCAAGAAGACATCCTCCAGAGTCGACCGCCTGACCAGGGCCGCTATCGGGGAGGCCCCGCGAGATCGTACGGCGTCGAGCGTCGCGTCTCCCTCGTCGGTGTAGAGCAACAACCGGTCGGGCAGCACCTCGACGCGCTCGGCCAGGTCGGCGAGCCTCTCGCCATGGACCTCGTGACCCTCGGGATCGAAGCGCAGCTCCACGACCTCACGGGTGGACCATTGCTCGATGAGCTCGCGAGGCGAGCCGGCAGCCGCGATGCGCCCGGCGTCCATGACCACGAGCCGGTCGCACAGTTGCTCGGCCTCGTCCATGTAATGCGTGGTGACAACGAGAGTCACGCCTTCGCGCTTCAGGCGATAAAGGCGGTCCCACAGCAGGTGGCGCGCCTGGGGATCGAGGCCTGTCGTCGGCTCGTCCAGGACCACGAGGCTCGGCGACGACACCAGCGCCCTCGCGATCGTGAGCCGGCGACGCATTCCGCCCGACAGCGGGTCCACCCGCTCGTCGGCCCTCTCGGTCAAGCGCGCGAACTCGAGCAACTGGTCGACCCGCTCCCGCAGCTGCTTCTTGGGCAGGCCGAAGTACCGCCCGTAGAGATAGAGGTTGTCCCTCACGGTGAGCTCGAGATCGAGCGTGTCGTCCTGGGGAACCAGGCCGATCCTGCTCCTTATCTGTGGGCCGTCTTGCATCGGGTCCAGGCCGAGCACCTGCAGGGAGCCGCTCGAGATCGGCGACAAGCAGGCGATCATCCGCATGGTCGAGGTCTTGCCCGCGCCGTTCGCGCCGAGAAACCCGAATGCCTCCCCGACCTCGATGTCGAAGTCGACCGCGTCGACGGCGGTGAACTCGCCGAAGCGCTTTGTCAGCTCCCGGGCCCGCACAGCGGCGCCCGTGCGGCCGGCCGCGGCTGTCGCGTTTTGCGACCTGGACGCGTCCGAGCACTCGTCGCGAGACCGGTCCCCCCGACTTCCCGGCATTTGCCTCACCAGCGCATCATCGCCCAAGAGCATCACGAATATTACCTACCCCGAGCCTCGCTCCTGCCGTTCCCGCCGGAGTTCCGCGGGCCGATTGTCGACCAGGCTCTAGACTCGTTTGAGCGTGCAACAAGCTCCTGTTTGGCGCGGTTTCAGGCAAGGCATCATCGCCCTCGTCGTGAGCATGGGAGCAGCGACAGCGGCGATGCTCCCGTTCCGCAGCAGTCTGAGCTTCGCCGCTGCTGCGCTCGTCTTCGTCCTGCCGGTCGTCGGGGCCATGCTGCTCGGCGGTCCCCGAGTTGGGTTGATCGGTGTCGTTCTCGGTTTCGTCCTGCTCGACCTGGCCTTCATCCCGCCGTATTGGACCCTTGCGGTAGGCAACGGCCAGAACTGGCTGGCGCTCATCGTGTACGTGGCGGTCGTCGCGCTGGTGGCGTTCGTCGTGTCGCGCCTGCAGCAGCTCAGAGCAGACTCGGCGCGTCGCGCCGCCGACTCGCGCCGCCTCTTGGAGCTGACCGAGCTGCTCGTCGCGGACAAGCCGCTCAACGAGATGCTCGCCGTCGTCGCCTCGAGTGTCCGGAACACCTTCACTCTCGAGACCGTCGCCATCCTGCTGCCGTCTGCCGGGACCGGCTACCTCGAGATCGTCGCCTCCGACGGCGCCGAGCTCGGGCCCGAGTCGCTGGACCGCCTTCGGCCCGCTTCGGGCAGCCCTGCGTCGCTCACCGGCAGCGTCGTCGCCGGCGCGCTGCTGCGCCAGATACCGCTCACGGCGGCGGGCCGCCCGGTCGGGCTGCTTGTCTTGCGCGGCCGTGCACTCGACGTCCACGACCGCGACCTGCTGGCGACCTACGCCAACCACGCCGCCCTTGCGATCGAGCGCGCTCAGCTTCGCGACCAGGCGTTGCAGGCCAATCTCCTCCAGAAGGTCGACGAATGGCGGGCGGCGCTGGTCAGCGCCGTTGCGCACGACTTGCGCACGCCCCTCGCCTCGATCAAGGTCGCCGTGTCCGATCTCAGGGAACCGGCGATCCTGCTCCCCGAAT
Source organism: Acidimicrobiales bacterium (assembly GCA_050015175.1). Classification (GTDB taxonomy): domain Bacteria; phylum Actinomycetota; class Acidimicrobiia; order Acidimicrobiales; family Bog-793; genus Fen-455. The sequence goes on along the minus strand of JBEKBX010000005.1, from coordinate 107,324 downwards.
CGGCGCGCGGTGACCTGCTCGAGACCATCGAGGAACAGACCGATCGTTTGACACGCCTGGTCACTACCGTGCTCGACCTCTGGAGGCTCGAGGCGGGCGCGCTCAAGCCGAAACGCGAGCCCCTCGAGGTCGACGACCTCATCGACGAAGCCGCTGCGCTCGTCGAGCGCTCTCTCGATGCGTCGCGGTTGCGCAGGGTCGTGGCAGCGGACCTCCCACCACTAGAGGTGGACCCCACACTCATCGCCCAGACACTGGCGAACCTGCTGGAGAACGCCGCCCGGCACAGCCCGCCCGACGCCGAGATCGTGGTGGAGGCCAGGCGCTGGCGAGCTTCGGCGGACGAGGTCGAGATCTCCGTCTCCGATACGGGCCCGGGAGTGCCGCCAGACCAGCGCGAGCTCATCTTCGAGCTGTTCCATCGTGGAACCGACGGTGGGCGCGCAGGCCTCGGGTTGGCCATCGCGAAGGCGTTCGTCGAGGCCCATGGCGGCCGCATCGGCGTCGGGACGGCGCGTGGAGGCGGCGCGCGCTTCATGCTGACGGTGCCGGCAGCCTCCTGCTTGCCCGCCGAGCTGGCCAAGGACAACGGGAGCCCCTCGTGACGCGCGTGCTCGTGGTCGACGACGACCCCGCGCTGTTGCGGGCGCTGCGCATCGGTCTCGAAGCGAGAGGCTTCGAGGTGATCGTGGCTCTCACGGGCGCCGAAGGCCTCTCCCGTGCAGCTCAGGCGACGCCCCAACTCGTCGTGCTCGACCTCGGGCTACCGGACATCGACGGTGTCGAGGTCTGCAGGCGGCTGCGGCAGTGGACAGAGGTGCCGGTGATCGTGCTGTCCGCGCTCGACAGCGAGGACCGCAAGGTGCTCGCCCTCGACAGCGGCGCGGACGACTATGTCACAAAGCCGTTCGGGATGCAGGAGCTGGAAGCCCGGCTCCGGGTCGCGCTCAGGCACGCGGCTGCCCGCAATCCTTCGCCGGCCACCGCGACCTTGACCGTGGGCCCCGTCGTTGTTGACGTCGCCTCGCGCGTGGTCAGGGTCTCTGGGGTGCCAGTGGAGCTGACCGCCCGGGAGTTCGACCTGCTCGCATATCTGGCTCGCAACGCCGGCAAGGTCTGCACCCACAGGACCATCCTCCGTGAGGTCTGGGGACCCGGTTACGGAAACGAGACGCACTACCTCCGCGTCTACGCGAGCCGCTTGCGCCACAAGCTTGGCGACCAGGGCGGTCCCCTCCTGCGCACCAACCCGGGCGTCGGCTACCAGCTCGTTGACGAGCCGCCTGCTCGGCGAACTGGTCCTGGCAGTGGATCACCCCGCCACGGCGGCCACGAGACATCCGGCGCCGGTGGAGCAGCCGGTCTTCAGCGATCCGAGCCTTGCGGCGGCGGAGGCATGGGGCCGCCCGGCCAGGGCGGCATCGGACCACTCGGCGGTGGAGGCGCCGAACCCCCGGATGCCGGCGGCCAGGCCGACGGCGGGAACTGGGAGCCGCCGGGTCGGTAACCGGGGGGCTGTTGACCGGGCCACGGTGGCTCGGGATAGCTGCCCGGCGGAGGCCCGTAGCCGCCCTGGCGATAGTGGCGAAGCTCCTTGTCCACGGGCCAGTCCGCGAACGCGAACACGAGGATCATCACGAAGCCCACCAGCGGGATCAAAAGCAGAAGGGCATACCATGCCGAGTAGCCCGCCTTGGGAAGGATCTTGACCGCGGCCACGATCGCCACGGCCAGGAATACCAGCTCGACGACAAGAGCGCCCCCACCGGCTCGCGTTGCGGCGGAGAGAATTTCCATGCTCGACCACCTCTTCGTGGATGCGCGCCCGCACCGCCCCGGTCAGACGCTGACCACCTGTATGTGAGGCGAGCGTAGACCGCATGCACTCCTACTGCATCGATCCGTGGCTTTGACACCATCTGCACGCGGCGCTGGGCAATGCTGAGCAGCAGGAGAGGAGGCCCGATGTTGGGGCTGGTCACCCCCGTGCCTTATCTTGTGGCTGTCGTGCTCGCACTTGCGATCGGCACCGCACTGTGCGTGGGTGCCAGACGCAAGCCCGGGCGGTGGAGTTTCCTCGCAGCTCGACTGATCGCGCTCGTGCTCGTCTCCGACGCGGTCAGTTTCATCGTCGCCGAGCTCGTGGCCAAGACCTGGTCGCCGAAGACGGACCTCCCCTTCTCGCTCTGCGACGCCGCGGTTCTCGTGGCAGCCGCTGCATGTTGGTGGCGAAAGCCGCTTCTCGTAGAGCTCACCTACTTCTGGGGCCTGGCCGGTACGCTCCAGGCTGTCATCACGCCGGACCTCAATGCGGGCTTCCCCCACCTCGTCTTCTTCCAGTACCTGGTCGGCCACCTCGGCATCGTCCTCGCTGCCCTCTACCTCGTCATAGGGTTACGAATCACTCCTCGACCCGGATCCGTGCTCACGACCTTCGCCATAACGCTCGCTTACACGGCGGTCGTTGGTCTCGTCGACGCGCTCAGCGGAGCCAACTACATGTTCCTGCGACGTCCGCCGAGCAACTGGACCCTGCTCAAGGTCCTCGGGCCGTGGCCCTGGTACATCGCCAGCGCGGCCGGTGTCGCGCTCGTCCTTCTCGTCGTGCTCGACCTGCCTTTCTGGATCGCCCGGCGCCGTCATGGCTGATCGCACGAAGCTCGATCCGCGGCTGCACCTTCACAGTTGGCGCGAGCCGGCGGTGGTGGGTGCCGCACTGCTGGCCATGTCAGCCGGTTTCGCGCAGTTCGGAGCTGTCGCGGCGCTCGGTGACGTGGCGAAGCACTTCGGTCACATCACCCACGGCGCGACGATCGCCGAGCAGGCCGGCCTGTCGGGGACCAAGCTCGGGATCGGCCTGGCCGTCATCCGCCTCTCTTCCCTTGGCGGCCTGCCGCTCGCGGGGCTGGCCGACCGGTTCGGGCGGCGTCGCCTGATGCTCACGACGTGCGCGATCGGGTTGGCGCTCACGGCGGTTTCCGCCATCAGCCCCACGTACTGGTGGTTCGTGGCCATCTTCGCCCTCGGACGGCCGCTGCTCAGCGCCACTTCTGGGGTGGCACAGGTCGCCGCCGCCGAGCAGACCGCATCATCACAGCGAGCCAAGGCGGTCGCGCTCATTGCCGCCGGTTACGGGATCGGGTCGGGCCTGATCGCGATCGTGCACAGCCTCGGTGCGAGCACCCTCGGTTTTCGAGGCGTGGTGCTCCTCGCGCTGCTCCCACTCGCCGGACTGCCTTTCATAGCGCGATGGGTGGCCGAGCCCGACCGGTTCAAGATCGCGGCTGCTGCGACCGAACATCCGCTTCCCGTGCTCGGCGCGGTCGGCCCGCTGTTCAGACGCCGGCTGATCATCGTCGCCGCCCTGACGTTCGCTCTGTCGGTCGTGACCGGACCGGCCAACAGTTTCTTCTTTCTGTACGCGCAGAACGTCCTACATTTCGCCGGCACGACCACGGCCCTGCTCGTCGCCTCCGCCGGCGTCAGCGGGCTCGCCGGGCTGCTGCTGGGCCGCTTCCTCGCCGACCGGGTAGGGCGTCGCCTTGCCGCAGGCGGCGCCATGATCGCCATGGCGCTGTTCGGCATGCTGACCTACAGCGGGTCAGGACTCGGCGCGACCGTCGGCTACCTGCTCGCGGTGCTGGCCGCGTCGGTCTTCGCGCCCGCGGCCGGCGCGCTCACCAACGAGCTTTTCCCAACCTCCGTCAGGGCGTCGGTCATCGGGTGGGAGATCGCCGTGGGCGTCCTCGGCGCTACCGCGGGCTTGTTGGCCTTCGGCGCGGTAGCTGACGTCGGCAACCGCTTCGGGCTCGCGGCCGTCGTGGTCTTCGCGGCCACGATTCCGCTCACAGGCCTCTTCGCCCTCCTGCCAGAGACGCGCGAGAAAGAGCCCGAGGACCTCTGGTCAGGCGTGAACTGACCGCGACACGCCGGAATCTGCCCGCCGGGACGCGTTCGTGGGAGATTGGGCGTGCGACGGGCCAAGGCGATGGCGTGTCGGCTGCTCAGCGCGCGAACACGTGCCAGCCCAGCCAGACCCAGCCGATCACCAGGGCGAGCCGGGACAAGGCGTGCCCTCGCGCGGCACGAAGCAGCTGCGCGGCGGTGGGCCAGCCACGCCTCAACGTGCGACCCGCCAGCTCGCAAATGCAGACGGCGACGGCCGCGGCAACCCACAGGACGGTGTTCACGCACGCCGCCAAGGCCGGCGTGCGACGAACAAACCACAAGCACCCCAGCACATGAACGCCACGGCGCGGGCGACCCGATGCCCCGGTCCCAGCACCTCGTTCGCCAAGGAGCTCAGCGTGGGATAGGCGCTCCTCGGAGCATGGAAGAGCTCCCACAGCTCCACGGCGCCAGCGAACAGGGCGGCGAGCAGCCAGGCGATCAGCCCCCACACGCGAAGCGAGCTGTCCCGGGCCGCATCTGCGGGAGCACGGGCCAAGGCACGCGCAGCGACCGGGACAGGAGGCTGGTCGGGGTTCGGCCACCGCCCGCGCAGATCCGACGCCGGTCGACGTGGCAGTGCAGCACCCATGGCGAGCATCGCCGCGGCCACGGAGAACGTCACGACGTTCGCCTCGACACCGAAAGGCGGCAGCGCAGCGGCGAACCAGCCGCAAGCGGCAAGCGCCACGACCACAGCGCCCGCGACCACAGCTCGTCCCGACGAGGTCAAGATCCTCGCATTCGCCTGTTCACCGCGTCGCTCACGGAGCCAATCGCGTCCTCTTGCGCAATCGAGCGCGGCGGTCCCGGCAGCGCCGCCTCGAAGCCTGAAGGCTGACACCTCGATCCTCAGGCGGCGCCGCATCCGGGAACGACGCCACCGTGTGCCGGTCAAAGCGTCATGTTAAGACCTTGCGCGGATGGGCGCCGTCAGCTCTCTTGCTGATGGCGGCGATCGAGGAGCTTTCGGATGAACAGTATGCCTTTTATCCTTTCAGTGCGGGCCCGGAAGGGATCTAATTGAGGGTGTGACACTATCTGACGACGAGCTCATCGCTCGTTCATGCGAGCTGGCGGCCGAACTGGAGAACCGGGCGCGATCCCTCGCCGGCCCCGGTGCCCGGCGCCGTCAGCGGCGCTTCCGTCGGCTCCTGGCGAGCCCCTCGGGCGCAAAGCTCGTGTTTGCCATCGCCGACCGGGTGCTGCGCCCGGTGGACGCCCACACCGCGGCCGCGGAACTGGCCATGATCGCCACTGGGCCGCTGGAAGGTTTTTCCGCCACGGACAGGGCTTTGCTCCGAGCCGCGGCGGTGGCAGGAAAACTTGCTCCCTTCCCCGTCGTGAAGCTGGTCGCCGCACGCCTACGGAGAGAAACCCGAGGTCTCATCTATCCCGCGAAACCCCGGTCGCTCAGGCGGCAGCTTTCCAGGTTACGCGGCCGCGGCAACCTGAACCTGCTGGGCGAGGCCGTGCTGGGCTGGGACGAGGCTACCCGACGGGCCCGGGCCGTAGAGGCGCTCCTGCGTCGCGACGACGTCGCGTGCGTGTCGGTGAAAGTGTCGTCGGTATCCTCCGGGCTTTCACTCGTCGACTTCGACGGCTCGGTGGAGCGCGTCTGCGGCCCGCTCCGGCAGCTTTTCCACGCCGCCGCCGCGTGCCAGCCCCCCAAGCTCGTCAACCTCGACATGGAGGAGCACCGCGACCTCGACCTTACGCTGGAGGCGTTCTTCCGGACGCTGGGCGGGGAAGAGGACGCTGGGCACACGGCCGGGATCGCCCTGCAGGCATACCTCCCGGGTAGCCACGAGGCACTCGAGCGTGTCCTCCCCTTCGCCGCGGAGCGCCATCGGGCTGGCGCCCCACCGATCCGCGTGCGGTTGGTGAAGGGGGCCAACTTGGCCATGGAACAGGCGGACGCCGAACTGCGCTGCTGGCCCCAGGCGCCCTACCTGACCAAGGCGGAGACCGATGCCTCATACAAAGCCATGCTCGAGCGGCTTTTGGAGGCGGCGCGCAGCGGCACGGTGGAGGTCGGCGTGGCCTCGCACAACCTCTTCGACGTGGGTTTTGCCCTCGTACTAGCCGAGGACCTGGGCGTGAAGGTGGAGATCGAGATGCTGGTCGGGATGGCGGACGAGCAAGCCGCCGCGATCGCCGAGCGGACCGGGGGGGTGCTCCTTTACGTGCCGGTGGCCGCCAAGAAGGACTTTCGCAACGCTCTGGCCTACCTTTCCCGGAGGCTGGACGAGAACACGAGCCCGGAGGGCTTCCTCCGCCACTCGCTCGACCTGGAGCCGGGCAGTGCGATCTGGGAGGAACAGGCCTCCCGTTTCGCGACCGCCGTCCGCGCTCGCCATGAAGTGAGGGCCCGGCCCTACCAGCAACAGGACAGGCAGGCGCAAATACCGGCGAAGGAGCGGGTGGAGGCTGGGCCGCCGACTGGTGTTGGGGCAAGGGCGTCCCGCCCCGATCGCGCTCCGTTCGCCAACGAGCCCGACACCGACCTCACTGTGCCGTCCAACCGGGAATGGGCGAGCGCCCTGCTCGGCGCGCCCCGCCCCGCGGCACCGGCGACGGTGAGTATCAAGGACGTGGAGCAAGCGGTGAGCGACGCCCGTGAGTCGGCGAAGGATTGGGAACAGGCGGGGCCGAGCGAGCGCGCCAAGCTGCTCATGGCCGCCGCTGACGTGATGGCGGCCGGGTCCGCCCGGGCGGACGCCATTGCCGTGATGGCTTCGGAGACGGGCAAGACCGTCGAGGAAGCGGACCCCGAGGTCTCCGAGGCGGTGGATTTCGCGCGGTGGTACGCCGAGGGTAGTGGCTCGCTGTCGTCGCTGTTGGCTGAGCTCGACTGCGAGGTCGCAAGCTCGCCCCTGGGCGTGGTGGTGGTGTCGCCACCGTGGAACTTCCCGTTCTCGATCCCCGCCGGCGGGACCCTGGCGGCACTGGCGGCTGGCAACACGGTGATACTGAAGCCTGCTCGACCGGCCATGGCAACGGGGGCCGTACTGGTGCAGCAGTTGCACGCGGCCGGTTTCGGGGAGCACGTCCTCCAGCTCGTCGCCCCCACGGAGAGGGCTCCCGGCCAGCGCCTGGTGACGCACCCGGACGTCAATGGCGTGGTCTTGACCGGTTCCTGGGAGACAGCCAGCAATTTCGCCCGCTGGGCACCGAGCCGAAGGATCCTGGCCGAGACGAGCGGGAAGGGGTCGATCATCGTCGGTTCCACCGCCGACGTCGACCAGGCGGTCCGGGACGTGGTGCACTCGGCCTTCAGCCACGCCGGTCAGAAGTGCTCGGCCGGCAGCCTGGCCATCGTCCTAGCACCCCTTTATGACCGGAGCCCGTTCCTGCGCCAGCTGGCCGACGCCGTGCGCAGCTTGCGGGTAGGCCCGGCGACCGACCCGGCCACGCAGATGGGGCCCCTGGTGGGGCCCTTCACCCCAGACCTGGAACGGGCCCTCACCCAGCTCGAAGACGGCGAGTCCTGGCTCGTGAAGCCGGTCTGCATCGACCCGGAGCGCAAGTTGTGGTCCCCCGGGGTGCGCACCGGGGTGCGGCCGGGGTCGTGGGCGCACATGACGGAGTGGTTCGGCCCCGTGCTGGGGGTAATGCGGGCGGAGAGCTTCGAGGAGGCGTTGGCGTGGCAGAACGCGGTCGCCTACGGGCTAACCGCCGGCCTCTCCTCGCTCGACCCCGAAGAACACCGGAGCTGGGCCGCAGACTGCCAGGCCGGCAACCTGTACATCAACCGCGCCATAACCGGGGCGATAGTGGGCCGGCAGCCTTTCGGCGGCTGGAAGCGTTCCATCCTGGGGCCAACGGCGAAAGCAGGAGGGCCCAACTACCTGATCGCGCTGCGCCGCTGGCACGACGCCGAAACCATAAGCGTGGCCCAGTCGCTGGCGAGCTACCGCCGCTTCTGGGAAGCCCACTTCTCGCGGGTGACCGAAATGGCCGGTTTGGCATGCGAGTCGAACGAACTGTCGTACGAGTCGTTCGCACCTGGCGTGATCTTGCGCGCCAGTGGGGGCGTGGCCGACGATGAGCTGACCAAAGCCGTTCTCCTGGCAGAGCTGACCGGTACCCCACTGCGGATCTCGCTTCCTGAGCGACGTCCGGCTCTACCCGCGCTGGCCGGCGGCTTGGCCAAGGCGCCGGTGCCTGTCACCGTTGAGAGCGCCGACTCGCTGGCAGCGTCGTTGGCCGCCGCGGGAGCCGAGCGGGGCACGGGAGCGGTGCGGCTGCGCGTGCTCGGAGAGGCCGAGCAACAGGTGGTGGCAGCGGCCGCAGAGGCAGGGATAAGCGTGTTCGACGAGCCCATTTGTTCCTGCGGCCGCGTCGAGCTGGTCCGCTGGCTACGGGAAAAGGTGGTGACGCGGAGCCTGCACCGGTATGGCAACATCGTCTACTCGCGCTGGTAGGCGCGGTACTGGCGGCACGGGCCGGTCCCGGCGATGCTCTGAGCACATCGCGAACATGAGTGCGTACCGAGGGCAGCCGTTTTCCTTGTCATAGCACCCCTCCTGGTGAACCCCAGAGATGCAGCAACTAGAATGTGCGCGAGGTGGAATACACCTGAAGGACGGAGGTAGCCCGACATCGGGCAGGCCGGTGACCACCGAGGCGAACCTCAGAAAGACTCGGAGGTGTCCCGATGACAACAGCAATGGAGCAGCAACCGCTCACGTTTCGCACCCAGGCCTTCATCGACGGCAATTTTTGCGAGGCGGCGTCCGGGGAGCAGTTCGTCAGCATAAACCCCGCGACCGGGAAGACGTTGGTCGAGATCACCTCGTGTGACAGGGTCGATGTGGACCGGGCAGTCAGCGCGGCTCGCCGTGCCTTCGAAGATGGCAGGTGGTCGCGACAATCCCCCGAACAGCGCAAAGAAACCTTGTTACGGTTCGCGCAGCTGCTGGAGGAAGATGCCGAGGAGATCGCGCTCCTGGACACGCTGGACGCGGGGAAGCCGATCACCGATTGCCGGACGATCGACGTCCCAGAGACCGTCAAGTGCTTTCGCTGGTACGCCGAAGCCGCCGACAAACTGTTCGATTCCGTTGCCCCAACCGGGCCGGGGCACCTCGGGTTGATCGTCCGGGAACCCGTCGGCGTCGTCGCGGCTGTCCTGCCGTGGAATTTCCCGGCCCTGATGTTCGCCTGGAAGGTGGCACCTGCCCTGGCCGTGGGGAACAGCGTGGTCGTGAAGCCGTCGAAGCTCACCTCGCTGAGCGCCATCCGCATGACCGAGTTGGCGGCACAGGCCGGTGTCCCCGCCGGCGTGCTCAACATCGTTCCCGGTTCTGGCGAAAAGGTCGGACAGGCCCTGGGCTGTCACAAGGACGTGGACGCGGTGTCGGTGACCGGGTCGACCGAAGTCGGTCGCCTGTTCCTCGGTTATTCGTCGGAAAGCAACCTGAAGAAGGTAGTCCTCGAACTAGGGGGGAAGAACCCCCAGATAGTGCTCGCCGATGCGCCGGATTTCGAGATAGTCGCCCAGGACGTCCTGTCGGCAGGCTATTGGAACATGGGCGAGAACTGTTCGGCGGGGTCACGCCTCCTGGTCCACCACTCGATCAAGGACGAATTGCTGGAAAGTGTCGTGAAGCATGCGACCGAGTGGACCGTCGGCGACCCGCTCGACCCTGCTACGAAGATAGGGCCCATGGTCGAGGAACGGCATATGGAAAAGGTGCTGGGGTACATCGAGACGGGTCGGGACGAGGGTGCCGACGTGGTCATTGGTGGTGAGCGCGTACTGGAGGAGACGGGCGGCTACTTCGTCGCCCCCACGATCTTCGACAACGTCCGTCGCGACATGCGCGTCGCACGCGAGGAGATTTTCGGCCCGGTCATCTGCGTCATCTCGTTCAAGGACGAAGCGGAAGCTGTTGAGCTCGCCAACGACACCAACTATGGGCTGACCGCGTCACTTTGGACCAGGAGCCTCGACAGCGCGCTACGTGTCTCTCGTGCTGTCCGGGCGGGCACGGTGTCGGTGAACTGCTTTTCCGAGGGAGACATAACGACGCCGTTCGGCGGCTACAAGGAATCTGGCTTCGGTGGTCGCGACAACGGTCTGGAAGCCTTCGACCAGTACACGGAGGTGAAAACAATCTGGATGACTATCCGGTGACGCTGGCGTTGGCGAGGGCAGTGGCCAACTTCTTGCGACCGTCGTCGTCCAGGAGACGGACCGGGTCCCGTGTAGGTCCGGCTGGGACCCCGGCCAGCTCGCAGGCTGTTTTGACCGCGCTTGCGTAGTTCGTGCTCTCGAGGATGTGGCAGATGGGCCAGATCTTGTCCCAGACGGCCCGCGCCGTGTCCAGATCCTTCTCGACGACCAGGTGGCGGTAGAGCTCCACCGTCAGCTCGGGGATGAAGTTCGCAGCTCCCCACACGGCGCCCCGCGCACCTGCCGCCAGGGCGCAAAACGAGAGCGTGTCCGCGCCGTTGAACACCCCGAGCCGGTCGCCGTACTCCTGAATCAGCCTGGTCAGCAGGACGGCGTCCGCACTGCTGTCCTTGATGTACTCCACGCCAGGAATGCTCGCCAGCTCCTCGATCCTCTCCACGGTCATCTGGGTACCGCTCGCCGCGGGGATGTTGTAGATCATCACGGGTATGGCGATGCCGCGGGCCACCGTCTCGTAGTGCGCGAGGAGGTCCGCCCACCCCGGTGGCTCGTAGAAGGGCGGGACCACCATCACGGCGGCGGCGCCTACGCCCTCGGCGTGCTTGCTCAACTCGACCGTCTCTTTGGTCGTAAGGGCACCAGTCTGAGGGACCACGGGCACCGCGCCGGCCGCCGCCTCAGCGACGACCCCCGTGACACGCTTGCGTTCCTCGGAAGAAAGGGCTGTGAACTCGCCGGTACTGCCGCACGGGACCAGGCCGCCGACGCCGGCAGCGACGAGCCGGGACACCAGCGAGCGCAGCGCAGCCTCGTCGATCGCACCGTCGTCCGTAAACGGGGTCACCAATGCCGGCAGTATGCCTTTCAGCTGTTGGGCGTTACTCATGGGAGCTCCTCTTTCTGGCCGGGTGTGGGCACACTTGGGAGCTGCGGGCCGCGACGACGGGTCGCTGTCCTGACTCGAGCCCATTATCGCCGCCTTAAAGAGGCGACGTGCGAAGCGTTTCGAGAACGGCGCGCGCCATGGCCAGGTCCTCGAAGGCGACGCCCACCGACTTGAACAGGGTCACGTCGTGCCCGTCACGAGGGGGGGCAAAGCCGCGTGCCAGCTCGAAGAGGTCGGCGGCCACCAGTTCCGCCCCGAGCGCGCCCTCCTCGATGGGGATGATGAGGTCGCCCGCCCCGGCCAGGGCGCTGGCCCGGGTTTCCACGACCACCACGCTGCGGAGCACTGTTGCCGTGTCGAGTTCCCGGCGGTCCGGGAGGTGCGAGCCGATGGCGATGACGTGGGTGCCCGGCCGGAGCAGAGTGCCGTCGAAAAGGGGCACGGGGCTGGTGGTACAGCAACAGACGATGTCCGCTCTGGCGACCTCGCTGGCACCGGCGCGCCTGGCCCTGATCCCCAGGCTCTGCGCCAGTGCCAGCAGTTCCAAAGCGCTGCGGTCGTCCAGGGTCACGAGGAACATCTCCTCCAGGGCGCGGATGTCGGCCAGCGCACGGAGGTGAGCGTGCGCTTGCGGCCCCGAACCGAAAAGCACGAGCGTCTTGGCGTCAGGCGGAGCGAGAACCTCCGTTGCCCAGGCGGAGACGGCGGCGGTGCGGACCTCGGTCAGTGCCGCCCCATCGAGCAGGAGCACGGGCGTGAGGCTGAGAGCCTCGAAGAGCACGTAGACGCCCTGCGCGTGGGGACCGCGAGCATCGGTGCCGGGCGACGGGGATGGCGTGCCGGCGCCGGCCGCCGGGTCCCCCTGGGAAGCGGAGCTCGGGGCAAGGGTGAGGATCTTCACACCGGCGAGGTCCCGGTCCTCGGCCGGCATGACCAGCAGCTCGCCGGCGCCGAAGGCGAGGGACGTCCGGGCGATCGGCCTGCTCTCACCCAAGAGCAAGGCGGTACCGATGGCACCACGAGCCCGCGACGGCGGGAGGGCCTGCTCGATAGCCGCCCGCCCGATGACCGAGAGCTCATCCATGGCGCTCGAGGGGCCCCCGGCACTCGAGGGACGCCGGGCCCGCGGCACCCGATGTCCGCCCGGTGGCGCCGGAGCCTACGGACGCGCTGATGCTAGGCACGGTCCGCGCGCGCCTCGAAAAGGCGCTCCCCAAGCTGGTCCTCGTCGACGTCGATGCCGAGCCCGGGGGCCTCCGGGACTGGCCCCCATCCTCCGGCTGAGCGGGGTTGGTAACCGGCCACGTGTTCTAGGGTCCAGTCGTTCATGAAGGACGCCGCCCAGAGAGCCGAAGGAGCGGTGGACCCGGCCAGGGCCGCCACCGCCGCGCTGCACAGGTCGCCGCCCCAGGTGTCCTCGATCAGGAGAGCGACGCCGAGCTCAACGCAGACGTCACGCATCACCCGCGCCGGTAGGAGCCCCCCGACGCGGCTGATCTTCAAGTTGATGCCCTCGGCGGCCCGCTCGCCCGTGGCCCGCAACAATGCCTGCATGTCCGTGATGACCTCGTCGAGGACCATCGGTAGCGAGGTCCGGCGGCGTACCTGCAGGCACTCTTCGAACGACCGGCACGGCTGCTCGATGCGCAAGCGGGGCGTGCCCTCCAGCATCCCGACGGCATGGACAGCTTCGGCCAGGCGCCAGCCGCCGTTGGCGTCCGCGACGATCGAGTCGCCTTCTACGGTGGCTTCCACCACCGCTCGCACACGGGCGACGTCCGTTTCCGCGTCTGTGCCCACTTTGAGCTGGAACCGACGGATACCTCGTGCTCGCTCGGAGAGCACGAAGTCGACCATTTCCGCGGGTGGTCCGAGCGGCACCGCGACGTAGAGAGGCACTTTGGTCATCTGGCGACCGCCTAGCAGTTCACACGCGGGGACCCCGCGGAGTTTGCCGAACAGGTCGAAGGCGGCAATGTCCACTGCGCTCTTGGCATAGCCATGACCCGCAAGCACGGCGTCCATCGAGGCGTGCAGCTTGCCGATGTTGGTGGCGCTCTGGCCCACCACCGCTCCCGCGACCTCCCGGAGGGCGGCCCGGGCACCGGCTGCGGACGAGGGAAGATAGGTGCTGCCCAGGGGGCAGACCTCCCCGTATCCGGACACGCCCTCGGCGGTACGCAGGACGACCACGGTGCTCTCCAGGGTCGTGATCGTCCGGTTGGCCGACATGACGTAGGTACCGTGGGCGTAGGTGAGTGGGCAGCTGTAGACCTCCATTCGGTCGACCCGGTCCGCTGGTAACCCCATGTCAACCTCCTGTTGGGGAGCCAGGTCCTCTCCAAGCCTGGCAACCTCCAAGAGCCTAAGAGCTGGCGACCCTGCCCAAGAAGACGGGCACCGCCACCGGGCGCTTGTGCAGGTCCCCGACCTCGTCGAACGGCCGGCCGGCCAGGGCCGAGATCGCCATCTGTAACGCTGGCCCGCAGGTCCGGCCCTGGCAGTAGCCCATCCCGCAGCGGGTGAGGCTGCGCACCTCCCGGGCTGTCGTGGCGCCCCGGGCGATGGCGGACTCGACCGCTTCCCAAAGCACCTGCTCGCACCGGCAGAACACTGTCGACGGCTCGAGCCCCGAGCTCCAGCCGGCGCGGAGGGGGTAAAGGGCCGACAACCGCGCGCTGAAGGCGCGGCCGTTGCGCAGGCGCCGAAGGAGCCGCTGTCTTTCGGTGGGGCCACGATCGTCGGCCAGCCCGAGGTACGAGGCCGCGGAGTGCCCGGCGAGCTCGCCTTCGAGCTCGGCCACCTCGGCGCCGGCGACTCCCGCCAGCTCGCCGGCGACGAACAGGCCGCCGACAGATGTGCCCATGGTGGCGTCCGTCGCAACGCCTACCGCCAGCTCGTCGGCGCGGCTGAGGGCGGGCACGCCGAGCTGGAGCGCAAGCTCGAGGCGGGGCACGAAGCCGTAAGAGACGCAGACCGCGTCGGCCGGGACGCTGCGGCTCGGTCCCGGCAGCCGTTCCCAGTTCGGCCCCAAGCGGGCGAGGAGCGCCCGCTCGACACGGCCCTCACCCTCGCAGCGGACGACAGCCCAGCCTGTGAGCACCGACACCCGGTGGCGGGCCAGCACCAGGCCATATCCGGCCGCCTCCCTCAGCTTGCGGGGGTACCGCAGGAGGGTGGGCACGGCTCGGGGCGCTGAGCGGCCCGGCGCCGCCTCGGCCACGAGTACCCGGGCCCCCGCTTCGGCCAGGGCGGCCGCCACCGGTAGCAGGAAGGGGCCGGTGCCGGCCACCACGACCTGCCGGCCGATGGGGACGTGCTGGGACTTGAGGAGAGCTTGCGCGGCGCCCGCGGTGACCACGCCCGGGAGCTCCCATCCGGGAAATGGGAGCGTCAGCTCGGACGCTCCCGTGGCCAGTACAAGTGCGGGCGAATGGAGCGCCGCCGGCGCACCGTCGGTGAGACGGAGGGTGAAGCCCGAGGAGCCCTTCGACACCGACCAGACTTCGCAACCGAGCCGGAGCTCGACAGCCGGGTTTGTCGCCAGGTGGCGGAACCGCGCCGGCAACAGCAGGCCGGCCGGAGGTGCGGGCTGGTCACCGTTGCTCGCGGGCTCCGCCAGCGGTTGACGGAAGTACTGACCGCCGAGACGAGGCGCGCCGTCGACCAGGACCACCCGAGCACCCCGGCTGGCGGACGCGGCGGCGGCTGCCATGCCTGCCGGCCCGGCGCCAACAACTACGACCTCAGGCATCCTGGGGAGGCCCCGTTCCGTCCGCCGCCGGCTGCGGTTCCCCGCTGCCCGGCGCCGGCTGCCTGGTGGGGCCACCAAAGAGCCCTCCAGTGCCAACCGAGGACGAGCTATTGACTTCGTCCCCCTCCTGGAGCAGGGCCACACAGGCGCGGACGGCTTTGTCGTCGTTCAGGTCGACGAGGCAGTCAAAGCACGTGCCGATCCCGCAGAAGAGCCCACGCCGTTGGCCGCCCGTTCGCGTCGTCCTCCATGCCCGCTCGCCGTTGGACAGCAGAGCTCCCGCGACGGTGCTGCCGCGTGGAGCCGTGAGCGCTCGACCGTCGAAACGGAAGTGCAGCAGCGGCGGGCGGGCTGATACGGGTGAGGAGGGCCCGCGGCCCCAGGAGCGAAGGGCCGCGAGCGGCCTTCGCTCGACCCGTCCTGAAGTCATGAAGTGGTGTGTGGGGGAAGTACCTCCGCTGTCCGGCGGTGCCGTCTCCCTTTCCGGGGCTTTGTCCGGGGCCTCGAGAACTTTGGGGCCGGTTGCGCCGGTCCGTGCGACAGCGGAGAAGCGCTCGGGAGCGAACGGTGCCAGGTCCATGGGAGGCGTCTCGCCGAGGACGAGGGTCTCCACGATCTCGGCGGTGACCAGTGCCAGGCCGATGCCCGCTCCCTCGTGGCCCGTTGCGTGGTAGATGCCGCCGACGGAGCGGTCCGCGCCGATGATGGGGAGCCGGTCGGGCGTCGTCGGGCGAAAGCCGATGTAGGCCCGCATCAAGCGGGCCCGGGCGAGGTCCGGGAACAGGGCCACGGCCCGAGCCGCGATTGTCCTGACAATCCCGGGGTCGAGCTCACGGGAAAAGCCCACGAACTCCCGGGAGGAGCCGAGAAGCACGGTGCCGCTCCGGGTCGCCTCGACTACCGCAGAGCAGGCTAGGCCGGTGCCGTCGTCGTGGACGGTGCTCACGTAGCCGGCCTCGGAGACCTTGTGGCGGACGAACGGAGGCTCCGGTTCGGTCACCAGCACATGGCCGCGCCGGGGCTCGACCGGTATGCCCGTGCCCAAGCACCGGGCCACCTCAGCCGCCCAGGGGCCGGCGGCGTTGACGACGCACGTCCCGACGGCAACGGTGCCCACGGTGGTGCGGACCGAGCGGAGGATCCCCTGCCTGTCATGCTCCGCCCCGACGATCTCGGCCCCCCTTACCAGGCGGCCCCCGTGGGCGCCGAACTGGCGGACGAAGAAGTCGACGGCCGCCATGGGCTGGACCTGGCAGTCCTGCTCGTAGAAGGCCCCACCGCTCAGATCCTCGGCAAGGGCTGGCTCCAGCTCGTGCAAAGCGCCGGCGGTGACGAGCTCGACATGCGCTCCCAACTGGCGCTGCGACTCAGCCAGGGTGAACAGCGCGTCGAGTTCCTTCTCGTCGTGGGCCACCACCAGGCCGCCCTTGGCTTCGAACTCGACCCGCTCTCCCGCCTCTCCGGCCAGCTGGTGCCACAATTCCACCCCCCGCAGGGCGAGGGCCAAATCCGGGCCGGGCACCTTGTCGGATACAAGCACGTTGCCCTCGCCGGCCGAAGAGGTGCCCGCGGCCGGGCCGAGGCGATCAAGGAGGCAGACGTCCAAACCGGCTGCCGCCAGCCTGTTCGCGACAGCGGCCCCGATGATGCCCGCCCCGACTACCAGCACCTCGACGCGGGCCGGCAGGGACCATGGACCAGATCCCAGGACGCGACGACCAGGCCCGCCGCCCTCGCCTCGCGACCTGGTACCGGTCAGGCTTCTCGCCCCAAAAGGAAGCCGGCGGGGAAGGGGTCGTATGGGTCCAGGAGATAACTGGCCATCCCGGTGAGCCAGGCTCGGCCCCGCACCGTGGGTATGACGGCGTCGAACGCGCCCACTTTTGTGGTGCCGATCAGGCGCCCGGTGAAGCACGTCCCGAGGACCGAGCCGTGCACGTAGTCCTCCCCCAGGCTCAGTTCCCCGCGTGCGTGAAGCTGGGCCATACGGGCGGACGTCCCCGTACCGCAAGGTGACCGGTCCAGCCAACCCGGGTGGATGGCGACCGCAGCGCGACCGGAGACGGCCTCGTCACCCGGCTCGGTGAGCACGACGTGGTGGCAGTAGTCGATGGACGGGTGTTCGGGATGGGCGAAGCTGAGCTGGTCGTTGATCGCGGCCATGACCTCTAGACCGGCTCTGACGAGGTCGTCGTGGAGCGACGGTCGCACGGCCAGGCCCATCGAGGCAGCGGGCAGCAGAGCATAGAAGTTGCCACCCCAGGCCAGGTCGAGCGCCACCTCGCCGAACCCGGGCACCCGTACGGTGGCGTCGCGCAGGTGCAAGTAAGCTGGCACGTTGCGGAGGGTGACGCTCTTCGCCCGCCCGTCCTCCACCTCGACTGACGCTTCGACGAGGCCGGCGGGGGTGTCGAGGCGGATCACCGTGACGGGTTCCTTGACCGGGACCATGCCCGTCTCCACCAGCACGGTAGCCGTTCCGATCGTGCCGTGGCCGCACATCGGCAGGCACCCCGACACTTCGATGAAGACCACCCCGACATCGGCGTCGGGACGCGTCGAGGACTGCAGGATGGCGCCCGACATGGCGCTGTGGCCGCGGGGCTCGTGCATCAGCAGCGTGCGAAGGTCGTCACGGTGGTTCATGACGTACAGCCGGCGTTCAGCCATCGTGGCGCCGGGCAGCTCGCCGACTCCGGAGGTGACCACCCGTGTCGGCATGCCCTCCGTGTGGCTGTCGACGGCTCCGAGGACCAGGCGAGACCGCATCAGGAGAGGTTATCCATCGGCCCTCGCGGCCGCGGTCCCGGCGCCCCAGATGTCGCCGACGGTGAAACCGGCTGGGAAGGGGTCCTCGGGGTCGAGCACAAAACGGGTGTGGCCCGTGACCCAGGCGGTACCCGTGATGGTCGGGACCACGGCTGGACGGCCGGCCACCCTGGCCTCGGTCACCAGCCTGCCGGTGAACACGGTCCCCAGGATCCCCTCGCTGCGGAACGCGTGGTCGAGCGGTAGCTGCCCCCGGGCGTGGAGAACGGCCATTTGCGCGCAGGTCCCGGTTCCGCACGGGGAACGGTCAAGCACACCCGTCCAGGTGTCCGGCCGGCGCCAGTCGAAGGCGCCTGTGGAAACGACGACGGCGTTGCGCCGGTCGGCGTGGGGACCGCTGGCCGGTCCCACCAGGCAGGCGATGGTCGGGCCTACGAGCTCGGGTCGTCCGGGGTGGTGCTGCGGCACCTGCTCGCGGGCGGCAGCCTTGATGCACTCACCGACGCGCACCAGGTCGCGGGCCTCATCCGCGGCGAGGCGCAGGCCCAGAGCGGTGGCGTCGGCGATGACGTAGATCATGCCGCCGTAGGCCAGGTCGACGCGCACAGTGCCGAGGCCGGCCACCTCGACCGGGGCGTCGAGCTGCATGGCAAAGCAGGGCACGTTCTCGAACGTGACCCCCCGGGCCCGTCCTCCGACCACGTCAGCCTCGACACGGACAAGACCGGCCGGGGCTTCCAGTGTGAAGCTCGTCACCGGCTCCTTCACCTCCACCATGCCTTTGTCGATCAGCACGGTGGCCACGCAGATGGTGTTGGTGCCAGACATCGGCGGGTACTCGACCTGCTCCATGATCACAAAGCCGGCAGCCGCGGTGGGGTCGGTGGGTGGCAGCACCAGGTTGCAGTTGGCCGCCGGGTAACCCCGGGGCTCGCGAAGCATGCGCAGGCGAAGGTCGTCGTGGCAGGTGGCGATGTGGCGCATCTTCTCGAACATCGTCGCCCCGGGCACGTCCTCGATCCCGCCCACGATGACCCGCCCCGGTTCGCCACCGGCGTGGACGTCGACGGCGGTCACTTCCCTTCCCGGGCTCGGGCAGCCCGGCAAGCAGGGTGCGGGTGGCGGCAAGGGGCCTCCGTCGGGTTTCATGCTTGAGGCGTCTGCCCCGTCGGCTCGGCGCGCCCGCCGAGGTAGGCGGTTACTACCCGCGGGTCGTCGGCCAGCTCGTGGCTGGGACCGGACAGCACCAGTCGGCCCTGCTGCAATACGTAGGCCCGGTTCGTGATCTCGAAGGCGAGCGTCACGTTCTGTTCGACGAGCAGGACCGCGGTGCCTTCGCCCGCTATCTGCACCAGGAAGTCGTAGACGGACTCCACCATCTGCGGTCCCAGACCCAGGGAGGGCTCGTCCACCATGAGCAACTTCGGCTCCGCCATCATCCCCCGGGCGATGGCGAGGATCTGCTGCTCGCCGCCCGAGAGCATCCCCGCCAGCTTGGGCATGTGGGGGGTGAGGATGGGAAAACGGTGGAGCACCGCTTGCAGCTGCTCGCGCCGGCGCGACCGGTGCCCGCCGACCCCGAAGCCCGCCAGTTCCAGGTTCTCGCTGACCGTGAGGGAGGGGAAGATGCGCCTGCCCTCGGGCACATGGACGAGGCCCAGCCGGACCCGGGCGGGCGGTGAGACTCGTCTCAGGTCCTGGCCCAGGAACGACAACGCGCCAGAGCGGGGTTTTACCAGTCCGGACAGTGCCTTGAGGACCGTGCTCTTGCCGGCGCCATTGGCGCCTAGTAGGGCGACGATCTCGCCCTCGTCGACACTGAGGCTGACGTCGGAGACCCCCCGGACGGGGCCGTAGTACACCGTCATGGCGGAGACGTCGAGGACGCTCACCGGCGACGCCGCCCCAGGTAGGCCTCGATGACCCGCTCGTCGTTCCGGACAGCCTCGGGTTGGCCCTCCACGAGGAGCCGGCCCCGGTCCAGCACGGCCACAGTCTTGGCCAGCTGCATCACGAGCTCGACGTCGTGCTCGATGATCACCACGGTCACACCGCTTTCCCACGTCCTTCGGATCACGTCGGCCAGCTCGTCGCGCTCGACCGAGCTCACCCCGGCGGCGGGCTCGTCGAGCAGCAGCACTCGGGGTCGGGCGATCAGCGCTCTGGCCACCTCCAGGCGCTTGCGCACGCCGTATGCGAGATCGGCGGCCCGGACATCGGCCTTGTCCCCGAGCCCAACGTAGTTGAGCCAGTGCTCCGCCTCGTCGGCCAGCGCACGCTCGCGCCGGCGGATCCCGGGCGTCCCGAACACGGTCCCCCAGGGGCTGGCGCTGGCCCGAAGATGGGCCCCGATGAGGACGTTCTCCCGTGCCGTAAGGCGCGGGAACACTCGCACGTTCTGAAAGGTCCGCCGGATGCCGAGCGCGGCCACCCGATTGGCGGGGAGCCGCGTGATATCAAGCCCGTCGAAGATGACGGACCCGCTGCTGGGGCGGTAGAAGCCGGTGAGGCAGTTGAAAAACGAGGTCTTGCCGGCGCCATTCGGGCCGATCACGCCAAAGAGCGAGCGGTCCGGTATCTCCAGGGTGATCCTGGAGAGGGCGTCGAGGCCACCGAAGCGCAACGAGAGGCTGTCCGTCGCCAGCAGCGCCGTCACGGAGCCCCCTCACCGGAGCGGCGCGTGGAGGGACGGGCGAAACCGCGGACGGAACGGGCGACCGAACGTGCCCGCCGTTCCAGACCGAGACCGGTCTCCGGCCAGATGCCCTGGGGCCGCAGCACCATGATGAGAACCAGTAAGAAGCCGAAGACCAGCAGGCGGGCACTGGCGAACTGGCGGAAGATCTCCGGGCTCGCGATGACCACCCCCGCCCCCAGGAGTGCGCCCCAGATGCTGCCGATACCACCCATGGCCACCGCCATCACCACCAACAGCGATTCGTTGAAGCCGAAACTTGGCGGTGCTATGGCGATGAAGGCAGCGCCGTAGAGGGAACCGGTGATGGAGCCGTACACGCTGCCTGCCATGTAGGCGTACAGCTTGAAGCGGTGGACCTTGATGCCCATCGCCTGCGCGGTGTCTTCGTCTTCACGAATCGCCAGCCAGGCTCTCCCGAGCCGGGAACGGCGCACGCGGTAGCTGACCCAGGTGAACAGCACGGTGAGCACCAGGAACACGTAGAAATACCCGGCGGTGCTGGTGACCGTCAGTCCTGCCACGCTGAGGGGTGCGATCCCCGAAATGCCCTCGGGCCCACCTGTCTGGTTGAGGTTCGTGACGATGTTTTGGATGATCTCGCCGAAGCCGAGAGTGATGACGGCGAGGTAGTCGCTGCGCAGCCGGAGGGTTGGCGTCCCGATGAAGACGGCGCCGATCAGCGAGGCCACCACCGCAAGCGGCACGGTGGCGAGGATGGGCCAGTGCAAATCCACTGACAGCAACCCGGTCGTGTAGGAGCCTATGGCGAAGAAGGCGGCAAATCCAAGGTCGAGCATGCCGCAGAGGCCGACGACGAAGTTGAGCCCCAGTGCCAGGCACATGAGGATCTCCACCTGCATGGCCACGCTGACCACGTAGGTGTTCTGGACCAGAGGGGGCAGGAACGCGGCCAGACCGAGCGCCACGAGCGCGACTGGGAGGCCCGGGTGTACGCGGGACAGCGCCGCATTGAGGCCACTTGCAGCATGTTGCTCGACGTCCCAAAGCGCCGTCGGCGCTATCTCGCTCGGGACAGCGAGGTCCTCAGACTCTCTGGGCAACGCGTTCGCCTAGTAGTCCCGTGGGGCGCAGCCACAAGGTGAGCACCAGCGCCACGAAGGCGAACAGCAGCGCCCATTGTGCGCCGAATTGGCCAGTGCCGACCGACTCCAGGATGCCGAGCAGAAGGCCGCCCACGGCGGCGCCGGCAACGTTGCCGATGCCGCCCATCACCGCCGCGGTGAAGGCCTGCAACCCGAGGGAGAAGCCCTCCAGGTAGTTGATCTGCCCGTAGTACAGGCTCGAGGTGACGGCCGCCGCTCCCGCCAAGGCTCCTCCGATGAAGAACACAAGGGAGATGATGCGGTCGGTGTTGATGCCCATCAATGTCGCCGCGGCGCGGTCCTGGGCGACGGCCCGCATGGCGGTGCCGAGCATCGTGCGGTTGACGATCCACCATGCCGCCGTGACGAGCACGACGGCAATGGCCACGATGACCACCTGCGTCCAGGTGTAGTGGACGCCGTCCACGTTGAAACCGGTGCTGGGCGGGGTCACCGGATAGGGGAGGTAGTTGGAGCCCCAGGCGGGGATGTTGAGGACGCCGTTCTCCAAGACCTGGGAGACCCCCAGGGCGGCGATCATGACAGACAGGACCGCCGCCCTCCTCATGGGCCTGTAGACGAGCCTTTCTACCGACATGGCGAGGACGCCGCCCGCGATCATCGTGACGATGCCGACCCAGACGACGTTGCCCCAGTTGATCTTCGTGCCCACGGTCACGGCGGCCAGGAGGCTGTAGCTCACGAAGGCCGCCAACATGTAGAAGTCACCATGAGCGAAGTTGATCAGCCGGAGGATGCCGTAGACCATGCTGTAGCCCACGGCCACCAGGGCCAGGAACGCGCCGAGGAACAGGCCCGCGACGATGTCGGGGACGACGACGGTCCAGGTCACGGTTACGGCATCCTGTCCCGGCTACGGGCTAGAAGCAACGGGTCTTTGGCTTACATCGTGGGCTGCTGTGGGGCCAGCTTGTACTGCCCTCCTATTACCTCGAGGACCACGAAGTGCGCGCCCAGTCGCGACCCGTTGGCGGCAAAAGAAACCTCTCCGGTCAGGCCTGCGAACTTCAAGCTGTGCAGGGCCTTGATCACCTTGGCGGGCGAGAGGCTCCCGGCTGCCTTGGCCGCGTCGGCCAAGGCGTAGACACCGTCGTAGCCGTACGCCGAGTAGGGCCCGGGCTGAGCGTGGAATTTGCTCGCGTAGGCGCTGTCGAACGCCTTGGCCGAGCTTCCGGTGAGGAACGAGGACAGCACGGCAATGGTCGCGTAAGTCCCGTTGGCTGCCGTCCCCGCGTCCTTGATGAACGTGGGGTCAACCGAACCGTCGGCGCACACGAAAGGAATGGTGATGCCGTCGGTGCGGAGCTGGCGCACGAACTCGGCCGCCTGGGCGAAATAGCCCGTCCAGTAGATAGCCGTCGCATTGTCGGCCCGCACCGTCTCGATCACAGAGGAGAAGTCCTGGTCGGTGCTGGGGACGGCCTCGACCGGCAGGACCTTGACAGACGTGCCGGCCAGGCCCTTGGCCGTGAGCTGGGCCACGTTCACTGCGTACGTCGACTGGTCGTCGGCGATGAAGAGCGTCTTGACCTTCAGGACCTTGGTGAAGAGGCCGACGGCTTCTTGGGCCTGCAGCGGGCCACCGGGGTCGATCAGGAAGACGTTGTGGTATCCCCCCTCGGTGAGGGTGCTGGAGTTGGCGGCGGCCTGAATATTGGGGATGCCGGCCCGGGCGTAAATCGCCTCTGCAGGTTGCGCCGCGCTCGAGCAGTAACCTCCGACCATCGCCTGCACACCGAGCGAAACCAGCTTGTTGGCTGCGTTGACCGAGGTCTGCGGGTCACAGGCGTCGTCCTCCTCAACCAGGGCGATCTTGTGAGCGAGCACTCCACCGGCAGCGTTGATCTTGTCGGCCGCCAGCAGCTCGCCGTCATAGATCTCCGTCCCGGCCTGGGCCTCGGCGCCGGTCACAGGTTCTGACACACCTACCAGGTAAGTGCTTGAGCTGCCGGTGGACGCCGAGGCGACCGGAGCCGCCGAAGGTACGCCAACGAGAGCAGCGGCAAGGAGCACCCCCGCGACACCTGACAAGCACGTAGTGGACGTGATTCGCATGTCTCCCTCCTCTTTTGGTGCATGGACCAGCAGGAAAGCCCCATCATCGCACAGCGAACATTTCTTGCCTATGGCAGATTTCGATACATGACATGGAGACCGACGAGACCGTGCACGGGGTGGTCGAATGCGTCCGGAATCGTGGCAAGAACCTTGAACCCGACTGATTGCCATAGACGGACGGCTCCGACATTGGTCTCCACCCGGCATTGAACTGCGTTGCCCGGTACCCGTCTGCCGACACCAACGCTGTCCGGCGCCTGTCGCAACGCTCGGCATCCCAAGCCTCGAATGCGCAAAGCAGCGACGTACGCCCGGGGACGGCACGAAGCAGCCGGCGCCGCTCGGGAAGCGTTGGCCCGTGGAGCGGAGGAACTCGTGGCTGTCGAACTACGGACAGCTGCGGCGAAGCACGGACCGACGGGCCGCACACCGACGGGCCCAGCTCGCCTTCGTCGTCGCGATACTGCTCATCACAAAGCTCCTCGATCGCCGCCTTCCCTAAGAGAGCTGACGACGCCTATCCGCTCAAGGTCTAAGTCCGAGGAGCCTGCGAGGTCGCGCCGGAGAAGTCGCGCATGGCCCCGGAAAGCGTCGAGCGGGCGGCAGGCGACCCGACAAGGCCGAACTCGTTGAGGTTCGAAGCCGGTGAAGTAGTCTCGGTCTTGCCCGTGGTCGGGAGACCGGACAGACCGCTGGCTTGGGGGGAGGACTAGATGACCACCGAGCAGTACCTACCTGAGATCTACTCGCGTTTCCGGGAGCGTTTCCCCGAGTTGTCCGCCAACCTCGGGGCCCTCGCTCAGTCCGCAAACTCGGGCCCGTTGGACGAACGTACGAGCCGCCTCGTCAAGCTCGGTATCGCCATCGGCGCGATGGCCGAAGGCGCCGTGCGCTCCAATGCCCGGCGGGCTCTCAAGGCGGGCGCGACACCCGAGGAACTGCTCCACGTCGTCGCCCTCACGGTGACCACGCGGGGTTTCCCGGCAGCCGTGGCCGCGTACTCCTGGATCGAGGAGGTCCTCGCGACCGAGTGAAGGCCGATGGTGGCGGCTCATGCCGGCCCCGCACGTGACGAGCCGACGGCGAGTCGAGGCCCCCGCCGGAGGGCTCGAACGCCTATGTTGCGCGCCACGTGTTCCCCTTCACAGACCGACCGCCGAGCCGGCAGTCGGCGCAGATGCTGGTCGGCCCCGTCAAGTTGGGGTGCGCCCCACCCAGGCGACGCCGCAGGGCCGCGAGCGAGGGCCCGGAAACGAGCGGCGCCCCACAGCGTTCGCACCTGCCAGCCGGTGCCGTTGCCACGACGTGGCGTCCCTTCGCCAGGAGAGCACTGTCAACTGCCTTGTCGAGGTTGATCACCTCTTCCGGGCACGAAGACACGCATGCCCCGCAGCCAGTGCAGCGACCGAACTCGACGCTGAGGCGGAGCGAACCGGCGCCGCGCTGGTCGGACACCAATGCGCCCGTCGGGCAGATGCCCACGCAGACCTCGCAAAGTGAGCAACCCCCTGCGTCGATCCTCGGCACTCCGAGTGAGCTGCCGGGGCCCTCCACGCACCACCGTGTCCGGCCCGAGCGGAGCGCTCCGAGGACCGTCAGGGCCTGCATGGTCGCCTCGGGCTCCCCCAGCTCGATCCGTTCGGCGCCGGGCGACGCAAAGGCCGGGCCCGGTCCTCGTCCCGCCGTTGCCACTCCCCCGCCGGCTCCCAAGGCCGAGAACCCGAGTGCATCTCCGAGTTCGCCGACGAAGTGCTCGAGGTCGGCAACTCGCTTTTCGCAACTGTCGTCCTCGCACCCGAGAACCTTGACACTCACGCCGGCACTGACCAGCTGGAGAAGCCAACCGGCCGTCACCATCTCGATCGATGGCACGCGGAGCACGAGCCAAGGCTCGCCTACCCGTGGTACCGACTTGGAATGCTGGCAGGCGATCGCGACGCCGAAGGTGGATCCGGGCCGCCTGGCCGCCGCGACAAGAACGGTGGCCGCGGCACTCAGTCCTTCAGCCTCGGCGCCAGGAAGTGCGAAGGCTGCGCTCGGACAGGCAGCCACGCATACGCCGCAGCCGGTGCAGCGATCGCCGTCGACGATCAATCGACCGGCCTCCCGACGCAGAGCCCCGTGCGGGCATGCGAGAACACAGGCCGTGCAAGCCACCCCTCCCGTGCAGTGCTCCGATCGCCAAACCGCCACGAAGTGGCGAGCCGTGTTGATCCCGCGCAGCAAAGACCGGCGCGACACTCCCCCAACAGAAAAGCTGGTCCGCTCCTTCACGGGCGCTTCGACATCGGACCGGGCGACGCGCGCTACCGCCGCGCTCAGAAGAGTGACGGATTGATCGAGGGCTACCTTCTCGGTGCAGCCCTTCGCTGTCTCAAGGTCGACGATCTCTGTCCCGGTGGCCGCCACGCCTGCATGGCGCAAGCGTGCACGCAGCTCCCCCCGCCGGTGCGATGCAGCTCGACAGCCGACGACGACGCGCTTGGGCCCGATGGCTGCAAGCGCTTCAGCCAAAGCCTCCGGGTCCTCACATATCCCGCCGATCAGCAGCGGGGCCACTCCGGACAGCTCGCGGCGCAGCTGGGCGGCGAGCTCCCCGAGGCGAAGCGGCACCGGTGGGGCACCGACGTCGCCACAGATGACGACTACAGGCGCCTCACGTGACCGCATCAGCCCTTTTCGGAAAGAGCGAAGTAACCCTTGATCGCCGCCAGCCAGTCGAGCGTGAGAACGGCGAGGTCCCGGTAGAAGGACTCCACCGCCTCGTGGGCTACCGCCCGGCACAGCCGTGGCAGCCACTGGGCCAAGTGCTGCTCGAGGATCTGTCGGGCGATCGGCTCGGTCTCCTCGAACGACAGGGCGTAGGCCATGGCCTCGAGCTCGATCGCGATGTGATCGGGCAGCTCGACTGACTGCGACGACACCTGGAGCCCCAACTCCAGGTAGAGCCGGTTGAGATCGGCCGTGCACGGGCCCATCAGGGTCCGGCGGATGTCTACAGGGACGTCCTCGCGCCAGAACGACTCATAAGGCGGGCACGGCACCTGGCCAGGGCCGACGAAGAGGCGTTCGTACTCGTCGAGCAACGCGGGCACGTCCTCGGGTCCCGGAATCGTCACCGGATCGCGCAGCGGGTCCGACGAGATCCGGCTGTCGGTCTCGGCCTCGAGGTCGCGGACCTCCGCCCAGCTGGCGATCTCGTCGGTGACAGGCCGACTCCAAAAGTGAGCCAGCAGGTCTACCGCCGCGAGGATCGCCTCCACCCCCGGGCGGTCTGCGCCTGCGTAAACCTCACGGGCAGGCTCACGAGGCGTCACCCGCCGGTGCTCCTCGGCACCGTTGGAAACGGTCGTCCCGACCATCACGAACTTGCCTTCGTTCCGACAGCCGCTCGCACGCGGTGTTGACCGGCCGGCGACGGGTCCATCAGATGAAGACTCCGATAGCCGATCGTGACCAACGCCGCGAACAACGCGACCAAGCCGATGATGATTCCGTACTCGACCCAGGTCGGGTGATACCGACCGATGAGCTGGAACGACGTCGTCTGCGCGTTGTACGTGCCGACGGCGTTCCCCGGCGGGTACTGGGTGAGGGGGTTGATGAAGCCGATCACGACGAGCTCGATCCGGAAGGCATAGACCCCGATGATGACCAGGACCGAAGCTAGACCCAGCGCCCCCCGCATCTTCTTGAGGCGCGGGACGAGCAGGAAGGCGAGCGGGACGACGCCGCCGACGATCCACTCGACCCAGAAGAGCCATGCCCAGGGTCCTCCCGGCATCACGAGGTCGAGCGCCGCACGGTCGGCCGGGACATTGCCCCACAGGACGGTGATGTAATCGGCGCCCACGAAGAACAGGTCCACGAACAGGCTGACGACGATGAAGCCCCGCAGCCATCTCCGCGTGTCCTCGGACAGCTCGAGCTTCCCCCAGCGTTCGGCGCAGAGCGCCAGCAGCGTCACGAGCGCCGTGCCGGAAAGGATCGCCGAGACAACGAAGAGCGGTGCCATGAGCGAGGTGTTCCACCAGGTGCGCGCGATCTGGAGCCCGAAGATCCAGGCCGTTATCGAGTGCAGGAGGACGGCAGTCGGCAGCCCGACGTAGGCCAGAGCCCTTATTGAATTGCGCCAACGGCTCGGCTCGTTGGCGTGACGCTGGAGGACGTAGAGGTCAACGACCGAGAAGACGAAGTAGACGGTGATGATCAAGATGTCCCATATGAGCGGGGAGGTCCAGTTCGGGTGGATGAAGATGTTTATGACCCGGAACGGCTGGCCGAGGTCCGGGATGATCATCAGGGCCGCAACCGTCACGCACGCGGCGGCCGACAGCACGCCGAGGCGCGAGAGCGGCTTCAACGCCTTGATGCCGAACACCTCGGCGCTCGAGGCCATGATGAGACCGCCCGCTGACAGGCCGATGAAGAACGCGAACGTGAAGATGTACATCCCCCACGACACGACGTCCCGCATGCCCGTCGCGGAAAGGCCGTAGTGGAGCTCGTCGATCCACGCTGCGAGGCCCCAAGCCATGAGGGCGACGAGTGCGGCGTACCAACCCCATATCGGTCGCAAGGCACGCGTCGAGCGGACGGGAATGGCTGCGGTCGTTGTGGCCACGGTCGCCTCCTCAGCTTTCGCCCGGCACGCGCCTGGCGACCGGGAGGTAGTAGACGTTCGGGTCGGTGCCGAGCTCGGGGTGCAGCTGCTCGCCGCCACCGTTGTTGACGAGCTCGCTCACCTGCGAGTCGGGGTCGTTCAGGTCGCCGAAGATGCGGGCGCCGAGCGGACAGGCCTCGACACAGAAAGGCAGCTCCCCTACGTCGATCCGCTCGACACAGAAAGTGCACTTCTCGACCACGCCCTTCGGGCGTTCGGGCGTGAACACGAGGCGGTCTTCGGTCCAGTACTCCTTGCCGTAGCCGACGACACCGCCCGGCGCGTAAGTGGAGTCGCCCCAGTTGAATATCCGAACTCCATACGGGCACGCCGCCATGCAGTACCGGCAACCTATGCACCGGTTGAAGTCGACGAGCACTGTGCCGTCATCGCGGCGGAAGGTCGCCTGCACCGGGCAGACCTTCACGCACGGCGCGTCGTTGCAGTGTTGGCAGGCAACCGGCAGGTACGCCAGTTCGAGGTCCGGATAGGTGCCGTGTGGCACGTCGATGTGGTCGCTCGCCGGTGCCTTCGCGCTCGTCGACTGGTTGGGAGCGGTCGTAAGGACGCGATTCCACCAGTAGCCGAGCGGCTCGTTGTTGATCTGCTTGCAAGCAACGGCGCAGGTCCAGCAGCCGACACAACGGTTCGTGTCGACCACCATGACGTGGCGCGGAACGGAGGTCTTCTTGGCAGCCATGACGATCACGCTCCTGATTTCTCGACTTGGACGAGGACGTCGTAGTACGCCGCGTTCGAAGGGAAGTTCGGGATGAGCGACTGGGCGGGTTTGGCGATCTGATGAGTCAGGTTGTTCGGATGACCCTCGATGTAGTGCTTGACACGGATCGTGTCCCAGCCGCCTTGATAACAGTTGACGACTCCGGGCTTCATCGACTCGGTGAGGCGGGCCCGCACCTTCATCTGGCCCCGGTCGTTGTAGATCCTCACTACGTCGCCATCGGTGATGCCCCGAGGGGCGGCGTCACGGGGGTTGATCTCCAAGAAGCCGTCACCACCGTTGTTGACCTCTTTCAGCCATGGCAGGTTGACGAACTGCGAATGGGTGCGGAACTTGGTATGGGTCGACAGGAAGACGAGCGGGTACTTCCCGTAGAGCGGGTTCGTCGGTGAGGCCTCGATCGGTTCCTTGTGTTCGCAGAGCGCCTGGTCGTAGGGGACGAGCATCTCGACGTAAAACTCGATCTTCCCGCTCTTGGTCGGGTACTGCTGGTTGAAGAACGGGACGTACGGCATCGGATCGGTGTTGAGGTGGACTGCCTCGGTCGTGAGCCGCTCCCAGGTGAGCCCCTTCACTGACGGGTCGGCGTCGGGCTGGCCGAGGTGCATCATCTGCTTCAGGTACTCCTCGGGGGTCTGGGTGAAGTACTCCCCGTAGCCCATCTTCTCGGCGATCATGTTGATCGCGTCGAGATCGGACTTCGACTCGAAGAGCGGGTCGATGATCTGCGGCATGTACTGCAGGTAGAAGTTGTTCGATGAGAGAAGGTCGGTCTTCTCGAAGTAGGTGCACGCGGGCAGCACGACGTCTGCGAGGTCTGCCGTCGCCGTCAGCGAGTAGTCGGAGACGACGATGAACTCGAGCTGTTTCATAGCCGCGATGACCCGGTTCCGATCCGACATCTGCTGGGCGAAGTTGTCGATCGGGAACCACGCGGCCTTCACGGGGAAGGGCCTTCCCTTCTCGACGGCCTCGCAGAAGTCCATCGGCTCCAGCAGGGTGTAGATGCTGGTGCCCTTCGGCGCCCAGAAGTCGAACAGGTCGAACGGGGCGAATGTCGCGGCCATCCCGCCGGCGAAGGTGGTCACTCCCCCGCCGTGGACCCCGATGTTGCCCGTGATCGCCTGCAAGGTGAGCAGTGCCTGCATGTGCAGGTCGCCGTGGTACCAGTGCGAGAGCCCGAAGCCGACCCTCACCGCGAGCGGCTTGCTCGACCCCCACACCTTGCCGAGGGCGACGACCTGCGAGGCCGGCACGTCGGTCAGCTCCGAGGTGTACTCGGGCGTGTACTTCGCGGCCATGTCAGCGAGAGCCTGGAGGGCCGTCCGCGCCTCGAGGCCGGCCACCGAGTGAGTCCCGAGGATCGCCGGCAGTTTCAGCGAGGGGTCACTCGCAGCTTTGATCTTGTCGTCCGACTCGTCGAAGACGACGTAGTCGTCCTTAGCGCCAGGGATCACGTCCTTTGCGAGGAGCCACTTCTCGGTCCGCGGATCGATGAGGTAAGGCCCCACCGTGTTGGCGCGGATGTAGTCGGTGTCGTAAGTGCCGTTCTGGAAGATCTGGTTGATGATGCCGTCGATGAGGGCGGTGTCGGCCCCCGGGCGGATGGGCACGAACTCGTCGCTCTGGGCACAGGTGACAGTGAAGCGGGGGTCGACGGAGATGAGCCGGGTGCCGTTCTGGTCCCTTGCATCACACATGATCCGCCAGTCCGGGATCGAGGTCTCGGCCACATTGTTGGCCCAGAAGACGATCGTCTTGGCGCTCATGAAGTCGACCGACTCGTGACCGGTGAAGAAACCACCGGCGTTGGCGGGGTTGGTCGGGTCGACGAGGACGTAGTTCCATCCCGCCGGGGTGGCGGAGTCGCCCTCGTTGTCTCCCTCGGAGTCACCTGCAGAGGCGCCGATGACGCTGGCGAATCGGAAACCCGCACCGACGACGCCCTCGATCAACGCGAGCGAGCCGGTGTACGGGGCGATCCAGACCGAGGTCTTCCCGTACTTCTCCTGAATCTGCTTGAAGTTCGTGGCGATGAGCGTGGTCGCCTCGTCCCAACTGATGCGCTGCCACTTCCCCGATCCCCGTGGCCCCACGCGCTTGTAGGGGTACTTGATCCGGTCGGGGCTGTAGGTGTTGGAGATCTGCGAGAGGCCCCTCAGACAGATCCGCGGGTGGAAGGTGGGCGCCTGCTCGCCCGAGACGGTCGTCGTCCCCCAGCTCGCAGGGCCGATCATGGTCACACGGCCGTCTGTGACGTGGACCAGGTGTCCGCAGGCGCCGTCACAATTGTTGGAGTGGCCCGTCCGGTAAACGACCTCCTTGCCCGTCAGGAACTCCTCGGAGCTGACGAGGTCACCCGTCGACGGCTCCAGGAAACGCAGGTGGTCGGCCACCAGCAACCCGCCCGCTACGGCTGCGCTTCCTCCGAGAAATGACCGCCTCGAGAACTTGGACATCAGGCCTCCCCGGCTCGCCGCGCTCTTGGATCTGCACACATGGATCCAGCTAACGGTCCGCCCGAGCCGCGAACCAGGGCCGAAAGACCCGGGGTCCGCGGGGCATCAGTCAGAATTCCCGACGGACGCAAGGCCCGGCTATTGTCACCAGGGGGACAGAATGGTTCGACTGCCGCCAACGGCTCCCGCTGTTCGAGTCAGCCCACGAGGAGCCGCACGGCTGCTCAGCCCCAGGCAGACCGGGTGCGCGGCATCCCGCTACGACCGGCGTCCGGTACCACGCCGAGCACTTGGTGCACGGCGATGCCGCCGTTCTCGAAGCCGATGACGGACCCGGCCATGTACAGACGCCAGATCCTGGCGCGTGTGAGGCCGACCTCCCTCACGGCAGCCTCCCAGTTGGCCTCCAGGTTCGCCACCCAGCAGCGCAGGGTCAGCGCGTAGTGCTCGCGGAGCGACTCGACGTCACGACATTCGAAGCCTGCGCGCTCCATCGCCAACACGACATCTCCGACGTCAAGCAGCTCGCCGTCGGGGAACACGTACCGGCCGAAGAAGCTCCAAGACCTGAGCTTTGATCCCCCTTGCTCGGAGATGGCATGGTTCAACAACCTTCCTCCCGGCTCGAGCAGACCGTGCAGAGTCTCGAAGTACTGTGCCGTGCGCACCTTGCCGACGTGCTCGAACATGCCGATAGAAGTGATCGCGTCGAAGCGCTCCCCCCTGAGATCCCGGTAGTCCTGCACGCGGATCTCCACGCGGTCACCAAGACCCGCTTCGGCCACCCGCTTCCTCGCGTAGGTGGCCTGCTCCTCGCTCAAGGTGATGCCGACGACGGTCGCACCGCAACTGGCCGCTGCGTGCAGCGCCATCGATCCCCAGCCGCAACCGACATCGAGAAGTCGTAGTGGCTCGCCTTCGCGCAAGCCCAACTTGCGGCAGATCAGCTCGTGCTTGGATTCCTGGGCCTGCTCCAGGCTCATGGCCGGATCGGCGAAGCGGGCACATGAGTAGGTCATCGATGGCCCGAGCACGAGCTCGTAGAACTCGTTGCCGACGTCGTAGTGGTGAGTGACCGCCTGGACGTCTCGCCTATGGGAGTGCCGCAAGCCTCGGACGCGGGCCTCCTCGGGAGGCGCAGGCAAGGGAAGGCCTATGGCGCCGGCGCGATAAGCGGCACCGAAGGCGGCGGGCAGAGCGCGCAAACCCGTTCGCAAGTCCCGGGGGGCAACTTCGTGCAGGCTGGCGAGCATGGCGACGACGTCACCCTCGACCTCTATGTCGCCCGCGACGTACGCGCGACCGACGCCGAGCTCGCCCGGCGCCCAGAGGACGCGTCGTAACGCGTCGGCCGAACGGACGTGGATCGTGCCGGCGCCGCCGTCAGGACCGATGGAACTCCCGTCCCACAGCTGGATCCGGACTGGGATCCGACCGCCGAGCAGGTTGCGAACCAGCGGAGACAGCGCAGCGGCCGCGCTGGGCCGTCCAGGAGAGACGTTGACAGGCTGCGAGATCGATGGCCTGGACTGATCCGCCCCACCCGGACGCGGAGTCGAAGACTTGTCCGTGATCATTGGATTCCTCCCACGCTCTTTTGCGGTGCCGCCCGCAGGCGACGCTCTCGCCTCAATCTCCCGTCTTCTCAATTGCCGGTCGAACTCTCGTCGAGGCTACCGGCACCCACCGCACAGTCCCCCGGGCCGGGGACCGTGTGGCCCACGACAGCGCGGTGGACGAGCTTGTCCGGGCCCGACCGACACCAACAGTCGAGGGGCCCTCACGATCCTGGCCGCTGCCCAAGTTTCCACGACGCCCGCGTCAAGTTCAAGGTCGCCCAGGACGCGTCGCACGTCCGTGCTCCTCCGAGAGCGCCCTCAGGCGAGCAGAAGCGTCAGCATTCAGCTCTTGGGTCCGTGTAGTCCTTAGAGAAGAGATCGACCGGCTTCGAACTGATCTTCCAGATGGCGACCTGGGCCTCCATGTAGGCGTGGCCGGAAACGGTCAGGTAGAAAGCCGAGCATGGCAGTCCGGCCACGAGGGTGCCTGTTCTCTGGCCGATCGCGACAATGACATCGCCGTACCCGAGGATGTTCGCCACTGCCAGACCCGGCCCGAAACCGACCTTCATCTGCGAGGCGACCTCGACCGCAGCCGACGACAGGGTCACCGAAGGTTTGTTGGTGATGAACGACCCCGCGATCTGCATGGCGTTCGACACTGCGGAGTCCGAGCCGCCGGACTCGGTCACGGCCTCCGCGCCACCGTAGGTCAGCTTCTCGCCTCCGCGCACCGTCGAGTTCTTGCTCGAGAGGGCCACGTTGACGAGAAGCGCGAAGGAGACCTTCAACAACATCGGGACGCCGGCCACGGCAAAGGGAACGTCGAACGACATCGGGATACGCAGTACAGGAAGTTTGAAGTCGCCCTTGCTCGGGTCGAGTATCTGGTAGGTGATGCTGACGCCACCGGTCGACAGGAACGAGAAACTGCTTCGCACGTTCCGCCCGTTGGCGATGTCGAAGTCACCGGAGAGCTTCGCCTTCGCGATATAGCCCGACAAGGTGGCACTCATGCTCAGCCCACTCGAAGTCCCGGTGCAGGTCGTACCGGAGACGAAAGACGCTCCAACACACCCCTCAAGTGTCCAGTTGAGCCGGGACAGTGTGGGCGCGACCGAGACACTGTAGGAGAAGTCGCCGGGACCCTTGCCATTGTACGAAAGGCCGACGTCGGGGATGACGGGATTGGCTGCACCCCTGAAGGCGGCTTCAAGGTGGAGCGGAGCCATTCGCGCCGCCGGGTTCGATGCGGGCGATCCGGGCGAGAGGGTGCCGAAAACGCTGTTGAAGTCGATGGGCTGAGAAAAGCTGATGTTCGCTGTCTTGAAAATGTCGGTGAGCGCAGCCGACCGGGTAGTCACGGTGAGACGAGACCCGGAATGGCTGACCGACGCGACCACGGCCACCGTGTAGCCCTGTAGCAACATAACCTTGCCCGGCGCCAGGTGGCTCAGCGCGCCCGCGGGGCTCTTGAAGACGAAAGTGCTGCCGTCGCTCGAGACGCTGAGGAGGTTGGCGGCCACCGTGGCTGCATTGACCACGACGACGCCGGGAGCCAGAGCCACATGCGGCGCGAGGGCGTCGAACGGCGCGCTCGTCGAGCGCGCAGTATTGGCGTGGCTGACGCTTCGTTGCACTGTCGCGACTGACGGCGGCGCGAACGCCACCAGAGCCACGAAAACTGATACGACCGCGATCGCTGTCGCTGTTGCTGATCTGGGCTTTTGCATCTCCGGAACCTACCACTACCGGGGCGAGCCGGCTCATCCGGTTCCCTTGAATGCTTTCAATGCGAGCTCATGTTTCGACATGGGACCCGTCGTCGCGGGAATGCCACCCGCGGCGCCGGGAAATGAGCCTCTATCGAGCCAGCCCTGTCACCGCTCATCTGCTGGCGGAGCACTACTCATCTCGACGCGCCCCGCTCCGGTACGGCTACAGGAGATTGCCCAACAACGGGTCTCAGATGTACGAGAAGTGAAACAGCGCAACACCCGGCGGAACGACAAAGGCTCCGTTCGGATGGTTTCCCGCATGAGCGGTGTGAATGGTGATGATCCGAGCCACGTAATCGGCGATGTAGTCCGCGAGATAGATGCTTCCCGCCATGTTGAGGTGCACCCCGTCGAGGCGCACGACAGTCGGTTGACCGTGAATAATCAGCGCGTTCTCATAGCCGGCTCTCGGACCGTTCAGAACGGTGCCGGGATTGAAGAATGTGACCCCGTGGTGTCTGGCGGCTTGCTGTGCACAGACCTGGTCGATAACCTTCATGTACGCCGACAGTTGGGGGTCCCGCATTGCCGGCTCCCCGATCCATAACACTTTGGAGCCTTCACGTACGAGCGCGGTCATGATCCCCGCGACCCTGTCGGCATAGGCCTTTCTCCACAACGGGCTCCCGACAGGCTGAAAGCCCCCGTCGACGAACAAGTCCTGCCCGTCGTTGGCACTGCCCATGTAGATAACGAGCTTGGGCCGGAGCGCGGCGACGACGGCGAGAAGATGGCGTTGCCAGTCGAAGTACTCAGGGCTCACGAGGCCGGAGCCGACCTGGTACTCGGCCAGGGTCCTCAGCTCCGGCGACGTCACGTGGTAGGTGTCCCAAGCCCACTCCGGTCCCGCAGCAGTCGAGTCGCCCGCGAAATAGATCGGTGGTCCGGGCGGACCGGGCAGCGGCGCCCTCGTGGTCAAGGCGTCTTCGCGCGGGGCGCGCGCCAGCACGTCATGTGCCAAGGCCACGAGCTGGGCGGTGTGCAACTGCGAGAAGTCGCCGACCTGTTGCCACAGCAGCCAGTAGGTTGTACCCGCCTCGGTGAAGTAGAGGTAGCGGTTGTTGGCGATCATCGCCTGCTGCCCGAGCCCGGTCACGCTCTCGAGAGTGTCCACGTACTGGGTGGCGTCCTGGAACGATGTCCGTGGCTCCACTGCGAGCGCCAGGAACGCGTCGCTGCCGACGAGCCATTGGCAATAGGGGTAGGTGGGAGTTGCCGGACCGACGGGACCGCCGAACTGACCCTGGATCTGCGCGCGTCCCAGAAGCGAGCACGCCAGCCGGGTCGCTCGATTGCCGAGCGAGCCGTCGTCGAGGCGCGGGCTGGGACGCGGCGGGGACGCGGGGGACGTCGTCGGTGGAGACGCCTCGGTGGTCGTGGCGATCGTCGGCATGCTCGTGGTCGTAGCCGCGGAGGTGCCGGTCGGCCCGTGCCGGTTCTGGGACGCAACAGCCTGACAACCAGCGATCGCGCCCGCCGCGATGATGACGACAACGGCCCTCAACGCACTCGTGCGAGCGCGCGGCCACATGAGCTCGAACCCGGCCACCAGCGAAGGCTAGAGCGCTCCGAGCTCCGGAAGCTGTCACCAGAGCTGGGCGTTTGCCTCTCCAGGATCGAAGACCCGACCCTGCTAGCCCCACGACAGGCGGGAGCACTCCGGACGGGACAGAATCTGGCCGTGCCCGACAACGGAGGTGGCCACGACCCCCGCGCGGGGGGCGTCGTGGTGACCGTCGCGGACGCGAACCCGGCACACAGGGACACAGCACCGACCAGCGAACCGAGCACAGGTGCTCGGGGTGCAGTCCGACTTGCAGTGCGAAGCGTGAGATCGCCTGCCATTCGCGTTCTCGGTATCTACGCGGCGGTCCGGATCGTTCTTCTGGTTGCCGACGTTCTGTCGGCACACGTCAGCTATGGATCGAACCTCTCCGGACCGCTGCACTCGTGGGATTCGAGCTGGTATCTCACGATCGCTGTCCACGGCTATCCGCCGGTCGCTCCGCGCGTGGGGGGCGGCCTGACCTACAGCGCGGCCGGGTTCATGCCTGTGTTCCCCGCCCTCATCCACTTCTTCACCCTCTTCGGCCTCTCCGCGGTCGTTTCTGGCCTGGTGGTGTCGATCCTCGGTGGTGGCGCCGCGACGCTTATCGTCCTGCGGCTCGGCACGGTTCTTGTCAACCAGCCGACGGGCTGGAATGCAGCGGTGCTCTTCACCCTGTTCCCCGGTATGGCGATCTCGTGGGGGCTCCTCTACTGCGAATGCGTCGGGCTGGCCTTCACGGCCGCGAGCCTGCTCCTCATGGTCCGCAAGAGGTGGATCTGGGCGGGAATCCTCGGCGCATTCGCGACCGCCACCAGCCCGTTGGCCCTGCCACTGGCATTGGGGGCCGCCGTGCCGGCCGTCCAGGCCCTTCGAAACCGTGAACCCCCACGTGCCCTCTACGCCGTGTTCCTGGTACCGACGGGCTTTGTCGCCTTCCTCGTCTTTCTCTCGGCCCGCTATCACGACGTCTTTTTCTGGTGGCACCTCCAGCATCAGGGATGGGGCGTGTCGGTCGACTACGGTCGATCCCTCCTGGGGCTTCTGCCGCACCTGTGGAGGATCGGGTTCCAAGGGCCCGCCTGGCTGGACTGGACAGGACTGGTATTCGTGGCCGCCGGGGGGTTTGCACTCTGGCGAGCCAAGCTCCCCGCCTGTGTCCGCGCCTACTGCCTCGGCGTTGTGCTGGTGCTCTTTGCGAGCAACAACCTCGGGTTCAAGCCGCGTCTTCTGACATGGACCTTCCCGGCTCTCGTCGCTGTCGCAAAAGTCGTACGCCCGCGGACATGGACCGCGGTCGTGGTCGCGTTCGCGTCCCTGCTGCCGCTTGTCTTCCTCGCCTACACCATGCTGGGCAACTCGATGGCTCAGCCATGAACCTGCGCTCCGTCGAGCTGCGCCGTGTACGTCTGCCGCTGGTGTCAGCTTTCCGCACGCCGCTCGGAACCGAGTCCGTCCGTGAAGCGCTCTTGGTCCGCGTGGAGTCCGACGACGGCGAAGGTTGGGGGGAGTGTGTCGCGGGTTCCGATCCTCTCTACTGTTCGGAGTATGTCGAGGCGGCCTGGCTCACGATCCGGCGCTACCTCGGGCCGAGGCTGCTCGGCGCCTCTCATCTGACTGCCAGCGAGGTTCAACCGCTCCTCCACGAGTACAAGGGCCACCGCATGGCAAAGGCCGCTTTGGAGATGGCGGTACTGGATCTAGAGCTGCGCGTGGCCGGTATCCCGCTCAGTACCTTCCTCGGTGGAGTCACCGGAGAGGTGACACCCGGAGTCGCCGTCGGCATCATGAGTTCGGTTGGTGAGCTGCTGGACTCGGTATCGGAGTACCTCGAAGCCGGCTACCGGAGGGTGAAGCTCAAGATTCAGCCCGGCTGGGACCTCGTCCCGGTCGAGGCGGTCCGGGATCGCTTCGGAGCCGACCTGATGCTGCAGGTGGACGCGAACTCGGCGTACCGACGCGCTGACATCGGTCACCTCGCCCAGCTTGACCGGTTCTCCCTGCTTCTCATCGAGCAGCCCATGGACGAAGACGACCTCATCGGCCACGCGCAGCTCGCGCAACAGATCATGACACCGGTGTGCCTCGACGAGTCGATCGTCTCGGCCCAGACCGCCGTCACCGCCATCTCGCTAGGCGCATGCTCGGTCGTGAACATAAAGGCGGGACGCGTCGGGGGCTACCTCGAGGCACGTGCTGTTCACGATGTCTGCCTGTCGAGGGGCGTCCCCGTGTGGTGCGGCGGGATGCTGGAGACCGGTCTCGGACGGGCGGCGAATCTCGCACTCGCCTCGCTTCCCGGGTTCACACTGCCCGGCGACATATCCGCCACCGACCGTTACTTCCACGAGGACATCACCCCCCCGTTCGTGCTCCGCGAAGGCACGATATCCGTCCCAACCGGCCCCGGACTTGGCGTCGAAGTTCTCCTCAACGTTCTGGACGCCCTGACGACTCAGTCCGAGACGCTCACCCGAGTCGAATACTGAGCTCAGCGGCGGATCGACCAGGAGCTTGCCCGCGTGATCGCTCCTTTCCTCAAGCAGCTTTCGGCCCTAGCGTGTAGACGTGCGGACCCTGAGGCTGAGAAGGATGCGGCCGTCAACTGCAGCGGACCCGGCAACACGTCCCGCGGTCGCAATGATCCGTGTCGCGTCGGCTTCAGATCGCTACGTTGGTGCTGTGGGATGAGCTACTTCTGTACCGTCGAGGAAGAGGAGAGGCTATGGACGATATGACGCCGGCGGAGGGCGCGGGTGTTGCGATGGGTGGCGCGAGCGGCGGGGGCCTAGCCCTCGATGCTCCTCCGAGCACCGAGGGCTACCAGGTAGGCAAACTGGAGCAGCGCGGCATCGAGCTGATCCCAGAGTCGGACAGGAAGATGCGCCCTGCCGGTCTTTTCTGGATGTGGGCCGGCGCGATGTGGAACGTCGAGTTCCTTGTCTACGGGGCCCTCATCGTCTCTTTCGGGCTCTCGTTCTGGCAAGCGGTGTGGGCGATCCTCATCGGCAACATCTTCTACGCGTTCCTCGGGATAGCAAGCCTCCCCGGTCCTGAGACGGGCACGACTGCGTTCATGGTCAGCCGGGCTCCTTTTGGCCGCAACGGCAACCGTGCCCCTTCCCTATTCAACTGGATCACCCAGGTCGGCTTCGAGATCGAAGGTCTCGTCATAATCGTGCTCATCGTCGAGGCGATGTTCAGCCGGGAAGGAACGGTCCTCGACACCGCCGCAAAGGTCGTCGTGATCATCTGTGCTGTGGCCGTGCAGTTCATAGCTCCTTTCCTGGGCCACGCGACCATCACCAAGGTTCTGCGATACCTGTCTTACGTGTTCATCGTCGTGTTCATCGTGATGGCAATCCTTGTCATCCCGCACGCTCACGTGACCAGCTTGCACCAGCACACCTCGTGGTGGCTCTGGACGACCGGTGTGGTGCTCATCGTCTCCGCCGGTGGGTTGGGTTGGACCGAGAACGCCGCCGACTACTCGCGCTACCTGCCTCGGGACACGCCCAAGGCGTCGACTTTCTGGGCCGCAACGCTCGGAGGGGCGATCCCGTCGATCCTGCTCGAGCTCCTCGGGGCAGCCGCCTATCTCGTAAGCCCGAAGGTCACAGCAGCCGCTGCAGTTCCGGCGGCCTTCGCCAGCTGGTTCTTCTGGCCTTTCCTGATCCTCGCGCTCCCGCAGCTATTCGCGATCAACTCCATCGACATGTACTCCTCCGGAGTTACGCTCCAGGCCATCGGGATCCCGCTCAAGAGGTGGGGCTGCGTGCTCGTCGACACCGTTATCTCCGGTGCTGTAACGGCCCTTGTGATCTTCAAGGGCAACTTCTACACAGACCTGTCGGGCTTCCTCGACTACATAGTGGTGTGGCTGGGACCCTGGTTCGGGATCCTCTTGGTCGACTACCTGCTTCGCCGTGGTCGCTATGACGTCCTTTCGCTGGCCGAGAAACGAGGCGGTCTGTACTGGCGTAACGGCGGTTTCAACTGGAAGGCGCTCGTCGCTCTGGCGGCAGGCATGTTCGGAGCAATGATGTGGATCGATGCGGCGTACTACTACCCACTGAACTACGCGTCTCCACTTTCGAACGCCACACATGGCGCCGACTTCAGCTGGATCTTCGGGATGATCGTCGCCGGCGTTATCTACTGGGTCCTGTCCATGTCGAGCGTCCGCAAGGAGGCAAAGGCCTCGTCTGCGCGGCTGGACGTACCCGTCTCGTAACAGGTGATGCAGCACTCCCCCGAAAGCAGAAGGCTCACGCCGCTTTCGGGGGAGCTGCCCGAGTATTTGCGCGCACTTCGCAAACGGCGCGTCGCGGGCTGCTTGTCGGAGACTCGAAGGTGTTAGCGCCTAAGGCGTTGTCCGCGATTGACCGGGCAGACGGGCTGTCGCGCGCGGACCGGTTGAGGGAATGTCTGCTTGTGCAGCGACCCCCAGACAGGGGGGCGCTGGGGGTCGCGCACGCATGGCTAGCTCACTTAGATGATCGGCCCATTCAGGCGATTCCTTGAGCCTCGGCCGGATTCGCCGCCCACTACGAACTGAATCCGCCGATCGAGAACTGGCGGCGCCGAATCGGTTCTCGCTGCTCCCAGAGACGCGGTGCGAACCAACCGGGCACGGACCGACGACTCTAAGAAGCCGGCGGACAATCCCGGATGGAGTTCCGCCCCGGAACGTCGTACCACACCACGCCGGACCCAAAGCTCGCGGTGGGCGGGCCCAGGAGCTTGGTCAACAGCTCTGTCCCGCGAGTGCGTATCGCCTCTGGGCTCGTGCGAAGAGCCAGTGCGTCGACGTCGTAGTCGCGAACCACGGCCTCGAGCGAACGACAGGTCCTCCCAGGTGACCCGGAAACGACTGAGGTCCCGGTGAGGACGGACGAGAGCGCGCTTAGCTCGGGACCTTGCGCCATGTAGTAGCTACCCCTGCCCGTCGCACCGGGGACGAGCGCATATCCGCCGACAAGCCGGAAGCTCATCTCGTCCATGGCTTGCCACAGCATTGGCTCGTCGTTGTGTGCACGCGGGTAAGGGAAAAACAGGACTACGCCCCCGTTCGGAACCGCGCGCGAGAGCGACCTGGTGAGTTGCGGCGAGGTCGCACGCTGCTCCCGGACTACGGGGAACTGGTCCAGGAGCGGGACGAGGGCCAGGACCAGCAAGACGAGCAGGACACGTGTTTGCAGGACTGGGTCCTTCAGAATCCGGGACGCGACGGGTCGCACTCGAGGCGCGGGATCTTCCACTTTCGTCCGCCAGGCGCGCGAGTGCTCGAGGATCCAGGTCCTCGTATGGTCGAGACCGACCGCGAGGACGATCGCCAGAAAGAGCATCTCGATGCCCGTGATCCTGACCGGCTCGAGGTCGACAAGAACGGGCACGTGCTCGAAGAGCGCCTCCGGGAGCCAGATCCCCAAGGTGTGCCCGTCGACTGTGAGGCGCGGACCGAGCGAGAGAATGAAGGCGACGCACGCGCACGCAACCGACAGCCGGATGACAGCGAGCTTCCGCCACCACAGGACCAGTACCACCAGGC
Organism: Acidimicrobiales bacterium; assembly: GCA_050015175.1. Taxonomy (GTDB): domain Bacteria; phylum Actinomycetota; class Acidimicrobiia; order Acidimicrobiales; family Bog-793; genus Fen-455. Next base: position 65,647 of record JBEKBX010000005.1, on the reverse strand, counting down.
CGATCAGCAGCGGAACACCCAAGTAGCCGGACGAGTTGGCCAGCTGCGGCGACGCACGCATGATGGGTCGGAGCAGATCGACCCGGAACGACGCGATCTCCGCGGCCGGCTGGATGCCGCCGGGGATCCGCCGGGGGCCGGTCAGAAAGTACCCGACCGGGTAGCCAGCGATCGCCGCGAAGCAGACGCACGCCGCGAGCAGCCCGGGCACTGCCTCCCTGACGCGGGCAAGGACTACTCGGTGGTGAGTGAGCGCCAGGATGATCAGGCCGACCGCCGCCATGATGGCGCAGTACGCCAGTATTTCCGGGTCAATGAGGAACTGTGCGGCGCTCAACAGTCCGAGCAGGATGCCAACTTTGATCGACGACCTCCTCCTGGTCACGAACAGCTCGTCGAGGCACCAGAGCAGGATCGGAGGAATTGGCATGAACGCGAGGTCGAGGTGAACAGAGCCCTCGAATGTCATGTACGACCCGAACCCGTACACCAGCCCCGACGCGAATGCGGCCGGCCACCAGCTCGCCCACCTCCGCGAGACCAGAAACATCGAGGTGGCTGAGCCTGCGAGCGCGATGCGCATCAGGAGGTTGAAGGACGCGACCGGGCCCAGCGCAAATGTGACCGGGGCCGCCAGGAGGCCGAGCAGGGGAACGGACGTGTTCGAGGCGAGGTTCACGCCACGGGGAAAATCGATGTAGTTCGTGAAGAAAGGGTTGAGGCCGTGACCAAGTGCGAACGGCGTCCACGCGAGGAACCACGACATCTGGGCCGGGTCCCCCGCGCCTGCGCCGAAGGGATGTGGCAGCTTGCTCGCGTCCAGAGGCATGACCGGCCAGTAGGCCAGGGCGGCAAGAACTGCGTAGGCGCCGATCGCCAGCGCGGGCACGACCATCGGTCTCCGCACCGCCTGCATGTTGCCTGAAGGCCACATTGGCACGTCGTTCCCTCTGAGCCGAGCCTTCGGCTTCGCCGCCGCCCGCGCATCCGCACGCTGCACCGATGCGCTGGTGCAGAAGGATAACGGTTCGGGCGACCTCCACGGAGACAACTGACACGATCGCCTGCGGGGATGCTGCCAGCATCCGACAATTGGCCTCCGCACCGGTGGCCGCGTCTATGGTTCAGCGGAACCCATGGCGCACTTCCCCTCAACTGTGACTCTCGGTCCGCGGGACCGGGAAGGAATCGAAGCTCCCGGAGCGATACCCCGGCGCTGGTCGCATGTCGCGCGCGCGGACAAGTGGGCGGTCGCGCTCTACGTCGCGATACCTCTGTTAATGGGAGTCCCACCCGCGCTCGTGGGAAGACCCCTCTTCCCCGGGAGCGGCACGGCCGACAACCTGACGCAGAACTACCCGCTGAGAGTGCTCTCGGGCGAGCTGTTGCGGCACGGCCGGCTGCCGTTGTGGGACCCGTACATCTGGAGCGGAACGCCGCTGCTCGCAGGATGGAACGCGGGATCGCTGTACCCAGGTACGTGGCTCTTCGCCATCCTGCCGGCGGGCGCGGCTTGGACGATCAATGTCGCTGCGGTCCCGGTGATCTGCGGCATCGGGATGCACGTGTTCCTGCGCCGTCTCGGTTGCTCTCCTCTCGCGGCCCTACTGGGAGCCTTGACGTTCACGTATGCCGGGTTCATGAGCGGCCAGGCCGTGCACATCGGCCTCGTGCAGGGCATGAGCTTCACGCCTTGGATGCTGCTTGCCGTCCATGAGCTCGGAACACATCCCGATCCCCGTGCGGCTCGGCGCTGGATCGCACTGCTTGGTGGCTGCGGTGGGCTCGTCGTACTTGCTGGCGATCCTCGCGCTGCCTCCAGTGTCGCGTTCATCGTCGTCACCTACTTCCTTGCTCTCTGTTGGCGGGCGTGGCGCACCGGCAGGCGTGTCACAGTCGCCAGCGTCGGCGTCGTCGCCGCCGCCCTCCTTGCCGTGCTCCTCTCGACGGCACAGTGGCTGCCAGGCCTCAGCTTCCTGCACGAATCCGAACGGGCGGCCGTCACCTACACCCGATTCGCAGCGGGATCGTTGTCGTGGCACGACTTGGAACTGCTTTTCGTGCCATTCCTTGTAGGCGGCAACGGCACCTTCGGCCTCCCGGGATATCTGGGCTCCTACAACCTTCCCGAGCTGAGCTACGCGGTCGGCATCGTCCCACTCGTCGCGGCCTTCGCTCTCTTCAGGCGCGCGATGCGGAGGCGCACAGGCGAGAGGCCTCTCGGGGTCTGGTACGCACTGATCATCGAGGGCGTCCTGCTCTCGGCGGGCGCCAGCACTCCGCTCGGCCACCTTCTGGCCGACATTCCGCTTTACGGGGGCCAGCGCCTCCAGAACCGCAACGCCGTGATAGTGGACTTCGGTCTCGCGGTGCTGCTCGCCGTGTTCGTCGACGTGCTCAGGTCGCCTACGGTCGCCCGCCGCGCGGCACCAGAGCGGGTACCGGATGGCGACCCGGGACTCACGCCGAATGAACGCCTGGCCGGACTCATACCGATAGGCATCGTGGTGCTGCTCATACTCGCCGCTTACGTGCTGGGGCGATCGATTCAGCGCGGCTTCGGCGTCTCCGGTTATCACGCGAGGCTCGCCGTAGATCTGAGCCCGTACTTTGCGGCCGTGCTTGTCATCTCTGCCGGTGCAGCACTCCTGCTGTGGCGCGCCCCCGGTCTCGGCTCTAGCGGCCGTCGCAAGCTAGTGACCATCGTCGTCATCGCCGACGTGTTGATGTGTGTCCTCAACGGGTCCTACACATTCCCCGCCAAGACGACCATCGCAAGAAACAACGCCTCTGTCGGCAAGCTCGAGAAGCTGCTGGGACCCCAAGGCCGCTACGCGATCTTCAATCCGGCGCAGAGCATGCCCTCGGGGCTCCGCGGGACCATCCTCGCGCTCGGGCCCTTCAGTCTCGGCATCCTGCACCAGATCCCGAGCGTCCAGGGTTACTCGTCCGCCGTCGCCGGCAGCTACCAGCAGGTCACCGGCGCCCACGACGTCGAGAACCTGCAGCCGGTCGCGCTCACGCGTTCGGACCTCGACATCCTGAACCTCAGAGAGCTGGTCACACTTCCCGAGTACCTTGTCACGGAGGTCCCGGACAACCGACCGATTCCGGTCGCGCACGGTACTCCGGTGGCACCCGGCACCGAAGAGGTGGCGAAAGCGCTGGATGCCATCGCGCCCGACAAGCCGCTACCACACCTTCCGCCGTTTCTTCTCTCCCCGGGACGTTCGTCGACGTGGATGCTTCCCGGCCCGCTAGCACTCGAGTCGGTCACCATCGTGGTGCTGCCCTACAAGAGAGAGACGCCCAGTACCGTCACCGTTGGCGTCCTCAATGCCCATGGCCATGTAGTCGGCGACCATGGCGTGCCGATCATGGGCTCGCACGCCCAAGTCACGCTGAGCGGAAGGGTCGTGTACGGACTCCAGGTCGGGGCGCCGAGTGGCTCCTCGGTCGTCGTCGGTGCCGTCGCGGTGACGACGGTGCACGCGACGGCGGTCAACTCCGGTCCCCTCACCCACCGTCTGGTTCTCAACCAGGTCCTCCAAGGCGTGCTCGAACCACCGAAATGGCACTACCAGACGGAGATCGGCGGCCTGCCTGTGTTCACCAACATGCTCACTCGCGGTGCCTCTTGGGTTGAGCGCGCCGGATCCACCACACCGCTTGCCCCGCTGCTGCCGCTTGCACGATCGACGACCCCACCCGTCGAACCATGGCAGAACCCCGAGACAGTAGTCTCGACGCCTAGCCCGGCGGTGCTCGTCCGAAGTGAGGCCTACGACAAGGGCTGGGTCGCCCGTCTCACGCCGGCCGGTGGGGGCCGGTCGGTGACCGTGCGCGTGAGACCGCTCGGGATACTCCAAGCGGTCTCGATCCCGGCGGGCAAGTTCACGGTGACGTGGGTCTACACTGCCAAGCTCGCGAAACTTGGGGTTATTGCCAGCGGTGTAGGCGTACTCGCGCTCATTCTCCTGGTGTTCACGCCCAGGCGACGGCGCCGGCCAAAGCCCGTCCGCGAACCCATCGACTCTCACGAATCGGCCCTCGCGTAATAGACGCCCATCTGTGAGCGGGAGGAGCGCGCGCCGGGAACACTTGGCGTCACTCTGGCGGGCCACTCAGCCAAAGGGCGGCTTCAGCCGGATTGCCGAATTCTTCCGGAGCTCTGCGGCCGTGTCGAACCGCTACTCAGGCGGCAGGCCCATTGGCAAGTTGAACGGTCGCGCTGTCCCGGCCACCTGTGGAGTCTGTCCAGCCGACCCGCACACGGTCGCCGGGGTGGTACAGCTGCATCAACGTCGTGAGCGCCGGAGCGGAATGAACCGCTTTGCCACCAAGCGAGGTTATGACGTCGCCCGCGACCAGTCCCACAGACAAGAGAGGCGAACCTGAAAGGACTTCGTTCACGACCGCTCCGGACGGAGAAGACCCGCTCTGAGTGGAATACACCTGGACGCCAAGGAACGCTGTCCGCCCCACGTGCACGTTCGCCGAGGCATGACCGGACTCGATCTCCCTCGCGATCGCCGCAGCGGAGTTGATCGGAATGGCATAGCCCTCGGTGCCTGTCGTCTGGAACAGGAATCCGACAGAGGCCGCAGTGACCATCCCGACGATCTTTCCTGCAGTGTCGACGAGCGGCCCGCCCGAGTCGCCAGCCTGGATGTACGCGTTGATCTCGATGAGGCCCGTCAGGTTTTCTGGGTTGCCGCCGTCTTGTTCAGTGGCGGTGATCGACTGGCCGAGTGCCGTGACCGATCCGCCTGCCACGCTCGGGGTTCCGCCGGCACCGCCTACGTTTCCGATGCCCACGACGGGATCGCCTACACGAACCGTAGACGAGTTGCCGAGCGACGCGACCCTAAGCCCGGACGCACCACCCAACTTGAGTACGGCGATGTCACTGGAGCGGTCATAACCGGCGACCGTGGCCGTGTAGACCCGGCCATCTCCCAAATCGGTCACCCGGATACTCGTGGCGCCGTCGATCACGTGATTGTTGGTGAGCACCTCACCGTTGGACGTGAGCACGATTCCCGTGCCGGCCGCTTCCTCATTGTCATAACCGAGGGTGGTATTCACATCCACAATGGCTGGGTCAACCCGGCCCGCGATCGCCGCGGGATCCGAAGGGCCTCCCGCCGCAGACGAAATCGAACCCGAGGAGCCGGACCCGAACGGGAAGGATCCCGAGCCGAAGGGGAAGGTCCCCGAGCCGTACGGCAATGTGCCCGAGCCGTACGGAAAGTTGGGTGAGCCTCCCGATGGAAGAGAGGTGGACTTCGAGGTCGAGTTCCAAGCTATTCGGCCGATGCCGAACCCCGCCGCGAGACCGACCACTAGCAGCAGCACGACTAACCAGATGGTCGCCGCCCGACGCCTCCTAGGTGGCGGCGTCGGCGATGCAGCCCAGTACCACCCAGGGGGGCCGACCCACTGCGCCCCACCTCCTATTCCCCCTGGCGGCCCGCTTGGCGGAGGTGGCGGCGCCCAGCCGGGAGCGCCGGCGTCGGTCCTGACGGACGTGTCGGGAAAAGGTGGCGGAGGAGGAGCCCAGCCCGCAGTAGGGGCATCGGTCCTGAACGCGCCGGGAAAAGGTGGCGGTGGGGGTGGGGGCGCCCACGTCCAGCCAGCAGCTCCGGTCTCGGTACCGGCAGGCGCGGCCGTGAGGTCGGGCGCACCCGAGGCCTCAGGCTGCGACGACGCTAGCCCGTCGGCCTTTGCTTCGCTGGTTTCCTCGCTCTCGTTCTCGTCGTCCATCGCCCTCTCCTCCTCAGGGACGGTAGCGCGCGTACAGCTGCCTGCATTCAGTACATCGTGGACACCTGAGGATTTGCTGAGATGCGTCTAGGCAATCGCTGAGAGAGACGAGCCGGCTCGTGGTGTCCTCCGACCTGTCTGAGCAGACAGCTCAGAGGACCCGGGCGCTGCTGGTTAGAGTGGAAGCGTTGTGCCCGGGTCAGCGGTGCGGCGTTGGCACATTGCCCGTAGTAGAGAGCCCGCAAGCGAGGATCAACCGTGACGAGCACGCCCACTGTGTTGGGGGCCACCGGCCGGGAACAGTCCGTCGAAGCCATCGACTGCCGTGACGAGGGAGCGCTCAAGCACAGGTGTGCCCCGCGGCTCTCCTTGGGGCAAGGGCCATCCGGTTCCCGATGAGCACCTCCGTCTCCGGTCCTGATCCTGTCGGCACTTCACAACCTCGGTCAGCGGACCTCGCTACACGCTCGGAGATGTCTGAGGCGAAGGCTTTCCGGCCCCGGAATCGGCGGCTGATTCTCGCCGTGCTATGCGTGAGCCTCCTCATCGTGAGCCTCGACAACACGATCTTGAACGTGGCACTGCCGGTCATCGTGCGCAGCCTGCACGCCTCGTCGAGCTCCCTGCAGTGGATCGTCGACTCCTATGCGATCGTTTTCGCCGGGCTGCTCCTGGTCGCTGGCAGCTTCGGCGACCGCCTGGGACGCAAGTGGGTCTTCATGGCTGGACTGGTCATATTCGCGTCTGGTTCGGCGATGTCCGCTTTCTCGGGAACGCCCGACCGGCTCATCGCCGCACGGGCCTTCATGGGGATCGGTGGATCGGCCATAATGCCCTCGACGCTGTCGATACTCACGAACACTTTCACCGAATCTCGTGAGCGAGCCCGGGCCATCGGAATCTGGTCGGGCACCACCGGGCTCGGCGTAGCAGTCGGTCCTGTCGCCGGCGGCTGGCTGCTCGCTCACTTCTGGTGGGGCTCGGTGTTCCTCGTCAACGTGCCCATCGCGCTGATCGGGCTCTTCGCCGCGGCCTGGCTCGTGCCCAATTCGAGGAACATCAACGCCAAACGTCCTGACCCGATCGGTGCGGGCCTCTCGATCGTGGGTATGGGATTGTTGCTATGGGGGATTATCGAAGCGCCGAACCGCACCTGGACGTCCCCGCTCATCCTCGGCGCCATCGCCGCCGCAATAGCAGTTCTGGCTGTGTTCGCGACCTGGGAACGACACTCGTCCCACCCGATGCTCGAGGTCTCATTCTTCAAGTCGCGGCGCTTCTCGGGCGCCGTGGGAGCCATGGGGCTCGTCATGTTCGCACTGATGGGCGGGCTCTTCCTCCTTACCCAGTACCTGCAGTTCTCCCTCGGTTACACGGCCTTTGAAACCGGGCTGCGGATTGCACCAATCGCCGGCGTGCTACTGGTCGTTGCTCCTCTGTCGAGCGTGATAGATCACATCGTCGGCACCAAGCCGGTTGTCTTTGCAGGAATGGCTTTCGTCGCCTTGGGTTTCGGGCTCTTGACGCGAGTCACCGTCCACGACTCGTACATGGACGTGTTGCCCGCGTTCTTGTTGATAGGCCTCGGCACGGGCCTCGCCTTCGCCCCCAGCACCGAATCAGTGATGGGATCGCTGCCCGTAGACCAAGCAGGTGTAGGCGCGGCCACCAACGGAGCCTCGCTGCAGACCGGCGGGGCGCTCGGAGTCGGTGTTCTCGGCAGCCTGCTCAACACGCGCTATCAGAACAGGCTGACCCCGGTGCTCGCCCACTACAAGATGCCCTCTTCGATCCTGCACCTGATCACCGGCTCGCTGGGCGGCGCTCTCGCCGTGGGCCAGAAGATCGGAGGCGCGCTCGGGTTCGAACTCGCCAGCTTCGCGCGGCAGTCCTTCATTAGTGGCTTGGACCTCGCCGTCGCCGTCGGCGCGGCCGTGGTCGGCGCAGCAGGTCTCGTAGTGCTCATGGTGCTGCCGAACCGGGGCGCCGGACACCGCCAAGGCCAACCTCAGCAATCGCGTCCCGAGCTTCCCGCCAGAGCGGGGCAGAACTGAAGGTCCGGTACCTCCTCAGCCAGACCGGACGGGCGTGTGCCACCTCGGCTCAAACATGTCTTCGCGCGGAGACCTGGCCCGGGTCTCATCTTCCACGGCGCCCCCGCTCGTTACGATCTCAGCATGCCTGCCGATCTGCCGACGATCCTTGCGACCTCCGGAGGACTGAAGCGAGGGTCTCGTACCGATTTCGCGTTCGCCCCGTTGGTCTTTCATGCCATCGAGCTGGCGGGAGTGGATGCCCGGCGCCCCCGGTTGTGCCACGTGGGAACGGCCGGCGGCGACCAGCGGTTCTGGAACGGACTGTGGGACGAGGCCGGGCACGCGGCCGGTGTGGATGTCGTGCACTTGAACCTGTTCCCTATGCCGAGCGTCGAAGACGTGGCAGAGTTCCTCCTGGACCAGGATGTGATCTGGGTGGGCGGCGGCAGCGTCGTGAACCTGCTCGCGATCTGGCGCGTTCACGGTCGCGACCGCATATTTCGCGAGGTGTGGCGCGCAGGAGTGGTGCTCGCCGGGGTCTCGGCCGGTTCCCTGTGCTGGCACGTCGGTGGTACGACCGACTCCTTCGGGCCCGATCTGCGGCCCGTGACCAACGGCCTCGGCCTCCTCCCCTATGCCAATGGCGTCCACTACGACTCCGAGCCCCAGCGTCGCCCACTGTTCCAGCAGCTGATCGCCGACGGAGTGTTGCCGAGCGGGTACGCATCTGACGACGGGGTCGGCCTGCTCTACCGAGGAACCGAATTCGTCGGAGCAGTGACCGAGATCAGAGGAAAAGGGGCGTACGTGGTCCGCCGAGACGGAGACCATGCGACAGAGGAGCGGATCGAGCCCAGGAGCCTGCCGGGCGCGGTATGAATGTCGCTTACCCGGCCGCCAACGGATCCCACGCCAGCACGTCGGTCGCGCGAGAGACCGTCGACCGTACGCGGAGCGGGGACGACCGACGTGGGCTTGCCAACGGCCTGCAAAGCCAGTCCACCTTCCGGTTCTCTAGGGACGACAAGCCACAGCTAATCTGCCCGTGTGACCAAAGAGCCGTCTGAGCTACGGTTCCCCACTCGCGAGATCGTGCCGCCGAGGGGCCTCTGGCGATTCGTCATCACGCGTGTCCTGGCGGTGGCCGCCCTCGGCTTCATCATGGCCGTCGGACTCGACCACTCTTCCAAGGCCATCATCGCCGCGACGATCTTTCTCGCCGCCATGCTTCTGATCGCAGCGATACAAGTGCCGCTATTGAAGGGGAGGTGGCGTCGCCTCGAAGAGAGCCGACTCAAAAGCCTTTCGGGTGACCCGATCTATGCGGGCCCGGCGCGGGCCGAGAACCTGCCAGGAGCTCGCGGAGGCCGCCAAATCGCAGGGGAACTCGTCCTCGACAGGCAGGGCCTCTCCTTCACGCCCCGGCGCGCGACGGAGCTTCCCGCTCTCAACATCGCTTGGTCCGACATGACTAACATCCGGCTGTTCCCCATATCGACAGCACCCGTCGCTGGATCGCTGGAGCTCACCCTGCACGGCGGTGACACTCACAGCTTCGTGGTGCAGCGCTGCGAGTCCCTGGCCGACAAGCTCCAGCACCTTCCTGAACGGCTGTGAGACGTCACGGCTTCTTGTGACCCGAAGCTGAGCACACGAGATGCAGAAAGCCGTCGGCTCTTGAGTAAGACGAGGCACACCTCTCTCACGAGAGCTTCAGGCTGACCGCGGACAAAGTTGCTAGTCAGACCCCCATGGCCAAGGGCCACCACGACGGATGAGAATGTGGCTGTGCCCGGCCAAGCTCGGCTTCCCTTGGTGCAGTAAGCCCGACAGTCAGACTGATGCGGGGGCCGCTCCGGCACCACGAACTGTTGCTGCGAGCACGTGTTTCAGCGTTGTTGATTCGGTCGGCCCTGCCGGGCACATCATTGTTGGCTAGATCTGGGAGGTGCTCGACATGGATTTGTTGGTAGCCCGCTGCGCCGGGCTCGACGTCTCGAAAAACGAGGTGGTCGCTTGCATCCGCGTGCCGGACAAGCCGGGGGACGCCGACAGGAGATCCGGACCTTTTCGGCGTTCCGATTCGGACTGGAGGCACTCGCCGGCTGGCTCGCCGAGCTGGCCGTGACCGACGTCTTGATGGAGGCGACCGGCCAGTACTGGAAGCCGGTCTGGTATCTGCTCGAAGAGGGTTCCTTTGAGCTGAAGCTCGTCAACGCCCGGCACGTGAAGATTCTGCCCGGTCGCAAGACCGACGTCGCCGACGCGGCGTGGCTCTGCGAATTGTTGGAGCACGGTTTGCTCCGCGGTAGCTTCGTGCCTCCGCCGGCGATCCGTGAGCTTCGCGATCTCCCCGAACGGGGCTGCGCCCCGCACCCCCTGGACTTGTGGTCGGATAGGTCATTCTCGTTTGAGCGCGGGCGGATTCAGCCGTCACCGCGGCTGTCACAACGCGTGAGCATGTGCCGCCACGAGCGAGAACACCGATACCTGCTGTCTCGCGTGTCCCTGGGCGCTAAAGATCACACCGTCTGGGCATGAAGGGCACGCCAGACGCGCTCTGGCGTGAACGGGATCGAATCGATGGTCACTCCCGTCGCGTCGAGAACGGCGTTGCGAACCGCAGGAGCGACTCCATCGATGACTATCTCGGCGATGGACTTGGCCCCAAACGGTCCAGAAGTCTCCATCGTTTGTACGAGGAAGACCTCGGTGGTCGGCGTGTCATCGGACCGGAAGATCCAGTAGGGTCCAAAGCGCGCATTCACAGGGCGGCCGAGGTCGTCGAGGAGCGTCTCTTCGGTGAGCGCGTACCCGAGCGCCTGGACCATGCCGCCCTCGACCTGACCGCTCGCCGTGACGGGGTTGATCGGCACACCGCAGTCCACAGCCATCACGAGCTTGTTGACCGTGATCTGACCGGTCTCGATGTCGACCTCGATCTCGGCCAACTGCGCCGCGAAGGGGGCCGGAGACTCGGTCGACCAGTGGGACGCCGTTCCCATGATCTGCTCCTGGTCCTCGGTGTGCAGCGCATTCAAGGCGATGTCCCCGATCGATATGGACTGCCCGTCGGCCGCCCACGCTCGGCGGTCGCGCAGCTCGATCTCGCCGGCGTCGACGCTCAAGAGCCGAGTCGCTCGCTCGACTATCCGCTTCCGCGCGGCCTCGGCCGCCTTCTTCACCGCCATACCGGAGATGTAGGTAGTGCTCGAAGCGTAAGCACCCTTGTCGAACGGCGTGAAGTCGGTGTCTCCCGAGTACACCACGATGTCTTCGGTCGCGACCCCGAGTACGTCCGCCGCGATCTGGGCGAACACCGTATCTGCACCCGTACCGAGGTCGGCGGCACCGACGAGGAGGTTGAACGACCCGTCGTCGTTGATCTTGATCGAGCTCGCCCCCATGTCCACAAACGGGATGCCCGACCCTTGCATGCACAGTGCGAGACCGATCCCGCGCCGGATGTGCGGCCGGTCCGGTGGCTGTTTCCACAGCGGGTCCTCACGACGGTGCCAGCCGATCGCGCGCAGCCCCTGTGCTACGCACTCGTCCGTGCCGCAGGTCGTCACGTGCGGCATGTCCTCGGGTGCGATCTCCTCCACAATGCCCCCGCGTTCACCGAGGCGCAGCAATATGTCGAGCGCGTCGCCGGTCTTCACCCAGTTCATGCGCCGGAACTCGATGGGATCGAGGTGCAGGGCGCGGGCGATGTCGTCCATCTGGGACTCGAGCCCGAAGAATGCCTGCGGTGCCCCGTAGCCGCGGAACGCGCCCGCGACCGGGCGGTTCGTATACGCGACGTCGCAACTGAACCTCTTGGCCGGGCAGTTGTACAGCGAGAGGCCTCGGGCGCCCGTGAGCGAATTCACCGTGAAACCGTGAGTGCCGTAGGCGCCTGTGCTCGACAACACCCGGAGATCCTGCGCCACGAGATGTCCGTCGTCTGTGACCCCGGTCCGGTATGTGAGCGTCTGCGAGTGGCGGGTGCGCGTCGAGATGAACTCCTCTTCCCGGTTGAGCACGAGCCGGACAGGCCGGCGGGTCGCGAGCACGAGGTGGCCGACGATGTCCTCGATGACCATCTCCTGCTTGGAGCCGAAGCCGCCTCCTATGCGGGGCTTGATGATGCGAATGGCCTTCACCGGGAGCCCGAGCAGAGGCGCGAGCATGCGACGGATGTGGAAGGGCACCTGCGTGGACGACCGCAGCACCAGCCGCTCGTCCTCGTCGAGCCAGCCGATCGTGGCGTGGGGCTCGATCGGGGTGTGCTGCATCTGCTGGACCTCGAAGGTCGTCTCAAAGACGTGGTCGGCCCGCGCGAATGCAGCTTCCATCTCCGCGTCGCTGACCGTCTGGCCCCCGATGTGATGGCTGATGTTGTGCGCTGCGTCAAAGATCCCCACGGTGTCTGACTCGTCATGGATGACAGGCGCGCCCTCCGCCAACGCCGACTTGGCATCCAGGACAGCGGGCAGGACCTCGTAGGTGACATTGATCAGTCGGCACGCCTCCTCGGCGATCTCCGGCGACTCAGCAGCGACGGCTGCGACTCGGTCGCCGACATAGCGCACCTTGTCGTCGAAGCTCACCTCGTCGTGAGGTCGCGGGTTCGGCCAGCTCTGGCCGCCAGAGGCGTACTTCACCCGCGGCATGTTGCCGTGGTGCAGCACTGCGTGGACGCCGGGCAAAGCTCTCGCCTGCGAGTCGTCTATCGCCACGATGCGCGCATGGGCATGGGGGCTGCGCAGGACTTTCGCGTAGAGCATCCCGCGAAGCTCGATGTCGTCGGCGAAGGCAGCGTTGCCCTTGACGAGCCTCAGAGCCTCCACCTTGTGCTCGGGCTTGCCGACCACCGCGGTCTGTGGAACATCGGGTGAGGTCACAAGGCGCGGTATGGCGGGCGAAACCTCAAGTGCGAGCGGGCGCAGCGTCGCCGCCAGCTCGGGGTTGCCGGACAGGGACTCGACAACGACGGGCTCCATCGGGTTCGGCTTCTCGCCGCGGCGCACCGCCGCGGCGCGTCGAACAGCCTCGATGACCTTGGTGTAGCCGGTCTCACGGTCGAGAATCCCCGACAATGCATCGCGAATCTGTTCGTCAGTGGGATCGGGCTGCCGCTCGAGGAGAGCCTTGGTGGCCAACACCATCGCGCCGGCCGAGTACCCGGACTGCAGAGCCCCTGTCTCGACGAACGCCTCCTGGATGGGGTCCATCTCTCCCGTGGTCACGTTCAGCGACTCGACCGTGATCACCGCGTGCCCGTCTGCCTGGGCCGCAAGGAGCACGTCGGACGAGATCAAGCGACCGTCGAGCAGGACCGCGCCCGCGCCGGTCTCGCCGGTCTCCGAGCCATAGCGGACGCTGAAGCATCCCTCCCGACGGAGCACGTCAAGCAGCGAATCGCCCGCGTCGCAGGTAAGAGCACGCGTGACGCCGTTCAGTGTGATGCTCAACTTCATCAGGACACCTCCTCGATCGCACGAGAAACGAGCACGCGGGCCAGCTCGCGGCGGTATTGGCCGGATCCGCGGAAGTCGCCAGGCGGATCCAGGTCATCGATCTCATCCACGAGGACAGGAGTCGTCGCCACCCCGGCGAGGGCGATCCGTCTGCGCCCGTCGGCCCCCACGCGAGCCACCGCCACGACTATGGGTTTGTCAGCCGGTGTGCGCGCTGTTCGCGCAGCCGATGTTGCGCCGCCGGTCTCGATGGCGACAGCAGTCACGATGCCGTGGGACGAAGACGGGAGCTGTGCCAGCATGACGTCCAGCCCCATGTTCTCGGTCCCCTCTGGCCGGGCGACGGACACGACCGCATCGTGAACGAGCAACGCAGCAAGGAGCTCGCTCTCCCAGTCCGCGCTCACGATCGTGCCACCCAGCGTGGACTGCGCCCGTAGCGTGCTCGGCAGCTCACGTCTGGCGGCCTCCCGAATGACCGCGGGAACCTCTTCACTGTCGACGAGCTGCTGCAACGTGGCGGTCGCGCCGATGCGCAGCACCCCCGTGTCGAGCCGCTCGATCCTGTCGAGATCGGTGGCCTGCAGGTCCACGACCGAAATCGGTTCGGATGACCTCCGGTCCCGCAGCTTTGTGCCGCCGCCGATGAGAACCGCCCCCGGCCGCTCGAGCAACGCCAACGCCTCGCCGACGGACTCAGGACGAGAATAGGCAGAAATTCGCTTCATGAAGCCAGCTTAAACTCGAGGCTCGGCAAGTGGTAGGGCCAAAGACCTATCTTCGACCAGGCTTTGGACGCAACGAGGCCCCTCATTCCAGGTCCGATCCCCAAGACAGCGGGTCCTCGCCGGCCGAAGTGCGGTCTCGGCATGCTGCCGGTGGAACACCCAGGGACGATACGTCGCCCATGGATGGCCGGCAGGATGTCATCAGCCCTCCGGCCGAGCCTCTGATGAGTCCTCATTGACAGACAGGTTGACCGTGCGATGCATGGCTCACCGCTGGCATCTCGCTCGCGGTCAGCCCATCCATCGTGAGCTTCCTAAGGAGAGCTGAAGGGCGTCTTTAGGATCCGGCCATGTCAGCCAGTCTCTGAGAGGCTCAGAACCTCGACACTGGGCAAATCTGCCGTGCTGCGTCCCCCGGATTTGACGTCCCCGGGACTATGACAAAGCCGCCCCAGGCGTCCTCTCGTCGAGGCCCCACGGGGCGCCACTGTCGTTCAACAGCTCTAGGAACGGCTCTGACGGAAGCGCTTCCGGACCGAGCAGGCCGACGCCCGACCACGCTCCCGAGTCGAGGAGCTCGATGGCGACTATCGGGTTGATGGCTGTCTGCCAGACAACAGCCTGCGAGTCGTCCACGGACATGCACCAGTCGTTGTCGACCGCGTGGTACAGGTATACCTCCCTCGGCGAACCGTCCTTGCCGACGCCCGTCACCCAAGTTCCCGCGCAGGTGACGCCGTGCATGAGGTGGCCGATGAGGGCCGGGTCGGGAAGGCAGGCCGCGACCACATCCCGAGGCGAAACCTTCTCGCCGCCCACGGAGATCTTCTTCGTCGAGTCGAGCCCGAGCATGTGGAGCGTCTTCAACACCCCGATGAAGTCGTCGCCAAGGCCGTACTTGAACGTGACTCGCTTCGCATCCAGCCAACGCGGCATGAGGAGGACTTCCTCGTGCTCCACGTTCACGCACTCGACCGGGCCGATGCCGGCCGGGAAGACGAAGGTCTCCGGCTCGCTGAACGGCTCGGTGGTGAACCATCCCCGATCCTTCTCCCAGATGACGGGGGGGTTGAGGCATTCCTCGATCGTCGTCCAGATGGAAAAGCTCGGGCAGAAGTCGTAGCCATCGATGACGAGGTTGGCGCCGTCCCTGACGCCGAACTCGTCAACCGAACTGAAGAGAGTGTCCGCCGCGTGGCGTGCGAACACGTCGGACAGCCCGGGCTCGACGCCCATGCCGGCGAGGGCCAGCAACCCACGCTCCTCCCACTTCGGGGCAAGCTCGAACTGCTCGTCCCCGAGCTTCACCCCTGTCTTGGAGTACGGCTCCTCGGCGTCTGGCCGCGACAGGGACATCGCCATGTCCACGTAGTTGACGCCGGCTGCGAGGGCGCCGCGGTAGATCGGCATGACAAAACGAGGGTCGACGGCATTGAGGACCACGTCACAGTTCTCGGCGCGGAGCAGCTCGGTGATCGCCGCCTCGTCGGAGGCGTCGACCTTGTAGCCTGAAAATCGATCCGAGACAGACGCGGCCTTCTTCGCGCGCTCGGTGTCGTAGTCGGCCATCACGACCTTCTCGAAGCTGCCTCGGCGCGCTGCTATATGGGCGAAGGCACTCCCGACTCCACCGGCTCCTACCACGAGAACTCGCATGAGAAGGTCCTTTCTCGGCAATTCGCGCAACACAAATAAGGGTCAGCACAATGAAATGCAACTGCAGAGGTGCGCCTAGTTAGTTTAGAGGAGGCGCGACATTTCTCCATGGGCCGAAAGTCCCTATTCAGGCCCAGTAGACGGTGCAAGAATTGACAAAGAGCCCTCAACGAGACCAGGAAGGACGGCATCGGGTCGAGAATCTCATGTCAACGGTCTGGGACCGATCACCGAGGGCAAGGAGCGCGGCAGATAGGCATGGCCGAGCAGACGAGAAGCCAGATGTGCACAACGGAGTGCACAGGGAGGCAACTGAAGTGAGCAACAACGTCAAGAACATCTTGAACGACCTTGAGGTACGCAACTCGGGCGAGCCGGAGTTCCTGCAGGCGGTGCGTGAGGTGCTGACATCCCTGGAGCCCGTCGTCGAGCGTTACCCCAAGTACCAGGAGATGAAGGTCCTCGAGCGGCTCGTCGAGCCGGAGCGGGTGATCATGTTCCGGGTCAGCTGGGTCGACGACAACGGCGAGATCCAGGTCAACCGTGGCTACCGAGTCCAGATGAACAGCGCCATCGGGCCGTACAAGGGCGGGCTCAGGTTCCACCCGTCGGTCTATCTGGGACTGCTCAAGTTTCTCGCCTTCGAGCAGGTCATCAAGAACTCTCTCACCACCTTGCCAATGGGCGGCGCGAAGGGCGGCGCCGACTTCGACCCGAAGGGCAAGAGCGACGGAGAGGTGCGTCGTTTCTGCCAGGCCTTCATGACCGAGCTCTACCGTCACATCGGCCAGTTCACAGATGTGCCCGCCGGCGACATCGGCGTCGGTGGCCGGGAGATCGGCTACCTGTTCGGGCACTACAAGAGGATCGCGAACCAGTTCACCGGTGTGCTCACCGGCAAGGGCCTCAACTGGGGAGGCTCGGAGATCCGTCCGGAAGCGACCGGTTACGGCGCGGTCTACTTCGCCCAAGAAATGCTCGCGACGCGCGCGGAGACCCTCGGGGGCAAGAACTGCCTCGTTTCGGGCAGCGGCAACGTCGCTCAGTACACGGTCGAGAAGCTCATCGAGCTGGGTGCCAAGCCGCTCACGCTCTCGGACTCGGACGGGTTCATCCATGACCCCGACGGGATCGACACCGAGAAGCTCGCCTTCGTGATGGAGTTGAAGAACGTGCGACGGGGACGGATCCGCGAGTACGCGGAGCGCTTCCCGACTGCGAGTTTCACGCCGGCAAAGAACGAGGGCTCCAACCCGCTGTGGGCCGTCCCGGCAGAGTGTGCATTCCCGAGCGCGACCCAGAACGAGATCAACGGCGTGGATGCGCGCAATCTCGTGGCCAACGGGCTCAAGCTGGTCGCCGAGGGTGCGAACATGCCGACGACGCCCGAGGGAGTCGACCGGTTCCTCGAGGCCAAGCTCCTCTACGGACCGGGCAAGGCTGCGAACGCTGGCGGCGTCGCCGTCTCCGGCCTGGAGATGACCCAGGACATCGAGCACCTGTCATGGACCCGGGAGCAGGTGGATAACAAGTTGCGCCAGATCATGCACGCGATCCATACCAACGTGCGCGCCGCAGCCGAGGACTACGGCAGGCCGGGCGACTACGTTTTGGGTGCCAACATCGCCGGCTTCGTGAAGGTGGCAGACGCCATGGTGGACGAGAGCACGGTCTGATGTCGGCCGACCCCGCCTTGATGCCAGTTGAGGGAGGGGTCGACAAGGGATTGAAGTCGGGGGCACTCGGGCTCGTCTCGAGCGTGGTCATCGGAACCGCGTCAACTGCCCCCGCCTTCAGCCTTGCTGCGACTCTCGGGCTTATCGCCGTCACGGTCGGTTTTCACGCACCGCTTGTCGCGATTGGCGCTTTCGTGCCGATGTTGCTGATCTCGATCGGCTACAGCGAGCTCAACAAGGCGGATCCCGACTGTGGGACGACCTTCACTTGGGCCACGCGCGCCTTCGGGCCCAGGACGGGGTGGGCAGGCGGCTGGGGGATCATCGCCTCCGACGTGCTCTGCATGGCGAGCCTTGCTGAGATCTCCGGTCAGTATCTATTCCTCCTGTTCAACGCGAAGGGCATCGGAAACGATCCGAGCAGCTTCTGGGTGCTCCTCGTCGGCGTGCTCTTCATCGTCGTTCTGACCTACGTCTGCTACCGCGGCATCGAGATCTCGGCGAAGATCCAGTTCGTCCTGTTGGCGATCGAGCTCATCATGATGGCTGTCTACGCGGCCGTCGCACTCGTCAGGGTGGCGATCAATGATGCGCCGCCGGGCCACATGGTGCCGACCCTGTCGTGGTTCAACCCAACCACCCTCTCTCCTACGGCACTCGTAGACGGCCTCGTCCTGATGCTGTTCATCTACTGGGGCTGGGACACATCGCTCTCGGTGAACGAGGAGACGAGTGACAAGGACCGACTACCGGGACTGGCCGGGATCATCGCCACGGTGTTGCTGCTGGCCACATACGGGATCGTCACCATCGCGGCACAAGCCTTTGCCGGTGACGGCTCGAAGAACATAGGGCTGACAAACCCCGCGCACCTGACCGACGTGTTGTCGGTACAGGGTGCTGCCGTCTTCGGATCGAGCTGGATCGGCTCGACCTTCTCGCACCTGCTGCTGCTCATGGTGTTCTCGTCGGCCGTCGCTTCCACGCAAACGACGATCCTGCCCACGGCTCGAACGGTTCTCTCGATGAGCGTCTACAAGGCGATACCCGACGCGTTCGGACGAATGCACAAGCAGTATCTGACTCCGACGGTCGCGACGGTGGCGATGGGTGGTATCTCGATCGTGATGTACGCGGCGATGAACTACATGTCCGGGGGGTACATGATCTTGGACGCCATCACCTCGATCGGCGTTTGGATCGCCTTCTACTACGGCCTGACCGGTTGGACGTGCCTGTGGTACTACCGAAAGACGCTCACGCGAAGTACTCGGGACCTTTTCATGAGGGGAATCCTGCCGGGCCTCGGAGGCCTCATCATGTACGCAGCCGGAGCCTGGAGTCTGAAAGAGGACTGGTTCTACTCGAGCGGTCAGAGCTATACCTCGTGGAGGCTGCCGTTCGGCCCGCACTGGGAGATAGGCGGCGTGTTCCTGATCTTCCTCTTGAGCGGCCTCGTCGGTCTCATCTGTGCGGTGATCTGGCGGTTCGCAAGCCCAGCCTTCTTCGGCGGGGAAACGCTCAACCGCTCGACACCGACCCTCGTTCCCGAGGGTGTCGCCCTGCCACTATCGCCGACAAACGTAGGAGCTCCGGAGGGCAACCAAGAGACGAACTAGGCGGGAGCTCCATCGGCCCGGCGACGCCGGGTTCACAGTCAAGTGGTCTCGAAGCTGGACAGTCGCGGACTTGTGATTTCGCGCCAACAGGACTGCTGAACAGTTCGGCCCGTGCCCGACCCTGATAGTTGCGTTCTCGGGCAGCCAAGGTCTCTCAGGTGGTCGGTCCAGGTCCGTGGCAGTGGCCGAGTAGGCGATCGCTGACCTCGTGTGACCAGTTGAGACCCTGGTGTCGACACGTCGCAGCTGACGCGCGTCGGCCGTGAGCACTGGGTACTGTCGTCTTGTCCGGCCGGTGAACGGCCTTCGGTCGAAAAAACAGAGGTGGATCTTGCGGCGCGTTTCCCTTGCGATCTTCGGCGGCACACTTGCCGTCGCCCTGTCCCTGCCAACGGGCGGAGCCGGTGCCGCCCCCGGTCCAGCGTCTGCTTCCTCGAGGACGGTTGCAGTCGCTTCGAGCAAGGCTTCGGCCGTCAAGGCCGTCCCGAGGGTGCTCTCGTGCCTCAGCGTGCCCGAAGTGAGACCGCCGAGCTACCTCATGTCCTGTGCCGACGCCAATGCCGCTTGGAGAAACGTCAGATGGGTGAACTGGGGACTGAAGACCGCCCTCGGGACGGGCGACCTCTACCAGAACGACTGTCAGCCCAACTGCGTGTCGGGCCACTTCCACAGCTATGCCGCGAAGGTGGTCCTGTCGGAGGTGACCCAAACCAAGAAGTATGGTCCTCTTTACTCCAGGGCCACGTTCTCCTACACGGTCAAGGGCAAGCACGAGAGCGAGACGTTCGGGCTCGCGACCTGACAGTCGCGGCCTTCGGGGCCGTGAAGCGGTATTTCTGTGCCAAGCGCCCACGGTCGTTGCGGAGGGACCTTCGGCCCTGGGCGAACGGCGTCACCGGAGCTACGGTGCACCCAGAGGCAGGCCATGCCGATGGTCATCGCGTGCGGCGCAAGGTCGCCACCCAGACGATCGCCAAGTGTTCGCAGCGAGACTCGGGGCTGTCGGACGCGGACCTGACCTTCACGGCGGACCACTGGGCAGCGAGAGCTTCGACAGCTAAGGGCACGATTGCGGAAAGGAGAGCAGTGCCATGGAGGAGAACGTGGAGAAATACCGCCCGTTGTTCATCGGCGGCGAATGGGCAGATCCCGCCGACGGCGAGACAGATGAGGACATCAACCCGTCAACAGGAAAGCCCATCGCCAGGGTCGCTGTCGCCGGCAAGGAGGACATCGAGCGTGCGGTGAGTGCGGCGCAGAATGCCTACGACGAGGTCTGGTTCGACACACCCCCCAAAGAGCGCAGCACAATGCTCCTCAAGCTCGCCGACGCCATCGACGCCGACGCGGCCGAACTCGCCCGTCTCGAGTCCATCGACGTCGGCAAGCCCATAACGGTCTCCAAGGCCGACATCCCGTTCATCTCAGACAGTCTGCGCTTTTTCGCCGGCGCTGCCCGTTGCCAGGAAGGCAAGTCGACCGGAGAGTACGAGAGGGGCTTCACCAGCATGATCCGCCGGGAGCCCTTGGGGGTCACCGTGGGCATCTGTCCCTGGAACTACCCCTTGATGATGGCCGTCTGGAAGCTCGGCCCTGCGTTGGCGGCCGGCAACACCTCGATAATCAAGCCGGCACAGATCACACCGCTCACCACACTCCGCCTGGCCGACCTGGCTGCCGAAATTCTCCCTGCGGGAGTGTTCAACGTCGTGACCGGCCGGGGCGCGGTCATCGGCGACGCCCTTACCCACCACCCGGCGGTCCGACTGGTGTCTGTCACCGGAGACACAGCGACCGGCAAGATCATCGCCGCTGCCTGTGCCGAGACTGTCAAGCGTGCCCATCTCGAGCTCGGCGGAAAGGCCCCCGTGGTTGTCTTCGACGACGCTGACGTGAACGCGCTGGTCGAGACCCTGAAGTTCGCCGGCTACGCGAACACCGGCCAAGACTGCACCGCCTCATGTCGCGTGGTCACTGGTCCCAAGATCTACGACGACCTGCTCTCCGGACTGGTGCCCGCCGTGGAGTCGATCAAGGTCGGCGACATCACCGACGCTGAGGTCGAAGTGGGACCGCTGGTATCTGCGAAACAGCGGGAAAGTGTGAAGGGCTTCGTCGAGCGGGCGCAGGACGCCGGGGCCAAGGTCCTCACCGGCGGCGAGGAGATCCCAGGGGCGGGCTTCTACTACAAGCCGACCGTCGTCACCGGAGTCGACCAGAAGGCCGAGATAGTGCAGAGAGAGGTCTTCGGACCGGTCGTCACGGTACAGCGATTCTCCGACGAGGACCAGGCCGTGGCATGGGCCAACGACGTCGAATACGGACTGGCGTCTTCGGTGTGGACTCGTGACATCTCACGCGCGATGCGTGTCGCCCGCCGGCTGCAGTACGGCGCCGTTTGGGTCAACACCCATTTCTGGCTCACCCCGGAGATGCCGCACGGCGGCTACAAGCAGAGCGGTTACGGCAAGGACATGTCGATGTACTCCCTGGAGGACTACACCCAGATCAAGCACGTCATGACGCCCTTGGCGTGACGCTGCGACTGACCGGCACCGCTCGCCTGCCTCTCGGTGCATGTGAGAAGGGGCGTCCCGAAGGTAGGAGAAGGACAGGAACGCGTCTTGTCCTCCACCTCGTCGGACCCGCGACGCTGCATGGAAGAGCTGCTTCACGTCCCTCCGACTGTTCTGCCAAAGGTCGCGACACGTGCGCCGTTACCGTGCATCACTGGTGAAGGATGGTGAGCAGCCATGACCGAGCGCGGATACGAGCTGAGCCGGAGAGACCTGTTTCGCCGTGCCGCGCAGGGCGCGGTCTTCCTCGGCACGGGAGGCCTGCTGGCAGCCTGCAGCTCGGGCACCACGACGACGACCACAACTGCGTCCGGGACCACGACGACAGCACTCCCCCAGACTGGCGGGACCCTGCGCGCAGGCTTGAGCGGGGGCAGCGCCCGGGACACGCTCGACCCGCACAACTGGGTCAACCTCGTTGATGCGGCCCGCGTGTACTCGCTGTTCAACCCGCTAATCGATTTCGACCTCGACGCTCATCCCGTGAAAAGCCTTGCCGGCGAGCTCGAGCCGAGCAGCGATTCCATGAACTGGACGATCCGGGTGAAGCCGGACGTCGAGTTCCACAACGGCAAGACGCTCAGCGCCGACGACGTGCTGTTCACATTCCAACGGATCGTGAACCCGAAAGCCCCTACCCTCGGTGCAATATCGCTGAAGGCCCTCGACATCGCCAACGCGAAGAAGCTCGACAAGCTCACCGTACAGATCCCGTGCTTCACGCCTTTCTCAGTCCTGAAGGACATCCTGGCCTCGTACCACTTCTTCGTCGTGCCGGTGGACTTCGACCTGAAACACCCGGTCGGCACCGGTCCCTTCAAATACGAGTCGTTCACCGCCGGCCAAGAGAGCACCTTCGTGAAGAACGAGAACTACTGGGAAACAGGCCTGCCCTACATCGACAAGCTCGTCATCAGCGACTTCCCTGGTGAGGTCAGCCAGGTCAACGCATTGGGCAGCGGCACGCTCGACGTGATCGACCTCATCTCCACGTACTCGATCGTCGCGGTCCGCTCGGGCGGCAACAATGTGATGATCACCTGGGGCGGTGGCTACACGCCATTCACGATGCGCGTCGACCAGCCGCCCTTTGACGACGTTCGGGTCCGACAAGCCTTCCGCCTGATATGCGACCGCCAGGACATGCTCGACATCGTCTTCAGAGGCAACGGGAGGATCGGCAACGACGTGTTCGGCTTACGCGACGTCGTGTACGACTCGGCCCTGCCACAGCGCGTCCAGGACCTTGACCTGGCAAGAAGCCTGCTCACAAGGGCGGGGCGTTCCGACCTGACCGTCACGCTCGTGACGAGTGCGATCGTGCCGGGAACCGTAGAGGTAGCCCAAGTCCTCGCACAACAGGCGGCCGAAGCCGGCGTCACTGTGAACTTGAAACAGGTCACACGTTCGGAGCTCTTCGGCCGGCACTACCTGCACTGGACGTTCGCGCAGGACAACTGGATGTACTACCCCTACTTCTCCAACGTCCTGCAGGCTACCGTCGCCGGCGCTCCGTTCAACGAAAGCCACACACACAACGGGGCCTACACGAGGCTGTATCGGCAGGCGCTGGCCACAGTGGATGAGACCAAGAAAGTGGAGATCGCCCACGAGATGCAGGAAATGGAGTACTCGGGCGTGGCGAGCGGCTACATCATCCCGTTCTTCAACCCCGTCATCGACGGTTATGCATCGCGAGTAAACGGTGTCGTCCCGAGCAAGACGGGCCTGCCGCTGGGTGCCTATGGCTTCAAGAACATGTGGCTGTCATGAACCTCCCGGCGAGCCCACGAAGGCGACGGTGTCGGGCCGTGGTGAACCCAACCGAACCTCAGGCTCCTCAACTCTCGAGGTTCAAGAAACCATCGGCAGTCAGAGGCAGCGAACGCAGGCGGCGCCCCGTCGCATCGAAGACGGCATTGGCGATCGCCGGGGCCACGGCGATCATCGGTGTCTCGCCGGCCCCTGCGGACGGAAGGTCGGGACGGCCCAGGAGCACCACCTCGATCGGCGGCACGTCAGAGGTGCGAGGGATGCGATAAGCGGAGAACGACCCGTTGGCGATCTGCCCGGCGTTGAAGTGGACGGCCTCGAACAGCGCGCCGCCTAGAGCGATGACCGTGGCGCCTTCGATCTGATTGACCACGGTTCCCGGGTTGACGACGGCGCCGCACTCGTACGCGGTGACGATGCGGACGACCCGAAGGCGGTTGTCCCGGCCGAGGCTGACCTGGGCCGCGGTGGCAACCCTCCCCTCCTTCTCGAGTCCGCACGCGATTCCCCGACCCGGGTTGTCCCGGTCGGTCGTCCACCCGAAACGCTCCGCAGCAGCCCGCAGCACCGCAGCGAGCCTTTCGTCGACCAGGTTGGCTAGGCGGTACTCGACCGGGTCTCGACCGAGCCGGGTTGCGAGCTCGTCCATGTGAGACTCCCGGGCGAAGTTGTTGGCCGTGGCCGCCAGAGCCCTGAAGGAGGCCTGAGCGAGCGGGCTCGCGGCAGGGCGATAGTCGATCCGCTGGTTGGCGACCCGGTAGGGGGTCGTGATCGCGGCTCGTCCCGAATTGATGTTGGAGAAAGTCCAAGCAGTCAGCTCGCCACCGGTCGTAGCTCCGGCTTGCACGTCGATGACCGCGGCCGGGCGTAACGTGCCGACGCTGAACTCCTCACGACGGGTCCAGGCGACACGAACCGGTGCGCCGATCTCCCGGGCGAGCATCGCCGCCTCGGTGGCGACGCCACCCGCATGCTTTCCGCCGAACCCGCCGCCGGTCGGCGGCACGATGACACGCACATCCGCCTCGTCCAGATCGAGGGCCGCGGCGACCTGGGCCCGGACCGGGAAGGGGGTCTGGGTCCCGGTCCAGATGGTCAGGCGGTCGTCGTCGTCCCAGACGGCGATCGCAACGCGGGTCTCGATGGCAGCAGGGGCTACGAACGCGGTCGTATAGGTGGCGTCAAGACGTATAGCCGCGGCCTCGAGTGCGCCGTCGGGGTCACCTTGCTGCTGGTGGAAGGGCCCGTCCCAGCCGTCTTCTCCTGTCGCGGGATGTGAGCGCAGGAACTCCTCGAGGCCCTCGTCAGACGGTGCCTCCGGAAGCGCCCAGGTTGCCTCCAGACCAGCCAATGCCGTCCGGGCCTCGACCCTGTCACGGGCCACGACCCCGACGCCAACAGGGGTTTCCACGACCACCACGTCTCTACGGCCGTCAAGTGCGCTCGTGTCAAGGTGACGGAGCACGGACTTGAACACAGGCGGTCGCAGCATGGCGCCGTGCCACAGCCCAGGCATGCTCAGGTCGGAGGCAAACTGCAGGGCTCCCGTGACGACCTCGATGGTGCCGGCGGGCGTGCGCGGGGAGCCTGCCACCTGCCATCCGGACGGGCGGGTCACCGCGGGCTCGCCCTTCACGATCTCGATTCTCCGTGACCCTGCGGGCACCGGCAACAAGGTGCGGGCAAACGCGGCGGCCCGGCTGAGCGCGCTCCCGGCGTCCGGCATCGACCGGCTGCCGAACGTCCCCATGTCGTAGGGACACAGATCGGTGTCCCCCATCGCAAGACGGACGCACTCGAGGGGGACGCGAAGCTCCTCGGCGACAAGGAGACGCAACGCGGTGCGGTTGTCCTGGCCCACGTCAACTTTGCCGGTGAACGCGGTGACGATCCCATCGGTCCCGATGTGCAACCAGGCACCACCGCTCGTCGACCACGTGCCCGCTGCCGGCGTCGCAGGTGGTAGCACCACGACCGTCCCGTCGCCGAGAATTCCAAACCAGTCGCGGTCGGTGGGCTCGGTCATGTCCCACGGCCGCGCCGGCCTGTAACAGGGCCCGCCTGGCTCGGGCAATTTCCAGTCCGCGGTGGTCGCCGCGACCGGCAAGCCGTCGGCGAAGCCTGGCTCCGCGATCAGCTCGGAAGCCTTACGCACCGCCTCGCGGACGCGCCCGTAAGCGCCACAGCGGCAAAGGTTGCCCGACAGCGCCTCGCGCACGGCATCGTCGTCCGGATCGGGGCAGCGGGCCAGAAGAGCGACCACGGCGAGGACCGTTCCAGGAGTGCAGTAGCCGCACTGGGCCGCACCGACCTCGACGAACGCCTGCTGGACCGGGTGCAGCCAACCACCGCTCGAGAGTCCTTCGATCGTCGTGATGGCCTTCCCCGCGATGTCGTCGACCGGTTGCTGGCAGGCGCGCACTGGACAGCCGTCGACGAGCACCGTGCAGGATCCGCAGGTGCCCTCCCCGCAACCCGGCTTGGCACCTGTCAGACCCAACTCGCCACGCAGCGCCGACAGGAGTGAAGTCGACGCCGGCACCGAGTGCGCGGTCCCGTTGACGGTAAGCGTCACACGTGGTGGCGCGCCGGTTGGCTGCGCCGGACCCGGCAACCGGCTTTGCGTGCGACTTTCCTCGGTGCTTGACATGGTCACATCCTGCCCGGTCGAAAGCAGTGGTGCTAGCACGATGCTGATCCAGCGGGCTGACCACCTCTGTTGCCTACCCTCGCGGTCGGACAATCGGGTGGGGTGACCGAGGCGGACGGGACCGTCCCCAACCCGAAGCACCTCAACAACTGGGCTCGCCGCCAGGCCCGCCTCGACCGGGAGCTGTCCCGGCGCCGACGCCCGGCCGGCAGAGGCAGTCCGCCGTCCAAGCGCTGGAAGCACACCAAGGCCCGCCTGGCCCGCCGCCACGCCACGGTGGCCAACGCACGCGCCGACGGCCTCCACAAGCTGACCACCGGGCTCGCCGTAAGCTGCGTCACGGTCGTCTCGAGGACCTGGCAGTGGCCGCTATGACCAGGCCACGCGCCGGCAGGTCAAAGCGGCGCAGGGCCGGGCTCAACCGGGCCATCCTCGACGCCTCCCTGCCGAGCTTGGCCGTCAGCTCGCCTACAAGACAACCTGGTCCGGATCCAGCTTGATCGTCGCCGGCCGGTGGTACCCGTCGTCGAAAACCTGCTCTCAGTGCAGGGCAGTGAAAGCCAAGCTGCCCCTCGCCCAGCGCACCTACCGCTGCGAGCATTGCTGTCTTGTCCTCGACCGGGACCGCAATGCAGCCTTGAACCTGGCCTCGCTCGCCGAGACCATCGCCACTACCGGTACCGCCAGTGGGGCGGGGACCAGCCAGCACTCGCCGGCGAACCGACGGGGAGAGGAGAGGTCCATGGGCACGCCCAAGCCGGACAAGACCGTCACCGCCACCCGGCAACAGGTGGCTCCGGACCCTGTCCTTGTCGGAAGTGACAGATGAGACAGAAATCGGAACGGCCAACCTAGCCAACTGGGATGGCGCGAAGTGCTCGCCTGAAGCGGAGCCCGGCGCGCTCCGATTAGGTGCCCGTGCCGACCGAGAACCTAGGGTGTCCCAACAGACGCAGACTCCATGACACAGGACCGCTCGCCAGGTATTGGAGGGTTATGTCGGACAATTCGCAGGTCGGTGCCCGGCGACCGAGTGGTGGCGGACGTCGCTCCACCTCCGTAGTTCTTCTCGCTGTGAGCGCGATCGTCGTCGCGCAATTCCTCCTGGTTCTTATGTTCGCCTGGTCGTCCTCACGAGAGGCACCCCGCAGTCTGCCCTTTGCCGTGGCCGGTCCCGCACCGGCCGCCAGAGAACTGGCACGCGGTTTGGACCGAACCCAGCCGGGCACGTTCACAGTCACCGTCCTGAGCGACGATTCGGCCGCCCGCGCCGCGGTCATCGACAGGCAGGTCTATGGCGCAGTATCGCTGTCGAGCGCAGGCGCCACCGTCTACACAGCCTCCGAAGCGAGTCCGAGCGTCGCGCAGATGTTGACCCAAGCTGTGCCCGCGGCCATCAGGCGTGTCCTGCCGCATGCCACCGTGGCCGTCGTCGACCTGGCGCCGAACCCTGTGGACGACCCCAAAGGCACGGCGATCCCGACCGCCCTCATCCCTCTGACGATGACCTCGATCGCTGCGGGTGCGATCATCGGGCTGCTGTCGCATGATCGGCGCAGACAACTGGCCGCGCTGCTCGGTTATGCCGTCCTCGCCGGCCTGTTCGTGACCTTGGCCCTACAGGGCATGATCGGGGGCTTGACCGGTTCCTGGTTCTCCAACGAGCTCGTCATCACCCTCGGCGCGGGATCGATCGCTGCGGTCACCTGCGGACTGGCGTCCCTCGCCGGGATCGCGGGAATCCTCGTCACCCTGTTCGTCGCATGGTTCTTCGGCTTCGCGTTCTCGGGCGCGACCACGGCCTGGCAGCTAATGCCCGCCCCCTGGGGCTGTATCGCCCAGTACCTGCCGGTCGGGGCCACAAACACCGGCCTCAGAGCAGTCGCCTTTTTCGACGGTGCCAGGGACTCCGACCCGCTGCTCGTGTTGGGAGCCTGGGCGCTTGCTGGGATCGCCCTGACATCGTTGCGGCGTGGTCCCAGACACGTCGCCACTTCAGCGGATCTCACATAGCCGGCGCCGAGTCCCGCGTCGCGACCGCGTGTCCCCAGCTGAAGCCGCACGCACCGGGGCCGGTCTGTCGAATTGTGATCGAGGACCGCGCGCCCGGGTCCGATCGAGTACCGTCCCGGCCTTATGACGCATGAAGAGCCTCCGGGGCACCACTCGAACTACAAGCCCCTCTCCTACGGAGTCTTCCTCCCTCCGTTCGACGAGTTCGCGGAGCCGAAGCGACTTGTCGCGCTCGCGCAGTTGGCGGAGCGAGCGGGATGGGACGGCCTGTACCTGTGGGACCACATGTTGACGATCCCGGGGATGGCCGTCGCCGACTCGTTCATGATGGCGGCCGCCATCGCCCAAGCAACCGATCGGATCCGCCTAGGGATGATGGTCACTCCGCTCGCCCGGCGGCGTCCTTGGGTGTTCGCGCGGCAGGCAGCGACGCTCGATCGGCTGTCGGAGGGCCGTCTCGACGTCGGCGTGGGCCTCGGCCACGACGGATGGAAGGAGTTCAGCTCTTTCTCTGGAGAAGTCGTCGACCCGGTAGAGAGGGCGTCTTTCCTCGACGACTCGCTCGAGATCTTGAGGCGCCTGTGGTCGGGTGAGCCCGTCGAGTTCGAAGGGGACCGGATCTGGGTGAACAGCACTGCTTTTCTCCCGAGACCCGTGCAACAACCACTGCCGGTCTGGGTGGCCTGCAGGTGGCCCCACCACCGGCCCCTCGTTCGGGCTGCGCGCAACCAGGGCTGCTTCCCTCTGTTCGATCCAGGAGGCCATGTGCTCCCCGGACTGCCGGAACCCGAACAGGTGGCGGCGGTGCGGACCAAGCTCCTCGATGAGGGGGGCCCGATCGACATCGACATCGTCTGCCGCGGCGTCACGGGGCTCGCGCCTGCTCACGAGCTCTCGTCGCGGTTCGCGGCACTCAAGGAGGCCGGCATGACGTGGTGGCTCGAATCGTTCGGCCGCGGTGAGCCACCAGCCGCAGAGGTCGAGGCAGTCGTCGCAGCCGGGCCTCCCCGCTGAGCATTTCCGCTGCCAGAGATAACGGCAGGCGTCCCGGCTGCCGAGCTCCTGGACGGTCTAGGCTCGCCGGAGCCCTTCCGGTCCGCTCGTCCAGTGCGCCTCTGTGCGTCTGCAAGCCGGTGCGCCGCTGAAGCGGCCAGGTGGAGCAGGTTGGCTTGCAGCTCCAGATCCTCGCGCCAACGGTTCTCGTTCGGTTTCGAGCCGGCGATGTCATCTCCGGCCGACAGGTACACCCCCCGATGGGGACGTGGCGGATCCTCTCGACGGCCGGCAGCGCGGGATTCCCTGTCGACGACGAGACATCCTTTTTCGACGCGCCGGTGCAACCTGCCGGCAGTGTCTTGGAACAGGCCGTCAGTCCTTGCCCCGCCGGGCAACGACCCCACTTTCCCCGGCAACCGCCTCCAGCACGGCGACCACCGCATCGTCGGTGACGACCTCTCGGGCAAGCGGAAGTAGTGGAAGGACGCCCCCTCGTCTCGCACCGCAGCCTCCACCATCACGACCTCTCCATGGCGGAGATTGCCTACCAGCGTGCCGGCTCCTCCGCACCCGAGGAGCACCCGGCAGCCGCCCACACTGACCCGCTCGAAAGTGGTCGTGGCGGGCGGGGTGCCCTTCCCCGGGTAGAACACGCTGAGGCGACTGCCCTCATGAGTCAACTCCCAGAGCGGCCCGGAGGCTCGGCAGACCGACGAGTTCGCGCGCTTTAGGACAAACCTCACGAACTATTTCCGATAGGAAACACCCGACGGTGGCACGGGGAATGTCGTGCCATGATCGCGCTGCGCCCGGTTCGATGACCGCGGACCGATCAGGGTCGTACTCGAGAATCGGGTACGACCCGAAAGCCGTGAGACCGCCGTCACATCCTCGGTGATCCATGTCCGCCAACATGCCATCCGGTCACTGGGATGACCGAGGAGCCTGACCTTCGAGTCCAGATCGTCGTGTCCACCCGGCTGGCAAGCGCAGCCTGATGATCACAGCAATCCCTGCCCAACTACGCAGCGAACCCCCAGGATCGCGTGCCAGCCTTAAGCGCATGCCCAAGACGAGTGCCGAATGGCCATGACTTCCGACACCCTTGTCGCTCCGGGCTTGACGCCCGCCGATCAGGCACAAGCGCCACGCCCGTTTCCGGTCGCCGAGATCGCGGTCGCGGTCGGCGTGTTCGCGTTGTTCTGCATTGCTGTGCTCGCCAAAGCAACCAAGATGCTGGAACCGGACGACTCTGCCTACCTGGCGTCGATTATCGCTCTTACCCACGGCCACGTCACCTTGTCGACCGCGCAGTACAACGCCCTCTCGGCGCAGCTGACCGCCCACGACGGCACGGCGATCATGCAATGGATCCACCTGTCCAACGGCCGCTGGATGAGCGAGAAGAACCCGGGCTATCCCTTCTTCGCAGCGCCGTTCCAGATTCTGGGGATCTTGAGGGCGGCTCCACTGTTCGCCGGCGCATTGGCGTCGACGAGCCTCTTCGTAGCTGGCCGACGCTGGCTGGGAAACTGGGGAGGCACCTGGGCGGTGGTGCTCTTCGTGTCCTCAGGGGCAGCGATCGCTTTCGCGTGGCGTCCGACGATGCCGTCGTTCACCGATGCTGCACTGATCGCCGCCGGAGCCGGGGCACTGCTCTGGACCTTCCTCGCCGATGACGCCGCCCCGCGCCGGCGAACCGTCGTCGGTCTCCTAGGGTTCGTCGCGCTCGAGATGGCGGTCTTCATCCGTTACACCGATGTGGTGATGCTCCTGGTGGCGGCGACCGCAGTGCTCCTCACGGCCAAGAAGGCGCGCATCGGTGCACGGTCACTGGCGTGGTGGTTTGCCTCGGTGGTTCTCTTCGCCGGCGGTGTGACGCTCTTCGACCAGTTCTTCTACGGGGGAGCGCTCAAGACCGGATACGGCGCGGGCGAGATCACCTTCGCCCTTCGTGCGATCATCCCGAACCTGAAGATCATGCCGCCGTACCTTGTGAAGGCGATCCCCGGTCTGTTGTTGGGATTGGCGGCGTTGGTCTGGATGGCAGTCAGGCTGCTCCGCATCCGGTCCGCGACCGCTGATCCAGCGTCCGCGGCCAGGAGCCGACGTGACGCCGTGGTAGGCCTCGTGCTTGCTGCCGGCTGGCTCGGCCTTTGGGCTCTCTACTCCGCATACACCTGGACCGCCCAGGCGGGAACCGGCGGTGGCGGCCCATCGGGCGGTGGCGGCGGTGGCGGGATCCACGTCATTCGCTTCTATCTCCCGGCGATCGGCCTCATCGCCTTGCTCGGCGCGTGGTTGCTCATGCAGCTGCCCAGATGGCTCCCCGCTGCGGTGCTCCTCGTCGTTGCCGTTCTCGGATTCGCCTCCTTCCGGAACCTCACAGCAGCAAGTGCCGTGGGGCCCCTCGGGAGCGCCGGATTCCCAGGTGGGCTTCCTGGTCGAACGAACGGTGCGAGAGTCCAGCCGCCCGGCTCCGGGGTGAAACTCCCGAACGGGTTCCACTCGCCACCGCAAGGGAGCCCGAAAGGGCTCAAGCCTGGGACCGGCAAGCCACCAGGCGGCTCTTTCGCGCCCGAGGGGCTCGCCCCACCGGGCAGCCAGTGATGGCCCACGCTCCGATGTGTTTGACGACAGATCTGGTCACCAATGCGGTTCTTGTTGCGCCCGGGTGTCGAAGAGACACCGTTGCTCGGCCCCGAAGAACGACACGGCGGTCATAGACACAGTTCTGCTGTCCTTTCTGGCAGTACAGGTTATGGCTGCGCGCCGAGAGCGCCAACACGCAATTCCCACGATTGTCTCGAGTAGGTGCCTCCGCTATTCATCTGAACGTTTCCCCATTTCTTGCTTGCTTAACATTTTCAGTGCCGTGTTCGTCGAAGGTCACTCCAAAAGGTGATGACCCATAGCACCATTCGTTTCGGGTCGCGCCACTGCGCGTGCTCAGCTCCGAACGAGCAGTTCCCGGCAACATTTCGGTTGGCCTAGTGCCTGCGAGCCAGTCACTTGCACGAAAGTGAACGACGGGTAACCATTCGGTCACATTTCGGGATTGTTCTCAAGCAGGTTTCGCCAATTACCGATTACAGAGGGCATGCACAGTGGCTTCGCGGCGTCTGTGACCGTCGGCGCCCTCGCGACACAACGTCAGGCATTGCCGGACAGCTTGACCTGCCGGGAGGTGGATGAGTGGTTCCGGCAGGACAACGAGCGTCGCAGCGTCGTACTGGAGCGTCCGGATGGTTCGGCGAAGCTGATAAACCGCTCCGCGTTTTACCAGACACTGTTGGGCCCTATGGGTTTTGGTTGGGCCCTGTACGCAAAAGAACCGGCCTCGTCGCTTCCGGCACCTGCGGGCCTCACCGTCCAAGCCGACATGCTCGCAGTCGACGCCGCGATGCAGCTGATGGCAGAGGTGATCTCCAGCAACGACGACCTTCTCGTGATCGGCGGTCGTGCGCCGACGACAATCTCCACGTCCACCCTGCTGGCCCAGCTGGCACGAGCCCAAACCGAACAGGCGGGCCGCCTGGAGGCGTTGCTCCAGAACGTGAGCGAGGTCATCCTCGTCGTGGATGAAGCCGGAATCATCCGTTACACCAGTTCATCCGGCCGGGAGGTGGGTTGGTATCAGGCGGCTGACCAGGTGGGCCGAAGCTGTATCGACAACGTCCACATCGACGACCGGACAACGGTGCAAAGACTTCTCGTCGAGGCACGTCAGCGCCCCGGCACGACGCTCAAGAACGAAGTGCGGATGCGCGGCAGCAAGGGCGGGTACCTGCTGGTCGCCGTGGCCGTTACCGACCAGCGCTCGCACGCGGGCATAGGCGGGCTGGTGCTCACCTACCGGGACATCAGCGAGCACCATGCATTCGAACAAAAGTTGCGTCATCTCGCCTTGCACGACGGCCTGACGGGTCTGGCAAACCGTGTGCTGCTGCAGGACCGAGTCACGCATGCCTTAGCTGTCGCGAGCCGGTCTGGAGACTCGGTGGCGCTGTTGTACATCGACCTCGACGGTTTCAAGAAGGTCAACGACGGCTGGGGGCACGCCAGCGGTGACGCCGTTCTTCAAGCGATCGGCGCCACCCTCCAGGCTCAGACCCGAGCGGGGGACACCGTGGCCAGGATGGGCGGAGACGAGTTCGTGATCTTGCTCGAGCAGCTACGAACGCCCGCCGACGCGTCAGGCTTCGCCTCTCGAATCCACCAGGCGCTCGAGGAGATCGTCATCGACGGGTTGTATATCAGGATCAGTTGCAGCGTGGGCATCGCCGCGGCGGGCGAGTTCCGCAGTGGCGAACCGACGTACGCAGACTGCGGCGAGGCCGAGGAGCTCATCCGGCGGGCTGACGCAGCCATGTACCTCGCCAAGTCCGAGGGATGCAACCGAACCAGGTGGTGGGAAGAGTCAATCGAACAGGAGGCGGCAAGGCGGGACCGGCTCAGCGCTGAACTGTCCTGTGCCGCCGAACGTGATGAGCTCCGGCTGCACTACCAGCCGATCGTCAATGTCCACGATGGCACGGTCTGCGGCCTCGAGGCGTTGGTGCGCTGGCAGCACCCCACCGACGGGTTGATCCCCCCTGGCATGTTCATCCCTCTCGCCGAGCGTAACGGCGCCATCACCGCAATCACCCAGTGGGTGCTGCAACAAGCCTGCAGCGACGGTGCCAACCTTCTCTCGCAGCGCGCAGCACCGCTCAGCGTTGCCGTGAACCTCTCTGCCGTCGAGCTCGCTCGGCCGCGATTGCCCGAGGACGTCTCGCGCATCCTCTCCGCCACCGGCTTTCCCGCATCGCTGCTCGAGCTCGAGATAACCGAGACAGCCCTCATAACCAACTTCGCCTTGGCCCGCTCCTCTATCACAGGGCTGAAGGCGCTCGGCGTGACTATCGCGATCGACGACTTCGGAACCGGCTACTCATCACTGAGCTACCTCCACGAGCTGCCCGTCGACCGCGTCAAAATAGACAAGACGTTCACCGACCGCGTTACCGAAGAGACCGGTGCAAGCCTTATCCGAGGCGTCATAGACCTAGCACACTCCCTGCACCTGAGGGTCACCGCCGAAGGCATCGAGACGGCGCCCCAGGCCGAGGCACTGGCAAGGTTCCGTTGCGACCAGGGACAGGGCTTTTTCCACGCGTACCCTGTCCCGATCGACGAGCTCGACATAACGCCTGTCAGAACTTGCCGCGGACTGACGCCGGTCTCATCGGACAACCAGTTCGCGTCCCTGCAACTAGCTGCCGCTCGCAGCTTTCGTGCGCTGGCGAGAACTAATGACTCCGGATCGCTTCAGCCGGAACGACGGCGCGGTCCGGGCACGGCGCCGTTGACGCAGGTGACCCGTGGTCTTGGCTCGCGCGCGGACCGTGCGGAGCCTGCGGTTCGCCTGTTTGCAACAGAGGCATAGCGGCCACGCCAAGACCACCGTCGCGAGCGATCTCTCAGGCTCTGCCCAGCCAACACACAGTTCAGTTCCCTAGGCTGGCTGCCGGCACGACGGGACGAGTTCAAGGAGGAAGAATCGAGCCGTGCGTGACGACGTGACCATTTCCTACCGGGGAGCGAGCTACGAGATCGGGCGCGGTCCGGCCTTCTACGGGATCTGGAGCATCGGGCAAACATGGTCGCAACCACTCGAGTGGTGGCCCGACACTCCGGAAGGCTGGTACGCGGCGTGGACCCGGTTCACAACGATAGAGCGGCCGGAGACGATCGCTCCGGTTGATCAGCCTACGGCGCCAGCCGCCAAGGCCGACGAACAACTCGCGAGCGCAGGCGGACAAGCCGCAGGCGGAGGGGGGCGGGCCGTCCTACCTGCGACGCTCCTGGCGATCGGCGTCGCATGCGGGATCGCCGGGGTGTTCCCTGACTATCTGAACGGTGAGAGCCTTACCCAGCAGGCGTACCAGCTGGTACCGCACGCGATCTACTTTGCGGCCTGGAGCGCTAGCGCCCTGCTCATCTTCCTCGGTCGTGCCCGGGTGGGAGCGCTGCTCGGGATGGGAACGAGCATCGTCACTTTCGGCATGTTCTTCGCGGACGCGGGCACGGCGATCGCCGGGGGTGCGCACCTCATGGGCGCCGGCCTCGTGCTCGGGATCATCGGCTGGCTCGCTTGCTCTGCCGGCGCCACCATTGCGTTCGCCCTACGACACGAGGATGTTTCCTTCGGCCGGCCGCGCGGCTCCGACTCCCTCCCGTTCTTGGCGTTTTCCCTGGCCGCGCTGGGCACCGCGGCCGCGTTCGCCCCTTCCTGGGACAGCTACGTCCTGCAGACGTCGGCCGGAACGACACAGTCCTTCACCGCGGGCAATGTGTTCTCGAACCCGGCGCCCGTGATCGCCGGGAATGTCGCCGTGATGGTCGCGCTGGTCGCTGTCGCGGTCGTGGCCTCCCTGTGGCGACCGATACGTCACGGGAGCTTTTTGCTCGTCGGCGCCATCATCCCGATGATGGGTCAAGCGGTCTCGGGGATCATCCAGATCGGGGAGGGTACGTCTCCGGCAATGTTCGGGATCTCGTCCGCGGACGCAGCGCGGGCGGGCCTGACGATCACCTCGGGCCTCACGCTGGCGTTCTGGATCTACTGTGTCTTCCTCCTCGCACTGGTCGTTGTGACAAGCTCGGCAGTAGCCGGACCGCGCTCGCTCGAGCCTGTCACTGCTCTGTCCACCGCGACCACCCCCATCAGCAGTTACCACTCCCCCACCGTCCCCAGTACGCCACCAGGACCCTCGCCCCTCGGATCGGAGCCACCGAACGCGGGCTGATGTGTCCTGCCACGGCTACTCCCGCCTCGCCACCAGTCACGGTCACCAGGACGACGCCTCGGACCGGGATCGCTCCAGCTGAACGGCTGGCGCAGGTCCCCTCAGCCGGTCAGGGTCGATGCTCGCGAGGACGCGCCGGTCGCAGCGGTGGTGACCGCCCGAACAACAAGCACGTGGATGCAACACTGGCAACGGTGCGCGCCTTTGGGATGCTGTCAGCCGCGGTACTCGCGGTGATCGGGATCGGGGTGGGCATCGAGTCGTGTTCCCATCCCACCGGTCTGTTCGGCAGCGGGCAGGACGCGTTCGTCGTGGCGTTCCCCGGTCAGCCTTCGTTGAGGTCATAAGATCGGCCGGATTCGGGATTCGGTGGCTTCAACCCGGGGGCGTTCACCGCAATGCAGATCTCGGGCGTCGATTCGGCAAGCTCGGTGAGCGTCGCGATCTTCAGAGGGACTCACGCAGAGGCCCTCGCCGACCTGCTCAACACGGCAAAGCTATGGGCTCTACCGTGAGCTTCGACCGAGGAACGGTCTCGATGAGGTTCGTGTCGCACTTCCCGCACAAGCCTGAATTACTGCCCTGGACGATCGGCGTCGTGGACGTTCGGGGCGTCGTCGTCTTCTATGCCCTCGGCGACGTGGACACCTACGCGGCCGCCAATCTGACCCCGTCCTCATTCCGGCTCCCAGAGGCCCAGCGGGATCGCTCGGGCAAGGTGACGAGCGGGGCAGCGCACTGTAACGCCGTGCCTCGATTTGGGACTGGAGGTATGTTCGCTAGTAGTACGGCCGGAGGGGAGATCGCAGATGGACCAGAAGATCAAGGTCTTCGGCGCGAGCTGGTGCAGCGACTGCAAGCGCGCGAAGCAGTTCCTGGGCGATCAGCGGATCGCGTTCGAGTGGCATGACATCGAGCAGGAGCCTCAGGGCCTTGACATCGTGCACGAGCGCAACAACGGGAACAACGTGATCCCCACGATCGTGTTTCCGGACGGCACGAGCCTGTCCGAACCTTCCAACGAGGAGCTGGCCGACAAGATCGGTCTCGATCGCAAGGCGATGATGCACGTCTATGACGTCATCCTCGTGGGCGGGGGTCCGGCGGCGCTGACCACGAGCATCTACGCGGCACGGGAGAACCTCTCCTCCCTGATCATTGACTCGAAGAGCCTCGGTGGCCAGGCCGGAGTCACTGAGCGCCTCGACAACTATCCCGGCTTCCCCGACGGCATAGGCGGCGCGGAGCTGGCCGAGCGCATCGTCACGCAGGCTCGTCGCTACGGCGTCGAGATGATTCAGGCCTTGTCAGTCGGGAAGATCTCGCCCGACGGGGACCGGCTCGAGGTCCTCACAGGCAATGGTGACCACTATCACGCTCGTGCCGTTCTTGTCGCGACCGGTTCGAGCTACCGCCGCACCGGCGCACCTGGCGAGGACGAGCTGATCGGCGCCGGCATCCACTTCTGCGCCACTTGCGACGGACCCTTCTACAGGGGTGCCCCGGACCTGATGGTGCTGGGCGGTGGGAACAGTGGCCTCGAGGAAGGCCTCTTCCTGACGAACTTCGTCGACAAGGTGACGATCGTTGAGCACAACGACAAGCTTGCGGCCCACAAGCTCCTAGAGGACAAGGTGTTGGCGCACCCGAAAATGGAGGTCCTGCTGAACCGCAATGTGAAGGAGTTCCGGCCCAAGGATGACGGCAGCGGCAAGCTCGGTACCGTCGTATTGGAGAACCGAAAGACGGGCGAGACCGAGGAGCACCACCCTGCGGGCTGCTTCGTGTTCATCGGCCTCGATCCCAACACGGCCTTCATCAAGGACCAGGTGAACCTGGACGAGCGCGGGTTCATAGTGACCGACGCAAGCTTCATGACGTCAATGCCGGGGGTTTTCGCAGCCGGTGATGTTCGGGCCGGGTCGACCAAACAGCTCGCCTCTGCCGTGGGGGAGGGCGCGGCCGCTTCGATCCAGATCCGCCAGTACCTCGACAAACAGCTGGCCACGGCAGGAATGGCCTGACGACCACGGCCGGCGCCGGACGCTGTCGTCGGGGTATCAAGCTCGGACGCGTCCGACGAAGCCAGATGGCGCAGAGGGCAAGGATCACCACGACCCGTTGTTCATGCGCGGTCGTTTCATCGAATCGGCCCGATACACGGTGCCCGACCACTACAGTCTTCGCACCATCGACGATGGGAGCGCGAGGTGTACAGATCGGTGCTTGTGGCAACGGACGGTTCCGAGACCGCGAGCAAAGCCGTCCGGACGGCCATCGAGCTATCCAAGACGTTCGGTGCAACGCTCCACATCGCGAGCGTCTATCGCCCCGAAGTGAGCGCAAGAGCGTGGTCTGACGCGAGGGTCGCTCACGGCGAGGAAATCGACCCCGCGGGTGTCGCGGCAACGCACACGGAGTTGATGGCATCCCACGCCCGCGCAGAGGGCGTGCCGACGCGAACCCACGTAGTGACCGGTTTCGTGGCAGAACGAATCGTTTCCATCGCCAAGGAACAGCATGTGGAGTTGATCGTCGTCGGGAACAGGGGCATGCGGGGACTGAAACGCGTGCTCGGCAGCGTGCCGAACGCCGTCGCCCACTCTGCTCCGTGCGCTGTGCTCATCGTCAACACGACTTAGCGCGCGGGCCCCGACAACCGGGCGCTCGCCGAGTGCACGCAGGCCTTGCCTAACAGCCAGGCGTCAACTTCCCATCTGTCGCGTCGAAGGCAGCGCGGCTATCCCGTCGATCTCAACTAGCTGACCCCGATATCCGAGGACGGAAACGCCCAGGAGGGTGCTCGGTGGACGCTGCGGTGCCAGGCGGGTCGCGATCACGTCCCAAACACGCACGAGTGCATCGTGATCTCCTACCACGTAAACAGTCGTGCGAACGAGGTCTTGCGTGCCCGCTCCGTGCAGAGCCAGCGCGGCCTTCAAGTTCTCGAGAGCTGCGATCGCCTGGGCTGACAGATCACCTGGTCCGACTAGGTTCCCGCCCTCATCAATCGGGCAGGCACCTGCCGTGAACAGAATCGCACCCTGAGCAGCGACGGCGCCGTATGCATAGGAGACGCCGTCGAACAGTCTGTGATCTGCGGGCTCTCCTTGAACGTCCACGTGATCAGAGCTGCTCGATGCGGCGGATCCAGGGTGCCCACGACACGGTGGCGGCGGTGGTCATGGCTCCGAGCGGTTTTCCGTTCACGCTCAGCGGCCCGGAGGCCACCTCTTCCAGTATGGGAGCCTCCGACCCTCCCAGCTTGATGTGCCCGTCCTGGTAGGCGAGAACGCCGCCCGCCGCAGTGGCCACCAACGCGCCACTCTTCTCTCCGGTCAGCACCCCCGTGGCGGACACCCAGAGCACCGCGGTTCGCATCGTGCTCTTTTCGGTGCAATTGATCATCGTGGCATCCAGCGTGTCGGTGGGGTCGAACACGAACTGCCGCACCCGCCAGCGCGGCCCGGCTCGCAAAACGACCGCCCTCACAGTGCCCGTCACCTCGCTGAGCACGAATATCCGCGACGCGGGCGCCTCTCGGCTGATGGCACTCGAGTGCACGGCACGCTGAAGTGCCTCAAAGGGGATCGTCCGGACGCAGCCACGGCCACTTGCCCGACGAGCCCGAGGTGGGTCACGCGACTCCCTGCAACGGCCTATGAGCTGGGCCTTCATCCTGATCGAAGGCCCAACGCCGCTGATCTGCGACTTGCGAAGGGAACCTGGTCGCAGCAAGGGAGTTCCCTCGACCGTGTCGTCACCGGCGTGTCCTGAAGTCCGTCCCGTACCGGTCCCCACCACCTCGGGTCGCAACGTGGACCTCGCTTCGACGCGTCGCGGACCTCAGGCCGCTCGCTTTGGGTTCGAGCCTGCCATGGAATCTCTTCTCGGAGAGCACAAGACTTGTCAAGCGATGCGCTTTGAGAACTTCGTATTCGGCTGCATCCGTATTGACGGGAGGACCTACGAGCACGACGTGGTGATCGATCACGGGGTGGTCCGCAAGCGCGAGAAGAAGGCCTCGCGACCACTGCGCGCTGCATACGGTCACACGCCCCTGTCGATGGCGGAAACGATCCCCTGGGATTGCCGTCGTCTCGTAGTCGGGACCGGAATGCACGGAGCGCTCCCGATCGTCCCTGAGCTGAGCCATGAAGCCAGGAGACGTTGTGTCGAGCTCGTGGCGCTGCCTACTGCCGACGCGATCTCGCTCCTGCAGCTGAACGAACGGGATACCAACGCCGTCCTGCACTTGACCTGTTGATCATTCAGCAGGCAGGGACCATCTCACGCTCCACCGGTCACGAACGACCGCAGAGCTAAAATCTTGTTCCGAGGTGGGAGTGCCACGGAGCTTGGTGGAAGTCGCTCCTCCCGGCACGGAAAAATGTCACGGACATCCAACAACGGGCTTGTCCCGGCAGACAAGCCCGAGTTGCCCGTGAGTCGGACTTTGATCCACCGAAAAGATGGTCGCCAGTCAATCCTGAGATAGTGAGGAGGGGCTCGATGGCGCGACACGCGGACCGGTCTGACGCCAGGGTCGAGGGTGGAAGCGGGCACCGCACAATGGCTTGGGATAGCTCTACGGTGCCCACGAAGTACTGGCACCTTGTGGAAGACGGACGAATCCAGTGCGACATCTGTCCGCGTGCCTGCAAGCTTCGAGAAGGCCAGCGCGGCCTGTGTTTCCTCAGGGGTCGGTTGCAGGATCAGGTGGTTCTGACGAGCTATGGACGCTCGAGCGGGTTCTGTGTCGACCCAATAGAGAAGAAGCCGCTGAACCACTTCCTGCCTGGCAGCTCGGTGCTCTCGTTTGGAACAGCCGGCTGCAACCTCGCCTGTAGGTTCTGCCAGAACTGGGATCTCTCGAAGTCCAAAGAGGTCGACACTCTTGCATACGCGGCCTCACCGACCGACATTGTCAAAGCAGCACAGCGGTTGGGGTGCCCGAGCGTCGCGTTCACCTACAACGATCCGGTGATCTTCCACGAGTACGCGATCGACGTGGCAGAAGCGTGCCATGAGGCAGGCATCAACACTGTTGCGGTCAGCGCGGGCTATGTCTGCCCCGAGCCCAGGTCCGAGTTCTACTCTCACCTCGATGCTGCAAACATCGATCTCAAGGCGTTCAGCGAAGACTTCTACCGTCAGCTTTGCGGCGGTCATCTCGAAGCGGTCAAAGACACGTTGCGCTATGTGCATCAGGAGACATCGGTCTGGTTGGAAGTGACAACGTTGTTGATCCCGGGCCTCAACGATTCCGACGAGGAATTGGACTCACTCGTTTCTTGGGTCGCCTGCGATCTTGCGAGCGACGTCCCTCTCCACTTCACTGCCTTCCACCCGGACTACAAGCTCGCAGGCCTGCCTCCGACACCGGTGAGCACGTTGAGCCGCGCCCGCCACATCGCCTTGGCCGCCGGGTTGTCTCACGTATACACGGGCAACGTTCACGACGCCGAGGGGTCGAGCACCTACTGCGCGGGGTGCGGTCAAATGGTGGTGGAGCGCGACTGGTACACGATCAGGCGGTATCACCTTTCCGATAGCGGCCGCTGCACCAGCTGCGGGGCACAACTTGTGGGTGTGTTCGACGGCCCAGCTGGAACCTGGGGTGCTAGGCGCCTGCCCGTGCGCTTAACGCCGACCGCGTCATGAGCTCTGTCATACGTCCGCCTGCAGTCGCTGGCACCTTCTATCCGGAGGATACGGCGATCCTCACCGAAACCATGCGCCGCCTACTCAGTTCCGCTCGCTTCAGAGGGTCTGCGGGATCGGTGCCGAAAGCGATCATCGTGCCCCATGCTGGCTATGTCTACTCGGCGCCAGTTGCTGCGAGCGCCTATGCGCGGGTGGCCACGGGCAGGGGCCACGTGCAACGAGTCGTGCTGCTCGGTCCCGCGCACACCGTCGCATTGGGAGACATCGCCGCGTCAGGGGCAGATGCCTTCTCCACGCCACTGGGTGTGCTTGAGGTCGACTCCGCGTCTCGAGATGCGGTCGTCAGGGACAGACTCGTATCGGTCTCCGACTTGGCGCACCTCGCCGAGCACAGCCTCGAGGTTCAACTGCCATTCATTCAGTTCGTCCTCGGTCCGGTAAGAGTGCTGCCTCTCTTGGTCGGAACGGTGTCGACAGCCGCAGTCGCACAGTTGCTGAGCCGCGTTTGGGGTGGGCCCGAGACCCTGGTGGTCGTTAGCACCGACCTGAGCCACTACCACGACCGTGAAACCGCCCGACGTATGGACAACCGAACCGCCGCGGCGATCATCGCCCGCAACCCAAAGGGAGTGTCTCCCGCCGATGCCTGCGGGGTTTACGCGTTGCGCG
Organism: Acidimicrobiales bacterium; assembly: GCA_050015175.1. Classification (GTDB taxonomy): domain Bacteria; phylum Actinomycetota; class Acidimicrobiia; order Acidimicrobiales; family Bog-793; genus Fen-455. The sequence continues at coordinate 23,569 of JBEKBX010000005.1, read as the reverse complement.
GCCTGCTCAGCTTGGCAGCAAGGCGCGAGATGAAAGTCGAGCAGTTGGATCTCCGCACCTCGGCCGACACGGTAGGCGATCTCACGCGAGTGGTGGGATACGGCTCCTTCGTCTTAGCGTGATCCCGCTCACCGGGTTGGAGCACCTGATGCGTCCGTGCCGAGCGAACCGCCCGACCTGGTTCCCCATCATTACGGCCCGAGTGCGCTGGCGTGCCGGGTTGCTCCTGCGAAGCGACGCAAGAAGCAGTTGGCTTTCCAGGGGCCGCTTGAATCCCGGGAGCCGATAGGGTCTGCGGGGCCCCAGGGAGCCGAGAGGAGCCGCCTGTGTCCCTAACTGAGGAACCGCCGGTCGCGGTCATCGGACTCGGTCGGATGGGTGCAGGCATTGTTCGGAGCCTGTTACGACACGGCTATCAGGTACGCGTCTACAACCGGACAGCGGACAAGGCTGCACCGCTTGTTGCCGCGGGCGCGACCGTCGCTCGCAGCCCCGCGGGCGCGGCGGCCGGAGCGGTTGTCGTCATAAGCAGTCTCCTCGACGACGACGCGCTCCGCGGCGTCGTCTCAGCCGAGGACGGGCTGCTCGCAGGCATGGCCACCGGTGCGGTCCACGTGTCGACGTCCACGGTCTCCCCCGGCTGCTCCGACGAAATCGCCGTGCTTCACAGCTCGCACGGCCAGCAGTTCCTCGCGGCACCGGTGCTCGGTCGTCCCAACGTCGCAAATGCTGGTGAGCTGGTAAGCCTCGTAGGCGGCTCTTCCGAGGATCTGGAGCGCGCTCGGTCCTGCATCGCCGCGTACAGCGCTCGCGTCCTCCACGTCGGAGCAACACCGGGCACTGCCAACAGCCTGAAGCTCGCTTTCAATTTCTACGTGGCGTCGACCGCCGAACTGTTCGGCGAGTTCCTCGCCTTCACAGAGAAGTCCGGCGTGAACCACGAGATAGCGATGCAGATGTTGCGGGAGCTTCAGGGCCACCCGGGTGTTGCGGGCTATCTCCAACGCATCGGCGAGCGCGACTATGACGAGGTGGGATTCGAGATGGCGACCGGTCTCAAGGATCTGCAGTTGATGCTTGCCGCTGCCGCGGCAGTACAATCACCGCTTCCCTACGCTGCAATCGTTTGCGATCGGACACTGAGCGCGCTCGCAATGGGGCTAGGCGCGAAGGACTGGAGCGCCTTCGCTGAGATCGCAAGGCTGAACGCGGGGCTCCCATGACTTTCGCTCCCACGGCGGCGGTATCTGCAGAGGAAGAGGACAACGAGACATGGCTCATTCAGTAATTGTCGGGGGAAGTAGCGGCATCGGACTGCTGATCGCGCAGCGGCTCGCGGACCGTGGCGACGAGGTGGTGATCACAAGTAGAGACGCGGCTAGAGCGGATGCAGTGGCGAAGGAGATCGGTCCCGGCACGCGCGGCGTCGCCTTGGACCTAGCTCAGCCTGAGACGATCGAAGACGCCCTCACGAGCATTCGACAGGTGGACAATCTCGTGATCACCGCCATCGAGCAAGCCGTGAACAGTCTCCGCGACTACGACATCGGACAAGCGATCAGGTCGGTGACTGTCAAGCTCGTGGGATACACAGAAGTCGTCCGAGTCCTCCATCCGCGGTTCGCGACCGGGGCATCGGTTGTGCTGTTCGGTGGCCTCGCCAAGGACAGGCCCTACCCGGGTTCGACGATGGTCACAACCTTCAATGGAGGGGTGAGCGGTCTGACTAGGACCCTCGCGATCGAGATCGCCCCTCACCGCGTGAATGCCCTCCACCCAGGCGTCGTCGGGGACAGTCCGAAATGGAGAGATGTGCCCCATCACCCCCACATTCCGCGAACGCCAATAGGGCGCCTCGTGACGATGGCCGAGATCGCTGACGCCACGGAGTTCCTTCTCCGCAATGAGGGCATCAACGCTCACGACCTAGTCGTCGACGGCGGGTTGCTCGTCACGTGATGAGCGGCCATGAGCGAAGTCGCCGCAATCCCTGACCGCACTTTGCAGGTTGAGGGACCGGCGAACGCGCGTGATCTCGACGACGTGCGACGGCGGCCGGCACCCTGGCCCCAAGTCGGGTCTTCGTCCGGTCCGAGAACGTGGACTGGATACGACCACAAGGCTGGGAACAGGTATGCGCCGCGGGCGCTGGACCATCGTGGACCTCCGCCGGCCTCCGGGCAAGCAACCTTAGGGAATGCGGCGTCAGCTGGCGACCAGTGCGTCGGTGATCGGGCCGATTCCTGCGAGCCGATCCGCGAGCTCGTCGGTCAGGTGGTAGCGCTCCGCAAGAACAGCGGGAGCGGTATAGCTCACTTTCGTCTGCCCGCGGTCGTCCCAGACGAGCACTTTGAGCGGGAGATCCAGCGCGACGAGCGGCACCGATTGCATCACAGGCGTTCCCGCCTCTGGGCTGCCGAAGATCACGACCTTGGTGTCGCGCAGCTCTAGGCCCGTCCGACGCGCCTCGCCGCTGTGGTCGACGATCGCGAAAAGTGTCAGTCCGCGAGCTTCCACAAGCCGACTGAGTTTCGCTACCGTGTCATTCACAGAGCCCTTGGCGAGCTTCGTTAGGACGATCTCACCCAGGTCCTTAGCTGGAAAGTCGCTCATGGTCGTCTCCTGTCTGCATGGCACCGGACTGCAATCGTCTCGCCGCGGGAAGTTCGGTCAAAAGCAGATCCGTTCCGCTCGTGCGGGCAACACCAAACGGCGCCGAAATGAAGAACGCGCATCGACGGCGAGGGCGCGACACGCAACTGTCGCTACGGCGGCCACCCTCCGGAGGCGGCGCGGCGCCGCGCCGCTTCTTCACGCTCCTCGTGCGCGACCACGATAAGTCTCCGGATTCGTCGCGAGCGTGAAACCGCACACACCGCAGAAGGTGACGGCCACCGAGATTGTCGGCGAATCCTCAGATGATCCGCGTGCCGTCAAGACCTCCTGTCGCAGGTTCTCCTGGAGCAGTTCGTGGCAGTTCGGACAAATTGCACCTGTCGTCGCGCTGTGTTGACCCTTGGCGGCCATTCAGTCAGTTCCCCCTTTCCGGGACGACGGCGACAAGCAGTAGCACTACGCACCGCGCATCTGTCCCATCTCGAACCCTCGGGCGCCACGTCGTGGCCATCTCCTAGGTACTGACGACCTCTGAACGGTTGAGTCAATTGGGTTCGGTATTGACGATCAACAGGCTGCAGGGCGCGTGATGGGAAACCTTGTTGGGGACGCTTCCGAGCACGAAGCGGCTCATGCCACTCATGCCCCTGTTCCCGACCACGATAAGGTCGGCACCGACATCCTCGGCGACGCTGATCAGGGCATCAGCCACGTCGGCTGCGCCAGGATTGTGCACTTGGACGGAGACACCCTGGCGTTCAGCCTCGGCGACCAGCGCTGCGTTGCTGCGTTCAGCATGCTCCCGCATCTGGTCGACCTCAAGCTGCCCTCCGCTCGAATCGGCGAATCCCGCCTTGACCGCGAGATGCACTACTTGAACGGCGTGCAGCTCGGCCCCTGACATCTTTGCGAGTTCGAGGGCGTGTCTGTAGGCGACCGACGCCCGCTCGGAACCGTCTGTGCCGACGACTATCACCTTGTACACGCCAGTCGCCCCCCTTGGCGGAGACACCGCGGAAGCAGTGTCTCCGCGTACCTCGAGAATCGTCCACCGCAATCTACCGTCGACCGTGATGAGCGGCAACGCGAGGCGGCACACCGTGGCTCCGGTCAGCCGTGCGCGTCACCTCTATTGACCGGACGCGGCGAGCGGGAGGATAATCTCGCACACTGAAGTGGGGGAAGGCATCAGGGGGGTGCCGTGCAGAGGACTGGCAGGGTGGCCATCACACTCGTGCTGCTCGCCGCGGTAGCAGGCGGCGTGAGTTTCGCGCTTTCGAATCTCACATCCCAGCCGAACACAGTCGACTACACCTCGAGCCCGGGCCAAGCTGTCGACGTCACGATGCAGACCGTGGGTTCCTACGGCCATGGCATACACGCGACGTGGGTGTCGTACATGACCCGTTCGCCTGACGGCCAATGGTTGCACACCACGACTTGGCAGGTGCCTGCGCACACGAAGGTCAACGTGACGATCTACCAGTACGACTCTGGGAGCGCATTGCGCAACCAGCAGATCGGCACGGTGCAGGGCACTCTCGGCGGCATAGCCACACTCAACGGCAAAGTCTTCAGTGTCGTCAACGCGAACGCCGGCAACGGAGTCGGTCACACCTTCTCGATGCCCAGCCTCGGGATCAACGTGCCGCTGTACGGCAACAATGCGAATGCGGATTTGTGCAGCGCCGCTCCGTGCACCACCTCACCGCACAACATCGTCAAGTTCTCATTCATGAGCCCGGGGCCGGGTACCTATCCCTGGCAGTGTTTCGTCCCCTGCGCTCTCGGCTTCTTGTACGGGAACGGGGGCCCGATGCAGACGGTCGGCTGGATGGACGGCTTCATGAAGGTCGTCGCCTGATGCCGGGCTACGACGCGGGGCTCACCGAGGGGCCACACGAGCCGCTTAGCAACGGCGACCCGGCGGCAAGCGGCGGCGCTCGCCCCTCGTCGAGGAGCGGGTCGGACAGCGAGCCGCGGCACGGGTGGCGCATGGCCGGCCTCTGGATCTTGCTGTCCGCGATCGCCGACCCGCTCTTCTACTACCTGGCCGGGCCACATATCCCGCCCGGGACGATGAGCAACACGGCCGACGGGGCGCAGTTCGACTTCAACATCCTGATCATCGCCGCTTTGCCGGTAATGCTCGCGGTGTGGATCTACATGGGGTACGCAATCGTCAACTGGCGGGCGTCGCGTAACGGCCCCGAGCCGGTTGGTGGGCCTAAGGCCCGAAGCAACGTGCGAATTCAGTCCACCTGGATCGTCACCACGACTGTGCTCGTGCTGTTCCTCTTCGGTTTTGGAACCTATGAGCTCGTGCAGCCCGAGGGCGCCGGTGGTGGACAGGGACCCGCGCCGATCTGGACCCCCGCCTCACATGACGTGCTGCCCATCCAGGTGATCGGCCAGCAGTGGAAATGGACCTACCGCTACCCGACCTTCGGAGGCTTTGAAACGACTGACCTCGTCGTCCCGGATCACACCGCGATCGCCTTCCATGTCACGTCGTTGGACGTGGTCCACGACTTCTGGGTCTACCAGCTCGGCGTGAAGGCCGACGCCAACCCCGGGCAGGACGATGTCGCGTACACAACCCCCGATCAGCTCGGCACGTTCGTCGTGCGCTGCGACGAGTTGTGCGGACTGTGGCACGGTGCCATGTACAACTCGGGAAAGGTGGTGACAGAACTCCAGTTCCAGTCCTGGGCCGAGACCACCGAACACCAGCTCGCCGCGAACACCAAGTTCCTGCCCCCCTTCGCCTGGACCTACACACCGGACGCGAACGGCGCTGACGGCGGGTACTACCCCGACAATGTGGACCCCTACAGCCCTGTCTTGACCTACGGAGCAAAGCAGCCGGGTGAACCGCTCCCGGTCGAGACGACGGGCAAGGGCAGGACGTGACGTTCGTGCGCGACCGGGCCCATCTCGGTTATGGAGGTAGCTGAGCGGCATGGCACAGGACACAGCCGGGTCACCATTTCCTGGTGAGGTCGCGACTGGGCGCGCGGGCCTCGACAGACGCCCTGACTGGCTCAAGCCACACATGGGCTGGGCCATAGTAGGCGCCGTCGTAGGATGGTTCCTTGGCCGATATGTCGGCGATCTGATCGCCGGGAGCTGGCCCGTCAGTCAGAACACGACCATGAACAACGTCGCGGTCGTGTTCGGGCTGTCCTTCGGTGTCCTCGGGTGGCTCATCGGCATCGGCGGGCTCACTTACCCCTTGTTGAAGATGCTCGGTCGCGAACCGACGCCTGCGCTGCCGACGCGCTCATGGGTGCGGTATTTCCGCCTGACCGAAGATCACAAGGTCGTCGGCTTGCAATACCTGATCGGCGTACTGGTCTTCATGTTCACCGCCGGCCTGCTGGCAATGGCCATCCGTACAGAGCTGCTCAGTCCCACCAGCCACGTTTTCGGTCCGGGGACCTACATCGCCCTCGTCGGCGAGCACGGCACGATGATGATGATGATGGCCTCGTCGGCCGTCGTCGGCCCCCTCGGCAACTGGTTGGTCCCGTTGATGATCGGTTCGCGCAGAATGGCCTATCCCCGGGTGGAGGCGTTCTCGTTTTGGGTCTTCACGGCCGGGTACCTGGTGATCATGACTGCCCTGCCGCTTGGGGGATTCCCGACTGGTTGGACGGGCTATGCGCCGCTGCAGACCCAGGCTAATCCCGGTATGGACGCTTATCTCGTCGGTTTCGCGGTGATAGGTGTGGGAATGATCATGGCCGGCTTCAACCTTGCCGCGACGATCATCAATTACCGTGCACCGGGCATGACCTGGAGCCGAATCCCCATCTTCGTATGGTCAATCCTGGCCACGACAGCCTTACTGGTGTTGGCGACCCCCACGCTCATCGTGGCGGGTTACCTCGGCGTGCTGGACCGCACGGTTCAGACCGCGTTCTATGTGACCGAACACGGAGGAAGCAGCTTCTTGTGGGAGAACCTCTTCTGGTTCTTCGGTCATCCCGAGGTCTACATCATGGCGTTGCCAGGCTTCGGCATCGTGATGGAGATGCTGCCGGTGTTCACGAGAAAGCCTCTCTTCGCCTACCGGGTGGCCGCCGCCGGGATGATAGGCGTGGCACTGCTGTCCTTCTTCGTATGGCAGCACCACCTGTTCCAGAGCGGCATCAACCCCGACATGCGGCCGTTGTTCATGTTGACCACGGAACTGATCTCCATCCCGACCGGGTTCTTATACCTGGTCACCCTCGGGACCCTTTGGAAAGCGAAGATCCGCTTCGAGGTCCCGATGCTCTTCTGCCTGGGCATGCTTTTCAACTTCCTCATCGGGGGGATCACCGGTGTCTTCCTCTCGGACGTCCCGGTTGACGTGACGGTCCATGGGAGCTTCTTCGTGATGGCCCACTTCCACTACACGATCATGGGCGGGTTGATCTTCGCCTTGTTCGGAGGCCTTTATTACTGGCTACCCAAGATGACCGGGAAGCAGCTCAACCAGAGGCTCGCCAAGGCCCACTTCTGGACGTTCTTCGTCTTCTTCAACTTCACGTTCTTCCCGCTGTTCCTCGTAGGCCTCTTGGGCCAGCCAAGGCGTGTCTTTGAGTACGCCCAGAACCTGCAGACGCTGAACGACATTTCCTCTGTCAGTGCCTATCTGCTTGGGGCGTCGTTCCTAATCTTCATCTTCAATTTCGTATGGTCGGTCTACATCGACCCGGTGAAAGCGGCGGACAACCCGTGGAACTCGAACGGTCTCGAATGGCAGACGGCGACGCCCGTGCCATGGTTCGATTTCGAGCGGATCCCAGTTGTGCTCGCCGACCCCTACCACTACGGAGAGCCAGAGGCACCACCTGTGGCGGATCTGGGTGTCCCGTCACTCGCGGCTGTAGGCGCGGTCAGCCCGAAACAGCCTGTGAGTCCGGGTGACATCGAGTCGCTCCCAGACCCGCCGGGAGACCTGGATCCCCGTCCACCGATCATGTGAGCGGAGGCACGATGACCGACAGGCTTACGTCAACTGAATCGTTCCCGATGCTGCGGGAGACGCCGGAGGAGATCGCCTACGAGCTCCGCGCTCACGAGGGCGCCCTGTGGACAGGCAGCCGGATGGTGATCGGCATCTGGGCCTTCGCGTTCGCGGCCCTGGGATTCGCGTACTTCTACTTGCGGTCGGCGAACAACGCGAGCCTCTGGCGCCCTGCCCATATCACGGCACCGACCGGTGCCGGGGCGGCAGTGTTCGCCTTCTCCCTCGCGAGCGCCTTCCTCGTCGCCTACGGCCTGTGGAGGTTCCGGTCGGGCTCCGAACTTGACTGGCAGGTCACAGGCTGGACGGGGGTCCTCTGCACTCTCACCGCGGTCGCATTGCAAATCTGGCAGCTGACCGTTCTGCCCTTCTTCCCTGGGTCGAGCGGGTACGCGTCGTGCTTCATCGGCTGGGCCGGGATGAATATCGCACTGCTGCTGTCTGGGGCCTACTGGCTCGAAACACTGCTGGCACGCCAGCTTCGCCTTCGCCGCGCCGTAGTCGAAGACGGGGGCATGGTCCGCTCCTCACTGCCCGCTGTCAGGCTCTTCCGTGCGAATCTCGAGGGCTGCACCTACTACTGGGTCTTCATTGCTTGCGTGGCGTTCTTCTACTGGGTGCTCTTCTACGTGGCGTGAGGGCGATGACCAGGCCATGCGAGCACAGCGACGGCGCAGGAGCGCGCGCTTGCGGATCGAAAGGTGGACAATAGGCACGTGAGTGACTACTTCTTGGGCCCGCAAGTTCTTACCCTGGCGATCCCGCTCGGGTTCTTCTTGTTGGTCTGTTTCTGGGGGTTCTTCCAGCGCAATCGTGCGCGATGACCGTCGGGGCCGCCGAAGAGCGACCAGCGACGGGTACGCACCAGCTTCGGCGGTTGTGCCTCGGTTCCGCGGTGCTTCTCGCCACAGCCCTCGCGGTCCCGCCACTGTCCCCGCTTGCCCGTCGTTATGAATTCGTCGAGGCCTTCCAGTTCTCCGCCTACGCCATGGCCGTCCCGGCGCTGCTCGTGCTGGGCGTGCCGCGGGCATTTCTTGGCCACTTGAGGAATAGCAACCAGGAGCGTGCTCGGCAGGCGGCACGAGTCGATCGATCGAAGAACTCGCCGCGGGGCGCGCCAGCGATGGTTCAGAGAGCCTTGTCCCTAGGACTTTTCATAAGTGCGGTCGTGGGCTGGAGGACACCGATGGCAGTCGACGCTATCGTGCGCGACCGATGGCTCCTCGCTGGCGAAGGTGTGAGCCTTGTGCTGGCAGGTGGAGCGCTTTGGCTGGAGCTCGTGCAGTTCCCTCCGGTTGTCCTCCGCTCACCCCGGCCCCTGCGCGCGGCGATGGCGGGCGTGGCCATGTGGACGGTGTGGACGGTCGCGTACCTGGTCGGCTTCTCGAACTCCTCCTGGTACAAGGCTTTTCGTCACGTGGCAGGCCGTTGGCCGAGTGTGGCGGCCGATCAGCAGTTCTCGACCGCGGTGTTGTGGCTCGTGGCGACGGTGACGTTCATGCCCGTCGTGTTCTGGAACGTACTGGCGTGGCTTCGCGCCGAAGAGCAACAAGACGCCCCCGCCCACCGCTCTGCGTTCCGGCCGGAACGCGGCCCGGCTAACGCAAGCCGGTCAGCTGGTGTGGACAGCTGAGTGTGGCAGCACCGGCAGGGCCGGTTCGGTGAGGCGCGCGGAGATGATTTGATCAGCAACGCTGATGTCGGCGAACGCGGCAGCTCGATCGGAGGCCAACGCCTGTTCTCTGATAACGAGGTCATGCTGGGCGGTCTGGTCGTAAGGCCTGGCCAAGAGCGTTTCCAGGTCGGAGATCGCGCCGAGCGCGTCGGAGGTGGCCCACAGCGTCACTGTGTCGATGACGTCACCGAGCCGTTTGCCGGCTGCAGATCCGGGCACTTCGATGTTGGAGAGCTCGAAGATGCTGTCGTCGGTGAACGAGCAGGCCGCGAGGTCGTCGCGCAGGAGCGAGGGGGCTTCACGTTGATCGGAGGATGAGAGCGAGCCTGCGACCTGGTCTGCGTGAATGGAGAACGACTCCTTCACCGCAAAGGCGCAAGGGCCAACATCAGCGTTAACCTCGCTCATGACGCTCTGTCCGGCCGATACGTCGGCTGCAAGTGAGCTGTGCACAGGGAGGTCAGAAACCACCGTGACGGCCAGCACGACGATGGCGGCAACCGTCACGAGCAGGGCACGTCTTCGGTTCCGAGGTGTCGGCGGGCTTGCTTCCGCGCCTGTGGTCGTGCCGGCGTCTTCCCGCCCCGGTTCCTGGTTCGCGTTCATCGGTTGTCCGCAAGTTGGCGGGCATAGGTTGCGATGCCCGTAGCGAACCTGGCGATCTCGTCGCGCGGCAACTCGTAAGTGCCTGAGGGGCGGCGCTCGTTCGCGAACGGTGTGGCACTGAACTCGAATCGACCCTTGACGTCGAGGAAGTACATGACGTCGTTGTGTTCCACGGTTCGCGTGGCGGCGTTGAAGCTCACCGTGATGCCGTAGGACTGCCACACCGTGTTCAAATCGGAGAGGGGTCCGGTCGCCATGTGCCAGTTAGGGAGGCGACCTAGTGCGGTCTTCACAAGCACATCCTGAAGTCCCGAGACCGCAGTGGCGGCCGGGTCGGTGTTGACCGTCAGGAAGCCCACCCGTCCCGAGGCTGCTCCCAGATCGCGGTCAGCTTGCACGATCTCGGCGGCAAGCACGGGACAGATGTCGTTGCAGCGCCCGTCGAAGAACGTGAGCACAACAACCTTGCCGCGCTCGTCAGCCAGCGAGACCGTCCGGCTACGTTCGTCAACGAGCGAGAACGAACGAGCCTCCCCGGGCGTCATGCGGTTCAATCCCATGAAGGCCGCGAGCTCGCCCGGCACCACGGCCTCGCGTTCGCCCTCAGCCGCGAAAGGACGCGGCGCAAGCGTGGTCATCGTGGTCGTCGGAGTGGGGTTGACACCAGCTGCATCAAGAACGTGTTCCAACAACGCGCCTCCGACTCCGAGCACGGCGGCTGCGCCGAGCAGAGTCCATACGAATTTTCTCGGGATGCGCGTCGGGCCCGCTGCGAACGCCGTCGCCCGGTCTACACGACCTTCGGTCGAGGTCCCGGTTCGAGAGGGCTTCATCGTGTCTGTCATGGGTGCCGTTGTCTCCACGGGTCGCCAGGGATGGGCGATTGCATCGACGCCATGGCCACAAACACCATTGTGAGATAGGCGATCGAGAAGCCGAACAACTTCATGGCGCGAGTGGCTCCGGGGTAGCGCCAAAGACCAACCGCGTGGAGGAGAAACGCCACGCCAAAGACGCAGGCGGCAACGAGCCTCGCGGATCGAGCAATGGGGGCGTCGGGCTCGTGACCCCTCCAGCCGTGGCGCCCAGTTCATGACGCATCCGACGAGGGTAATGCCGAGTCGGCAGTCAACCGATCGCCGGGCCCCTGAAGGATGTTTCACCGCACATCGAGGTGACTGTGTCGGGTTGCGGCTGCAGACGGCGATGCGCCGCAGCGCCGTCGCTGGCGGCGGCTGTCGGGTCGTCGACCCATGGTCGTGCGGACGCGTATGAGCTCGGTTCTGGCACCGTTATCCTGGGACGGCCAGGGACGCGATGACGTCGGGCGGTAGGCACCGGCAGCAAACCGGTGACTTGAGGGGGGAAGGTTTAGTCGGCCATGCCAGGCATGGAGTCGGGTCTCCAGACGAACAATCCCATCATCGTGGCGGCGTTCAGGAACCTGCTTCAGCATCAGGCAATTGTCGTCCTGCTGCTTCTCGCCGTGCTGGCCGTGGGCTGGCACGTGCTGCGCGGCGCCCAACTGCGCAAGGTGGCGAACGGCGAAGGGAATGTCGAGGTTCCGCAGCGTCTCGAACCCAGAGCGCGACGCCTGCTACGGGTCTCTTTCGGACTCGTGTGGATCTTCGACGGGATCCTCCAGGCTCAGGCCTCGATGCCGCTCGGGATGACGACGCAGGTGATCGAGCCGAGTGCGGCGGCGTCTCCATCATGGGTCCAGCACCTCGTCAACGCCGGAGGCACGATCTGGAGCAACCATCCAGTCACCGCGTCCGCCTCGGCCGTGTGGATCCAGGTGGGTCTCGGCATCTGGCTGCTCGTCGCTCCCCGAGGCGACTGGTCTCGCCTCGGCGGTTTGTCGAGCGCTGCGTGGGGGCTCGTGGTGTGGGTCTTCGGCGAAAGCTTCGGGGGCATCTTTGCCCCGGGTCTCAGCTGGGCACTCGGGGCCCCGGGTGCGGTGCTGATCTACACCTTTGCCGGCCTGCTCATCTGCCTGCCGGACCGTGCCTGGACGAGCCCGCGGCTTGGACGAACGATCCTCTCCGGCTTTGGACTGTTCTTCGTGGGCATGGCCTTGCTGCAGGCTTGGCCCGGCCGCGGGTATTGGCGCGGCCAGCTCGATCGGCACGCCAGCCCAGGAACTCTCACCTCGATGCTCCGTCAGATGGCCCAGACACCGCAGCCGCACGTGTTGTCGTCGTGGATCTCGAGTTTCAGCTCATTCGATGCTGCCCATGGTTGGGCGGTCAATCTCTTCCTGGTTATCTGTCTGGCAGCGCTCGGAGTGGCTTTCTTGAGCGGACGGCCAAGGGTGCTCCGGGTCGCCGTGCCTGCTGCGATCGTGCTCTGCCTGGCCGACTGGGTTCTCGTCCAGGATCTCGGCTTCCTCGGCGGTGTCGGGACCGATCCGAACAGCATGATCCCCATGGCCCTCGTCTTCACAGCCGGGTACCTCGCCTTCGTGCAGGTTGCCGTTGTTGAAGTCCAGGTGCCGATCACCTCGGCGGCTGTCGCTTCATTGCCACTGAAAGAGCGCCTGACGGCGCGACCCGCCTACACCTTCCGTGTCCTTGCAGCGCTGTGCGCGATCGCAGTCACCCTTGTGGGCGCCGCGCCGATGGCAGTGGCTTCAACCAACCCGAACGCGGATCCCATCGTCGCCCAGGCGATAGACGGAACACCCAACGCGGTGGACTATCCGGCACCCGGGTTCCGCCTGCTGAATCAAAGTGGACATTCCGTGTCGTTGCAGAGCCTGCGGGGCAAGGCGGTCGCCCTCACTTTCCTCGACCCCGTCTGCGTCTCGGACTGCCCGATCATCGCTCAGGAATTCCTCGCGAGCGACGAGATGCTCGGAGCGGCGGCCCGGCGAGTAGAGCTAGTCGCTGTTGTCGCCAACCCGGTGTACCGCTCGACCTCGTACCTCGTGGCCTTCGATCATCAGGAAGGCCTCGAGCGCCTCGGGAACTGGGACTTCCTAACGGGCTCAGCCTCGCAGCTCGGCCGCGTCTGGAATGCATTCGGGGTCCTCGTTTCCTATTCGACAGGTGGCTCGATGATCGCCCACAGCGACATCGCCTACGTCATCGATCCGAGAGGTCATGCCCGGTACATCATCGATGCGGATCCGGGGCCGGGGACTCAAGTGACGAGGTCATCGTTCTCGGTGGTTCTAGCAAGCGCCATCCGGAGCGTGCTGGACAGATGAACGCGCTCTGGGCGTGAGGCACGCAAGCGCAGCCGAGTCATGAACTACGTCCTTCGCAACTGGTCCTACGACCCGTTTCTCATCGTCGCGACGGTGATCGTGGTCTGGCACGAACTGGGCCTGCGCAATCTACGTCGGCGCTCGCGTCCCGAACGCGTCCGGGCCCGCCGACGCAAGTCGTTTCTCTTCTATGGTGGGCTCGGGGTCTTGCTCCTCGCCGTCGTCTCGCCGATCGACTACTGGGCCAGCGACTACTTCTTCGTCCACATGATCGAGCACATCCTGATCATGTTCTTCGCTCCGATCCTCATCGTGGCAGGCGCCCCTTGGTTGCCGCTCGTGCACGGCTTCCCAGTTGCCGTGAGGCGGCGCCTCGGGCGCGCCGTTCTCCTCAGCGCTTGGGCAAGGCCACTTCGCGCGCTCGGCCGGTTCTTGTCGAGCGGGATCGTCGCGGTCGTGCTCTTCAACGCTGCGATGGTCATCTGGCATGTGCCCGCCCTGTTCGATCTCGCCGAACGGAATCAGGCGGTCCACATCTGGCTTATGCACTCCTCGTTCTTCGTGACGGGGGTCTTGTTCTGGATGCAGCTCATTCCTTCCCATCCGATAAGGCCGAAGCTCTCCACTCTCGGAGGGATCTGGGCAATCCTGGCCACGAACGGTGTGATGATCCTTCTGGCAATGTCGCTCAGCATCTTGTCCTCGGCCCCGTGGTACTCCGTGTACGACCACCTGTCCGGGATCCGGCTCTCGCCGTTCGCCGACCAACAGATCGGAGCCGCCATCCTCTGGGTGTGCGGCGACTTCTGGGCCTATCCCGCGCTGGTGATCCTGATAAACAGAGCTATCCGCGAAGAAGGAAGCGGAAGTGCACTGATAGACCGAATGCTCGGAAGAAGGGTGGCCTTCTCCCTGGATGAGACAACGAGTAGCTGACCGCTCCTCTGGTCGGGCCAACATCGACGTGGTGTTGGTCGTGCGCCGAAACAACGCGTGCTAGTCATACGCGCCGGCCGCGGGATCCGGCGCGAAACCGAGCGGTGTTAAGTCTCTTACTGTTGCCGAACCGGGCACATCATCGCACCGAAGTCGAAGCCATATGACAGCATCACCGGGTGGAAGCTTTGCGGCTACGGAATTTCCGCCTCTACTTCGTGGGGCAGGCGAGCTCGTCCGTCGGAAACGCCATGGCGCCTGTGGCGCTGGCGTTCGCGGTCCTGCACCTTACCCATTCAGCGGAGGACCTCGGGTTCGTGCTCACCGCCTATGCCATCTCCCAGCTGGTTTTCCTGTTGGCGGGCGGAGTCGTCGCTGACCGAGTTCCGCGGCGCCTGGTGCTACTCGGTTCGGACGCCGTACGGTTCGTTGCCGAGGCGATGCTGGCCGCCTTCCTCCTCGGAGGGCGGCCGTCACTTCTCGTGGTCCTCATCCTTGTCTTCGTGCAGGGAGCCGCAAGTGCCCTGTTCATGCCGGCTTCGGTGGGCCTTGTTCCTGCCCTCGTCGAGGATGTCCACCTCCAGTCCGCCAACTCCTTGTTGCAGACCGCTTCCTCGGCAGCGAGCATCATTGGCCCTGCGGTCGCCGGCGTGCTCGTCGTCGCCGACGGCCCGGGCTGGGCGATCGCCGCCGACGCCGCCTCTTACGGAGTGAGCGTGGCGACGCTAGCGATGCTGAAGATGACGCGGCTCGAAAGAGGCGAGGGAAGGCGCTTTCTTGCGGATCTGCGCGAAGGATGGGACGAATTCCGCTCAAGGGATTGGTACTGGAAGAGCGTGGTCGGAGCTGGCGTCTTCAACATGTTGTTCGCCGTCTATGTCGTCCTCGGACCGGTAGCGAGCATTCGCTTCTACTCGGGGGCGAAGTCGTGGGCAATCATCGCCACTACGGCGGGCCTGGGTTCTGTGGTCGGAGGTCTTCTCGGTACCAGAATCCGCGCGCAACATCCGATGCGGGTGGCCCTTCCGCTCGTCATTCTGTTCTCGCTCCCGCCGCTCGCCATTGGAGCCCGGCTACCAGTGGCAGCCGTTGCCGCAACGGCTGGCTTCGGAGGTGCTGGATTGGTCAATTTCAACAGCCTCTTTATTACAACGGTCCAGCGACACGTGCCCGAGGAGCTGCTCTCTCGCGTAGTGGCGTACGACTGGTTCGGCTCCTTGCTGGCCTACCCGATCGGCCTGGCCATCGCTGCGCCGCTTGCCGACATGGTCGGGATCCGGGTGGTCCTTGTGGTCTCGGCTCTGCTCGAGGTCGTCTCGATCGTCGCCATCCTCGCCGTGAGGAGCGTGTGGAACCTCGACGCGTCGCCAACTGAAGCCACGCCGTCCTGACGAGTCGGATCCCACCCGAAAGTCACACCACTCGCTACGCCGCGGCGGCACCCCGGCAACGCGGCTTCCGACCCCCCCGGGGGTCGGGCGCTTACGCCTTGGAACAACCCGCCGCCGTGACGATCTCGGCAAGCGGCACGGTCCTGAGCCCCGGCAAGATCTCCCACCGAAACAGCTCCGGCTCGTAGACCGTGCCCGGATTGGCCTTGTCCCACTTCGATGACGCTCGCTCGCGGGCCGCCACTGCAGCTCCGCACCTGGCATGGATCTCGGGCACCTGAGCAGGGTCGGCACGGCTCCGGCGCAGTCGGGAAACGTCCACGACGCGCCGACTCAACGCGTGAGCGCTAGAGGACCTGCCGACTTGGTCACACTGGTCGGGACTACCCACAACGGCGAAATATTGCAATTTCCCTACGTGAAGATTACATTTGTGCTAAGAACGCCAGAACTGGACGGTGGCAGCGATGAGCAAAGCCGTTGAGACAGCGAAGCTAGACGGATTACGCAAGTCGGGCGCGTTCACTGATGCGGAGTTCACCGAAATCAAGGCTCGGCCACAGGTAGGGTCGCCGCCGACACAGACGGCAGCTACTGGCCAGGCGAGCAAGAAGGTCAGCACCAGCGCGCGGGCAATGTGGTTCCTGGTAGCCGCCGTGTGCCTTTCTATCGTTGCGGTAACGGTGGGCCAGCTAGTGCCAGGTTCCGCGTGGGAGTGGGTGAACACGGGGGCCGTAGCGTGCATGGTCCTCGCTGTGGTCGGCTTCTTTGCGGTGCCGCGCGCACGCTGAGGGTTCCGAGGGGTCGTTCTAGGTTGCCTTGTGTGGTCGAGAGCAGCGGCGAACGCCAAGTCTCATTGATATATGGCCGGAGGATCTCCACACAGTGCAGCTGCGAGGGGCGCGTTAGGGGACGCCTAGCCTTGTTCAAGAAAAGGGTAATTCCAAAGGAGAACCGCAGGTCCTCAACAGTTCCTGTTCGTGTCCTCTCTCCACTTCTCATGGACATGGCACTTCTGCTCTTCTTCATGCACGAGGTGGTGCTGGCTAAGCACCGATTTCACAACTTCGGCTTTGCGGATGTGTCCGGAAACGATTAGCAGTTGGCTGAGCATCGTCGGAGTGGTGGCGACTGTTTCGTCTGGACCGGGGTTGACGGGGAAACTTTGGAAGTTTCTGGCGCAGTCCGCTCATGTCCGCTGACGTCCACAAGAGGCAGGAAACCAAAGGAAAGTCGCCGCGACAGTGACACTGCGGGTTGCTAGGCGCTTCGTGTCCGGTAGTTGCGATACCACCGAGCTCGTCGAGGCGGTGTTGGCGCGGGCGCGTCAGGACGGGGGCATCGACTTGTTCGAGGCTCAGTCCCGTCAAGCCCACGACTGCTCGCACCCAGTCCGCCTTACGGTCGCCAGGACTTCGTCGACACCGTCACCGGCGAGGTCACCGACAACTCCGGCGACGAGCGTCTCGTCCTGACAGCGTGCGGCAACTGACGCAAGACTCGCTGCCCGGCTTGTTCGGACGTCTGCCGCAATGACGCCCGTCACCTCGTCATGGCCGGCCTGGTACCGGAGTCGGTCGCAGGTCACCCGATGGCCTTTGTGACCGCCACCTTCCTTCGGTGCGGTTGCTCGGTGTTATCCGTTCGACGACAGTGAGCCGCTGTCATACCGTTGGTGAGTATGGGGTCGCTCGAAGATGCTGTTGTCCCCTTCTTCCACCCAGACCGTGAGGGTGCCCGACTACCTGAGATCACTCGTCGCCGATGCGTGTTGCCGGACCGCCCGAGGTTGGTACCAGACTGGTATCATAGAGTGATGGCGTTAACCGTCCGTACCGATGAACAAATGGAGCAGGCACTCGATGCGCTCGTCGAGACCGAGGGGGTCTCGCGTCAGGAAGTGATCCGGCGCTCGATCCTCGACCGCTACGAGCGCACCGTTCACGCTCGGCGCGTCGCGGAACGTACGAGCCGGCTGGGTGCGCGCTGGGGGGACGTGCTCGACCGACTCGGGCGATCGTGAGCGAGACGGAGTATCTCGACCTCGAAGACTTGCTCTTTGTAGTACGAGCACTTGGGATCGGACCTGTCCGTGACCTCGGGTTGCTCGACTCCGCGGTCGCGCGGCCGCGCGCCAGCGCATTCGCAGAGGACGCCTACCCGACGATTGAGCTGAAGGCGGCCGCGCTCCTGCACTCCCTGGCGCGTAACCATCCTCTCGTGGACGGGAACAAGCGGCTCTCCTGGCTGGCGGTCGTCGTCTTCCTCGACCTCAACGGCTGCGAGGTGGCCCTAGACGACGAGGAGGCCTTCCAACTCGTGATGGACGTAGCCTGCGGCGACATCGAGTTGGAGGAGATCGTTCGCCGTCTTCAGGTCTCAAGCACGTCCTGAACGCCAACGAACACTCTGGGGTTTCCGGTCGGCGTGCCGCTGGGGGTTAGCTCCCCCCCGGCACGAGCCGCTACGGGCGCGTAGACCTGGACCGTGTCGGAGGGGGAACTTTCCCACATACGGCACGCGAGACGATCAGGGATCCGGCCGCTTGACTGGACTATGGCGAACTAGCACGAACTTATATGCCTTATAAATACAGGGTTTTGTCTTCGGCGAACGTTCACGATCGGCAGCGGACGCGCGATAATCGCGCGACAATCCTGCACGGGACTCGGTCGTGCTGCTCCACAATCTGAGCATCGAATGACTCTGTTTCTGACACTGTTCGAGTCCCTCGGAGTTTGCCAGCACGAGGGCCACCCCCATGCGTCCTCAACGCGGCAGGGCCGCATTGAGCTTCTGTTCGGCATGTTCGATTAGGCGCTTGGCCGCCTCCCCAGGGCACACGAGATTGCATCGCCAGCATTCATCCCAGCGTGTACCGCGTTACTCGTGGCTGCAGTGTTCTTCCCGAGGTCGAGGGAGAACTGCGCAGCGGGCATGCCTCGGCGTGGTTCGCGTGTATATCCGCTCCGACGAAGCCGCTAAGGTACTTGACGTACGTAAGGTACGGAAGGAGAACAGGGCTGTGACGACGCTTGCATTCGACAGCTACAGCGAGGGACGCGCCCACTTCAAGGAGCTGCTCGACGCGGCCCAAAGTGGCCGTCCGGCGCTCGTACGTAGAGACGGGAGCCCGTCGGCCGTAGTTGATGCCGAGCGGCTGCGGACCTTCCTCACCAATTCGCTCGCCGTTCACCCATCGGTGGTCGCCGAGGCCGGAGGATGGTCGATGTTCGTTCCCGGCGTTCCGGTAGCAGCTGATGGCGCGTCGTTTGACGAGGCACTCGAGGAGATGGTCGACGCCCTCCGGGAGTATGCAGAGGACTGGCAGGACCACCTGCTCAACGCGCCCAACCACCGAGACAACTGGGCGCTGGTGCAGCTCGTCTCCTTGAGCGAGGATGACCAGCTGAAGAAGTGGCTGGTGGGCGCCTCGGCGTGAGCGATTGGCCGACGCCGGCACGGGCGGATCATGCCAAGTTCTGCGAGAACGAGGGTTGGCGAGTTGTCCGCGACGCGCGAGGCAGGACCGGCACGCATCACCTGACCTACGAGCTCGACCTCCCGGACGGTCGCACACTCCGAACCCGTGTGTCCCATCCGCCCGACCGTACGGGCTACGGACCGTCGATCTGGTCACACATACTGTGGGACCAGTTGGCGGTGACAGAGGCTGAATTCTGGGCCTGTGTTCGTGGCGGCGACCGGCCAGACCGTGGCCGCCCAGCTGCGCCACCCGAGGCGCTCCCCAGCGAGGTCGTGTACCTCCTGATCCATCGCCTCGGGGTGGCTGTGGACGAGGTCGCAACAATGTCGAAGGAGCAAGCCATTGCGCGACTGAATGCCTACTGGGCCGCTGGCTAGAGACGTCCGACACCCTTAAGGGTCCCTTTACTCGTGCTTTGGCTTGACCAGGTCCAACCCCATCGGCCCCTGGATCGCCCAGGTAGCCCGCAACTTCGCCTCCGCCCTCGAAGAGGCGGGGCGCCACTTCCGGTTCCTCGTCCGGGACCGCGACACCAAGTTCACCGCCAGTTCCGACACCGTGCTCGCCTCTATCGGCATCGAGACGATACGAGCTCTAGTCGCCTCGCCGAGGGCGAACGCCTTCGCTCGCCGAACGGTTCGTGCGGACCGTCCGCCAAGACTGCCTCGACCACCTCCTCTTCTTACGACGACATCTTGCGGCCCTGCTCGCCGAGTACTTATGCCATTGCAACCAAGCCAGGCCTCACCGCAGTCTCGGTCTCGACGAACCGCTCCCCTGCCCGGCGACCTCGACCACCGGTAACGGCAAGGTCATCCGTCGCAATGTCCTTGGCGGCATCGTCCACGAATACGAGCGCGCTGCCTGACACATCCCCATCGGTGTTGCCGACGATGGCACGAGTTCACGTCGTCCCTCCCCTGTCCCCGCAAGCAGGCCACTGGGGCGGGAGCCAGTGCTAGCATCATTATGTCATTATGCTGATTGAGGGGAGCCATGGCCGCCACCTTTCTGCGCCCCGAACGGTATGCCCGCTCGGCCGCGCTTTTCTGCCGCGCCCAGGAGTTGATCCCAGCGGGCGTCAACAGTACGGCCCGGGCCCGGTTCTCCGGGTGGGAGCCCCATCCGATCTTCGTCGACCACGGAACGGGCAGTCACGTCGTGGACGCGGACGGAAACGAATACATCGACTATCTGCTGGGGCTGGGTCCGATGCTCCTCGGCCATCGTCCGCCCACGGTGACCGAAGCGGTCGCGCGACGCATCAGCGAGGTGGGCACCGTGTTCGCCATGCCCACCGCTCTCGAGATCGACCTCGCGGCGACCATCGTCCAGGCCGTGCCGAGCGTCGACACCGTGCGCCTCGTCAACAGCGGCACGGAAGGAGTGCTCTACGCCCTGCGCCTCGCTCGCACCTTCACGGGACGCAGCAAGGT
This sequence comes from Acidimicrobiales bacterium, assembly GCA_050015175.1. Taxonomy (GTDB): domain Bacteria; phylum Actinomycetota; class Acidimicrobiia; order Acidimicrobiales; family Bog-793; genus Fen-455. The sequence continues at coordinate 3,194 of JBEKBX010000005.1, read as the reverse complement.
CGTGCGCTTCGAAGGTCAGTACCACGGATTCTCAGACGGAATCTACTGGTCGAAACATCCCGACCTCGACCTGGCCGGGCCCGACAATCAACCGGTGGCTCTGCCGCAGGGGCCGGGGGTCCTCCCGGAGATGGGCACCTCGTTGATCATCGCGCAGTGGAACGACCTCGAGGCGATTGAGGAGATCTTCGCCGCTCACGGCGAAGAGATCGCCGCGGTCATCACCGAGCCGATCATGTGCAACACGGGGTGCATCCTTCCCCGGCCGGGCTACCTGGAGGGTCTTAAGGAGGTCACCGCGCGCTACGGCGCGGTGCTCATCTTCGACGAGGTCATCACCGGCTTCCGCGTGGCGCTGGGCGGTGGCCAGGAGAAGCTCGGCGTGTTGCCGGATCTTACGGTCATGGCCAAGGGCTGCGGCGGGGGCTTCCCGGTCGCCGCCATCGGCGGCCGGAGGGCCATCATGGACTTGGCGAGCGACGGCACCGTGTCGATTGCAGGGACGTATTCCGGCAACTCCATCGCGGTAGCTGCCACAGTCGAGTCGTTGCGCGTCCTGCGGGAGGAAGTCTCCTACGAGGAGCTCTACCGGCTGTCGGACCGGCTGCGTGAAGGGCTCGAGTCGCTCATGAGGGCCAAGTCGATCGAGGGGTCCGTAGTCGGCATGGGCCCCGTGTTCCAGGTGTGGTTCGCCGACGCCCCGATCGAGAACTACCGCGACGCGGCGCGCCATAGCCGACCCGACCTCTTCCGGATCTGGTGGGAGGAGATGCTCGATCGAGGTGTGCTCTTCCACCCTGGCCACTTCGAGAATCTCTTTGTGTCCTTCGCCCACGATGCGCGCGACATCGACGAGACGCTGTCTCGCGCCGACGACGCCCTCGACGCGCTCCTCTCCCGGACGGCCGTCGGTCGTCAGGTCGCGACATCAGTGTCATGAGCCGCGTACTGGCGATCGACCTGGGCACCTCCCGGGTCAAGGTTGCCCTAGTCGACGCCACCCTCCGCGTGTTTGCGGCGGCTGCGGAGGCCTACCCCACGACCGTGGACCAGCCCGGGCAGGCCGAGCAGGAGCCCGCCCACTGGCTACGCGCGGTGGCGGCTGCGACCGAGCGGGTGCTCGACGCGGAATCCGCCGTGGACGCCGTCGTCCTCACCGGCCAGTTGCCGACGCTGGTGGCGGTCGACGAAGTGGGGCACGCTCAGGGACCGGCGGTGACGTGGCAGGACTCGCGTGCCGACGCCTTGGTCGAGGCTCGTCTCACCGCGGAGGAGCGCCGCCGTGTGGCGGCCGTCTCGGGCGCGCCGATTGACGGTCGTTACGTGGTGCCGATGCACCTGCGTCAGGCCGCGGAGGGCGCGCCGGAGCCCGCGACACTGCTCTCTGCCAAGGACTACCTCTTTCTCGCTCTGACGGGGACACGGGCGACGGAGCCCTCGACCGCCTCGGGATACGGGGCGCTCGACGTCGACGCCGGACGCTGGAGCGCCGAGCTTCTCGCCATCTGGGGGGTCGCGGAGGGACTCCTTCCTCCAGTCGTCGACGCCCATCACGTCGCGCCCCTTGCGGCGAACACCCTGACCGGAGTGGCGCCGGGGACGCCCGTAGTGGTGGGCGCGGCCGACTCGGTGTGCGCCCACCACTACATAACCAGCTGCTGTGGTGACGGGATCGCGGTGATCGACGGGTCGTCCACGGTGATCATGACCGAGCTGGACGCGGCGACTCCGCGTCCGACGGATCTCCTGGTGACGCCTCTCGTAGCACCCGGCTCGCGGGGGGTGGAGCTCGACCTGCTCGCCACGGGCTCGTCGCTCGGGTGGCTGGCCGGTCTGCTGCACCTCACGCCCTCGGGGCTAGAAGACCTGGCCCTCGCTCACCCGGATCCGGCCGGCAGCGCGGCACTCGCGCTGCCCTACCTGGCCGGCGGGGAGCAGGGCGCGCTGTGGCGCAGCGATCTGACAGGCACCCTTGCCGGGCTCACACTGGCCACGACGGCACAGGATCTGGCCTGGGCCATCTTCGAAGGAATCGCCTTCGAGACGGTGCGGTGCCTGAATCGGCTGGCGGACGGATCCCGTAGGGTGCTCGCCGTGTCGCCGCCAGACAGCAGACACCTTCGCACGGCGATCGTGGCGGCGGCGTGGCCGGGCCCGGTCGCCGCGCTCGCCGAGGCGAGCCCGTCAGTGCTGGGGGCAGCCCTCATTGCCTTCGACGCGCTGGGCGTCGCCGTGCGCCCCGCACCGGCCGCGGCGGTGCTGCCGCCGGACCTGGGCGCGGCCTATCTCACGGCGGCAGCTGAGCGGATGACCAGGTATTTCGAGGCCGCACCGGTTCTCTCAGCGCCGCGTCTGCGCCCATGAGGTTCCTCGCAGTCGACGACGCGGCGTCGCTCGCCGATACGGCGGCGCGGCTCGTGGTGGAGCGCGTCACGGCGCATCCGACCCTGGCTCTGACGGTGCCTACCGGCGCCACGCCGCGGGGTCTCTATCAGCGGCTGCTGGCCGCGCGCGCCGTTGGCGCGCTGGACCTGTCAGGGGCGAGCCTCTTCATGCTCGACGAGTACGTGGATCTACCTGGGTACCCAGCGGGCAGCTTCGTGGCGTACCTGCGCGAACATCTCGGCGACCTCGCCTTCAACTCCTCGACGGCGACACACCTGCTGACACCGGAGAGCGCCTACGACCCCACCGCGTACGACCGCTTGCTAGACGAGGCAGGTGGGCTCGATCTGGCGATCGTCGGCGTGGGCCGTAACGGGCACGTGGGGTTCAACGAGCCCGGTGCCACCGACGACCAGCGCACCCGTGTCGTGACGCTCGCCCAGGCGACGCTCGAGGCGAACTTCCCGGGACGGCCGGCCGCGAGCCGACCCACCCGGGCCGTCACCGTCGGGCTGGCCGACCTGCGCTGTGCGCGATCCGTGCTCGTCCTCGCGGCGGGGGAGGGCAAGGGGGAGGTGGTGCGCCATCTCGCTGAGGGTCGTCGCCTGGAGGACGTGCCGGCGACGCACCTGGTGGATCACCCCGATCTGATGGTCGTTGCCGAGGCGGCTCTCGTTCCGACCTAGGCCGAAGTTCACCCTGAGGTTTCGGTCGACTCTCGCCGCCACCTGCGCTTTCACGTCGACTGCCGGCTGGAGTACTGACTACGCGTAGCCGAGGCGGTGCGAGACGCCAAGCAGCTCGAAGGC
>JBEKBX010000004.1:0-202336 GCA_050015175.1 Acidimicrobiales bacterium | reverse complement strand
GGGGGTGAAGCCGCTCACCTGAGGTTCACGGCAGAACTGGTGGCCGTCACCGCGCGACTTTGGTGGCCGTCAGCGCGCGGTTCTCCTGGCCGTCAGCGCGCGTTTCTCAATGGCCGTTGACACCTACGCCGCCACGTGGGCGAACGTGGGCGCCTGTCTTCGCCTTCTGGGCTGTGCCGCCCTAACTGGTCGAGCATCCTTGCCATGCTGATCGTGACCCCGTTACCTAGGCCGTCACCGACGGCTCGCGGAGCCTGGCCGGCTTTCAGAATGCTTGAGTCTGAGCGTCGAAGGGTCGATAGTGCTTGAGAGAAGCGACCCACCGGATCCACCGCGGGGCTCGTGGGTCGATAGAGCAGAGAGGCGGAAGGGACATGCCTACTAGCCCCACCGACGACTTCTCGTCCTCACGTTCACAGGCTGCGATCGTTTGTCCGCAAGGACACGAACTGCGCTCCGACGAGGTCCGGATCATTGACGGAAACCTCGTATGTCCAATCTGCCGCGCGAACCTGCCGTGGGTATCGTTTCGACCCTATGTCGAGTCGGTTCAACATCTGACCGGTGCAACTCGCTACTGGTCTCGGAGGCGACTCGCCACGCCAGTCGGATGGATTGCTGCAGCTTTGGGAGTCTTTCTGATCGGTCAGGTCGCCGCGTTAATAGGCCAGCTAATGCTGGTCTCTCGACAGCATCCGTTCAACGGAACCGCTTTCACCGTGTTCTATCTGGCTGTCGCAGTGGGAACCCTCGTCGAGGTCGGAGGCGTCATAGGCATCTACCGAATGCTCAAGGCGCCGGACGAACCTCCGGCAAGCGGGGACACACGCCGAAGCGCCCAGTAGCGCGCCGCCGAGGCGGCAGGTGGCGGTCCTCACAGAACTGCTTCGCCCGTCACCCCCCACGATCGCCCACGCGCCCGCGTACCGGGCGGCGGGTAGATCAACCTGGACCAGGGCGGCCGGCGTCGACGGTGGCGCGGTGGGCGGCAGACGAGGCCCCGTGGGGTTGGCGACCATGGACCGGGAGCCAAGGCAACATCACAAGCCCCACACACCCATCACCACCAGCATCAACGCGCCGCGTGTCCGCGCTTTCGGCAGTTTCGCGGCCCCGTCCCCCTCTTTCCCCACCGGTATTCTCCCTGGTAGAAGGCTCACGGACGTCCAGCTGGGGCTCAGTCATCATCCCGCGTGCGCGATTCGTGCGCGATCCCGGCGGCTGTCGTAGGTAGTTGTGGCAGAAAGCGCGCTCCAAGAACCTCCGCCGCCGACCGATCTGCTTCCGCGACTGCTTGTGCGTAGATCGACAGCGTCAAGCGTGGATCCGAGTGCCCGAGTCAAGTCTGAGCCGTCTTTAACTCGCGCGCGTACACGAATGCTGTAGCCGAGGCTCGACGAAGCGAGTGGAATCCGATGCCCTGAAGCCCAGCTGCTTCACAAGCCGGCACCCAGACCCGGTTCCGCCAGTTCGCGTAACCAATTGGGCCACCGCCGGGCGCGGTGAACACCAGGTAGCCATCGCGGTTGACACCGCTCGTACTGATTCGCGTCGCCACGCCCCAAAGAGAAGCTGGCCGCCTCGGTTGAGTAGAGTCCTTGAGCGGGTTGGTTGGCTGGCCTCTCGCCAGACGGAGTGAAACAGGAGGGTCGCTGTGTTACCGCGCAAGCTCCCCTTGGTCAGTGTCGCTTTTGTCGTGCTGGCGGCGGCGGCCACCCTCACTAGTACGGCGTGGGCGGAAGTAGCCAGCTCACATTCGCTCGGCCCGGTGCGCCAGGTCTCGAAATTGAGAGGTGCCGACAGCAGGCCCAACAACGAGTTTGGCTCCGCCGTGGCCGTGTCAGGTACCACAATCGTGGTAGGCGCCTCGTACCCGGCCCCGGGCGCAGAAAGTGCCTACGTGTTCGCCAAGAGCGGGACGGGTTGGCACCAAACTGCCGAGCTTCACAACCCCGAGCGCGGTAACGGGGACTTCTTCGGTGCTTCGGTGGCCGTCTCGGACAACACCATCGTCGTGGGGGCACCCTATTCGGTCCTTCATGGCCAGGGATGGGTCGGCCGGGCCTACGTCTTTACCAGGACCGCCACCGGCTGGCACCAAGCCGCGGTCCTCGAAGGTTCCGACACGCTAGCCGGCGACCTCTTCGGCACCGCCGTAGCGGTCTCGGGCACGACGGTCCTTGTTGGCGCCACCGGTCTCAATTCGACTTCCGGCTTTTCGAGCGGTGGCCGAGCCTACGTGTTCTCCAAGATAGCCACAGGTTGGCACCAAACTGCCGAGCTGAAGGGTTCCGACACCGTCGGCCACGACCTGTTCGGCTGGTCTGTGGCCATCGAGGGACGGACGGCTGTCGTGGGCAGCGAAGACCTCAACAACGGGTCAGGCATTGGCACTGCTTATGTCTTCTCCAAGACGCTCGCCGGCTGGCGCCAGGAGGCCGAGCTGAGGCACTTCGAGGACTCGGTCGCAATCTCAGGCAAAATGATCGTGCTGGGCGACTCGGTGGTGGCGTCGAATGCTGGCCGCGCCTTCGTGGTCAAGGAGACGTCGTCGGGTTGGCAGGAGCTTGCTGAGCTGAAGGGCTCGGATACTTCCACTGATGATTTCTTTGGAGCTTCGGTGGCCGTCTCGGGCACAACTGTTGTGGTAGGCGCCGCCAACGCGCACGCCTCGGCGGGCCGGGCTTACGTCTTCACCGAGGCGGCCAGCGGCTGGCGCCAAACTGCCGAGCTGAAGGGCTCGGACACCGTCCAGAACGACCTCTTCGGTGACTCGGTGGCCATTTCGGGCACGACGATCGTGGTTGGTGCCCCGCACCATCCCTTGCACGCGGGATGCGCTTATGTATTCCAAGCTTGAGTGGCAAGGGCCACGAGTGAGCGCCTGTGTGGCGCCGGCGGAATATTATGGCGTCTTAGCTGGCGACCCCCCGATCACGCAAACTCCTGCTCAGCGTACCTAGCTCAGCGTTCCTAGCGTTCTGAGAACCTGCGTTACTCGATTTCAAGCGGATCACTCCCGAAACGACTACGACGTGGGCATGGATTGGACGTCGGAGCGAATCGAGCTCGCGAAGGTCATGCGCGATTTCGATGACGTAGCCGGTGATAACAATCGATCTTGCGCTCGATCGCGGACCATGTCGGCGTCGATGCGGACGCCAGTCTCTCCGTGGCTGCGGTCGTCGGCGAAGGAATCGGTCGGCTTTGGGGCGTCGATCCAGGGTGGGTCGAGGCACGTGAGGACGTTCTCTTTGCCGTCCGCGACCCCGACGCGGCGCAGCGCGTGTGGGCAGATGTCGTCGTGTCGGTCGCCCTTCGCAGCTATCAAACCGGGGCCGCGTTTCTTCGGATAATGCGGCCGGCGCTGGCGCAAACCTTGTCGAGGAGCGCAGGCTCATGTCAGCGACGATGAGCGACTACGAGTACTACGCGGGCCTGTTCCTCTCGGGCTTCCCGGTTCCGGTGCGTGCAGATCTCTCCCTGCTCAAGGTTGCCGACGTGATCGCGGCCGTGGCAGCAAAGTGCCGTTCTCGCAACCCCTCGTGGGTTAAGAACTTCACCGCATCGGTCCCGTCGTTGCTGCGCTCTTTGCGCCTGTCTTCGGCCGGTGCGCTGATGGGTGTTTGGCCGTGTTCGCTTCACCTCGCGCCTGTAGCCAGCTTTGCGATCGGAGGGACAGACCCGTAGGCTCGGTGCGGGGCTGGTGGCAGAGGAGGCTCGCGTGACCGAGGTGGTGGCGGCCAGGACGATTGAGGAGCTCCGAGAGCTAGCCCCGACAGGTGATCTGCTCGCTGGTGGCACGGACCTACTTCTTCGGATCCAAAAGGGACGGAAAGTAGCTCGGCTCATAGACGTGTCTAGGTTGCTCGATGGGCCACCGGTCGTGCGCCGCGCCGATGGTCTTGTGTACATCTCGGCGCTTGCTCCTCTGACGCGAGTCATTGCGGAGTTGGATGGTGTGCTCCCGGGGCTGGATGCGTCGGCCTGGCTGTTCGGTTCGGTGCGGATCCGCAACCGGGCCACGATCGGGGGCAATCTGGGAAACGCTTCTCCGGCCGGCGACACGATCCCACCGCTCGTCGCTGCCGGTGCCGTCGCCGTCTTGGAGGGCGCGAACGGCAGCCGCCGCGTGGCGGTTGCCGATATCGCGACAGGGCCGGGAAGGACTGTTGTTGGTCCAGATGAATGGATAGACAGGATTGAGATCCCGTTGCCTGCAGGCGAGGAGGGCTTCCGGAAGTTCGGCACACGGCAAGCCGACGCGATATCGATCGTCAGCTTGGCGTGGCGTTGGGAGAAGGACGCGGATGGGACATTCACAAACGTCTCTTTGGCCTTGGGGGCAGTCGCGCCGACGGTCGTTCGCGCCAGAAGAGCTGAGGCCGAGCTCAAGGGGAGACGGCCGGAGCCGCGGGTCGTCGAAGCAGCGGTGGCAGCTCTCGTCTCGGATATCTCCCCGATCGACGACTTGCGCGCGAGCGCGAGGTTTCGAAGAGAGGTCGCAGGGGTGCTGTTAAGGGAGGAGCTCGGAGCTCGAAGACGCGCGATCTCGGGACGGACGATGGTGAGGACACCTGCGAGGAGAACTGCCTGAGTGCAAGCGACAAGGAGCTGTTTGGTCAGGACACTGCATTTGCTTGCGTGGCCCGGTGGGAGGGCGCGAGCCCACTGGTAACGTTGATAAGGCAGCAAAGAGGTAGGAAGTTGGCGTAATGACAGCCATGTTCGAGTCCGGGGTTGACAAAGCGATGCCCATGCCCAGCGCGCCAGGCGCACTTGAAGACACCCACGCCCGAGTGGTGCTCGATGACTGGGAGCGCCGTTGGTACGGGGAGCCCCGATTCAAGTACGAGCTCGTCCGTAGCTACGAGGAGGCCGTTTTCGCGCTCAGAGAGCACGGCGAGGGCGCCAAAGCTCTTGCCGGCGGCCAGAGCCTCGTGCCGCTCATGAACCTGCGCGTATTGCGCCCGTCGGCACTCATAGATCTCAACGGCATCGTCGCCATCGCGCCACAGGTCGAAGGCGGTCGGCTGTCGCTCTCGGCGATGACGCGTTACTCCCAGGTGCTTCTCTCGGAACTGGTCCGATGCCAGACTCCGTTGCTGACTGCGGCGATTGCCTACGTCGGAAACGTGCGGGTTCGCAATCGGGGCACGATCGGCGGTGCTCTCGCACATGGCCAGGCAACATCCGAGCTCGCCGCGGTCGCATTGGCGCTCGGAGGCGAAATTCTGGCGTACGGTCCAACCGGAACCCGACTGATCGACGCGGAGGAGTTCTTCGTCGGGCACTTGAAGACGGACCTTCGTCCCGAAGAGGTAGTCACCGGTCTTCGTTTGGAGGTGGCGCAGTCTCGCCAGGGCTCGAGCTTCACGGAGCTGGCACGACGCAGTGGCGCAGAAGCGATCGCGGGAGTTGCCGCGAACGTCACGCTCTCGCCCGAGCGCGACGTGATCGGCGGCGTCCGCCTGGGTCTTATCGGTGTCGACGAACGTCCTGTCGCCGGCGACAGGACCATACTCTCGTCCCTGCTTGGCCGGATCCCCACGCCCACTGAGATCGACGACGTAGCAGCGGAAGTGACTGCGCGTACGGCTCCGGTGACCGATTCGCAGTCGACGGCCTCGTATCGCCGTCGACTGGTGAGGGTGCTGATACGTCGCGCCTTGACGGAGGCGCTGCAACGCGCCGAGGAGAGGGCGTCGGCCGAATGAGCCTGCAGCAGGTGACACTACAGGTCAATGGTGTCGCCCACGAGATCTCGGTGGCACCCGATGCACTCCTGCTCGATGTCCTGCACGACCAGCTCGGCTTTAGAGACGTCCGCTATGGCTGCGGTGAGGGCGTCTGTGGCACCTGCACGGTGTTGCTCGACGGGGAGGCCGTGAGCAGCTGTCTCGTCTATGCCGTCCAGGTCGAGTTCCGCGAGATCACGACTCTGGCCGGTCTCCTCGGCGAGGACGAGTCGTTGCATCCTCTTCAAGAGACGTTCCTGCGTCTCGGGGGAACGCAGTGCGGGTTCTGTACCCCGGGCGTGATCCTGACCGCGTACGGCCTGGCCCAGAGAATGCCTCGGCCCACCCGAGAAGAGATCCGTTACGAACTGGGCGGGAGCCTTTGCCGTTGCACCGGCTACACGAAGATCCTCGACGCGGTCGAGTCCTATCTCGAGAACCGGGCCTTTGCGAGTGAGGAGGCGCGAAGTTGAGAGATGCAGCCCTGGCTGCGACGTCCGGTGGGCAGATCCTTGTGTCCGAGGCAGCGCCCCCATCTATCCCCGGGCCGGGGGTAGCCGAACCCCCTTCACGGAGCCCCGAGACCCGCGAACCGCAGGGCGCAGATACGCCAGCGAGCACGGTCGCGCCGATGCGCGTGGTCGGCCAGCCGGTCGCGCACCATGACTTCATCGAAAAAGTCAAGGGCTCGATCCTCTACGCAGCCGACTGGGAACTGCCTGGCATGCTGTACGGACGCGTTGTCCGGGCCACGATGTCGTCCGCCCGGATCGTCTCGATCCACACCGAGAAGGCGCGGGCCCTTCGCGGTGTCGCGACCGTCCTCACCGGTGAGGACGTTCCCTCGAACCAGCTCGTCGAGCCATCAGCGGGAGGCGTCGGTGAGCTGCTGGTCGCCATGCCCATCCTCGCTCGCGATCGCGTGCGCTATGCCGGTGAACCGATCGCCCTCGTCGCTGCCGAAACCCAGCAGATCGCCGACGACGCCGCCGAGCTCGTCCAAGTCGAGTACGAGGAGCTGCCGGGCGTTTTCGATCCCGGAGCTGCGCTGCTGCCTAGCGCGCCGCTCGTGCATGATGACGGCAACGTCTTGACCAGTTGGCACATTCAACGCGGCGATGTCCAGGCCGCCCTGGCAGCCGCCGATGTCGTCATCGAGGGTGAGTACCGCACCCAGCACGCTGAGCATGCCTCCCTGGAGCCCGAGGCCGGGGTGGGCTGGATCGAGAACGACGTGGTCACATTGCGCGTCTCGACTCAGATCATCGAACACGCAACACAGATCGCGGAGATCCTTAAGCTTCCGGTGAACAAGGTTCGGGTGATAGCCGCGTACATGGGGGGCAGCTTCGGCGGCAAAGAGGGCATGACCGTCGAGCCTTATCTCGCGCTATTGGTGTGGAGGACGAGGCGACCGGTCCGGATGATCTGGAGCCGCCAGGAGTCCATTCTCGCCTCGACCAAGGGGCACCCGTTCATCATGCGCTACCGGACCGGCGCGACCAACGAGGGCCGGATCGTCGCCCAGGACGTCGATCTCATCGGCGACGCTGGCGCCTATCCGTACAAGAGCGCACGGGTCATGTTCTACGCAGCCGCGCTCTCGTGCGGCCCGTATTTTACGCCGAACGTCTCCGTGCGCTCGCGCGCCGTTTTCACCAACAACGTCCCGACGAGCGCGTTCCGAGGCTTCGGCGCAAGGCAGGTAACCTTCGGCTACGAGTCGCAGATGGACCGGATCGCTGAGACCCTCGCCATGGACAAGGCCGACGTACGCCGGCGTAACTTCCTCCGCAAAGGTGACGTGATCCCGACCGGTGAGACGCTCGACACCGCAGTGGCGGTCGGTGAGACCCTCGAGCGAGCTTTGGCTCGGCTCGAGGAACCGAGCGCGCCGAGCGGGCCGTCGAAGCGGGTTGGTCGCGGATTCGCCTGCAACATGCAGCCCTACGGGCGCACGATCTGGTTCCCAGACAGTGCCTCGGCATGGCTCAGCATCCAAGCGGACGGCACCTTGCTCATCAGATCCGGGGTGGCCGATGTCGGCGGGGGGCAGGCGGCTAGCCTGTGCCAGATCGCATCTGAGATCCTCGGGGTATCGCTCGAGCGGATCAGCGTCTACATCGGCGACACCGCACTCACGCCGCCCGCGGGTGGGACCTTTGCTACCCGGGTGCTGTATATGTCGGGGAACGCAATCATGCAGGCGGCATTGAAGCTGCGCGGACTGGTAGCCCCAGTGGCTGCCGAAGCACTTGGTTGCCCCGTCGCGGAAGTCGTGTTCGAGGATGGTCGGGTCAAGGCTGAGGGCAAATCGGCCAGCGGCGGCGCGCCCGAAGAAGGGATCAGCCTCGGCGAGCTGGTCCGTCTGTGCGAGGCCCGCTCGATAGACCCCACCACGCTGTACGTCTTTCACCCAGATGCAAAGCGTCGCGGGTTCGACACGGAGACGGGCCAAGGGGCCAGCTTTCCCGACTACAGCTACGGCACGCATGCGGCGGAGGTCGAGGTCGACCTAGAGACAGGCGAGGTCGAGGTGCTCAAGTACGCCACCTGCCACGATGTGGGTCGGGCGATCAACCCGCTCCGGGTCGAAGGACAGATGCAGGGAGGGGCGATGCAGGGCCTCGGCTACGCCCTCATGGAGGAGATCATCCTTGACGAGGGCAAGATCGCCTCGTCGTTGCTGGCCGACTACCTCGTTCCCACCTCCGATGACATGCCGGACGTGATGGCAGACATTGTCGAGAGTGGGGAGGGCAAGGGACCCATGAACGCACGTGGCATCGGCGAGGCAGTGATCGGCAATGCCGCACCGACGATCGCCAATGCCGTCACCGACGCCATCGGATTCCGCCCGACGCAGCTGCCGATCACCCCCGAGCGGGTACTTGCCTTGCTCGACGCGGCCGACGGTACATCCGCATCGGGCTCGGTGTCATCAGTCCCGGGCGCATCATGCCAATAGACCTCGGGGGGAACTGCGACTCATCTACAGGCGGGCATAGGTTCGCGGGAGTGAAAGCAGCCGAGGTGACCCGACGCAGCTGCGGAGGCCAACCAGTCCCTCCGATATTGAGGAGTCACACGCTCCGGCGGGCCCTGTGAGCAGGTAGTCCAGTCACTGATCACATGCGGCCCTTGGCGACAGCAAGAAGGGCGACACGCCTCTCGATGAGATCGTCCACGAGGAGCAAAACACAGCTTCGGCGTTGACCTCATCGGCCAGCTCTACGAGCTTGAACTCTAAGGCAAGACCACTGTTGATCAACGTGGCCTCGTCGCGCTCGACAGATGCGTCCCCTGCGGACGGTTCAGATCACGGACCACTCATTCTCCTCGTCGTCCTATCCCTTCGCGTGCGTCGCTTCGTCTGCGAGAACCCCGACTGTGCCCAGCGCAGCTTCGACGAGCGCTTCGAGGGGATCGGACGAGGAGGCGCCTCAGAAATGGCACTGGGGTTCTTCGCCGATCTCGCCCGGGGCCGCGCCACCGCGGCGGTGGCGCGGGATCTCGGCGTCCCCTCCCACTACCTGCGCCTGGCCGTCGGCGAGCGGCGTCGACGCGCCACCGCGGGGCGCTGCGGGCGCCTCGGTCGCCACCTCGCGATCGACGAGTGCGCCGTGCGCAGGTCCTTCGTCTATGCGACGGTGTTCTCCGATCCCGAACGGGGCGTGGTCATCGACGTCGCCCCCGGCAGGGACGCCGCTGCCATCTGGGCCTTCTCGGGGCTTTACAGCCGCTCCGAGCGGGCTCAGGTGCGGGTCGTGTCCATGGACTGTCACGTCCCCTACCGCTACATGGTGCGCCTCGTCTTCCCTCACGCCTTGATCGTGGCCGACGCGGGCACTGCTGGATCACGGTCTGCGGGGCAGGTTGTCGTCGCGTCAGTAAGCTTCATCGAGCTTGTTCAAGAGCGCCATCAAGTTCGCTTCGTGCGGCTGATGAACAGGGTGGCCGCTCTGAGCAGTACTGGACAGCGCGGGCGAGTGCAGTCTGCGACTGCCAGTCGGAAGGCGGTCCTTTAGCTCAGCACATCACGGGGGGCATGCACATGAAAAAGGCGAAGTCGCTCAAACTCACACTTCTGACAGCAGCTGTCGCACTCGGACTGGCGCTGATCTTGCCTGCCTCGAGCGCACTGGCCAGCAAAGAATCACCCGCGACCGCGGCCGCCTCCTTCAAGTGGGGGGCGTCCATCCTGCCTGCTACCTACGTCGCTCTGGGTAGCTCGCTTCCCTATGGCTACGACGGCTCCAGCGTTGGGGACGGGATGTTCGCCAACGACATCGACAACTGGTACGACAGCTGCTCAGGCGAGTGCAATTACCACTTCGCCCTCTTCGTGTTCACCAACGCAGCCGTGACCGCTGACATCACGTTCAAGATGGTGGCCCCCGACGGCAGCGTGGCGTACAGCTATGCCTGGTCCTCCGAGAAGATCCCCAAAGGTACCGAGTGGTTCTACGCGAATGCCACCGGGAAGTTCCGGACAGTCGGCACTTACTGGGCCGAAGTGTACGGGAGCACCGCCACTATCAAGCGCACTCTCCTCGGGTTTATACCGGTGATACTCGACACCCAGTGACGCGTCCCAGATTTGATCCTTTTGAGCTCCCGACATATGTAGAGCATTGACAAACGGATCACGCTCAACATGGCAGTTGATGACATCAATACGGGGCGACCTCTACACGGATAGATTCGGGTCCAAAGTTACCGCCGATAGCCAGTCGATGGCAAGCACTTGGTGCCTATGGCGACGCCTGGCAGCGGTACATATGTCAATCTCACCACTTAACACGAGAATATGGAGCCAGGAACGCTGAAGCTGTATCTCTCCACATAAGATATTCAGACCTCTCATAGGCAGCTCGAGGAAGACGGTGCCAACCAGATTGACCATGATCTATATGGTCCAGGATCAGGCGTCAAATGGTTCGGCGCCGATGATCAGGGAGCGACCATCGATGATCCTGCAGGAAACAAGAGGGGATGGCCATGAATCCTAGTGAAGAGATCGACAATCTGATAGCACGGAGTCAGGACTGGCGCGGTGCCACGTTGGCGGAGCTCCGCAAGACCACCCTTGATGTTGACCCTGAGATCATTGAGGAATGGAAATGGAGAGGGGCACCGGTCTGGTCACTCAACGGGATCATCTGTGTTGGAAATATCTCCAAGAATCGAGTGAAGCTCGTCTTCATGAACGGTGCAGCGCTCAGCGATCCTGACGAGCTCTTCAATGCCGGACAGGCAGGCAATAAGTGGCGGGCTATTGATTTGAGTGAAGGTGACCACATAGAAGAAGGTCCGTTGCAGAGTCTTATTCGTGCCGCCATAAGCTACAACCAGGCAAAACGCAAGAAGTAGGTCTCTCGGTCCGGCACCCATCGTCCTATCGTCGGTCGTAGCGAGCGAGCCGGGCGTAGAAGGAGGAGGTTCCGTCCCGGCCTCGCCGGACCAGCGGTACTGGGACGGCGAGGCCGGCGCACCAGGGGTCGATCAGCGAGGCGCTGGCGACCGCGCCTAGCCGCTGAGGCTCACTCCTGCACCGGCTCGAGGTCGAGACAGTCGAGGGTCTCGGGTCCCCGAGCAGCTCGATGCCGACCACCCGGCCGCCGTGCACGGTGAAGCCGAACACCACCCGGGGCCGGTCGCCGACCGACCACACCGCTCCGGCCAGGCCGTCGACCAGGGTGAGCCTGGCGGCTTGCGCTCGGCCAGCGAACGTCTGGGCCACCCAGTCAGGTCCGCGCACTTCGGCCGTCGCCCCAAAGCCGACGACGGTCGGGTCGGCACGCAGCACCACGTGCGGGTCCAGCAGCCGCAGCAACCCGGCGATGTCGCCCCCGCGCGACGCGGCAAGGAACGCGGCGACCACCTCGCGCTGGGTGGCGGCGGACGCGTCGGCGACGACCGGGTTCGACTGCACCCGCCGCCGGGCTCGGCTGGCGAGCTGCCGGGCGGCGACTGGCGTCCGTCCCACGATCGGAGCGATCTCCTCGAACGGGACCGCGAACAAGTCGTGCAGCACGAACGCCAGCCGCTCGACCGGCGTCAGGGTATCCAGCACCACCAGGAGCGCCAGGCCGACCGAGTCGGCGAGCAGCGCCTCGTCCTCGGGGGAAGTCACGGCCACCGGGTCGGGGGCCGCGTCGGGCGGGACCTCCCGCTTCGTGGCCCGGGCGCGCAGCATGTCCAGGCAGACCCGGGCCACCACGGTGGTCAACCAGCCGCCGAGGTTGTCCACGGCGTCGTCGTCGGCGCGGCTAAGCCGCAACCACGCCTCCTGGACGGCGTCGTCCGCCTCGTGGCTCGACCCCAGCATCCGGAGCGCGACCGCTCGGAGGTGCTCCCGGTGGGTCTCGAAGCGCTGGGCGAGCAGGTCACGGTCGCTCACGGTCACATCCTCTGGTTCGCTGTCGTCATACTCCTGACGAGACACACCGGGTCGATATGACCCACGACTTTAGGAGTGACCATGACCGGCTCATCCACCCAGGGAATCAAGACCGTGCTGTATCCGGTGTCCGAACTGGCGACGGCGAAGGCGGTGTACGCCGCCCTGCTCGGCGTTCCGCCGCAGACCGACGGGTCCTGGTACGTCGGCTTCGAGGCCGAGGGCCAGCACATCGGGCTGCTGCCGGGCGGTGGACCGCAGGGCATGACCTCGCCGGTGGCCTACTGGCACGTGTCGGACATCGAGGCGAAGCTGGCCGAGGTGACCGCTGCCGGTGCCACCGTGAAGGAGCCCGTGCGCGACGTAGGTAGCGGCCGCCTGGTGGCCACCGTCACCGACCCCGATGGCAACGTTCTCGGGCTACTTCAGGATCGATGAGTGCCTACGCCCGCTCCCGCGCTCAGCGTCGCCGCGACACCGAGCATCAGCTCACCCACGACGTCGATGCGTGGGTGAGCGTCGCTTGAGTCGACGATGTAGTGGAGTGAAAAGCCGCGAAACCCGATCCTTCACGCGGGACGCCAGCATCGGCCACGGCCGCTGCACACTCGTAAGAGCAAGCGAAGAGGAGAGCCAACGACGACGGGCGGTCCCACAGCAAGAGCCAACCTCTCCCTCGAGCTGGTCCGAAAGGCCGTCCCGAAAGCGCCACCGACAACCGGCCGTGATACCGACGCAGTTGGAGGGCCCACGATAATGACCGTGTGAGAGTGCGCTCGCGTGCCCGACCCAATAGGTTGCTCACCCCGACATCGGGCCGGTCACCGCGCAGCCACCCGATGACACCGCATCGGCTTACAGTCAGCACATGCCTGACTTCGTTGGTGCCGACCTGCGTGGCTCGAGGTTCGAGCTTGTTGATCTCAGCGGCGCACAATTTCGCTCTGTCGACTTGACCGACGCCCGGTTCCGCGCCGTCGATCTGATTGGCGTCGTGATGCGCGGAGTCGAGTTCTACAACGTCGATATCCACGGCGAGATCACGAACCTGACTATCAATGGCGTCGATGTCGGACCCCTCATCGACTCCGAGCTCAACAAGCGGAGTCCCCTGCGGGCCAAGATGAGGCCGACGAACGCGGCCGGCTTCCGGGACGCGTGGGACGTCGTCGAGCGTCTCTGGGGTGACACCGTCGAACGGGCCCGTCGCCTGCAGCCCGAACTCCTTCACGAGTCGGTCGACGGAGAGTGGTCGTTCATCGAGACGCTGCGCCACCTTGTCTTCGCCACCGACTCCTGGATCAGAAGGGCGATCCTCGGTGATCCGTCTCCGTGGGCTCCTCTAGACCTGCCGTGGGAGGAGATGCCGGACACTCCGGGAATTCCCCGCGACCGCGATGCACGACCTTCGCTCGACACTGTGCTCGACCTGCGCCGCGACAGGATGTCTACCGCCCGAGAGGTCATCGAAGGACTCACCGACGAGTCGCTGGGGGACCAGACGGTCCCGGTCGACGGACCTGGCTGGCCAGCTTCCCGCAGCTACCCGGTACGTGAGTGTCTGCTGATAATCCTCAACGAGGAATGGGAGCACCGCCTGTACGCCGAGAGAGACATCGAGGTTCTCGAGACACGCAGCGAGGTTCTCGAGCCCCCGGCAAAAGGGTGACCAGCGGCGTCTCGGCGGGGATTCACGCAAGGCGATCACCGCCACGAACGCTGCTACGAATCTCGACGCTCCCTCTGCCTCTCCCGTGCACCGATCGGTCAGACCCCAGCCCCTCGGACAGATCAGTCCCGTTCGTGAAGTGCCCGGTCAAGTCGGCGGCCCTGTCGAGGAGACAACGATCACCCGGCGACAGCGGGATACGCGTCAGGTCCGGTTAGTCACCTATCAGTTACGTGCGCGCCCTCCTCCGCATCCGTACGAAAGCGCCTTGCGAGCCCCGCTGTTGCGACCACGCCAGGCGGCAGCGAACCGAGCAAGCGCCAAAGATAGTTTGGTGGGCATGTTCGTTACAGGATTCGTGAACCTCTACACAGGCGACATCGAGGCCGGGCTTCACTTCTACCGGGACCTCCTCGGATTCGCGGAGACGTTCCGCACGCCTACCGAGGGAACCCCTGAGCACGTGGAACTCACGCTCAATGGCTTCGCTCTCGGGCTGGGTACGGTGGAGGCAGCGAAGCGGGCACACGGAGTTGACGCGGCTCCGGGCAGCCCGGCGATGGCCTTGGTCGTATGGACCGAAGATGTCGACAAGGCATTCGCGCAGCTGGTGTCTGCCGGCACTCCCGTCGTTCAGCCGCCTCACAACACCAGCAACAACAACCGCAATGCGCTGCTGCATGATCCCGATGGAAACCTCGTCGAGGTCGTCTCGAAGGCGACATGATCACTCGGCCGTGACTCAAGTTCCGTTCCCGAGGGTCCTTCCCCAACTAAGGCGCGCAAAAAAGCTTAGGACGCCACCTGGGACACGCTTAGGCGGCCGTGCCCTCAACGCATGTCGAGCCGCTGGAACGCCGGGGCGGCAGGAAGAACCAAGGACCCTCCGGCGGTCATGGCGCGGAACCGGAACGAGGCAACGATCCGGACGAAGCGGACCGGGCAATGTCTGCCTGGACCGACCGATGCTCCCGGGAAGACCGACTGCAGCCCGAACGGGTTGCAGTAGTCATCGCGCGCGCGAAGCCCCTGGTGCTCGTTGTAGTGGCGTCAAGCTGGCACTTTGGGCGAGGAGTCAACGATGAGCAGAGAGCCCTGTGTACTGGGCATCGACCTTGGAACTGGTTCGACGAAAACGATCCTCCTGGATGCGAGTGGCGTTGAATTGGGCGTCGCCTCGGTTCCGGTTCAGCTGTCCAGACCTCGGCCGGGTTGGGTCGAGTCGGACCCGGAGGACTGGTGGTCGTCGGTGAAGAGCGCCGTCGCGAAGGTGCTCGAAGGTGCCGCGTCTCCAGTCGGCGCGGTCGGGCTGTCAGGTCAGATGCACGGAGTCGTGCTTGCGCGCCCGGATGGGGGGCCGGTGCGGCCGGCCATGCTCTGGCTCGATCGTCGCGCGGAGAGCAGTCTCGAGGCTTACCGGGCTCTGCCCCCGGCTACCCGCGCCCTGTTGGGCAATCCTCTCGTCCCGGGGATGGCGGGACCCCTGCTCCACTGGCTGGCCTCGAAGGAGCCGGCTGTGCTGAGGGATGCCGAGTGGGCTCTGCAACCGAAGGACTGGCTGCGACTGCGCCTCGTCGGGCGCGCAGGCAGCGAAGCGACTGATGCGTCGGGAACTCTCCTCTTCGACATATTCCAGAACACCTGGGCGCTTCCGGTCGTCGAAGCTCTCGGGCTTCCGGCACGGTTGTTGGCACCGCTAGGTGCCCCCGACGCCGCGGCCGGCCCGCTTGGTGTCCCCGTCGCCCGTGAGTTGGGTCTACCCGGTGGAATCCCGGTGGCTTTTGGCGCCGCCGACACCGCCGCCGCATTGGTGGGAACCGGGCTCTCGGAGGCCGGACCCATCCAACTCACCGTGGGATCCGCAGCCCAAGTGGTCACTCTCCGCCGGCTGCCAGAACCCGACCCCCTTCTCCGCTATCACGTCTTCGCGTCCGCCCTCCCGGGTCTGTGGTACGCGATGGCTGCAGTACAGGCAGCCGGGGTCGCCTTGTCGTGGGCATTGAACGTCTTCAATGCGACCTGGGAGGAGGCTTACGAGCTGCTCGGTGCAGCGCCTGGCGGTGGTGCGAACTCCGCCCTATTCATCCCGCACTTGGCAGGCGCCCGGTCACCCTCGATGAACACATCCGCGCGGGCGGGGTTCCTCGGTCTTGAACTCCGTCATGACCGAGCAGACATGCTCCGCGCGGTCTTCGAGGGTGTCGCCTTCTCGATCGCCGAAGCAGCTGCGGTCCTCCCGGAGTTCGCGAACGCCTCGGAGCTTTATCTTGCCGGCGGCGGCAGCCTTCACCCGACATGGCGCCAACTCCTTTCCGACCTGTTGGGAAAAAGGCTGTTGGTCGTCGACAACCCCAATGCCTCTGCTCGCGGGGCCGCCATTCTCGGCGGGCGCGCGGCAGGAATCATCGGGAAGCCAGCTTCAGTGCTCCCGGTCGTCGACGAGGTCGAACCCGACCCACGCGCTCACGAGTCGCTCGGCGTGGCGTTCGAGCGATGGAAGAGTGCGAAAGCCGGTGGCGTCGGCCAGTCGCCCTCAACGAGCGGCAGCTGATTGCCTAGGGCAGCTTCGAGGACCGAAAGGAGAATCTTCAGGGAGCGCCGTCGTCGCTATCTGGAGCTGACGAGACCCGGCTCCCTTGGGTACTGGTCGCCCCGGCTCGCCTCGCCACGATCCGGCAGATCTCAGTCTCGCGCCGTAACCAACGGCCCCGGACCAGCTCTTCGGTCCCGTCCCATCTTCGATCAAGAGCAGCCACCAAGTCTGTGCTCAAGTTAGCGAGGCAGCGTATTCCGCGCGCGAGGACGTCACCGGGGGTAGCTGCCAATTCTGGTGTGGGACCTAGAGCCCGCCGACCCTTATTGCCAGGGCGGTATCACCACTTCTGTTCCCGTGAAACAAGGGCCACCGTCCGCCTGGCCGCGCAGGGGACCTTGCCACTGCGATGGCCGGTGCGGTTCAGAACATGCCCACGGTGATCTTCGTATCCGCCGTCGATCTTGCACGAACCCGTGGCACTGGCGACGGCGATGAGGTGTCGATGCTTCGTTGCCGTGATTTCAGCGAACTTGAGTCCGATTACTTCATCGCGGAGGTCAGGCGACCACAAATGAGTGGCCTTCCCGAAGGTGGCAAGAAGGCACCAATGCGGTCAAGTCCAGAGCGGCGCGCACCTTGAAAACCATTCCTGATCAAGAACCTCCAACCGATCGGAGAAGTCCCCCTTCTCGCACAAGATCGCCAATGACGGCAGAGCAACTTCCTCTCAGTCGCGAGATCTGGTGCGAATGACTGTGTCGCCGGCAAGAACACCGCCTTGCACCAGCCTCTCCACCATAAGGTTTCCTGGCTCATAGTTCCAAAACCCATCAATCTCCCAAGACGCGTCGAGATGCCCAGTAGCGACACGCCAAAGGTGGAGAGCTGCCGACCCGTAACGATGGATGCCGCGCACGCGGCCGAGAATCAGGCCACGGCACGACTCGGCCGTAAGCGTTGTAGCCTTTGGAACTGCGGGACGGCGACCAGCCGAGTCCAACTCCCTTAGGCTGTCCATTCACCTATGCTGAGTACTTGGTCGGCGGTTTCGTTTGAGTTTCTCCGCGCGCGAGGTTTGGCAATCATTTTATGTGGTTGCGAATCGAAAGGACCCGGCCCGACTTGCGCTTCAGCAATGCTGCTTGTACATTCCCATAGAGATGGACGGTCAAGCGTCGCGCAAGGGATCACGGGACCGTTTCGGCAAGAGCGGAGTCTTCTGTGTCCGGGCCGGAGAGCCTGATGTCACCTCTTGCGGATCGTCCGGTATGACCTTGAAGCATTCCGTAACGAATGACCGTCCGCTTCCGCAGTCCATCTGTGAGTCAGCAAATGAGATAAGTACACTGCCGGAGGTTCAGTCATGCGCACATTGATAAAGGGAGGAACCCTCATAAGTGCCGAAGGCGCGGCCGTCGTCGACGTCCTCGTGGAGGCTGAGAGAGTTGTAGCGCTGGCCGCCGGTGGCTCAGAGCCCAGCAGAACCTGGCTCGCTGGGGCCGACCGTGTGCTTGACGTTTCGGGTAAGTACGTCATCCCCGGGGGTGTCGACGCCCACACACATATGGAGATGCCGTTTGGGGGCACGACGTCGGCCGACACGTTCGAGACCGGCACCCGGGCCGCAGCCTGGGGTGGCACAACGACAGTCATCGACTTCGCCATCCAGTCGAAGGGCCAGTCGCTCGGCGCTGGCCTGGACGCGTGGCAGGCCAAAGCTGAGAACGTGTGTGCCGTCGACTACGGCTTCCACGCCATCATCTCCGATGTCAACGAGTCATCCCTCAAGGAGATGGATGTGCTGGTCGAGCAGGGAGTGACGAGCTTCAAGCTCTTCATGGCTTACCCCGGCGTGTTCTACGCCACTGACCGAGAGATCTTCCAGGCCATGGACCGGGCCGCCGGCAACGGAGCCCTCGTCATGATGCACGCCGAGAACGGCATTGCTATTGATGCCATCGTCGCTTCGGCGCTCGAGAAGGGTCAGACGGACCCCATCTTCCACGGTTTGACGAGGCCGGCCGAGATGGAAGGCGAAGCCGTCAACAGAGCCATCGCCTTGGCTCAAGTCGCAGGAGCACCGGTGTACATCGTGCACGTGTCGTCCTCTCCAGCCCTCGCCGCCGCGGCCCAGGCCCGTCATCGTGGTCAGAGGGTCTTTGCCGAGACCTGCCCGCAGTACCTGTTCCTTTCGCAGGAAGACATGGCGCGTCCGGGCTTTGAGGGGGCGAAGTTCGTGTGCACGCCACCGCTCCGGCCTGCGGATCATCAAGCCGCACTGTGGCAAGGTCTTAGGACCGATGACATCTCAGTCGTTGCAACCGACCATTGCCCGTTCCGTTACGCCGACCAGAAAAAGCTCGGCATAGGCGACTTCACGAAGATCCCGAACGGTCTTCCCAGCCTGGAAAACCGTATCGATCTCGTTTACCAGGGTGTCGTCGCAGGCGAGATCTCCCTTTCGCGATGGGTCGAGGTGACATCCACAAACCCCGCCAAGATCTTCGGCCTGTACCCGAAGAAGGGAACGATCTGCCCTGGATCAGACGCGGACATAGTGATCTACGACCCGCTCGCCAGCCAGACGATCTCGGCATCCACCCACCACATGGCAGTTGACTACTCCTGCTACGAGGGCAAGATGATAACTGGACGCGTGGACGCCGTCTTCTCACGTGGCCGCCAGATCATCGAAGCAGGTTCCTACACGGGTGAGCCCGGCCACGGCCAGTTCGTGCCGCGCCAACTTTGTCAGCAGCTCCGCTGATCGCAGAAAGGAAATGATTATGGATATCGGGCTCGTGCTGCAAACAGATCCACCGGCAAGCCGCATAGTCGAGACAACGCGAAAAGCGGAGGATGCTGGTTTCAGCCACGTTTGGACCTTCGAGTCCTGTGTTCTCTGGGAGGACACCTTCGTCATCTTTCCCTGCATGCTTGCTGCGACTTCCAAGGTCGTCGTCGGCCCAATGGTGACCAACCCGGTTCAGCGCGACTGGACCGTCATCGCTTCCATGTTCGCCACGCTCAACGAGATGTTCGGCGAACGCACGATCTGCGGCATAGGGCGCGGTGACTCGGCCCTGCGGGTCATCGGGGGCCAGCCCATCTCGATGAAGGGCTTTGCCGAGTCGATCACGACGATCAGGGACCTCGCCGAGGGACGCGAGGCTCCGATCAATGGCAGACCAGTCCGTATCGCATGGGCAGGCGGCAGCCGGTTGCCCATGTGGGCGGCCGGCTACGGTCCCAAAGCACTTCAGGTGATAGGTGAGCTGGCGGACGGCTTCATCCTGCAAACCGCAGATCCGGCGGTCACCCACTGGGTGATCGAAACGGTTCGGGCAGCCGCTCGCGCTGCTGGGCGTGATCCTGCAGGGATCAAAATGTGCGTTGCCGCGCCGGCCTATGTAGGCGACGATCTCCCTCACCAGCGCGACCAGCTGCGATGGTTCGGCGGCATGGTGGGCAACCACGTCGCTGACATCGTCTCTCGTTATGGCTACGACTCCGAGGTACCCCACGAGCTCACCGACTACATCAAGGACCGGCACGGATACGACTACAGCCATCACGGACGAGCCGACAACCCCTCGGTCGCCTTCGTCCCGGACAACATCGTCGACCGCTTTTGTTTGGTGGGACCAGCCGAAAACCACATTGCACGACTCGCCGAATTGGCGAAGTTGGGTGTAGATCAGTTCGCCCTCTATTTGATGCACGACTCCACCTCCGAGACCCTTGAGGCTTACGGTCAAACGGTGATCCCGGCCGTTCGCGACTTCTAGTCAGAAGCACGGGACGGGCACGACCGAGCGCGGTACCCGCGCGAAGCCTGTGGAGAGGAACGATGCCGCGGGTGCGCGGTCAAGTGTGCGCTTGGTTAGCGCGCGTCTGGAATCGATGCTTGCCGACTCCGGGAACGTCAACCCGAGGAGCCCCCCCCGGTTAGCCGACTGAGTTGAGGCTCGGACTGAGATTTGTCACGCCCTCACCGAATCATCAGCAGTACCAGATCATTGGCGTTGGTCTGCGTCAAACCAGTCACGACGGCATCGTCCACCGCTTCGAGCACCGCCCTCGATTCGTGTCCTAGTAGCCCCTGTCTCAGGCTCATGCCCTGCCGTCTTGCCCTGGCGTCGGTCGACCAATCGACGAGGCCTCCAGCGATATCGGTTCCGCCGTCGGAGCCGTCTGTGTCGATGAACATCGCCACTACTCCCTCGACGCCCGTGAGCGCCAGCGCCGCCCCGATCGCTGCCTCCTGGCTCGGTCCACCTCGTCCGAACCGAGCCTCCCCGCCTGGGCCGAGCGTCACCGTGCACTCTCCTCCGCAACCGACGACTACGGCACCTCTGGGCCATGGTGAGGCCTCGCTACGTGATTGACGCGCCAAGGTGGCCAGCACTCTGCCGACGCTTGCAGCTTCTCCTTCCAGCAATTCCCCGAGCCGCACGCCCACCAGCCCGAGTGACTCGGCCG
Organism: Acidimicrobiales bacterium; assembly: GCA_050015175.1. Classification (GTDB taxonomy): domain Bacteria; phylum Actinomycetota; class Acidimicrobiia; order Acidimicrobiales; family Bog-793; genus Fen-455. The sequence goes on along the minus strand of JBEKBX010000004.1, from coordinate 181,508 downwards.
CTGCGACCGCTGCGTCCGTCCCGTCCTTACCTCTTGTGACGAGGACGCTCTCTACGTCTATCCCTTTCAGGTCGGGCGATTCCGCCTCCGCGCAGCTCATGAGATGCAACCGCACCGAGGGTGGGAGTTCGCCAATCAGCTCGTAGTCGTCGAGCACGGACAACGCGTCGGCAACCGTTGAGGTGTCGGGGACCGTCGGGTCGGTGATGCAATCCAGCGGATCCCCGACCACGTCCGAGACCGTCAAGTTCAAGATCGCCGCTGGTGCGATCGCGCCGGCAAGCCTTCCCCCTTTGATTCCTGAGACGTGTTTGCGAACGGAGTTGATCTCGACGATCGACATCCCGGATCCCAACAGCATTCGATGCAGTGCGATCTTGTCTTCTGTCGGCACCCCTGATGGAGGGAGGACGGCGAGGGCAGAACTACCTCCGGTGAAGACACAGATCGCCAGGTCCCCCTCTCCCAACCCTTCTGCTGTTTCCAGAAGCGCCTGCGCTGCATCGACGCTTGCCTTCGACGGTACGGGATGGTCAGCTTTCAGAAGGCGAATCCGCTCCGGCGTCACGTCGGGGTACTTCGGCACCACGACCAGGCCGTCATCAACTCGCGGACCCAAGATCATCTCCAGGCCACAGGCGAGCTCAGCGCTCGCCTTGCCGGCACCGAGAACGACAACCCTGTCGAAAGTGGAAAGGTCGTAGCTGCGTCCCGGCACGGCCAGCTCTTCGCCCTGGAGCTGCACTGATCGATCGAGCCCGGCGGCTGGGCTCAGAGCATCAAGAGCCTGCTCGGCTATGTCCAATGTGATCTCGCGCATTTCCCGCTCGCCATGATCGACGAGGCGGGAGCGATTCAGGAATCGGGGTCCGTATCTCGTCGACACTGCGCACCGGCCTCAGCGCGGGTGCCGATACGAGCGCCCCGCATACACCGCGGCGTCACCGAGTTCCTCCTCTATCTGCAAGAGCCGGTTGTACTTCGCGGTCCGTTCGCCCCGTACAGGGGCCCCGGTCTTGATCTGGCCCGCGTTCAAAGCCACTACGAGGTCCGATATGAAGGGGTCTTCCGTCTCGCCTGATCGTTCCGACACCACCACGCTCCAGCCACCCTGCACCGCCTGGCGCGCCGCCTCAAGCGCTTCCGACAATGTTCCCGCCTGGTTCACCTTGAGAAGAAGAGCGTTCGCTGCACCAAGAGACTGTGCGTGGGCCACTCGGTCCCGGTTCGTCACAAGCAGGTCGTCACCTATGACCTGGACGCCGAGCCGCTTCGTCAACTCGGCGAACCCCTCGAAGTCATCCTCCTCTAGCGGGTCCTCGAAAGAGACCACACCCCAGTCCTCGACGAGACTCTCGTAGTACTGGATCATCTCCTCCCTTGATCGCGGCTTGCCCGCCATTACGTACAACTTCTGGTCCGAGTCATAGAAGTGGCTGGCTGCACAATCGAGGCCATAGGCAACCAGGGCAGAGTATCCAGCCTTCTCTACCGCAAGATGGAGCTGCTCCAGCGCTTCGGTGGGCTCCACGATGGGCGGTGCGAATCCACCCTCATCACCGACGTTCACGGCGAACTTGCCATACTTCCGCGCGAGGAGGTCGTGAAGGACCAAGTTCACCTCACTGGACAGAGCCAACGCGTCCGAGAATGTGGCGACACCGATCGGCATGATGGTGAACTCCTGGATGTCCAGGTCGTTGGACGCGTGCTTGCCGCCGTTTATGAGATTGACCTGCGGAACCGGCAGCACATGGGCGTCGGCATTGAGGTGCCTGTAGAGCGGCTGCCGACACGCCGCCGCCACGGCTCGTGCCGCGGCGAGAGACACCCCGAGGAGCGCGTTCGCGCCTAACCGGCTCCGATCCGGCGTTCCGTCGATCTCGACGAGCCGGGCGTCGAGTGTACGTTGAGGTGCCGCAGGCGATCCGACGAGCACCGGAGCAAGACTCTGTCTCACGTTGTCGACTGCGCGTCTAACCCCGAAACCGCCGAAGCGCTCACCGCCATCTCGGATCTCCACGGGCTCGTGTCGTCCGCGAGACCTGCCAGCCGGAACGTCCGCCCTGCCCATGAACGCCCCATCGACCACAACGTCGACTTGGACGGTCGGAAGACCGCGACAGTCCAGGACTTCGCGGGCTCGCAGGTCTGTAATCTCGGGCTCCCTCAACATGCTGGCCTCCGCATCAGTTGTCTCGAGTTTGGGCCGTGTCACTGCTCTCCGCCGAATTCGAATCTCGCGATCTCCCTGTAACAGGTGACAAGCTGGCGTTGCCAGGCCTCCACGACACGCTTGCCCACCGCGGCAGAAGCCTCCCTCGGGTCTCCGATCACGCCGTTGTGGGAGAGGTCGCGGGTCAGCCACGCAGTCGGGATCGGAGCCTGAGCGCGCCCCTTGCCGAACAGCCGCTCCGCTGACTGGCCGCCTGGCTGCGCACTCTCTAGGTGCACCATCGACGCGTCCAGCGCGAGCATCACCGAAGTTTCCACGAAATCGGCGTGGGCTCCGAACTCGGCATCGGGACAGTGCACGTCCTCCGGCAACCCGAAGTGAGAGGGCATGATCCGAAAGACCAGGAGGCCGGTCTCGCTGCGGATGTCGCGAGCGACGACGTCCAGCAGCGCGACATTGCCTCCGTGCCCGTTGACGAACAACAGCCGACGAAATCCCATGGCAGCCACGGATCGCCCTACGTCGCGACAAACGCTCAACAGAGTGTCCGTAGAAAGCGTCACGGTGCCGACAAAGCCCACATGCTCGATCGACCTTCCATAGTTGAGCGTAGGCAGGACCCAGACTGGCGGACCGTCGTCTCCCAGCAAGCGCAGCGAGCCGAGTACGAGCGACCCAGCTATGTAAGCGTCCGTGATGACTGGAAGATGTGGTCCGTGTTGTTCGACCGATCCGATCGGTTGGACTACGACCGCGTCGTGCTTGGGCAACTCCGCGATCTGGGCCGCACTCAGGCGAGCCAACTCGTGTGACTTCTCGGTTTCCCCTCTCGCCTCAACAGACACACGTTCGGATCGACTCGATTCACTCTTCATTCTTTCCTCTCCGAAGTCCGTGCAGACGACGCCGAGTCCGAATCAGCTCGTCGTCGAGCTGAGATCGCTCCGGCCGCGAGCATTTCCCGTTATGTCGCGGGCACATGCGGGCTCGGCGAGCCATCGCTCGCGCTTGGTCCCTGCCACCCGACGCCCATTGGTGATCACATGAAGACGATCGACTTGGAACTGGATGGCCTCCCTTGGGTGGGTACAGTCCAGCACGACGAGATCGGCGCGACAACCAACTCCGAGGCCATAACCGGTCAGGCCCAGAGTCCGAGCCCCGTTGGTCGTGATCATGTCGAAGACCTGCTCTACGCCGCGAGGGTACGCAAATTGACCTGCGTGGGCCATCGACCACGCCCATTCCAGAGGATCTTCCTTTCCGAAGGGGTAGTAGAAGTTGTCAAGATCGTCCTGCCCGATCGACACGTTTATGCCGTAGTCCACCATCTCGTGCACCCGGGTGAGAGCACCGAGCAGGTTCACCTGGCTGTTGCAACAGATGTTCATCTCGGCATCGCGGATCATGTTCAGTACCTTGACGGCGTGGGCGTCGGGGTAGCTCGAGAGGGCGCCGTTGTGACTTGAGGCGACGCGACCGTACCGGCGAGCCTGCACCGTCTTGGCGGCGACATACTCGAGCGTCCGCGACATCGGGCTCACCACGTCGTCACAGAGGAAGTGCACCGGCGTGTCGTAGCGATCGGCGAGATCGAAACAGAAGTCAGCGTGCCTGTGGCAGAGCTCCTCTGTCCATTCGACGTGCGGCAGACCTCCGACCACGTCCGAACCCATCTCCATCGCCTTTTCCATCAGGCCGGCGGTCTCTGGATCTGCGTCGAGACCTTCCTGCGGAAAGGCGCATATCTGGAGCTGCATCAGCCCACCGAGCCGACGCCTTGCCTCGAGCGCTCCCTCGAGTTCGGTCAGGCGCGCAAAACTGTCGACGTCAACGAACATCCGACAGGCGACCACCCCGTTGGCGAGTCCGATGCTGAGCGCTTCACAGATGCGGTCAGCGACACCTTCGACGGTATAGGCCTGCTTCCAGGCCCATTGCTTCACAAGAGGGACGACATTCTCGTGGTAGACCTCGAGGTCTCCCATTCCGGAGCGATACTGATGGCGGTAGCGCTGAGCCAGATCGGTCGGGTTCCACTCCGCTTGCTGATAGTCGTACCTGTGAGTGTCGCGGCCATAGAAGGACTTCCCGATGTGGAAGTGCGAATCGACGAAGCCTGGTACCACCAACCGCCCGGCCGCGTCGATGACTTCAGCCGCCTCGACAGACAGCTCCGGCGACACCGACACGATGAGTCCGTCGGAGATTCCGATATCCGTCAGGTCCGACGAACCACGCAGCTGGGCGCCACGAACGATCAGATCGTATGCCATGAAGTCTTCTCCTTGTGTTCTCGCCATGCTTCGCGGCCGTCACCGATACGCCGCAGTGCCCTCCTGGCCAGGTGCTGCCCACGTGTGGGGGGCCTCTGACCAAGAGGGCACCAAGCTGTGATCACGTTCACAAAAAACTATGAAGAACTCCCCTTACAGAGGGATCGTGCTCTTGCCGTCGTAAATCTCCGCCAAGAGCGAGTTGTCGAACAGGCTCTTGGTCGCTGGGACCTTGCTCAGGTTGAGGCTGCGGATGTTCTGCTCTATGTCCGCTTCGGACATCCAGAACAGGCCATGCTGCTTGGTGACGGAGTTCTGGATGAGCAGCTTCACCTGGTCGTTGCTCTGCATCTGCTGGACCTTCTCGTTCAGACCGAGGTGCTTGCCCCAGACATTCATCGTCAGGTCCAGGCCGAGTGCCTGGTCTGCACATTCAACCTGCCACCCACGGATCTCGCCTTTCAGCAAGGCGATGACCTGCTGCCTCTGCTGGGCGTTCTGCAGCGCCGACTTCGCCACGCAGTAGGTAAGGTCGAACAGCTTGAGGCCAGTGTCTCCGAAGAGCAGGTAGTCGACGTCCTCACCTTGCACGACAAGCCCCAGTACGTCGCTGGTGACCCAGCCGACGTACGCGTCACAACCACCCGAGGTCAGGATGGACGCGTCCCGGCTCGTCAGAAGCGAATGTACCTTGCTCTTGATGCCGTTCACGTCAAGCCACGCGAACCACGGGACAGCCATGTTCGGACCGTAACCCACGGTCTTTCCGATCAGGTCCTTCGGTTCGGCGAGGTCGAGATGCTTGTGCAACGACATGACGCAGAACGGATTCGTCTGGTACTGCGCCCCAACCAGGACCACGGAAGCGCCCTGGTTGTTCGCCGCTGCTGATGTCGTGGGGTCGGTCTCTGCGCACAACGCCTTGCCCTGCATGACGAGGGGCTCACCGTCGAACGAGTCACCACCGGGGAGAAAAGTCACGCTCAGTGGGCTGTAGTACTTCCGCTGCGCAGCGATGTACGACCCCGCCTGCTGGACGTCGAACAGCCAAGAAAACGCCAGGGTGACGTTGCCAAGGCTGGCAGCGGCTTCATCTTGCAATGACCCGATGCCTGTGCGCACCCGCGGGTTCAAGGTCGTCATGGCGGCCATACCGGCAGCCGTCATTCCCACTCCGCCGAGGAACCGTCGGCGGCTCATGGCCGCATCGAGTCTCGGATCTGTCATTTGTTGCCTCCTATCTGTCTTAACTGTGTCGCCCAATGGAAACCTGGGAATCCGAAGCCGGTTCTCCCCCTTGTCCGACCAGCCGGTGTACGAGATCTCGGTGTGCCCGAACGATCGGCTCCTCGTCCACGTCAAGATGGCCGTTCCAGACTGTGAACCGGCCGTCGACCATGACGTGGGCCGCCCGAGCGGGAGGCGCAAGAACCAGTGCTGCGACGGGATCGTTCTCGGCTCCCGCCGCAGCGGGACCTTGCAGGGAGAAGAAGGAGACGTCAGCTCTCCTCCCGGGAGCGATCACGCCAATGTCGTCTCGCCTCAGCGCCTCGGCGCCACCCACTGTCGCAAGCCTCAGTGCCTGGCGGGGTGGCATCAACTTGCCGCGTTTGGAGCTAACTCTCGACAGGAGCATCGCCTGACGTGCCTCGGCGAGCAGGCTTCCCGTGTCGTTTGATGCGCTGCCGTCGACACCGAGGGCAACGCTCACCCCGCTCTGCTGCATCTCAAGGACGGGGGCCACGCCCGATCCAAGCCTCATGTTCGAGCTGGGGCAGTGCGCCACGGCTGTACCGGTCGCGGCGAGACGGGCGATATCGGAGGCATCCGCGTGAACCACGTGAGCAAGCCACACGTCCTCACCGAGCCATCCCAGCTCAGCGAGCCGCTCCACCGGTCGCTGACCATGGATCTGCGCGCAGTACTCCTCCTCTTCGATGACTTCGGCCACGTGGGTGTGGCGTGTCACTCCGAGCCGTTGCGCAAGGCTCGCCGACTCGACCATCAGTCGCTCTGAGCTGATCGTAAGAGAGCACGGCGCCAGGCCGATGCGCACCATTGCGCCCGGAGACGGGTCGTGAAACTTGAGGACCGCCGACTCCATGGTCTCGAGTACGGCGTCGGTTTCCTCGACGAGCTCGGGTGGAGGACTGCCTCCGGCACGCAGGCTCACGTCGACGGCACCCCGGGTCGCGTGGAACCTGAGCCCGAGCTCCGCTGCTGCGGAAATCTCGGCCTCGAGCATCGCCAGGGCGCCTCCGCAGCCCTTGGGATAGGCGTAAAGGTGGTCGCTGCTCGTCGTACAACCCGATAGGAGCAGCTCTCCGATCGCCACTCGAGCCGTGACGTAGACAGCTTCCTGGTCGATACGCGACCAGACCTGGTAGTTGGCCGCCAACCAGTCGAGTATCCGCAGGTTCTGCGCTGCTGGCAGGACGCGGGTGAGAGTTTGGAAGAAATGGTGGTGGGTGTTGACAAGCCCCGGGATCGCCACGAGCCCATGGCCATCGATGCGGCGCCGTGCCGGCAGATCTGCGCTGCCGGTCCCGAGGCCAACGATCACGCCGTCCTCGATCGCCAACCACGCGTCGCTCAGTTCTTCGTTGTCCTCGTTCATGGTGACGAGCGCGTCGATGTGCTCAACGAGAATCTCCGGCGAAGAAGGACTGCCCCTCGTCTGCCCGGTACGCGCTTGCAAGGTCATCACCCGGTCAGTAACCGCGAGCAGCGGCGAGCCGTTCACCGATGCCGGCCAAGCTGTAAAGGAGTATCGATGCCACAGCGACGATGACGATCGCCGACCAGATCAGGCCGAACTGGGATTCGTTCGACGCGACGATCACCTGCGCGCCCAGACCATTCCCGGTGACGGTCCACTCCGTGACTAGCGCGCCTGTCAGAGCACCGGGCGCGGCAATCTTCAACGCAGCGAAAAGGGCCGACAGCGACGAAGGGATGCGCACCTTCCACATGGTCTTCCAGCGACCTCCGCCATAGGAATGGACCAGAGCAATCGAACCCGGTGTCGCCGAGTTGAGCCCTCCAACCATCAGCACGAAGGTAGGGAAGAACGAGATCATTGCGCAGACGATGATGGCGGCGATCACGCCGCGACCGAAAACCGCACCGATCAAGGGCGCCACCGCAGCCAGAGGAAGTACGCGCAGCGTGATTCCCCAACTGAGGACGTACGTTTCCACGCGTGGGATCAGGACGACCACGAAGGCGAGTGCGCAACCCACGACGCAACCGGCCAGGAGCCCGAAGCCAGCATCGCGCAGCGTCGTCCACAGCCCGCCGATGATCGGATCCCGGTTCTGCGAAGCCATTGGCCCTACGAAGAGATAGTCCCAAACGGCGACCGGACCCTTGGCGACGTAGCTGCTCAGCCCGAACCACTTGAGGGACAAATTCCATACGCCGAGCACGAACGCTACGGAAAGCACAGGTAGCCCGATGCGCGACGCCAGCAGGCGGATCTTCGAAATCGCCCCGCTCGCATTGCCCAGGCCGCCGTCTGAGACCATCGGGATCGTACCCATGCTCGTGGAGGCTCCACTGGTTCCCGCCTCGACCGACCATCGCGTCAACCTTCTGCCTATGAGTCCGAGCACGACGTAGGCGAAAGCGGCAATGACACTGCTGACGACGATGAGGCCCCACATCAAAGTGATGTGGAGTTCCGCTTGGGCAACGATCATGGCGATGCCGAGCCCTTGGGTACCACCTAGGAACTCTCCGAGGATCGCGCCGAGGAGGGCGGTCGGTGCCGCCAGCTGTAACGCGCGGAAAAGATGTGGAAGTACAGTAGGTATGCGGACCTTGAACAATGCCTTCAAGGACCCTCCGCCGTAGACCTTGATCAGCTCCAAGCTCACCGGGTCGGCGGACCGGAGTCCGGTCAGGACGATGATGAGGGTCGTGAAGAAGACCGAGATTGCCGCAAGGCCTATCTTCGGGGACTCTCCCGTCAAAACGATCTGCAAGATCGGGGCGATCGCGACCACTGGGAGGCAGTAGCTCACGATCGCCAAACGCATCCCTATCTTCTCGGTGATCGGAACGAGGAGGAACAACAAGGCGACCAGGATCGCCGCCAGGTTTCCCCACAGGAAGCCGAGCGCGGCTTCGTGCACCGTTGTGGGCACGGAGTACTGGTAGATCGAACGGTCTTGCCAAATGCCCCAGACCACCGTCTCCGGGGGAGGTATGAGGAAGCGACCGGCGAAGACCGTCCGTGCGAGCAGCTCCCAGATCGCCAGGAATCCGACAACCAGCAGGAAGGGTCCGCTGTACGAGCGCGCCCTGGCGGCAAGACGGCCCCGTCGACCTGAGGCGGACCGCGGGCCCTTTTCGGAGGTCAACGTGAGCAGGGGGCTACTTGACATCGTCGGCTGCGGCGACCGCCCGCGACCCGAACAATGCGGCCGAGACGGCGTCACAGAGGTCGTGGAACTCACGACTGTGCATGAGTTCCGGATGACGAGGACGCTCGAGATCGACCGGCATGACAGCCGTCACTCGACCGGGCCGGGTCGACATGACGACCACTTGGTCTGCGAGGAAGACGGCTTCGGAGATCGAGTGAGTAACGAGCAGGGTCGTCGTCGCCCGTTCAGTCCAGACGCGGAGCAACTCCACGTTGAGGTACTGGCGCGTCATCTCGTCCAGAGCCCCGAACGGCTCGTCGAGCAGCAGGATGTCGGGATCGAGCACCAATGACCTCGCAATGGCTACGCGCTGGCGCATCCCCCCCGACAGCTGCGCTGGGCGCGCCCGCTGGAACTCCTCGAGACCGACAAGTTTGACGAGGGCTCGCACGATGTCCTTGTCCGGCTTGAGACCCGCCACCTCAAATGGCAGGCCGATGTTGTCGAGCACGGTTCGCCAGGGCAAGAGTGCCGGGTCTTGGAAGGCGATCCCGATCCTGCTCTTCGCGCGCAGCGCGCTCGGATGCAGTCCGTTGACCAGAACCTCTCCCGTGGTCGGTGTCTCCAAATCTGCGAGCATGCGAAGAAGCGTCGACTTCCCGCACCCCGATGGCCCGATGAGTGAGACGAAAGCCCCCTTCTGCACGGTCAGGTTCACCCCCGACAGCGCTTCGATGGTGCCTCGCCCGAGACGGAAGACCTTCGACACCTCGGTTATGGAGATGCCCGATACGTCGCCGTGGGCACCGACCCCGCTTGCTGCATCGGAGCGCGACTGCGAGTGGTCGACTTCGCTTCGCGAGCTTGACCCCGTGTGGAGCCGAGCACGCCACCCCCGCTCTGTGCTGGTCTGCGAGGCTGCGGAATCCAAAACACTTGCTTGGGGACGGGAGGGTGAACGTAGTTGCTCTAAATCGCTCCGATCCACGCACAACGTCTACACCCATGCTGCTATCGTGTCAAGGTTGTGAGAAACCTAGCAGTGACACGCGAGACGAGCTCCGATGCTGGGTGAGCGACGCCGAAGGGACATCTGCGAACTCGTCGAAAAGTCGGGCTATGTCGAGTCGCGACAACTCGCCCTCAGTCTCGGAGTCAACATCTCGACGGTCCGCCGTGACCTCGAAGCTCTGGCAGAAGCTGGCTTCATCCAGCGAACTCACGGTGGGGCCATGCCGGTTACGGACGGGAATCCGGTCGATGTTCCCTACGAGGTCAAGAAACGCCAGCGTCTTGTGGAAAAACGCGCCATCGCCAATTACGCCGCGGCTCTCGTGCGCGAAGGTGACTCGCTCGTGCTTGACAGCGGCTCGACCACTTACGCCCTGGCTCAGGTAATAAGAGGGAGAGGTGGTCTCACCATCGCGACGAACGATCTCCGGATCGCTCATTATCTCGCGGAAGGAGGCGGTGTCAGGCTGCTGGTCACCGGCGGACAGCTCATCGACTCGGTCTTCACGTTGGTCGGCCCGAGTGCCCTGACGAACCTCGCGGGCCTCCAGGTCGACTGGGCGTTCCTCGGTGCGGACGCCGTGGACTCAGGGGCGGGAGTGACCAACGTCAACACCGTGGAAGTCCCGATCAAGCAGGCCATGCTTGCCGCCGCGGCGCGGAAGGTCCTTCTGGCTGACAGCTCCAAATTCGGGCGACGGGCGCTGGCGGCAGTCGTTGGCCTGGACGCTTTCGACTATGTGATAACGGACACGGGGCTCTCGCCCGAACGTGCTCGCGCCTACGGGGAACGCCTCATCCGCGTGCCCACCGACACGCGAGAACGTTCCAGCACGGTCCGCTCCGCCGCCCTAGAACGCAGTTATGCCGTCGATGACGATTCCCGCGCCCAGTCGGAGCTGTCGGCGCCGCCGGCTCACCCTTCGCTAGCGGCACGATAGCCGCCGCAGTTGAAACCGCAGCCTCCCGGTGCTATACCCTGCTGCATGACAGTAGGCGAAATCGTGCAGAAGCGGGCAAACGAGGCTCGGTCAACTCTCCGTGGCCGCTTCAGGGAGATCTTCCCAGGGATCGAGAAGCCCCTGATCGCGATGGCCCACGTGCCGGCCCTTCCAGGCACCCCCTCCTACGATGCGAACAGTGGCGTGCGAGGACTCGTGCGACACGTTCGCGAAGAGGTCACGGTGCTCGTCGACGCCGGTTTCGACGCGGTGATGTTCTGCAATGAGCACGACCGGCCGTACACCCTCAAAGCTGACCTCGCCGCTGCCGCCGTGATGGCTCGGGTCGTGACCGAGTGCCGTCCCGAAGCAGTCCCGTTCGGGGTCGACTACCTCTGGGACGCCGAATGCGCGCTCGCTGCTGCAGTCGCGACCGAAGCAGCCTTCATCCGCGAAGTCGCTACGGGCGCGTGGGAGTCCGACATGGGACAGTTCGTCCCCAACGCCGCCGACCTTCTCCGCCGACGGCGGTGGCTAGACGCCGGTGGGCTGGCGATCTTCATGAACGTGACACCGGAGTTCGCCTCCACTACGGGCCACCGGTCACCAGCGGAGGTAGCGAGGTCCGTCGCCGTTTCGAGCCTGCCAGACGCCATCCTTGTCTCAGGTCCGATGGCCGGCGCTGAGCCCAGCCCGTCAATCGTCGCGGAAATCCGTGATGCCGTGCCTGCCGAGCTGCCGGTGCTCTTGAACACTGGGGCCAGACCCGACAACATCGCCGCGTACCTCGAGTTCGCCGACGGCTGCGTCGTCGGGAGTTCCCTCAAGGTGGACGGAGACACCTGGAACCGGGTGGACCCAAGCCGCGCCAAGGCCTTCGTGGCGGCCGCGCGAGCGGGTTGACGCTTTCCGTGAGTGAGCTGCCAATCGATGCCGGTACGACGGTGACGAGGGTCGCGCGCCGTGACCCTGGTCGAGGCGTCCTCACCGCCGGTCCGCAGCCGGTGGTCCCCTCCGACGCAGGGGTGCAACTCGAGTCAAACCGGTCCCTCGAGAACGGCCTGTACTGGCTGGCGGGCACCCACGCGGAGACTGCGATCGGGGTCGGGCCGTCCGGCCCGATCTGTCCACCAACACGTTTCTCGTCAGTAACAACGCCTTGCTCATCACCGGCGAGGCTGCCGCTGTAAACGGTGGGGAACTCATGGACTGAACGGCCGATCAAGGCCGCTGCCGGAAGGAAGGAGACACGACCATGGTTACCAAGCTGCTCAAGGGACGGGACTTCATCGCACTCGCGGACTTCACGAAGGAGGAGATCGACACGATCCTCGACACCGCGTTCCAACTCAAGCTCGAGCGCGCCCGCGGCGTCCAACACCATCTGCTAACGGACAAGACCGTCTTCTTGATCTTCTACAACCGCTCGCTGCGCACTCGAAACAGCTTCGAGTGCGGCATCATGCATCTCGGGGGTCACGCCAACTACCTCGACTCGAACATGGTCTACACGCCCGCCGCGGCCGGGTCGGAGAGGGCGTACGTGACCGAGCGGCTCGACGACGTTTCCAAGACGCTCTCCCGTTTCGGCGAGGCCATCGCCATACGCATCTACGGCGATCCGACTGACTGGCAGTACGGGCGGGGCAACCAGTACGTGCGCGCTTTCGCGGCCGCCGCAGACATTCCCGTCATCAACATGGAGGACGACAAGTACCACCCGTGTCAGGGTCTGGCAGACGTCATGACGATAAAGGAGAAGTTCGGTGACCTGGCCGGACGCAAGATAGTCATGAGCTGGGCCTACTCGCCCAGCCGAAAGAAGCCCATCTCTGTACCGCAGAGCATGATGGCAGCCTGCTCCTTCTACGGGGCTCAACTCGTGTTCGCCCGTCCAGCCGGCTTCGAGCTCGATCCGGAGCAGATCGCCTTCTACAAGCAGAACGCCGAGCGCTACGGGGGCTCCTTCGAGGAGACCGACGACATGCGGGCGGCCTTCGAGGGCGCGGACGTGGTCTATCCCAAGAGCTGGTGCAGCCTTCACCACGTGCCGCCCGAGGTGCCGGCTGCAGACTGGGACGCCCAGGACAAGTTGTTCGACGCCAACAAGGCCTGGATCTGCGACGACACGATGATGAAGCTCGCCAACCCGCACTGTCTCTACATGCACTGCCTCCCGTGCGACCGGGGCTTCGAGGTCACCGACTCGGTCATCGACGGACCGCACTCGGTCGTCTACGACCAAGCGGAAAACCGACTGCACGGCCAGAAGGCTGTGATGGCGCTGACAATGTGAACGCGGCGTCCGACTGGGCGCTTTGACGATCGATTCGGGCACCGAGCCGGGGTCGACAAGAACCGGTCGGCTCATCAGGTCCCCGTACTCGCCTTCGTTCGGCCCTCAGCGGGTCATCGCCCGGCGTGTTCTCCCTGGGCACCGCCACGGAGCCAAACGGCTTGCGAACCGATCTGATTGCACGGTTTGTTCAGAGCCATACCGTCGTCTTGGCACGTGTCGTCCTTTGCCGGCCATTGCGGCTCCGGTGCTTTGTGCCCGCGGCCACGAACCGGAAACGTGGCGCACTGCTTTGCCAATGCTCGCGAGTCATTCGTAAGTCAGAGGGCCTCATGAGGGCGCTCGTTCGTGAGCTTGGCGCGGCGCAGTTCGGCGGCCGCCATTGACGCTGCCTCGGCGGCGGCTTGAAGGAAGCCTCCGACGGCCTCCCGCTGCCCAACCGGCACCTTGGCGGCGATCGTCCGGATCCGGTCGTGATAGGTCACCATGCCGGCCGGCATGCGGTCGAGGGCTTGCGGTGACAGCTCGACCAGGATGTATCGGCGGTCGCTGGGATGTGGGCCGCGCTTCACCCAGCCCCCTTGTTCAAGTCGGTCGACGAGCATCGTGATCGCCCCGGAAGTGAGCGACAGACGATCGCCCAACTGACGCTGCGTCAGGGGCCCGTCAGCCTCGAGGTGCTCCAGCGCGTCGAGGTCCGTCTCGCTGATTCCCGCTCCGCCGGCGAGCGCGGCACGCATGCGGTCCCGCTCGAGCCCGAACCGTTGCAGGCCAGCTGCCATCTCGTTGGGTCCTGGAGTCGACATTGACTTCAGTATAGCGAGTTCCTATACTGCTTAGTAAATAAGCTACTGAGTAACTGAGTCATAGGAGAATCGATGACCCACCCCAGCTTCACCTGCAGTTCAACCCCGGCGGGGCCCGAGATCGAAGTGAGCGGGCTCTCGAAGACCTACCCGGACGGAAAAGAGGGGATCTCGTGAGACTCGACTCGTTCTACTACCGGCTCGCTTACCGGTTCGGAAAGCCCAGGTGGGACAGCACCGAGCCCCGCTCGGAGCTCGAGGCAGTGGTCACAGGTCGCGTGCCCGGGCGCGCCCTTGACCTCGGCTGCGGCACCGGAGCCAACGCCATCTACCTTGCCAGGCAGGGTTGGGAGGTGGTGGGAGTGGACTTTGTCGCTAACGCGATCGAAACGGCCAAGTCACGGGCCCTCAGCGCTGGTGTCACGGCCAGTTTCTTGCTAGGCGACGTTGCACAACTCGGCAAGGCCGGCGTGAGGGGCCCGTTTGACCTGTTGGTGGACGTCGGCTGCTATCACGCGATCCCGGACGGACTGCGAGATGCCTACGCGGCCGGCGTCGCCGCCGTCGCACGCGAGAGCGCCGACTTCTACCTGACTGGCATTTCCGAGCCGCCGGCGAGCTGGCGCCTCTTGGGTGCCGGAGGTGCCAGCTCAGCGGAGATTCGCCGGAGGTTCGGCACCGATTTTGTCCTGGAAGACGTGCAGACAGCTGGTCCCACGGGCCGGATGTCGCAGTTCAATCTCTACCACCTGGTCCGCAAGTAGGCGGCCCGGGTTTCGCGAACAGAAGCGGCGACCGAGTCCGATAAGTGACCACCACGGACCGGTCGTGCGCCGAGCGCTGTGCCGTCGTGTGTGGATCGCCTCGCGTCGGGTTCGGCGGTGGTTCACATGCTTTGTGCTGGAGGAGCTGTCGTGAGAGCCTGAGCGCATGTACAACCCGACCAGCGACACAACGCCGTCCCGGCACCCGGAAAGAGTGAGCTATGACGCCGCGATGGTTCACGAGATCCTTGACGAGGCGCTGACATGTCACGTTGGCTTCATCGCCGACGACCGCCCGCAAGTGTTGCCGATGACCTTCGTCCGTATGGGTTCCACGGTCTATCTCCACGCCTCGACGGGCGCGCGCATGGCGAGGATGGCGGCCAGAAGGGGCGGCCTCGAGGTTGCCCTGGAGGTCAGCGTCGTCGACGCGCTGGTCTTTGCCCGCGCAGGCTTCAACCACTCCCTGAACTACCGGTCCGTGGTCGCGCACGGTACGGCCACCCTCGTGGAGGACGACGCCAAGAAAAAGAGTCTTGACGCCCTGATGGACAAGCTCGCGCCAGGGCGAAGCGGGGATGTGCGCGCAGCGACAGAGGCCGAGTTGCGCCAGACCGCCGTTCTGGCGCTTCCCCTCGTCGACGTCTCGGCGAAGATCCGGACCGGGCCGCCGGCCGACGATCCCGAAGACCTTTCTCTCAGTCATTGGGCCGGTACCGTGGCGATCCGGGAGGTTCGCGGAACGCCGGAGGCCTCGCCTGACCTGGCACCTGGCATCGCCCTGCCGCCATACCTGTGGACGACGGTCGAAGCGAGGAGGGCCAACTGACGCGCGCAGCGGTGCGGCAAGAGTGCTGGCGAGCATGACTGCGCTCCCCCGACGACCCCTTCGCACCTGCGTTCGCAAACCGGCCCGACTCTGCCCGCTGGCAGCCGGCGCGCTAGACCTTTGCTATGCGAGACGACGACGAGACGCCTGTACGTGTGCTGCGCGTCTTCACCGACACGGCCACCAACTGGGGCAACCGCCTCGGAGCGATCGAAGGCCACCTGGTCGGCGAGGCCGACCGCCAGCGGGTCGCGCACCAGCTCGGGTTCAGTGAGACGATCTTCATCGACGACCGTTTGACGGGCGCGCTTCGCATCTTTACGCCGGCCGTGGAGCTCGCGCTGGCCGGCCACCCCCTCGTAGGCGCTGCCTGGCTGCTCGGCAGTGAGCGTCGCAGCTCGGCCCTTCTCGAGCTGCGACCCCCGGGCGGACTCGTCCGGGCCTGGAGTGATTCCGACAACAGGACCTGGATAGACGCCCCGCTCTCGACTTTGCCGGACTGGACGCTTGTCCAGCTGGGCTCGCCGGCCGCGATCGGTGAGCTTTCCGGTCCGCTTCGGCCCGAGCACGACCATGTCGTCTACTGGGCCTGGATCGAGCCCGGTGTCATGCGGGTGCGTTGTTTCGCGCCAAAGTTCGGTGTTCCGGAAGACGAAGCGACCGGTTCGGCGGCTCTCCGGCTCACCGCAGCGCTCGGACAGCCGATCGAGATCAGACAGGGCAAGGGCTCACTTCTGCACGCATGTCCGATCGACTCCACGCGGGCTTCCGTTGGTGGCCTGGTCGTCGAGGACGAGCCGCTCCGGCTGCCATGACGCCTGTCGCTCCACGGACGCCTCCGGTTTGGCCGCTTCGTCCGTGACCCACTTCGGCCTCACCTGCCGAGAGACGACCGATCACGGAAGAGGTCACCAAGCAGCCCAACTTCCGCGCCATGATGAGCGACCTCGTCCAGCACATGGAGCGCTAGGTCCAAGGTGCTTGAATCGGCATACGGCCCCCAGTCCACGCCAAGGGGTGCCTCCCACCCGGCCTCGTCCAGACCGACAAGGCCCTCACGCCAAGGCGTGTACCGCGCCTGCAAGAAGTCGGGCACGTCGGCTGCACGCGACGGGAACGAGAAGTCCGTCGCGTCCGCGGGCAAGCGGCGGGCGGTGAAGCCGCTCAGGGCCTTTCCCGCCAGCCAGATGACCGAGACGCCACGCGATGGTCGTCACGGGCGCAGGGTCCGGTTCGGGTCCCGCGCCTTCGCCGCCGTCCAGGCACCAGATCCCGTCCGGTCCCGGCCGAAGCGACCAACACCCACCGGCGGGTTCCCAGAAGTACTCGTCGTCAGCCAGATCAGAGAGCCGAGCAGTCAGTCGGTTCCAGACGAAATCGAAGGTCGAGACCACCGATTCTCCGATGTTGGTCACCAACGTCTCAGCACGATCCTCCGCCATGACGTTCCCACTGGATGAGGAGGTCGCCACAACCATCCCGATGATTCGTGCAAGAGTGCACCCGTCGGTCGGGCGCCTGGTCCCGGGCGGTGGTTCGTAGCTGAGTGCGTGGGCTGCGAGACGCCTGGCTCGACAGTTCGAGGCCGGCGAGAAGAGACGCTGCCGGCGGCATGTGTAGTGAGCGAGGACGGGAGATGGCGACGATGGCACCACCGGTCTTGACGACGTTGTGAACCCTCATCGACTGCTCGTTTGTCGTGTGGCTCTACCTGTGGCGCTGGCAGTGGTCGTCGCGGGCTGCGGCCGAGGAGCCTCGCTCGCGAGTCACGCCTCGGCACCACTTTCCTCCCAACGCTGCCCCTGGGTACAGGAGTCCCTGCGGCAGACGGCGACTCCCCAACGCCTGGCCGCCCAGGTGGTCGCCCGAATGACGCCCGCCGAGAAGATCGGCTTCGTCGAACTGGTCCGTCGCGGCCGGATCGAGAACATCAACAGCGGCGTGCCGGCCTTGTGCATTCCGCCGCTCACACTCGTCGACGGACCCAACGGCCTCGCCTTCGACCTCCGTCGTGTCACCCAGCTTCCGGCCTCGATCGCCCTCGCCGCTACCTTCGACCCGACGCTCGCCTACGCCTACGGTCAAGTCCTCGGCGACGAGGCCCGCTCCAAGGGTTTCGACGCCGTGCAGGCCCCTGAGCTGAACCTGGCCCAGGTGGCGCAAAGTGGCCGGGTCTTTGAAGCCTTCGGCGAGGACCCGCTCCTCACCTCGGTGATGGGCGTCGCCGATGCAGAAGGGCTCCAGTCCCGCGACGTGATGGCCGACGCGAAACACTTCACGGCCTACAACCAGGAGACCGACCGGGCGACCCTCCGCGAGGTCGTCTCCCAGCGCGCGCTGGTCGAGCTCTACGACCGGCCGTTCCAGGCTGTGGTCACCCAGGCGCACGTTGCCTCCGTCATGTGCGCATACGGCGTCCTGAACGGCGTCAACGACTGCTCCGACCCGAGCCTTTACCGACTACTGCGTTCCTGGGGCTTCGCCGGCTTCGTCCGCTCCGACCTGGGGGCCGTCACCAGCCCAGCGGCCGCGTTCCGCGCCGGGCTCGACCTGATCAAACCCTCGAGTACCGACGACACCAGAGTGTTGATGGCCCGCGCGGCAAATGAGCACTCGATCACCCAGGGCATGCTGGACGCAGCGATCGCCCGCGTGCTCACCGAGATGTTCGCCTTCGGCCTTATCGCACACCCACGGACCCCTGACCTCATCGCCCCGGCTGCCACGCCTGCGGATGCGCTGACAGCGCTGCGCGTCGCAGAGCGCTCCGCCGTGCTGCTCAAGAACGCCGACGGTCTGTTGCCACTCGCCAGCTCACCGGGCTCGGTAGCGATCATCGGTGTCGATGCCGAAGCCCAGGCCGTGACCGCGGGCGAAGGCAGTTCCTACGTCAACCCTCCTTTCCTCATCACCCCCCTCGCGGCGCTCCGGAACGCTTTCGGAAAGCGCACCAGGATCAAGGTGGCATCCGGTGCACCATCACAGAGCCTGCTGCCACCTATCCCACAAGGGGACTTCGTGAGCGGAGGACCGCTCCCGTCCGAAACCCTGACCGACAAAATGCAAGAGGAGGGCCGCGGCAACCTCGCCGTCGACGCGGCCGGCAACGTGGCCCTCATGGCCCGCACCGCCTCCTCGCCCGGGCAGCATGCCAGCTGGTGGTCGTGGAAGGCTGTCATCCGGGTGCCCCGCAGCGGAGTGTACGAGTTCTCCCTCCAGCAGAGCGGGGGCACCCGGCTCGTTGTCGATGGGCACACCGTGCTCGCCTCTCCCGGTCTCGTCGCACGGCCAAGCTGGTCGACGACGATCGAACTGGACGCAGGCCGGCTCTACGCGCTGGAGGTGGAGTGGTTCGCGGTCAACGGCCGCCCCCTGCCGCAACTGGGCCTGGAGGATGTCTCACCGTTCATCGCCCGAGCCGTAGGTGTCGCGCGCACTTCCCGGGTGGCTCTGGTGTTCGTCGGCGACCTGGAAGGCGAAGGCGTCGACCGGCCGAGCCTCGACCTGCCCGGAGATGCGAACGCCCTCGTCGACGCCGTCGCCGGAGCCAACCCGCGTACCGTGGTGGTGCTGAACACGGGTGGGGCCGTCCTCATGCCGTGGCTGGCTCACGTCAAAGCGGTTCTCGAGGCCTGGTACCCGGGTGAGGAGGACGGGGCCGCCGTAGCCGCCATCCTCCTCGGTCGCGTAGACCCGTCAGGCAGGCTGCCACTTACCTTTCCTGCGACCAATGCAACCGCGCGAGCAGCTGCGGGAGACGGCTTCCCCGGAGCGAACGGCACCGTCCGGTACTCCTCCGGTCTCGACATCGGCTACCGCTGGTACGAGGCACGAGGCGTTCGGCCACTGTTCCCCTTCGGGTACGGGCTGAGCTACACGTCGTTTGCTCTCTCCAGGGTCAGCCTGCGCTGGACCGGCACCAGTGAACTGGCCAGCCTGACAGTGACCAACACCGGTAGGCGAAGCGGGACCGACGTCGTGCAGGTCTACGTGAGCTTTCCTGCCAGCGCGGGCGAACCCCCGCGCCAGCTCGCCGGGTTCCAGCCGGTGACCCTGGACCCGGGGGCATCCCGACAGGTCACCGTGACCCTGCCGCTACGAAGTTTCGAAGCCTTCCTGGGCGGCCACCTCCGCATTGTCCACGGCAATTACCGTCTCGGCTTCGGCTCCTCCAGTGTCGCCTTGCCCCTCTGGCTGACCACGACGGTGCCGCCGGCGACCCCGCGAGTCCCCTTGTGGGCGGAGCTGGTGATCGTTCTTGCTGTCATCGTCGTGCTCGGGACCGTTGGGTACCGTCTCGGGGCCAAGACGACACGTGCCGCCCGCGCTGCAAGACGCGCCACGACGGCGACCGGCCAGGCCCGACTGCCACAGTGAGCCGAGTACCTGGGTCTTGGGTTTGAAATAGGCTCCCTTGGCACCGGGCGGCGGTTGGCCGGAGCGCCCGAGGCGTGCTGTCCGGATGCGTGCGAATGTGAGGAACTGACGGCGACGCCCAACGCCAGGACCGCGCTGGAGACTTTCGCGCTCTTGGTACCACGGCGACTCCCGGGAATGACCCCATGAGTGTCGACCTGGGAGAACACCGTGTTGCTGTTTCGTCGGACGGTTCGCTAGGGGCGGCGTGTCGTGTCGTTGCGAGGGGGATGCAGGGATTCGCGGCCGGTCGCCGCGCAGGGAACGCGGGTGGAGTCGAAGGTCAGTCCACATCGAGTGAGTCCCGGCGTCTTCCTGGCGGTGGCCTTGGCACTGTCTGCGCTTGTCTGGGAGGGTACAGCAGCAGGTGCTGTCGGAAGCCGGCCGCCGGTGAAGACGCCAGCCGCTCACAGCCTCTCGAAAGAGAGCAATCACGCCGCCGCGGCGCCTTTGTCCGCTCATGAGAAGATGAGCCAACATGGCCGAGCGACCACAACCGCGGACGGAGGGTCCCGGAACACCCAGGGGAGGTTCGAAAACCCCACACGATGCCTCACACGATGACGGACTTCCCCGACCCGTGCCTCGACGTCGCGATGTGGCGGCATTCGACGAGCGTGCGCGGGATTACGAGGGCGGCTGGCTCGGCAAGCTGCATCACGAGATCGTCAATCGCACCGTCGTGATCGCCCTCGAGGGACCGACCGCTCCTTCTCGCGTGCTCGATGTCGGATGCGGAACCGGCTACCTGCTTCGGCGACTGGCCCGACTGTGCCCGGACGTGATCGATCTGGTCGGTGTCGACCCGGCGCCTTCGATGCTAAGGGTCGCTCGCGCGAAGTCGGACGACAGGCGCCTTGAGTACTGCTCCGGGGTCGTCGAACAGCTGCCGTTTCCGGACGGGCTCTTCGACCTCGTGGTGAGCACGACCTCATTCGACCACTGGGCGGATCAGCGAGCCGGGCTCGAGCAGTGCGCCAGGGTGCTGACGCCGGGCGGACGCCTCGTTCTCGTCGACCAATTCTCACGGCTCTTGACACCGACGCTTCTCACGAGTCGTCGAGGCAAGGCCCGAACGAAGAAACGCTGTTCCCGCCTCCTCGTCGATGCCGGATTCAGGAGTCCTGACTGGCACGATGTCCTCACTGTCATCATCAAAGCCGCAGTCACGGCAACACGGCACCGGTGAACCGCGGGAGGAACGCCACCAAGCCGACGTGTCGCCGTGGCACTGCCAGCCCCAAGGCGGAGGCCGTCTCGACCCTGCGATGGCTCGAATTCAACGGCTGGCCCCACTGTGGCTTCGCTCGCCTCACGTTCCCCAGCACGCAACTGTCGAAGGTTGATCCGCGTCGGGTGATCACCCAACACGACAGGCGTTTGCCGAGTCAGTGGAAACCGGAGGTTGCGAACAGGTAGAGGTCGAAAGTCGCGACAGTGCTCGTGGCAACCATGAGAGCGAGCACGACGGTGTGATACGGCCGCTTCAGCCGCGCCGGATGGTTTCGCGCGAGGGCTCCCGAGGTTTCGAGGCTGGGGCTCAAGGCACCCTCCTTCCGAGCTCCGGTCCAGGCGTCGCGATCACGGGCTCGTGCTCAGGCACTGCGCCCGAGCCCCTCTTACCCGGCGTGCAAAGCGCTCCGGGACGCGAAGTCGCCTCGCGGTGACGCTCGAGGACCACGAGCCCCTGGCGAGCGATCGCCAGCAGGGCAAGACCGAAACCGGCCAGCCACGAGAACCGGTCTACCTGGTGGTGGATCTCCAGCTCGAAGGTCATGACCACCAACGCCAAGAGGACGGGGACATAAGGCGTGACGACTGAGACGAGTGAGGGCTCGACTCCCTCCGCGGCCACGACGGCCACGTCCTCGCCGGCTTCGTTCGTCGCGCCAACCGCGATGGCGAGATACCCCACCACCCAGCCGACGTCGACAAGGTTGCCCGTCGCGTAGCGCCCCACCTCGACCAGATAGGTGTACGTGCTGTCGGAGACCGCCATCGCGAACAGCCCGAGGAGCACCCACAAGAGCGGCGCGCGACCCTGGGCCGTCATGGCGCTCAACGACAGGACGATGAGGAAGATGATGACCATGTCCCCGAAGGGGTACGCGATCGCCACTATGCCGCCCGCAGTGGTGAGGTGGGTGTGGCGCCACAGCGGCCCGAGCACGAAGGTCCAGCTCAGCAACAACAGCGCGGTACCGATCGCGAGGCCGTCGAGCGTTGCCAGCGTCTTGCGGCTCCCGGCCGATTGCATACCGGGGTGGCACAACAGCGCCGCTGCAGCGAGTGGGATCGCTCCGAGGTAGCCGACATCGGCCCATGACGGCACGGGTACGGCCACGTGGAGAACGAGGTCGTAGACCGCCCAGATCACTTCGGCGAGCGTCCAGGCCCCGAGGGCCAGGCCGAGCAGTAACCAAAAGCGGTGCGATGCACCCACCTGGCGAGCCCCGGCGGAAAAACACGCCAGACAAGCCGTCATCGCCGCGAGCGCTGTGACGATGTCGTCGAAGTAACGGACGCCACTGTTGCCGCCGATTCGAAGGGTCAACCACAACAGGAACACAACCGCGACCGATGATGCGGCTGCTGCCGCAACGATCCCTATGCGACGTCCCGCGACCACTCGCACGTGGTAGGTATCGGCAGCTCCGTGCCGCGTGCTGAGCCAATAGGGTCCTTCGACCCTCGCGGCTTGTCTGATCGATTCTCAGTAAACATGAAACGACCTGTTTCCGTGTGGTCGGGACCGCCAGCACATCGCAGCACGAAGGGGCTCAATTCACCCCGGCAGCTCGTTTGGGTGCAGGCCGGCGACGTTCAGGCGGTTGCCGCGACCTGACGCACTGGTTGGTAGCTCGACGCCGGGAGCACCGCCGGCCAGAAGCCGCCGGCGACCGCACAGGACGCGGCGACCAACAGCGTGAGCGGGATCGAGTGGGTGAGCAGCGCACCCGCGACCGCGGCACCGATCGGGCTCCCGACGAAATTCAGGTTCATCGAGACTGCGAACGCTCGGCCGAACCAGGACGGGTCGGTCGCGCGTTGGCGAAGCGAGAACATCGCGACTGTGAGCGGGCCATTCGCGATGCCGATAGCGGCGACCAACGCGACCAGGACGACCTCGTGGCGGTCGAGGGCGAGGAGCACGAACGCCACCGCCGTCACCGCGCACGAGAGCGCCAGCAGGTGCCTTTCCCGGCTCTCGGTCCCGAAGCGGCCCGTCAGCAGGCCCGCGAGAAACCCACCGGCGCCCATGATGGCGAACAGCAGGCCGACCGTCGTCGACCCGCCATGCAGGCCCCTTAGCACGATGAACGGGATCGCGACCGTCAGAATGCCGCCGCAGGCGTTGAAGACCGTCATCGTGCCCGCGAGCATCCGCAGCACCCGATTCCGCCACACGTAGCCGATCGCCGCCCAGGCATCCGCGAGTACCGAGCCGGACTCGCCAACAGGCGTGGCGGGGACCGCGAGCCGCACGAGCAGCAACGCGGCGCCGAGCAGGATAACTGCCGGGACCAGCAGCGCCACTCGAGGACCGACCAGCGCGACTGCGACGCCCGCGATGCCCGGGCCGAGCACGGTGGCGATGACGTTCGCGCCCGAGTCGGCTGCACTCGAGCGATCCCACAGCGCCTTGGGCGCCAGAATCGGGAAGAGGGACCTCCCGCCAACCCGGCTGAGCGGAGCCGTGACCGATGCCGCCGACACCACGCAGAGCAGCACTGCGGTCGGCAGGCTGTGGAGAAGCGACAGCACCCCGATCATGGTCATGCACGTCGCACCGATCAGGTAGTCGACCCTCATCAACGTCACACGCGAACCGCGGTCAAGCAGTGCACCTGCGACCGGGCTCACGATGATGCCGGGCACCTGGCTGCATACGACGACGATGCCCGAAAGGCTGGCCGAGTGGTGGGTCTCGAGGACGAAGAGAACGAGGAGCACCGAGAACATCTGGCTCGCGATCCGGGCAGCGAGCGTGGAGGCGAGCAACTGGCTGAAGCCCTGCACCTTGAGAAGTGCTCGGTAACTGGTGTCGTCTACATCGCTTGCGAACTCGGTCATTGCTATCGAACGAGACTAACAAGGAGGTCGTTCGAGCAACGACGATCACACCCTTGAGCTGGGTCAAGGATCGCAGGCTCGGTGTTCGGGGAGCATGGCACCGTCCGCTCGGACGGCGGCGATCACGACCTCATTTTCGCCGGGGCCTCGAGCGTGTCGCTGCCTCCGGGTCGGCGGCAACGCCCGTGCACTCTAGGCGCCGGCCGGCGGCGGGATCCTGGCGATACGGCTGGCGATGTTCACCGCATGGTCGCCCAGACGCTCGTAGAACCGGGCGAGAAGCGTGACCTGCGCGGCCACTGCGCTCGGCATCGCCCCACGAGCCACTTCCACGGTCAGCCTCTCGTGAAGGATGTCGATCTCCTCGTCGTCCTCGTCCAGGTCGATCACGAGCGGAATCGCCGCCGCGAAAGCATCTGCGACCGCCTTCCACATCTCGAGGGCCACCTCGGTCATGCGTTGGACGATGCCGCGGCTGAGCGGACTCATCTCGACGCCGAGGTTGAATACAGCGCGCTGGGCGATGTGCTCGGCCAGATCCGCGCTGCGCTCCAGCTCCGGCAGGATCTGCAGAATGCCGATCAGCCTGCGGAGCTGCTCCCCGCTTGGCGACTCGGCGTCGATCTGGTCCCAGACAGTCTTTTCGACGTCCGAAGTGAGCTTGTCGATCAGCGCGTCCCCCTCGATCACCGAGCTGCCGAGAGCAATCTCCCCCCGCAAGAGAGCCTGCGTCGCACCCGCAAGTGCTTCGGTCACGAGAGCGAAGAGCTGCGCGACGCGTCGATCTACCGGGGGCTCGAAGGACGCTGCCATGGGGGAACGATAACCACGTGGTACCCGGAATTCATGTTGAGCTAATGGGACTGGGTCATGTGCGGGGCCGAAAGGACATCGTGGACTCCGTCGCACGTTCCACCCGTCCTGACCAAGCGCCGTCTCCGCGCCTGACACCGAGCGGCGTCGCTGGTGGCAAGGGGAGATCAATCCTGCGGCCTAGCATGGGCTCGCCGTGCTCCCGGGCTACACCGTTTACGTCGCCGCGATGATCAACGCGAGCGGCATTATCGGCTACGTCCGCGACACGGTCCGGGGCAACACGTTCCCCCACCGCATCACCTGGTTCCTCTGGGGCTTCATCCCGCTCGTGACCGTTGCAGTGCAAGTCCGAGAGCACGTCGGGATTCAAACGGTCATGACCTTCTCGTACTTTGCCACCGCGATGGCCGTCCTCGTCATGAGCTTCGTCGCACGACGAGGGTCCTGGGAGGTCACGCCATTCGACTGGGCCTGCGGTGGCGTCTGCCTCGCAGCCGTCGCCGTCTACGCCGCGACTTTGAAGGGCGACCTGGCAATCTCGCTGTTGCTGACGGCGGAGTTCTTCGCTGCGATGCCGACCGTTCGCAAGTCGTGGAAGGCGCCTGAGACCGAGACGTGGACGGTCTTTCTTGCCGGGTTCGTGAGCTCGAGCCTCACGCTTCTCGCCGTGAGGCACTGGACGTTCCCGACCTACGCCTTGTCCACGTGGATCGGTCTTCAAAGTGCGGTCCAGGTCATGCTGGTTCGCGGCCGCGTCGGCCCTCGGCTCAGAGCAGCCGCGGTGCTGCGGGCCCAGCACTGACCGGACTCGAGTTGCGTTGTGCCCCGTCACGCGCCGTGGCACGGGCCGGGCGCCTCAGATCTCGATGGCGTCGAGGTAGGTCACCTTCGAGCCGAGGTTGCCCGCGCGAACGACGAGGTGCTCCTCGAACTCGGCGACGAGAATCCGGTAGGGCACCGTGCCGCGAGGCTTGGGGAGCGTCACGGTACCCGTCCAGACTGTGTTGGTGTCGCTCGAGCTCGTGACGGTGAGCAGCGTGCCGTCGGGCTGTGCCGGGTCGATGACCCATTTCAGGTCGGGGTCGCTCGTCTCGACGGTCTTGAGCTGCAGGTATGCCCGCATAGTGTCGGGCGTGTCGGTCGACGAGGTCGCGAGATAACCGGGACCCACCACCTTTACGTCGACCTCCGTGGGGGACGGATAGGTGAGCCCCATCGACCGGTTGGGCGTGAGCTGGATGAAGTCCGCCTGCACGACCCGCGAGAGCTCGATGCCCGGAAGCGATGCCGGCTGGTATCGCACGAGCGCCAGCTTCACGAACGGGAAGTACGACTCCCCCGCCCCGATGGAGATGTCCGCGAACCACAGGCGGCGGTCCTTGTCCCAGCTGACCTCGTGGCCAGCGACATTGACCCATGGGACGACGCCGGTCTGCTCTTCCAACAAGAGCGAGGTGCCATTGTGGGTGGCGAGACCGAAGTCGTCCACTCCCGGCGAACCGACCGAGCCGGTGACGAAGACGGGATCGGACCCGAAACCGCTGACGAAGGGCTGCAGACCGGTGGGGAACGAGGCACCGGGCGGAGGGCTTGCCACGACGACCCCGAGCAGCTCGCCGATGCCGCTCTTGAACCAGGGGCGCCCGAGGTAGACCCGGAGCACGTTACCGACGCGGCTCGAGCTCGGAGTGGCGGCCGACGACACGTTCACCCAGTTCCAAGCCGGGATGAGATAGCGCACATCGGGTGCAGGTGGCCGGGCAGTGCTCGGGATCGACAGCGGGTACCCGAACCTCGTCGGCGCCTTCGCCACCTTCTCGAGGCTTGAACGGACGACTGGAGGCGCCACGAACTGCACCTCGACCGATGTGCTGTCGGGGATCGACCCGCTTGCGATGCGGGCGATCGAGCCGGTGCTGTCGTCCTCTGTGAAGTCGACACCGGACCGGTAGATCGTCGCGCTGTCGTCGGCTGCCCGGACGTCGACCGTGCCGGGCGCAAAACCGGCCGTCGAGCAGACCACTGCTGCGGTCCCGCTCAGGGTCTCGGTGACGGTCTCTGTGAAGTACTCGAGGAACCTGGTCGTCGCTATGGCGCTGTAGAAGACCTCGTGGTGCTGGGTGTCGCCGAAGTCGTGGCGGATCTTGTCGAGGGCGATGAAATCGCTCTGGCCCAATGAGAGCGGGATCTCGTCGACACGCGAGGTCTTGTCGAGGAGGACGACACCCTGAGGGCTCGTGCCGTCGTCGTAGGGATCCGCCCAGGCGGCGATCACGTCGACACGGACCGTGCTTGGCACATCGGCGCGGGCGGCGCCGGTCAAAAGGGCGTAGGTCGCGCCGTACGGGCGGGTGACTATGAGCTTTTCGATGACGGGCGGGGTGAGCGGCTGTCGAACGGCGTGGACGATGACGAGCTCGCGAAATGGGGTGAACATGTAGTGCAGCCTGTCGAGGATCAGCGCCTCGAGGACCGGCGTCGCCTTGCCGGCGTCCACGATCCATTGCCACAACGCCATGACCTGGAGGTCCGAAGGCGCGATATACGAGCTGATCAGTACGGGGGTGATTGACGCCTTCGGCGCCTTCACGCTGATCACGCCATCAAGGTCCTGCACCGCGGGAAGCAGTGGAACGCCTGACCCCGCGCTGACGGCTAGGCGGACGGCGCGGCGGTTCGGCCAGGCGCCGACCGAGTCGAAGGGCACTCGCACGAAGGCGTCCTTCTTACCGGGGAGGTTGAGCAGCGACACGCCCCGTGAGAGGACGTCGGGCAGGTACGGAACGCCGAAAGCGGTGGAGGTTGCCCCGGGCGGGTAGTAGACCCACTCGTTCTTCCCGTTGAGCGGCTGGTTGTCGATCTCACCGCCGTAGAGGTCGCGGACCGACGGCGACTTGTACGTGAGGCCGTCCCGGTCCGCGATGAGCGTGTAGCTCGAAGAATCCGGGTGACCGTCGGGACCGTCGAGGACACCGTGGGTCTCGGCCATGTCCTCGCCCGTCGAGGGCGGGGCGATGTGGCGCTCGCATGCCACGATGCTCGGGTCGTCGTCGGGGATGTCGTAGTTCGAGCGGATCACGAGGTTCTCGAGGTGCTCGCCCGGAGTCCTCGGCGCCGTCGGGACCAGCACCGGCGAGGGCACGGGCTCCAACCGGCGATAGGTCACCTCCGGGGTTGCCCACGTGAAACCGCCCCCTTTCGTGAACGGAACGCTGTTGCCTGCGAGGTCGACGGCCCGCGCCCGGAACCGGTACGTGCCGCCGAAGCGCAGCGTCGGCAAGGTCGCCGGTGTCGCTGCATAGTCGACCTGGAGCGGAATGTTGCCGTTGGCCGGGTTCGCGTCGTCGGGCTCGAGGCCGTCCGAGGGAATGTCCGACAGGTGCTTGCCGGGTCGCGCACCGACAAGGCTCCATCCCGACCAGCGCATCAGGTACTCCGGTACGTACACCGGCGGGTTCGGTGCCGTCGAGGTGGCACTCTGGGTCGTGACGGGCTCGACCCAGCCCTCGTCGCCGGCCGGGACGGGCACGACTGTCGGTGGCGAGCCGATGCCGTAGCCACCGAGGCCCGGGTTCTTCGCCCCGGTTCGGGCACAGAGCTGGAACCAACGGCCACGGGCCTTTGACCACACGTCGACCCTGTAGCCCTGCGTGATGTCCTCGAAGTACAGCTTCACCGGCCCGGGAGGCGAGGCCTCGATGGCCGCGTTGAAAGTGTTGTTGTTCTGCCAGTTCTGGTAGAGCGACAGGGCTTTTCCGGTCTTGGCGACCGACAGCCCTGCAGAACGCAGCGACGGCACCGCATAGTTCGTCGGCGTGTCCGCCGAGGCCATCTCGGTGTTGGCACGCTGGATGCCCTGCACGAAGTTGAAGGTCTTGAGCGTCGCCCCGTCGAGATCCATCTCGACGACCTCGTAGTCTGGGTCGGAAAAGCGCATGAAGCCTGAGCTGATCTCGGGGTCTGCCGGCCTGTGGGCCGGGATCCACTCGGTGGCGTCGGTCATCGTGACTGGCTTCACGTCGGTCGTGTGGGGCGGGCCACCTAGCTTCGGCTTCCAGCTCGGGACGACCGACACGGCGACGGTGCCGGACAACCCGCCCGGGCGCTGGAGCTCGAGTTCGTAGACGAGCCCGAAGAGGCGGAGCAGCGCCGGGTGGCGCCCGAGGAGCGAAACTGCCCTGTGGAAGTCGAACTGCGGGACAGGGGGAGGCGGCGTGTCCTTGTAGCGCTGGTGCTTACCGGGTTTCGTGAGCGGTTGGACGAACAGGTAGGCCTGCGTGAGGTCGGACGCGGGCTGGGGCCCCGTCCCGGGCGGGATCGGGCCGCCGGCCTTGGGGAACTTCGCCTTCACGGCCTCGATCTCGTCGTAGAGCTCACGGTCGTCGAGCGGCAGGACACCGAGGCCGATCTCGCTCGTCAGGAGCTGGAACGGCGGCCAACCCCCGACGGGCTCGGTGTTCGCGAGCGCCGCATAGGTCTTCTGGAAGAACTGACCCACGAACCCGGCCGGGTAGCTGTACAGCGGCGAGGCGGTCGGACTCGAGTACTCGTAGGGGTCGACCGGCGTCGAAGAGGCGAAGAGGGCCTCCCATAAGGTCAACGACGGCGCCGCGCTCACGATGGCGGCGTCGTAGGCGTGAGCCCCGATCTTGACCTTGAAGCCGACCTTGGTGGCCGGCCAGTGCTCCCAGTCGCGGAACTCGGCCAATGTCGACACCTTGTTGCCGGTCGGGAAGAGCTGGGGCCCGACGTGCACCGAAACCCGGAGCTGGCCGCCTGTCGCCTCTCCGTGCGGGCAGGCGGTCCAGAGCACACGTTGCCTGGTCACGCGAACGCCTCGCAATAGGTTGCCCAGTTCTTCTCCGTCAGGGCTTGCTTGAAATCGGGGTCTCCGCTTCCACCGATGGTCTTCTGCATGGTCACGCCCACCGAGACGCTGACGAACAGCACGCTCACCGAGACAGAGATGGTCGCAGTGCCGTAGGCCTTGCCGGGGTCGAGATACGTGAGCCCGAGGTAGAACTCCATCGAGATCGTGATGATCCCGAGCACCGACAGGTTGCCGTCCGCACGGAGGAAGCCGGTGAGCTGGATCTCCTTTGTCGGCACGGTCTGGAGCGAGAAGTAGATCCCGGCCATTATCGAGACGCCGCCGCTCGCCACGCCGAGGTCGATCGACAAGTCGGCGCCGAATTCGAGCGACACCTCGATCAGCTCGATCCCGTCCGCCCCGATCCCGAGGGAGAAGAAACCCCCGCCACCGAACAGGTCGATGGTGAGGATGAACGGGTTGTCCCTCGAGGAAAGGCCGAAGCGGACTCGCACCGGGGTCCCGTCGAAGGGGATGTTGACGCCGGCCGAAAGTGCGAGGTTCTGGAGGGCGAAGACCCCGACGCCGATGTCCGGCAGGGCGAGCGAGTAGCTCGCTTCGATGCCGCCGTCGCTGACCGAGATGGACGGACCGCCGAGCGAGCTGAGCAGGTTCTCCAGCTCGGAGATGAACGTGAGCGGGCCCTTGAACTCGACCGAGTCGATGTCCGGCTGGATCGAGGTCTTGGCGCCGGTCTTCGAGTCGAAGGTGAAGGAGTTGAACGTGATCGCGATGTACGGGTTGTCCTTGCCGAACAGGAGAAGCTCGAAGTTGGTGAGATCCCCGTGGATGGAGTACGTCGTCTGGCTCGGGTTGGCGATCGGGGTGTAGATCTCGGCATGGATGGTCAGGCCGCCGCCTTGCGGCTGGAAGACGCCGGCCGTGTCCTCGGTGACCGTCGGGGCCCAGTCGATCATCACGTCAAGAGCCGTGGGGGGCTTCGTGTCGTCGTTGTCCGGGTAGATGATCTTGTCGGAGATCTGCGGGGCTTGGCCGTTGCTGGTGGCCTCGTCCGGGTCGACCGGCAGGATGATGTCCGCGACCGATATGGCACCGAGCAGCTTGCCTATGTCCCCGGAGACCATGCCGAAGTACTTCGTCGGGTCGAATTTCCCGCCGAGCAGCTCGTTGAGGTCGCCACCGACAGGGCCGAGGTCACGGGCGATCCCGCTCACGTCGAAGTTGGGCGTGGCCATCCCTCCGACGAGGTTGGCCGGGAACGAGAGGCCGGGCGCGTTCTCCGTCACGGCCAGGTACACCTCGGTCACACCTGCCTGGAATCCGTGCTTGACGTAGTTGGACGAGATCGACACGCCCGGGCTCGCAAGCGGGGTGGCGCCGGCACCCACGATCTGCTCTGCCCCCGGCAGCCTGACCGCCGCCGAGTCGAGAGCCGGATAGACGTTCGCCCGACCGTTCACGGCGACGGCAGCCGCGAGCCCGTAGGTGTTGACGTGCTGGGCCGTCGATCCCGGGGTCCCGCCTACGGTGTCGGCGAAGGCGAAGAGCGACCCGCCGAACGACGGCGACCGCCGATTGGGGTCGGCGGCGTACGCCGCCGCGACCTTCTGGAGATTGCCCGTGTCCTTCACGAAGTCGGACGACACCCAGATGACCGAGGTCGTGAAGTCGACCTGCCTTCCCTCCGAGTCGGTGCCGACGAAGGAGAACGGGACGTCCTCGAAACCGCTTCTCACCCACAGGACGTCGGCGGTGTCGGCCGCGAACGGGCCGACGTTTATGTCCTTGTCGACCGAGTTGTCGAAGTCGATCGGTGGCGTGGTCACCGTCTTCACGAGAAGGCTCCGGATCGGGTTGCCTCTGCCACCGTTGGGTTCGTCAGGGTCGCCCGCGTAGGTGACCAGCGGCTCCTTCACGGCGATGTACTGCTTCTGCACGAGGTAGGCGACGGCCTCGCCGTTCGAGTTGACCTGGATCTCCCGATCCGAGATCGTGATCCGGCTGGCACGGTTCCCCCACGGGAACAGGTAGCCGATGTTGACGACACGGACGTAGCTGTCCCGCCCGATCGACGCCCGGTGCCACCACGACGAGACGTCGACGGGCGTGTTGGGGCCCGGGGCCCACGAGCCCTGGATGTTGACCGAGGCACCGAGGGCCGAGAGGAAGAGCAGGTCGACGTTGATCGGCGCGTCGCCGGCGGAGGTTCCGGTGGTCAGGGCCACGATGTCGACGCGGTCGCCCGGGAGAAGCGACATGAGCCACGGGTCGGCGGGTGGGCCGGCAAGCGTGCCCCCGTAGCCCGGGGCCCAGAAAGCCTTGAGCCGCGGAGTGACCACGGGGGGCTCGAAGGCGCCGGCTCCGAGGCGGGTGTGCCAGAGCTCGGTGATCTGCTTGAAGACGACCGGGCTCGCCGAGTGGTGCCAGGTGCCGTGTTCGAGGGGCGTGAGCCAGAGCTGCCAGGGGATCTCGAGCGCGGTGTGCAGCGGGCCGGCCGGAGCCGGCGCAGCCGAGGCGGAGGTGGCGACCGGGACGAGCCGGGGCTTCGCCTTCGACCAGTCCAACAGCCCCGCAATCGTGTAGGGAACCTTGCTCGTCCCCGCGAGCTCGAACGCGAGCCAGCTGAAACCGGCCAGGGCGCCCCTCATCGGCTTGGTCGGCCAGGTGACCGCTCCCGGGGTGTAGGCGATGCACTCCTCGCCGAGGTGCTGGGAGGGGAACACGACGACCATGTACATCGGCAGCTTGGTGTCCTCCGCCACGATCTCGGTCTGACCGGCGGTGACGACGGCCTTGGCGTTGTAGAACTCGAAGCCGAGGTACACCATGTCCGTCGTCCGGACGACCTGGAAGACCAGGCTCGGCTTGGCCACACCGGTGAGCGCGGCGCGCAACGCCTCCGGGAACGACTGGCCGTACGACCTGAACGGGACAAGCGGGTAGCGCGAGGAGGGAGCCGGGCGTGCCAACATGCGGGGGCCCACGGCAACGCCGGCCATCGCGCCGCCGATCAGCTTGAGTGCCGAACGGCGGTCCATCTCGTTCCGCGGTGTGCTCACCGTGTCGCGGTGCCTCCCCCCGGTCGAAGCCTCACTCTGTGGGCACTTGGCCACTCTCAGCATACGCGCGGCGTCAAGTGGCACTCCGGCACCGCCGACGGTCGTGGCGGCGTGCCGCCTTCATCTGATGTCGTAGCGACGCCATAATCTTCTTGCAGCCCCCTGGGCTCGGTGGGCGTGGGGAGCCGACGAGGATGCGGGTGCTTTCGGCGACGCGTCGTGACATGTCGCCGGCCGTCAGGCAGGTCACTCACGGAGGGGGTCTTGATTGCGAGTCATTGTCAGCTGCGTGCCACAGACTGGTCACATCCTGCCCCTGCTGCCCCTGGCTCAGGCATTCCAGGCCCAGGGCGACGACGTCGTGGTTGCCAGCGGTCCTGACGCGGCGGAGGCCGTCGCCAGCCGGGGCCTTCGCTTCCGCGTCGCCGGCCCGGACCTCGGTTCCTGGTTCGGCACGCTCCGCTCGCGGACACGGGGAGTTCCCGGCGACGGGCTCGAGCCGTCGCGGGTTCTCGGCTATTTCGTGCCCAGGCTCTTCGGCGAGGTCGGGATGGCACTCATGGTCGACGAACTGCTGGGCCTCTGCGCGCAGTTCGAACCGTCCCTCCTGGTGTTCGACCCGTACGTGTTCGCGGCTCCGCTGGTGGCTGCGCTGACTGGCACCCACGCCGTGCAGCACTCCATAGGTCCGCTAGTGCGCCCGGGCGTCCTCGACCTGGTGGCTGACGCGGTGTCTCCCATCTGGCGTGAGTTCGGGCTCGACGTCCCACACGCTGCAGGTGTCTATGCCGGCACCACGCTGACGACTTGTTCGCCGTCCCTGGACCCGGCGATCGGCGCGATCGGCGGGGCGCAACCCTTGCGTCCGGTTCCACCGCCGCTGGCCGAGCCCCCTGTACTGAGCGCCTCATGGGCCGATCCGGGGAGGCCCTTGGTCTATGTGACCCTGGGAACCTTCTCCAACAACGACCTCGACCTCTTCCGGCTCGTGCTCACGGCCTTGGAGGACGAGTCCGTCAACGTGCTGGCGACGATCGGGCGTGACAACGATCCGGCCAGCCTCGCGCCTTTACCGGGGAATGCGCGCGTGGAGCGCTACATCCCGCAGGCCGAGCTGCTCCCGCACTGCGCTGCCGTGGTTCACCACGCCGGTGCGGGGACAACCGCGTGCTGGCGCACGGGCTCGCTTCGGTGGCATTGCCCCAGAGCGCCGACAACTTCACCATCGCCGGCTTGCTCGCACAAGCAGGTGCCGCCCACACGTTGATGCCCGGGGAGGTGACCGGCCCCGCCGTACGGTCCGGGCTCCGCGCAGTGCTCAACACCGTCGGCTATCGCCGGCGCGCACAGCAGCTCGCGGACGAGATCGCCGCGATGCCCTCGCCCGAGGAGGTCGCGGCGCGGCTGCGGACGAAGGTGGAGGGACCGGTCAGCTCTCGGCGCGGCCCTCGACCCGACGCCGAGGCGCCGGTTGGCACCATTGACGAAATAGGGCCGGGGGCCTAGGGTCGGCGCTTCTCTCGATACGACTCAGCTCCCGACGGGGGCGGAAGGCCGGGGTACAAGTGACGACGATGATTGCTTTTCACGAAGTCGACGACGTCGACCACTGGCTCGCCTCACCGCGGAGAGAGGAGACCTTCGGGCCCCTCGGCATCACTGTGCGCACATTCACCGACCCCACGGGGACGAACCGGGTCGGGCTGATCGTCGAAGTCCCGGACATGGACACGTTCCAGGAGTTGATGCAGTCCGAGACGGTGGCGAACGCCATGAGGTTCGACGGTGTTCGTCCCGAGACGCTCGTGACGCTCGTCGAGTCCTGATCCCGGCCGGCGGGCTTCAGGACCGGCGCCGGGACCCCTCGAAGCCGCGGTGTCCCAGGACATCGTGGACACCGACGGAAGGTGGCCACGACGAGGCCCTGGCCGGCAGCGTCATGACGCCCGCGTCGAGCTGGCCGGCCAGACCTCCTGGGGCAGGCGGGCCGGGATCAGGTCGATCGACGTCGGCCTGCAGAGGAGGAATCCCTGCCCGTAGCGAATGTCCAGACCCTGAAGCACTTCGAGCTCCTCCGTGGTCTCGATCCCCTCCGCGATGATCTCGGCCCCGAGCCCAGACGCGAAGCTCACGAGGGCAGTCGCAAGGGCTATGCGAACGGGGTCGTGGTCGATGCCGGAGGTGAGCTCCCGGTCCAGTTTTATGAAATCGGGAACCAGCTTCAGGATGTGGGCAAGACTTGCAAACCCGGCACCGGTGTCGTCGATGGCCAGGCGCACACCCATCCGGCGCATCTGGTCGAGCACACGCGAGAGCCTCGGATAGTCGTCGACCCTGGCCTCCTCGGTCAGCTCCATGACGACGCGTCCCGGTTCGGATCTCTCGAGGAGCTGGCGCACGCCGTCGGAGATCATCGCCTCGGGACTCGCGTTCACGCACAGGGCGATATCTCCGGAAAGCTGCGAAAGGGCGCGCAAGGCTCCTTTCGCCGACATGACCTCCAGTTCGACGCCATTGCCCAACGCGTGAGCCTCGGCGAACCAGAAATCCGGGCTTCGCTTCGGTCGTCCCGAGAACCGGGCGAGCGCCTCGACTGCGAAGCAGTCCCCGCTCTTGATGTCGAACACGGGCTGGAAAACGTGACTGAGCCCGCGTCCTTTGAGGACGCGGTCGATCCGCCTCTGGGTCTCGAGCCTGCTCAGTGCCCCCGGGTTCAAGACATTGGCGACGAAGCGCGTCTCGGCCGCCCAATCATCCTCCTCGGGCACCCCCGTGCCGGGCGCGTCGCAACAGACGCGGGAGAGGAACGCATCCGTGACGCCCGCCAGGTCGACGGCAACCGTGATCACGACGCTGATGAACTCGGCGAGGCTCGTCAGAGTGGCGACGTCCCGTTCGTCGAACGCTCGTGGCCGGAAGGAGGCGACACAGAGCACTCCGGCGGTTTGTGCGTGGCGCCACAGCGGCACGCACACCAACGACCGGACGCTCGGCGCCAGCCGGCATCCAGGCTCGATACGGGGGTCGCCCGCGGCGTCGTCGGAGTGGACAGTGACTCCGGTGCGAAACGCGAG
Organism: Acidimicrobiales bacterium; assembly: GCA_050015175.1. GTDB lineage: Bacteria > Actinomycetota > Acidimicrobiia > Acidimicrobiales > Bog-793 > Fen-455. The sequence goes on along the minus strand of JBEKBX010000004.1, from coordinate 145,769 downwards.
CCCGGCGAGGGTTCCCTCCAGCGGTATACGCTTCCCGATCTGTGACGCCAGGTGACCGGCACCACACTCGAAGGTCAGCCAGGACGGATCCTGAACGAACCCGACGAGAACGCCGTCGACACTCTCGACGAGCGTCATAGCCTCGTCGGCGACCCGCTGGGTGAGCACCACCGGGTCGGCAGCGCGCCTTATCGCCTCCTCGAGGCCGGTGCGGTGGATCAACGGATCACCCTTCCCGCGAACTCAGGAACCGCCCGGAGCGGCTCTGCCTGCGACTGAATCGCCAGCTTCGAGACTTCTCTCGTCCCTGCTTGTCGGGAAGAGCGAGCTTTCACATGAGGCTCATCACCCGCCCGTCACCCGCCTGCCACCCGCGTCGATGCCCCGGGGTGAGAATTATCCCGGACCGCGTCGACTGGGGGCTGAGTCGACACGGCCCCGGGGCTTGGCCCGGGGCCGGGGGGGAGCTTCACGGTCACGCCGGAAGGACATGCTCTCCAATTTCAGTCAACAACTCCGTAATCCATCTGTCAACACCCCGGCCTGCAGGCCGGAGCCCGGCACGCCAGGGAACCTCAGCTCCTGTCCTCGATCTCCCAGGCGTGGTCGAGAACGTGCCAGGCGATCCGGCGTGCCGCGTAGCGCGGTAACCAGCCTTTCGGGCCCACGGGAGCCCCGTCGGACGGCGTCGCGAGGACTTCCACGATAGCGGCGCGAGACGCTGCGAGGCCTGAGGCGAGCCTGATCCCGAGCTTGCGGGCGTAGGCGAGCTCCGCGGCGACGACATGGTCAACGATCTCGTCGCGGTCGCGGCCGCCACCGCGGGGACCCTTGCGGAGCTGGGCGGGCGCGTCGCGCGCGACTCGGTCGAGAAACGGCCAGCAGCAGGCCACGAGAGACGCGAGGCGCGCGGCACCGGTGGCGTCCAGCGGCTCCGTCTCGGCCACCGCGCTCACTGCCGGAGCACCGACGTCAGTGGTCACATTGCCCGGTGCGCGCTCTACGACGTCGAATTCCGTGCTCTCCGGGGCGAACGGCAGCGCGGCACCGGCGAGAACCACGGCGTAGCGAGCGGCGTAGGCGGCCAGCGTTTCCAGTGCCTGCTGCTCGCTGCGACCGGAACGGCACCATCCGGGCCAGTCGAGAGCCGAAGCGAACACACGCCGAGCACCGGTCTCGGTACAGACGCGAATTGCCACGCCGCCAGTACAGCACGCGAGGCGGACATCCCGACTGGCGGCACGCCGCAGCGCGAGTTGCCGGAACCACCTCGACCGATCGCGCTCGCGGGCGCAGGCCCGGCCCGGTTACCCCGGGGACTGTCGAGAGCCCCGCGGTCTCGTCGTAGGAGCCGCCCGGGAATCTCGCGGTGGTTCCCCGAGTTGCACCTTGTCGGTAGGCCAGGCTGAAACAATTGGGGGGCAGCGATGCCTGTGAATTGCGTCGTCGGAGCTGAGGGCGGCGAGTGGTGCGCCACTGGGCAGACCGGATCGGCTCGCGTCATCGGTCGCCGTGTTCGAAGAGCCCTGCCGGGCGCGGTGCTGGACTTGGTCGAGATGCACCACGCGAGCCCGGGGAGGCGGCAGCGTCATGTCCGATGACGTCGAGTTCCGGCTCCTCACACGGTCCCTAACCGACCAGGAGCTCGGGAAGCGAATAGTCGCGATCAACCGGCTGAGGCGCTGGCTGTCGGTTGGAGCGGTCTGCGTCGGCCTCGTGGTCCTGGCCCTGGTCATGGCGCTCACGAACACGGCATCGCTGGTGATCACCCTTGCCGTCGTGGCCGTGATCGGCGTCGAGGTGACACGGCTGGGGCTGCGCGAGTTCAAGCGGGAGAATCAGTAGCGCAAGCGCGCTCCGGTGCTTGAAGCCCCGCATGGACGATGCCGGCCCGGCACTGGACGTGCCGGGCCGGCAACCCACAGCTTGGAACCGGAGGCCCTACCTGCCCGGAACCAACAGTTCGGCGCCGAGCCCGGACAGCGAACCGAGGGCTCGGCACCGACGATGCGGGCGGGCGGGCCTGCGAGCTTCATGGTTCAGACGGAGGTGCTCCCCGTTGGCGGACCGCTCGGCTCGGGCCCCCCGAAGGGCTGGTTGGGATCTGGCATGGTCGTGGTGGTGAGCACGGTGTACAGCTCGCTCGGCTCAGCACCCCCTCCCGGCATCGGCTGGACCGTAGTGGCGTAGGCCGGCGGCTGCCCGTCGTGGAAGACGCCGTAGCGGCTGATCCACCTCATGAGCTGGAAAGCGATGATGGTGCCGAAGCAGCCCATCGCAATGCCGTTGAACGATACGTTTCCGTGGTCGAAGATGAGCGTGTAGTTCCCGGCGCCGGCGATGAGGCCGATCGCGCACGGGATGAGGTTGACCGGGTTGTTGAAGTTGACCCGGTTCTCCACCCAGATACGACCGCCGAGCACCGCGATCAGTCCGTAAAGGATGGTTCCCGCGCCGCCCAGGACGCCGGCAGGCAAGGTGGAGATCAGCGCCCCGAACTTCGGGATGCAACCGAATGCGATCGCCACGATGGCAGCGACGTAGTAGGCGGACGTCGAATAAACCTTGGTGGCTGCCATGACGCCGATGTTCTCGGCGTAGGTGGTCGTGCCGCTACCGCCACCTAGGCCCGCGAGCATCGTCGCAAGGCCGTCTCCCATGTAGCCACGTCCCAGGGACCGGTCGAGGTTCCGTCCGGTCATCGTCGCCACCGCCTTGATGTGGCCAGTGTTCTCTGCGATGAGGACTATCACGACCGGGACGATGAGGAAGATCGGCCGCATGCTGAAGTGCGGGCCCGTAAAGTGCGGCAGGCCGACCCATGCTGCCGACTTGACTGCCGTGAAGCTGATCTGGCCCTGCGCCCAGCCGATCAGGTAGCCGAAGGCAACCCCGACCAGGATCGATAGGCGGCCGATGAAGCCGCGGAAGATGACAGTCACGAGGACGACCCCGCACAGGGTCGCGAAGCCGGTCCAGGGTTGCTTGTTGAAGTTCGTGAACGCGCTCGAGGCGAGGTTCAGCCCGATGAGCGCGACAACCGCACCGGTGACCACCGGCGGCATCAGCCACTCGATGAAGGCCGATCCCCACTTGTTGACGAGGAGGCCGACCACGAAGAAGACCGCGCCCGCTACGAAGATGCCGGCGAGGGCGGACGGGATCCCGCCCTTCTGCTCGGCTACCAGCACCGGTGAGATGAAAGCGAAGCTGCTCCCCAGGTAGCTCGGCAGCCCCAACCGCTGCCCGCGCCCGATGGTGATGAGCAGGAAGATCAGCGTGCCGCACCCTGAGAAGAAAATGGTCGTGTTCGGCGGAAAGCCGATCAGCACCGGCACGATGAACGTCGCTCCGAACATCGCCAGCACGTGCTGGAAGCCCAGACCCACGGTCTGGGGCCACGCAAGCCGTTCGTCAGGCGCGACCACCTCCGTTGGGGGAATGTGCTTTCCGTCGCCGTGCACCGTCCATAGGCCCAGTGAACTCACTTGGCACCCCTTTCAATAAAGGCCTTGTCCCACGACCAGGGGCCACGACAACGGTTCCGCGGCCTTCCCGGCCACTGGCACTCTGCTACCTCGTTTCGCACGCTACCGATGTCATGCATGTTTGACCAGGGTCCAATGTCACATGGGTGCCAGGAAAGATGACTCGGCACCTTAGGATTCGACGCTGAAGTAGCCTCGCGACGTGAAGGCCGTGGAGACCGTTTTGGCCGGCGACCGCCTGCTGGATTTGGGTCGCGCCCACCACCGGGATAGGGCACGTCCCCGCCAGAACCGTCTCGTCGTCCCGTCACCTCATCGACACAATGGCTCGTCCCGCGACGCCGTCGGCGCGGCCGGGGCCGGGTTGACATAGCGGGAGTTGCTGCAACCGTGACGGCAGGACTGAACCGTTGGTTCGGCCAGCCCGAGCTGGACACGACGAGAATGAAGTGGGCGCGCCCCGCGAACCACATTCAGCACGGCGTCGCCCGCAACGGCCTGCTCTATATGACCGAGGACGGGCTGGGTTTCGAGCCGAAACGCATCGACGCCCTGTTCGGCGCCCAGGCGATGTCGTGGCCCCTCGCCTCGATGAGGAACGTCCAGCTCACGCCTACGCTCCGTAAACTCCGCGTCACGATCACCACGGACACCGGGCGCCAGCGGTTCCTGGTCTCCGACGCGTCGGTGGTGTACAACGACCTCCGGTCCCTAGAGCTCCACTAGGTTCACGTTGCCCGCTCCTGGCCGAACCGCGCCGCGAGAGAGAGGAAGTACGTCGCCGTGTTAGTCCTCGTGATCGTGCTGGTGGTCGCGGCATTCGCCCTGGTCGTGTTCGACGCCCGCAGGGGGGCGACCCGGGCCCGGAGAGCCGAACCAGACGGCACTGCGCAGGATCACGCCTCACCGAACCGCACCACCTCGGGCCGCGCCACGCCGAAGCGCAGCGCACCCGGTCGCAGCTCACCGCGCACCCGGGGCACGCGGGCACACAAGAATCGCTAGCAGACCCGCAGGACGCGGGGCTCCCGCAGCTGAGCTGCTCGCGGCTCACCAAGTCACTTCGCCGAGGCAGCTCTCCAGGATGCCGAGCGCCAGGTCCAAGTCGCCCCGTGCGATCGTCAGGGGTGGCGAGAGCGTGAGCACGCTTCCCATGGTGACTTTGAAGGACAGACCGCGTTCCAGGGCCGCGTACAGGACCCGATCGGCTGCGTCGACGGCCGGTGCACCGTCGGGCGCTGTCAGCTCCACGCCCACCAGCAGCCCGGCACCTCGGATGTTGCCGACGACCGGCAGGCGGCGGGCCATCTCGTGCAACCGTGCGACGAAGTAGTCGCCCAGCTCGGCCGCCCGGGCCACGAGGTTCTCCTCGACTATCACGTCCAAGGTGGCGAGCGCAGCGGCCGCGAGCACCGGGTTCTTCTCGTGGGTGTAGTGCCCGACGGCCTTGTCCGCCATCACGTCCAGGTCAGCGCGGGCCAGCACTGCCCCGATGGGCAGCATCCCACCGCCGAGGGCCTTCCCCAACACCAGGACGTCCGGCGAGACTCCCACATGCTCGTGGGCGCAGAAACGCCCCGTCTTGCCGAGCCCCGTCGGGATCTCGTCGAAGATCAAGAGAGCGCCCGCATGGTCGCAGGCCCGCCGGACTTCCTGCCAGAAGCCCGGCGGCGGCAGATAAGGAACGGCACGGATCGGCTCGGCGATCACGGCCGCAACGTCCCCCTCGCGCTCGAGGACGTACCCGATCATCCGGGCGCACGCCATGCCGCAGCGGTCCAGATCCGGTGTGCCGCTAGGCGACGCGAAGCCGTAGGGGCACCGGTAACAGGCAAAGGGCGCCACGTGCTCGGTCCCGGGCAGCAGGGGACCTATACCATCCGAGCGGAAGAGCGCCTCACCCCCGACCGAAGCCGCACCGAAGCCCGCGCCGTGAAAGGAGTCCCAGAAGCTCACCGTCTTGAACCGACCGGTCGCGAGTCGCGCGATCTTGAGGGCTATCTCCACCGCCTCCGAGCCGCCGGGTGCGAACAGCACCTTCCACGGTCCGCCGGGCACCATGGCGCACAACGTCTCGGCCAGTGTCACAGCGGGATCACAGGTGAACCGGCGCGGGACGAATGGCAGGGTGCGCATCTGCCGGTCCACAGCTGCGAGCACCTTGGGGTGGCCGTAGCCGATGTGATGGACGGAGTTGCCGTGAAAGTCGAGATATCTCCGACCGTCGGCGTCCTCGATCCATGACCCCTCGGCCTTGACCACCGCACTCAGGCAGGGCGTCGACAGCGACTGCCGCACAAAGACCTCCTCGTCCCGGCGCAGGAGAGCGCGTGTCGCCTCGCCCAGAGCGCGCCCGGCCCAGCTGGCTCGGTTTGGGCTGAGGTTCACGTCCCCTTCACGCTGGTCCGGCTGGTCCACGTCAATCCAGTCACTCGGCGGCGGTCAGGGCCTCTCGCCTTTGGCCAACCGTTCTTCGATCCTGTCAATCACCGGCAGCACGTCACCGAGGCTGTCGACGACGTAATGGGCGCCCGCCGCCGTCAGCCGCTCGGTTGCCGCCCTGGCCAGACGGAGCTGCTCGTCAGCCGATCGCGCCCCATACTCGGCGGCGGTGAGGCCGACCTCGTTGCCGGTGACGGCGATGCCGACCGACCACATTCCGCCGTTCAGCCCCTCCTCGATGTCCACTACCGTGTCCCCGATCTTGACGACTGCCTCGACCGGGCTGATCGACAGCTTTATCAACGCTTGCAGAGCCATGAACGGACCGGGCCGGCCCGCAGGCGTGTCACCGGCGCAGACGGTGACGTCGGCCTCGTAACCTTGCTCCTTGGCGACACGGACGACGACGTTCATGACTTCGCGCGGGTAGCCGGTGGTCGAGGCTATGGCCAGGCCACGTGCCCTCAACGCCGCGACGGCCTCCACGACCCCGGGTATGACATCGGAGTGCTGCTCCACCGTCTGCACCTGCAGGGGCAAGAAGCGCTGATAGAGGGCGTCCACATCGCTGTCCTCGGGAGGGCTGCCGTGGACCGCCTGCCACCTCGCCGCCACCGACTCCATGCGCGTGATCGCCTGGATGTGGTGCCATTTCGGCATGCCCATCGGCGCACGCGCCTCCTCCACGGTGATGGGAACTCCCGTCTCGGCAAAGGCCTGCATGAAGGTGGCGACCGGAGCCATGCAGCCGTAGTCGACGGTGGTGCCGGCCCAGTCGAGAACGACCGCCTTCAGTGGTCCGAGGTAACGATGAGCATGGTCAAAGGGCATTGCGCGCCTCCGGACTTACGAATCGTGTGCAGCCGTTGTCAAGCTGTCAAGGCAGGTGCACCGTCGTGCACGCCCATTTCTTCGAGAACCGAACTGATGGCCTCCAACGCCGCCCGCATCTCGGTCTCGCCGAGGTCGCCGATGCAACCGATGCGGAAGGAATCGGCGACCGTCAGTTTGCCGGGGTAGATCAGGAAGCCCCTGGCACTGAGGCGCTCATAGAAATCCGCGAAGCCGAAATGCGGATCGGCCGGCATGTGGAATGTCACGATGATGGGCGCCTGGTGCTTCCTCTCCAGCAGGCAACGGAATCCCAAGGCTTCCATGCCGTCCACCAGGACCTCGTGGTTCCGGGCGTAACGGGCACCGCGTCCTACGACGCCGCCCTCGGCGGCGTGCTCGTCGAGTGCCTGCAGGAACGCGGCTATGACCTGGGTGGGCGGCGTGAAGCGCCACTGCCCGTTCCTCTCGAAGCCTTCCCACTGGTCGAACAGGTCCAGTGAGAGGGAGTGGGCGTTGCCCTTGCATTGCTCCAGCACGTCACGACGGATCAACGCGAAGCCCATGCCCGGCACGCCCTGCAGGCACTTGTTGGACGACGCGACGACGGCGGTGAACGGGAGCGTCGCCGCATCGAGCGGCAAGGCCCCGAACGCGCTCATGGCGTCGATGATCAACGCGCGGCCGTGTGCTTCGACGACTTCGGCCACGGCCTCGATCGGATTGAGAATGCCCGACGTGGTCTCGCAGTGAACCACCGCCACATGGGTGATGTTCCTGTCCTCGGCCAACCGCTGGTCTAGGGCCCGAGGGTCGACCAGCTGGTCCTCACGCCATTCGAGGGCTTCCACGGAACGTCCCATGGTCCGGGTGATCTGAACCATGCGTTTGCCGTAGGCGCCGTTCACCAGGACCAGGAGCCTGCCGTCGCGCGGCAGCAAGGTCGCGATCGTCGCCTCGATCGCGAAGGTGCCCGATCCCTGGAGCGGGACGCAGACATGGGTCCCGCTGGCATTCGCCAACGCGACCAGCCGCTCACGCATCTCACTGTTCATGGCAATGAAGGCGCCGTCGCGCGAGCCCCAGTCACGCAGCATCTTCTCCTTGACGGTGTCCGATGTCGTCAGCGGGCCTGGGGTGAGCAAATAGGGAGCTTTCATGGCACCTCGGTGGGGGGGATTGGCCGGAGGATAATTGGAGGCTGCATACGAACGCCAGTCGATCTCGCCGGGGCCGCGCCTGCGAACACAGTCGCGCGGCTACACATCGGCCCTGGTCGACAAAACGCCGTCAGCTCTTGGCGAGCCCGGCACGGGTACCGGTCAACTGGTAGCGGAGAGGTCGTTGCCGATGCGAGGCGCGACCAGCACGTCCCGAGAGATCACCCGCAGGTTGACGTGGTTGCCCAGCTCGATCTCGGCGGCGGTCTCACTTCGGATGTCGACGCGAACCGGTATCTCCCCGACCTGGACGACCAGTCGCGTCGTCGCTCCGAGGAAGCTCCTGTGGGTCACGAATCCCTTCCCGTCCCGGTTGACCTCGATGGCGAGGTCTTCAGGGCGCAGCAGGGCGTCGATACTGTCGCGGGGCGTGGTCTCGGCACCTTCGCGGACCGGGCACCGCTGTCCGAAGACGAGGACGTCGTCACCACTGCGCTCGACGGGGACCCTGCTCGAGACGCCGACGAACTCGGCGACGAACGCGGTCGCAGGACGCGAGTAGAGCGTCGCGGGCGTGGCAGTCTGCTCGATGCGGCCCGCCTTCATCACGCAGACCCTGTCGGCCATCGAGAGCGCCTCTTCCTGGTCGTGGGTCACGAACACGGTCGTGATCGCGAGACGCTGCTGCAAAGACCGGATCTGGTCGCGCAGCTCCGCGCGGACCTTGGCGTCGAGCGCCGAGAGCGGCTCGTCCAAGAGCAGGACCCGAGGCTCGATGGCGAGCGCCCGAGCCAGTGCGACGCGCTGCTGTTGTCCTCCCGACATCTGGTGGGGGTACTTCGACGCCTGGTCGGCGAGTCCGACCAGCTCGAGCAGCTCTCCCGCCTTCTTCCTTCTCTGCCGGGCGCGCTGCTTTCGCATCCGCAGGCCGTACGCAACGTTGTTGAGCGCGCTCATGTTCGGGAACAGCGAGTAGCTCTGGAACACCATCCCCATGTCCCGGTTCTGCGCACTTATACGGGCGAGATCCTGTCCGTTGACGACGACGCGGCCGCTGTCCAGGCGTTCGAAGCCGGCGAGTACCCGCAGTGCCGTCGTCTTGCCGCAACCGGACGGGCCCAAGAGGGCCACGAACTCCCCCCGCTCGATTGTCAGCGAGAAGCCGTCGAGGGCGCGAGTCTGGCCGAAGACCCTTACCAGCCGGTCGAGCTCGACCTGCGCACCCGCGACCGGAAGGTCCTGCAGGAACGAGTCGACGATCGGCGAACTGTTCTGTGTCGTGGTCAAAGTGCCCCCGTTCTCCTGCGCGTGCGCCGAGACTGCGAACGATCAACTGAGACGATCACAGTTAACAACAACCACGTGCCGAGGAGCGACAGCATAGACACGGCCGTGGCGATGTGGGCGTCCAACTGCGAGAACTGGTAGATCCAGACCGGAAGCGTGGTCCACAGGTCCAGGCTCGCCATCGTGAACTCGCCGAGCACGAGCGCGATCGTGAGCACGATCGCCGACAGCATCGCCGCTCTCAGGTTGGGGAGGATCACGTGCCACAACGTGCCCACCCATTTTCCCCCGAGCGAGCGCGAGGCCTCCACGAGAGTCTTGAGGTCGATGGCGGAGAGCCCTGCGTCAAGCGACCTGTAGACGAAGGGAAGGGCGAGGATGACATATACGAGGCTCAGCAGGTAGGGCGAGGCCCGCAGCCACAGCGGCGCCGCATCGAGCACGCCGAGGATGAGCACGATCGGCGGGATGACTATCGGCAGGATCGTGACGAAGTCGAGGACGCGGCGCATCTTCGGCAGCTTCAAGTGGACATAGGTGGCAGTGGGGACCATCAGCACCATCGTCAGCACCGTCGTCACCGCCGCCAGCCTGAGGGACAGGAAGAACGCCGCCGAGAACCCCGTCTGGGACGGGATCGCCTTGACCGCGTAGAGGGAGAACTGGCCGGCGTCGTTCTCGAAGGAGAACCTGAGTCCTGCGTAGAGGGGGATGAGGAAGTAGGCGCCGGCGAAGAACAGGACGATGCCCCGCCAGTAACGCAGTCGCGGTCGGCGCCTGCGCTGGGGGTCACCTTCGACCTGCGGCACTCCCCCCTGCGTCTCCTCGTAGGCGATCTCGGGGATCAGTGCAGCCATCTCGACGCCCTCCTGCGGACGAGTCCGTAAAGGATCATGGTGATCGAGAGCACGATCAGCATCCCGAAGCCGATGGCATAGCCGATGTTCTCTTCACCGGAGATGACGTTGCCGTTCAGGACTTCCCCGATCTGGATCGGTGCCAAGGTGACGGTCCCCGCCGTCAGGGTGTCCGCCGTGGCGTAGGCGGCGAAGCCGCTGCCGAATAGCAGCAGCATCCCCCCGAGCACCGAGGGGAGGAGGACCGGGACCCCGACGGTGCGCCAGTAGCTGAAACTCGAGGCGCCCAGATTCTCGGCAGCCTCCCGCCACGAGGGACGAAGCCCGCCTAGCGCCGGGGTTATCACGAGCACCATGAGCGGGATCTGGAAGTAGCAGTACACGATCGCGACACCCCAGAACGAGTAGAGGTTGAACCCGAAGTGCCAGGGGTTGAGGCGGATGTAGTTCAGCCACACAGTCAGGGCGCCGGTCGAGCCGAGGGTCGCGATGAAGATGAAGGTCAGATTGATGCCGCCGAAGTTGGCGAGCACGCCGGAGGCTGTCGCGACGAGCCGCCGCAGCATGCCGCTGCGCCCGGTCTGGATCGCGTAGGCGAGTATCAGGCCGAGGATCCCCGGCACGATCGCGGTGATCGTCGCCAAGAGGATGCTGTTCTCGAACCCGAGGCGGTAGGTCCCCTGGGTGACCGTGTGCAGATTGGAGAGGGTGAGCTTGCCCGCTTCACTCCTGAAGGCCAGTTCGATGACCGCGAGGGTCGGGATCCCGAGCCCGAGAAAGGTGTAGATGACGAAAGGCGCCATCGCGAGGGTGGGCCTGACGCCACGAAGCAGGCCCTTCAAACGGGCCTGCTTCGGGAGGCTGGCGCCTCCGGCCCGGGACACTGAGGTCGCCGGGCCGAAGGCCACCGCTTCATTGACCGTCGCGTCTGATGCCACGTCGAAAGACTACGGGCCGGAAGTGACCTCGACCGGCCAGTACTGCGCCACAACCGCCTTGGCCGCGACCAGCTGGGCCTGTGTCGGGAAGTTGGTGACACCGGCGGGTGCCGGCGGCAGGGCGGCCAGCGCCGTCGCGTTCGCCAGGTGGTTCGCCACGAGGTACGGGAGCTCGATCGGGCGGGCTTCACCCTCGAGCCACAGGTTCTGCCCCTCGGGCGAGTAGAGGAACTCCTCCCACAGCCGCGCAGCCGCCGGGTCCGGGGCCTGCTTGTTGATGGCCTGGGCGTAGTAGGCCGCGTACACACCGTCACTCGGGATCACGATCTTCCAGATCTTTGCGTACCCGGGCAGCGAGTTGACCTCCGAGGCTTGAAGGTAGTCCCACCAGATCACGATGTTCGTCGCGCCGCTCTGGACGGTGGAGGGACCGGCGACGGTCGCCACGAAGTTGCCCTCCTTGTTCAGCTTCTGAAACCAGTCGACGCCGGGCTTGATGTTGCTGAAAGAGCCCCCGTTGGCGAGGGCTGCTGCGAACACCGCAGCGAAAGCCGCGCCGGCTTCGGTCGGGTTGTTGTTGATGCCGATCTTGTAGCCCATGCCTGGTGTGAGCATCTGCTTGAACGAGGTCGGGCACACCTTCACGGTCTTGGTGTCGCAGCCGATCGCGACGTAGCCGCCGTAGTCGGCGTACCAGTCGCCACCGGTGGCCTTCTGCGACGCCGGAATCTCGCTCCAGCTCTGGACCCTGTAGGGCGCCAATTCCCCGTGGTTGGCAGCCTCGATCCCGAAGCTCTGCCCGACGTCGAGCACGTCCGGGTCGTCGGAACGGCCGGCGTCCGCCTTGATCGCGTTGAGCTCGTCCTGGCTGGAGCCTTCAGGGTTCTCCGAGTTAATCGATATGTGGTAGAGCTTGTAGAACTCGCCCATGACCGTGTTCGGCGTGCTCGGTGAGCCGTAATTGGCCCAATTGGACGGGAGGGTGATCACGTTCAGGTGACCCTCCTTCTCCGCAGCGGCGACAAGTGCCGCCATCGACGTGGGCCCGCTCTTGGTCAGGTGTGTCACGGTCGCCCAGTTCACGCTGGCCGCCTGCGCGTGCTTGACGGTCGCCGACGAGCCCGGCACAGCCACGGCCACGAGAGCGACTGTCGTCACACCGGCAAGCAGCGCTGTCTTGAGCTTCTTCAATGTCACTACCCCTCCACCTCCACTGGTTCGCGAACCACCGAACTGGTAGCCCGGCCGCAACATAACGGGCGAAAGTGAAGCCGAAATGAACGCAGCGCCACTTCGAGGAGACGATTGCGGACCGGAAAGTGAACAGAAGGCAAAATCCTCGTAAAGACCGTGTCGGTCGCCCGATGGAGTAATGACAGCTCCGTGACAGGTGCCGCGCCGCCTGGCCTCGTCGTCCAGGGCCTTCTCATGCTCAGTACGCGAGCGCCCGGCCTTGTCACCTGGCGGAGACGGCTCGGCCGCCGGGCTCAGCGCCTGTCAGGGCTCGACACTGCCCGGGACTGTCGAGGCGACCCGCGACCGCTCGTCAAGCCACCAGGCTCCTCATTGCTCACGTGCCCCGGAAGACGGGCTGGCGCTTCTCGGCGAAGGCGTTCAGGCCCTCGAGATAGTCGCTGCTGTCGTAGGCCTCCCGCCGCAGGCCCTGGATGCGCTCGTACACCTGTGCCGCGATGGGCTGGTAGTCGTTGAGGACGCGGAGCTGCTCTTTTATCACCGAGATCGCGAGAGGCGATTTCGACGCCATCGTCGCGGCCAGGTCCAATGTGAACGCCTCGAGCTCGGCCGCATCCACCAGGTGGTTAATGACCAGCCATTCCTTGGCCTTCTGGGCGTCGACGGGCGCGGCCGCGAAGAACAGCTCCTTGATGAGATTGATCGGCAGGCGCCCGAGGAAGTGGAGCAGCCCCGTCGTGTTGTAGGGGAGTCCCAGGTTCGCGGGGGTGATGGCGAACATCGCCGTCTCGTCGGCGATGACCACGTCACAGCTGAGAACGAGGTCGAATGCCCCGCCCCATACCGAGCCGTGCACCATCGCGATGACCGGGGCCGGGAAGGTGCGCACAGCCCGGATCAGCTCTTCGAGCGGGTCGTTGTACGCCAGCGGATCGCGTCGTCCCCTCGGAAGCTCCGTGATGTCACGGCCCGAGGACCACACGCGCATTCCCGCCGCCGCACGCAGCACGACTGCGCGCACATCCTGGGCTCTCAAGCTCTCGAGAGCGGCGACGATGCCGTTTGCCAGTACGCCGCTGAGAGCGTTTCGCCGGTGCTGGTCGCCAAGGGTGATGACGCCGACGCGCCCGAGAACCTCGGTCTTGAGCGCACCACCCGCGAAGCCCTCGGCCGAGTCCTCGGCGGCGGCTCCGGCACCTTCTCCCGCCGCCGCGGGCTGCTCGTCTCGCGAAGAGCTCCCGCCCGCGAGGGCCACATAGGTTCGCGCGAGCGCGTCCCTGCCCGCCCCCAGGATGGTGTTCAGGAGCTCGAGCACCTCGATCCGCTGGTCACCGGCCAGCGTGGCCGCCACCTCCCGCCAGAGCACTTCCTCCAGGACGTTGAACTCGCCTTGCACCTCGCTGATGTCGAAACCCACCGCGAAGCGGTCCGCGGCCAGCTGTTGGGACGACGCGATGATCGGCTCGACAGCTCCGTCGTGGACGCACCTGACGACGATCCGGAACAGGTCCCGCAGGTGCCGGCGGCGCATCTCCGGGCCGGAGGTCTGGTCGCTCGTATGGCGTCGCTCGAGCTCCGCGACGGCTTCGTCGACAACTCGTTCCTCGGCGCCGGCAATTACGGCTGAAGTTTCCAAGACGGGTACCTCCGTTCCCTCGCCGTCTGGGGTGACCATGTGAGGCGGCCGGGAATGTCCGCTCCGCTGAGAGCAGATGGGGACCCCTGAACGCAAACGATGACCGTTGCCGACGAGTCTAGAACCTCGCCAAACCTGCTCAGAAACCGCACGGCCGGCCCGACCGGTGTCAGCCCGCCTCGGGCTCTCGACAGCCGACGAAGGACCCGCGTTGCCGGGTGAGCGTGACTGCGCGGCCGACGCCGCGCACCCGGACCGCACGTGTCTGCTCCGTCAAGACCCGCTCTCGCCACCGTCCATGTCTTTGGCGGCACTGTCGCGCCACGCGACGACACGCCCGCGCACCGAGAGGGTGACCCGCGCGCCGACTTCGGGCAAGCCCGCCGCGTCCGAGCTGCGGGCGACGAACGTCTCCGACTCGTTCCAGTCCGCGCGCAACCTGATCACCGCGTCGTGACCGTAGAACTCGGCGCCGACGACGCGAGCGGTCCGACGGTCACCGCCGGGTTCGGCAGAGACCACGATCTGTTCGGGCCGTACGAGGACGACGAGCCTTTCACCATCGAATGCCGTTCCGCCGCCCGGTCCCGGTGAGCACTCGGCGGAAAGCAGGCCGAGGGAGGTCTCGACGGCACCGCCGCGTGCCGTCCCGCGAAGGAAGTTCGTCTCGCCCAGCCCCAGGGCGAGCTCGGGGCTCGCAGGGCGCGCGTAGAGGACCTGCGGCCTGTCGCACTGGCCGATCCGACCCTCGTGGATTATCGCGACCCGATCTGCCAGCGAAAGAGCCTCATCCTGGTCGTGGGTCACTAGCAGCGCAGTCGTGCCGGCCTCTTTGAGCACGCGCCGGACGTCTTGGCGCAGCGCGGTCCGGAGGGTCGCGTCGAGGGAGGCGAACGGCTCGTCCAGCAGCACAAGCGACGGCTCGATGGCGAGGGCCCGGGCGAGGGCGACACGCTGCTGCTGGCCGCCCGAGAGCTGGTGGGGATACCGGCGCTCGAGGCCCTTGAGCCCCACCATCTCCAAGAGCTCCGAGACCCGCTTGCCGCGGCGCTCGCTGCGGGGCAGGCCGAAGCCGACGTTCTGCTCCACGGACAGGTGGGGGAACAGGCTCCCGTCCTGGGGAACAAAGCCGATGCGTCGGCGCTCGGGTGCCACGTAGCGGTCACTGCCGTCGACGACCTCGCCTGCCAGCCGCACGACACCGATGTCGGCACGCTCGAAGCCGGCGATCACGCGCAGGAGTGTCGTCTTCCCACTGCCCGACGGCCCGAGGATGGAGGTGAACGATCCTGCGACGACCGCCAGGTCGAGACCGCGCAGCACGGACTGGGGGCCGTAGGATTTGTGTATCCCGGTGACCTCGAGATCGATCACGTCAGAACCCCTTGTGCCGGAGCGAGCCCGCGACGCGGAAGCCGGTCGAAGAAGCGGCCCAGCACGTAGCTCGGGACGGCCGCGACCGCGATGATGACGAGCGCGAACGGGGCGGCCTGCCCGTAGGAGAGGTTCTGCTGATAGGCCCAGAATTGCGTCGCGAGGGTCTCCGCGTTCGTCGGGATGAGGATCAACGTGGCTGTGAGCTCGGTCACCGCGGACAGGAACACGAGGCAGAATGCGGCGGTAACCCCGGGCGCGACGAGGGGCAGCGTCACCCGCAGGAGCGCGGGAAGGCGCCGTACCCCGAGCGAGCCCGCCACCTCCTCCAGGGAGACGGGTGACTGGGCCACCGAGGCCCGCACGCACACCAGGGCGAGCGGGAAGAACATGATCGAGTAGGCGAGGACGAGCAGCGGCGCGGTCTGATAGCCGAAGCTGTTCGCGTAATGCGTGGAGAAGTACGAGATCGCGAGCGCGACGACAAGCCCGGGCACGGCCAGGACGAGGAAGGTCGTCCGCTCCAGGACCAGGTGCAGGCGACCGGGATGGCGGGCCACGAGGAGCGCGATCGGCAGCGCCATCGCGGTCGCGACGAGCGCGGCACCGAGGCCGTATCCGGCTGTGTGCAGCGCCGCTGACCCGAGCGAGGCTCCGGTGAGCGAGTGCGCCCCGCCCTCGAAGATCCAGTAGACCGAAGACCCGATCGGCACGCCGAGGGCCGCCAGCACGAGCAGCGCGTACGCAACGAGGACAGGAAGGCGCGCTCGACCGAGGCTCCTACGCACCAGCACCCGTTGGGCCCCCGGGCCCGTGCGGCTCACCCGGCCGCCGCCACCACCCCAGGCGCTCTCGCCCATGAGCACGGCAAGGCCCAGGAGGACGAGTACGAGCGAGAGCGCGCAGGCCACCGATGTGTCGAGGATGTTGAACTCCGTGAAGATCTCGGTCGTGAAGGTCTGGAACCCGAGGATCTCGAAGGCGCCGTACTCGGCGAGGATGACGAGGGCGACGAGAAGGCACCCTCCCAAAATGGCCCGGCGCGCCTGGCCGAGCGTGATCTTGAAGAAGGTCTTGAGCCGGCTCGCCCCGAGGCTACGGGCGATCTCCTCCTGGCCGGGATCGGCACCTCGCAGGCTGGCGGCGACGGGCAGGTAGACAAGGGGGTAGACGGCGAGCGTCATGACGAGCACCGCTCCCCTGAAGCCCTGCACCCAGGTCGACAGCGACGACCAGCCAAAGCTCACGACGAAGTCCGGGATTGCGAACGGGACCACGACGAGGACCGCCCAGACGCTCCGCCCGGGAAGGTCGGTCCGCTCGACACCGTACGCGGCCAGGGTCCCGAGCACGGCACACAGGACGGTGACGACGAAGGTGAGCCGGACCGTGTTCCACAACAGGCTCGCCGTGAGCGAGCGCCAGACGAGGTGCCAGACGGTGGGCACACCCGCACCGTCGACCTCGGTGAGGAGGAAGGCGAGTGGGAGCGCGAGCACGACCACGACAACGAGGGACGCGACGAGAAGGACTTTCGGCCGCCTGGCGGGTCGGGCTGCCACGATCAAAGGAGCTGCACGTCGCGCAGGAGGGTGATCGCCTGAGTCCCGGTGCCGAGCTCGCCGACGTCGATCGGATTCGGCCTCAGCTCGTCGAAGGGCGTCTCTGGTTGCACGGTCTTCACTCCCGACGCGATCGGGTACTCGAAGCTGATCGAATGGGCGATGATCTCCTGGCCCCTTGCGGAGACGAGGAAGGCGAGGAACCTCTGCGCCGCCGCCTTGTGCCTGGACGACTTCAAGATCCCGGCACCGGAGATGTCGAGGACGTACCCGGCGTCCCGTGGTGCGAAGTAGGCGATCCGCGAGTGGATGTTGGAGGCGCCGATCTCCGCGCGCATCCGGTACCAGTAGTACTGGTTGACGACCCCGAACGCGACGATGCCGCGGTTCACCACCTCGGAGATGGTCTCGTTGTCGGGGTAGACGTGGCTCCCCGCGTTGGCCTTGATGCCGTCCAGCCACTTGAGCGCCGCGGCTTTGCCGTAGGTGCGGAGCACGGAGGTGACGACCGGCTGGAAGTCGGTCTCGCCCGCCGCGAATGCGAGCTCGCCCTTGTAGCGCGGGTCGGCAAGCTCGAGGACCTGGGTCGGGAGCGCGCTCTTCCGGATCAGGCCCGGGTTGTAGATGATGACGCTGACGCGCGCCGACACACCCAACCAGTCGCCCTGCGGTGAGTTGTACCTGGCCGGCGTGCGCGCGAGCGTCGAGCGGTCGACCGGTGCCAGGAGGCCCTTTTGCTGGAGGTACTCGAGAGCCGGGGAGTTCTCCGTGAAGATCACGTCGGCGGGCGAGCGCTGCCCCTCCGCGACGATCTCGGCGTCGAAGACGTCCTCGTCGTCATTGCGGATCGCGACGTCGACCCCGGTGGCTTTCTCGAACGCGGCGACGAGCGCGTCGGTCGTCTGCACGTGCTGGCCGTTGTACAGCGTGATCGTCACCAGCCCGGACGCCCCGGACGGCGAACCGCTCGTGCACGCGGCAAGCGAGAGCGGCAGCACGGCGACCGCGGCCAACCTGAGAAGGCTCCTCACGATGGCGCGCGCCCGGAAAGCTGCGAGGGCGCGGATGGGGCCGGGGACACGCGTGAGGGCAGGCGTTCGGACGGAGAAGTGAATCGCGGACGCTCCTTTTAGGTCAGTGGTCCCCCCACGCGTCAGGCCGACCGCTCAATACTACCGGGCACACGCCTGTGACCAGGCGCTACACGTGCGTCAGGAATCTGACCTCCGCGGTAGACGTCGCCTGGGAGAGCTCCTCGTCCCCGATCCCGATTCCTTCGCCCGAGAGCCTGCTCAAAGGTGGTCGATGACAACCCGGCTGATCCCGGGCCCGTCGAGGCCGAGGTGCGCCAGGATGTCGGACGCCTCGCCGTGGGCGAGGTAGGCGGTAGGCACACCGCAGTTGACGGCCACCGGGCCGGTGCCGGCGGGAGCCGCACGGCGAAGCGCCGCGATGACACGCGACCCCACACCACCCTCGAGGATCCCGTCTTCGGCGGAGACGACGAGCTCGTGAGCCAACGCGTCTTCGATCATGGCCGGGTCGAGAGGTGTCGCGACGCGCGCGTCCCACACGGTGGCGTCGACGCCCTTGGCGGCCAGGATGCGTGCGGCCTGCTCGCAGGTGCCGACGAGCTTGCCGACGCCGATGAGGCAGACCCTGGACCCGGCACGGAGCTTGCGTGCCCGCAGTCCACTGCCCACCTGAGGGCGCGAGCAGGCTTCGCTCTTCGGCCACCGGATGGAGACCGGGCCCGAGGTGATCGTGAGGGCCTCATGGAGCATGTTGCCCACTTCCTCGTAGGACGACGGCGCGAGAACCGTCATGCCGGGGACCTTGGTGAGCAGCATCAGGTCGAGCACGCCATGGTGGCTCGCCCCGTCGTCGCCGGTGATGCCCGCCCGGTCCAGGCAGAAGACCACTGGGAGCCGGTGCAGGCCGACGTCGTAGTAGACCTGGTCCCAGGCCCGGTTGAGAAACGTGGAGTAGATCGCCACGACAGGCCGCAGGCCGCCCATGGCCATGCCGGCGGCCGCGTTCACGGCGTGCTGCTCCGCGATGCCGACGTCGAAGAAGCGATCCGGGTAACGGTCCCGGAACTCGATCAGGCCCGTCGGTCCCGGCATGGCGGCTGTGATCGCGACGAGCTCGGGTCTCACCGCCGCTTCCCGCACGATTGCCGAGCTGAACGCCTCCGTGTAGCTCAGCCGGTGGCCGCCCGTCGCGAGCGCGACGCCGGTCTCCGGATCGAAGGGGGCCACGTCGTGAAGGCACTTCTCCTCGTCGAGCTCCGCTGGCCCGTAGCCGCGGCCCTTGGTCGTGTGCACGTGGAGCACGACCGGCCCAGGCCGCTCCGCCGCCCGTTGCAGTGCCCGCTCGAGCGCCTCCAGGTCGTGGCCGTCCACAGGACCGAGATAGCGAACGCCGAGGGCCTCGAAGAAGTCACGCGTAGGAGAGGGGCCCGGCGACGCGCCGCTGCCGCGGTCCCGGGCCACGAACCGGCCGGCCGACGAGATCTTCGACACCGTCGGCGCGTAGGAACGCCCGTTGTCGTTGAGGACGATGACGACGTTCGCGCCCGAGACCCCGATGTTGTTCAGCGCCTCGTAGGCGACCCCGCCCGTCAGAGCGCCGTCGCCGACGACCGCGACGACACGGCGTGGGTCGCGCTGCAGCCGTCGCGCGCTGGCCATCCCGTAGGCGTACGACAACGCCGTCGACGCGTGGCTGTTCTCGACAAGGTCGTGCTCGGACTCGGTGCGGTTCGGGTAGCCGGACATCCCACCGCCCTGGCGCAGGCTGGCGAAACCGTCCTGGCGGCCGGTGACGAGCTTGTGAACGTAGGCCTGGTGACCGGTGTCCCAGACGATGGCATCGTCGGGGGACGAGAACACGCGGTGCAGGGCGATGGTCAGCTCCACGACACCGAGGTTCGATCCCAGATGTCCCCCGGTCGCCGAGACGCTCGAGACGAGGAACCGGCGGATCTCGGTGACGAGGGAGCGCAGCTCACGCGAGCTCATCTCACGGAGGCACTCGGGTGAGACGGCCGCGGCGAGCACGGACTTGGCTGGGACCGTGATGACGCTCATTGCGATCAGTGCGTGTTGACGAGCGCGCGAAGCGACTGGCGGAGCGAGCTCAGGCTCGCTATGACGGCCGAGGGCTCGTAGCCGCAGTGGGCCATGCAGTTGGCGCAGCGCGGGTCCTTGCCTCGCCCATAGGCGTTCCAGTCGGTGGTCTCGACCAGCTCGCGGTAGCTCGCCGCGTAGCCGTCGGCCATGAGGTAGCACGGCCGCTGCCAGCCGAACACCGAGTAGCTGGGGATGCCCCAGGCCGTGCACTGGAAGTCCACCTTGCCCTCGAGGAAGTCGAGGAAGAGCGGGGAGTGGTTGAGGCGCCACTTGCTCCTCCGCTTGTCGGCGAACGCCTCCTTGAACAGCCGACGGGTCTGGTCGACCCCGAGGAAGTGCTCCTGATCGGGCGCCTTCTCGTAGGCGTACGCCGGCGAGATCATCATCGCGTCGACGCCGAGGTCGTCGTTGAGGAAATCGAGGACATCGCGAACCGTCTTCGGTGAGTCGGTGTTGAAGAACGTCGAGTTCGTCGTCACCCTGAAGCCGCGTGCCTTGGCCTCCCGGATCGCCGCCACTGCCGTGTCGAAGACGCCGGCCCTGTCGACCGCCGCGTCGTGCCGTTCACGCAGGCCGTCCAGGTGCACGACCCAGGAGAAGTAGTGAGACGGGCTGAAACGGTCGAGGCGCCTGCTCAAGAGCACGGCGTTGGTGCACAGGTAGACGTAGATCTTGCGGCTCACGAGCGCCCGGACCATGCGCTCGATGTCGGGGTGGAGCAGCGGTTCGCCGCCCGCGATCGACACCATGGGCGTGCCGCTCTCCGAGACGGCCTCGAGCACGTCCTCCACCGACAGGCGCTGGCGCAGTACCTCGGTCGGGTGCTGGATCTTCCCGCAGCCGGGGCACGCCAGGTTGCACGCGAAGAGCGGCTCGACCTCGACGATGAATGGGTAGTACTTGGTCTTGTTGAGGCGGTGCCGAACGAGATGGGCACCGATACGGATGTTCTGACGGAGAGGGATCGGCATCATCGCACCTGTGTCGGTAGGGAGAAATGGACTGTTTCTTCGGCGGTCCGCTCTTCGCTCAGGCGCACGGGCCCGAGCAGGCGGAGAGTGTCGAGCACTTCTTGCACGAGGACGTCGGGAGCCGACGCTCCTGCGGTGAGCCCCACGCTCCTCACGCCTGCGAGCCAGCCCAGCTCCAACTGCGAGACGTCCTCGATCAGCTCCGCTCGGCAGCCCTCGCGCTGGGCAACCTCCACGAGGCGGGCCGTGTTCGACGAATTCGCCGAGCCCACCACTAGCACGAGATCGCATCGGTGGGCGATCTGGCGGACGGCGTCCTGGCGGTTCTGGGTGGCGTAGCAGATGTCGTCGGCAGGAGGGGCGGTGATCTTGGGGAATCGGCGCTTCAACGCCGCCACTATCTCGGCCGTCTCGTCTGTCGCGAGCGTCGTCTGGGTGAGGTATGCGACCGGGCGTCTCGGCTCGAGCGCGAGCTCGAGCCGTTCAACGTCGTCAGCGTCCGCCACGACGTGGAAGCGTTCCGGTGCCTCACCGAGGGTCCCGATGACCTCCTCGTGCTCGGCGTGGCCGATCAGGACGAGGTTGTAGTCCTGGCTCGCATAACGGCGCGCCTCGGTGTGCACCTTTGCGACGAGCGGGCAGGTCGCGTCGATGACCTTGAGATCGCGGCGCTCGGCAGCCTGCTGGCGAACGGCCGGGGATACACCGTGCGCCGCCAGCACCACGACGGCGTCCCGCGGCACCTCCTCGATCTCCTCGACGAACACCGCCCCCTTGGACTCGAGCTCGCGGACGACGTGCAGGTTGTGGACGATCTGACGGCGGACATAGACGGGCGCTCCGTGGAGCGCGAGGGCGCGCTCGACGATCTCGATCGCGCGGTCGACGCCGGCGCAGAACGACCGGGGAGCGGCCAGCAGCACCTCGTGCTCGCCGCACGCACGCGCCCACCGTTCTAGAGGCCTGCGCACCGCGAGCAGCGATCCTAGAGCCCGGGCGCCGCCCAGAACCGGGCCGCACTCGCTCGTGTCCGAGATGGACCGGATGACCGCGAGCGGGTTGTTGGGCAGGTATCCCATTACCCAGGCCGACTCCATGTCGACGGCCACGGCGCCCGAGGCGGCGAGCGCGTCGCGCTCGCCGGCCCGGACGTATCGCGGCGACGAGACGAGCGGCCCCGTGAGCACGCCGAGGCCCGCACGGCGGAATTCGGCGGCGAGAAACGACACGCCCGGGAGGTTGAGCGATCCCGGCGATTCGGTGTTCCGCAGCTCGCTGGCTATGACGAGGTCGCCGGGGTGCAGCTCGGGCGAGAGGCCCCCTGCCACGCCGACGAGGGCGACGGCGGTCCTCTCGTCGAGGTTCGCCGCGAGCTCGGCGCCGGCACGCTTGGCGCGGTCGCGCCCGGCGCCGATGATGACATCGGCGCCGCCGACGGCGAAAGCCTCGACACGCAGGGCCGTGAGAACCTTGAGGTCAGCCGTGGCCCTCTCCGTTCAGGAAACGTCCCAGGGCGGTGACCGGGAACACGAGCCGGTACAGGTGGTAGTTGATGTAGAAGTCGCCGGGGAAACCGGTTCCGGTGAACCACGGCTCGTCCCACGAACCGTCTTCGCGCTGGGTTGCAACGAGGTATGCCACACCGTGCCGGGTCGCCTCGGAACGCTCACCCGCGGCCAGGAGCGCCAGCAGTGCCCAGGCCGTTTGGGACGCAGTCGACGGCCCGCTGCCGCGCTGCGAGTAGTCCCTGTACGAGCGCAGGTCCTCGCCCCAGCCGCCATCGGAATTCTGGTGCCCTTCCAGCCAGGCGACCGCCGCGCGCACGGCGGGGTCGTCGGTCGCCAGCCCGGCCGCCACCAACGCCGGGACGACGGCTCCGGTGCCGTAGACGTGGTTGGAGCCCCAACGCCCGAACCAGGACCCGTCGTCCTCCTGGGCGCGCAGCAGCCACTGTACGCCGCGATCGACCGCGTCCTTGCAGCAGCCGAGCTTCGCCAGCATCTCCACGACGTGCGCAGTCACGTCCGCGCTCGGGGGGTCGATCAGCTCCCCGAAGTCACAGAAGGGAAGGTCCCGGCACAGCGTCTGGGTGTTGTCCACGTCGAAGGCGCCCCAGCCCCCGTCGTGGCACTGCATTCCCTCGATCCAGGCGATCGCGCGGTCCACCGCACCGGTCGCCGACTCGTCGGTGCGGCCGAGCGCGATCACGACCTCGGCGGTGTCGTCGATGTCCGGGTAGTTGTCGTTGGCGAACTCGAAAGCCCACCCGGCAGGCTCAAGCTCCGGGCGCCGGACGGACCAGTCGCCTTTGACCGAGATCTCCTCGGCAAGCAGGAAGCGGGCCGCGGACCGGAGCACCGGGTCGCTCGGCGCCAGCCCCGCGTCGGCGAGGGCCGTGACAGCGAGCGCCGTGTCCCACACCGGCGACTGGCAGGCCTCGATCCGCCTCCCTGCGTCGTCCTCGATCGTGAAGGCGTCGAGGCCGTCGATGCCCGCTCTCATCACAGGGTGCTCGAGCGAGTAGCCCTGCAACCGCAAGGCGATCAACGAGTACACCCAGGGCGGCTGGATGCCGCCCCACGAGCCGTCCGCCTCCTGGCGTTGCACGATCCACCGCTCCGCCCGGGCGAGGGCCGCCCGCCGTATGAACTTGACCGGGTGCCGCTCGTACGCCTTGAGGGCGCGGTCGAGCGCCTGGAAACGGCCTGCCCAGGTGCTGAGAGGTGCCGGGGGCGGCTCGGCCAGGCCACTGCGGAGCTCGTCGATGGCGAATCCGGGCGCGCGAGCCGGCCGGTGCGCGCTCACCACCGTGAGGGCGACAACGGTCTGGCGGGCCCAACAGCCGAAGTCGTAGATGTTGAGCGGGACGAAGCTCGGCAGGAAGATCAGCTCCGGCGGGAGCACCGGCAGTTCGGTCCAAGGCCACAGGCCGAACAACGCGAGCCAGACACGCGTGAAGACCCTGGTGCGCTCCACGCCGCCGGAGGCCCTGATGTACTCCGCGGCGCGTCGCATGTGTTCGGACTCCGGCAGGTCACCGACGAGACGTAGCGCCACGTAGGCCTCGACGGTCGTCGAGAGTTCCGGCGGTCCTCCGTGGAAGTTCGCCCACGTGCCGTTCTCGCGCTGGCGCGACCGGATCCAGCGCGCGGAGGAAGCGGTCTGCTCGGCCGTGCGAATGCCCAGGAACTCGCGCAGCAGGAGATCCTCGGCGTCGATGGTGACGTTGGTCTCGAGCTCGCCCTTCCACCAGCCTTGCGGGTGTTGAAGCGTCAGCAGGGCACCGACGGCTCCTTGCAGGCACGCCCGGGCGTCGTCGCTCGCGTGCGCGGTCGGCGACGGCGCCACCGCGGTTGTCTCCGAATCTGCCCCCTGGCGACGGGTGAGCGTGCTCATCGGTCCCGTTCGGTCACGTATCGGGCGATCGCCGCCAGCTCGGAACGTGGGCCCGGCGCGAGCGGCACAAGCTCGAGCGAGGAAAGGGCAGCACGGAGCTGAAGCTCTCCGATGGCCAGAGTCTCCTGTCGTGCGCCGCAGTGCTCGAGGAGCAGCGTCGCCTTCTCGACTTCGGCTTCGGTGAGGTCGCGCTCCAACAGCGACCCGAGCCCGGCGGGCAGTTCGGCGCCCCGGGCGAGCGCGATGGAGATCGGCAGGGACTTCTTGTGCTGGCGCAGGTCGTTGCCCACCGGTTTGCCGGTGATGCTCGGCTCACCCCAGATGCCCAGCACGTCGTCGATCGCCTGGAAGGCGATCCCGAGATGACGGCCGAAATCCGCCAACGCTTCGACGGTGGGCGCCGGGGCGCCCGCCAGGACGGCACCGACGGCGGCAGCGCACGACAAGAGGGCTCCGGTCTTGCCGGCTTCCATATGGAGGCATTCGTCTACCGACAACGACGCCAGGCGCTCGGAGGCCATGTCCTCGGCCTGGCCCGCGATCATGTCCTGGGTGGCCTCGGCAAGGCGCCCGGCAGCCCTCACCCGCTCTGAGGTGGGCTCCTCGAGAAGGATCTGGAACGCCAGGGTCGCGAGCGCGTCGCCGGCGATGATGGCATGGCCGACCCCGTGCTCGGCCCACAGAGTCGGGCGGTGCCTGCGCTCGAGATCGCCGTCGATGATGTCGTCGTGGACGAGCGAGAAATTATGGACGAGCTCGATGGCGACGGCGCCGACGACGCCGACGCGTTCCTCGGCTCCCGCAGCGGCCGCCGAGGCGAGCGTGATGCCCGCGCGCACGAACTTGCCGCCTCCGGCGAGGTGCTCGCACACTGCGGGCCTCAAGGCCGGGCAGAGACGCAGCACCGCTGCGTCGATGGCAGGCGTCACCACCGATTTCGCCCGCGTCAGCGCCTCCGCTGCGATGAGGGCGCTGTCGCGCCGTGCCGGGGAGGAGATCGCCGTCATGTGCCGGCCCCTTCCAGCTGTCGTTGGTCTCCCACGCGAGCGTCGGAGAGGAAGGCCAGTGCCTGTGAGGCGGCCTGTCGGCCGCTGCGGACCGCGCCCTCCATCGTCGCCGGCCACCCGGTGTCGCACGACGCTCCGGCAAGGAGCAAACCGGGCACCTCGGTCTTGGTCGGGGGGCGCAACGCCCTCGTGCCGGGGACGCCCCGGAATGTCGCGGCCTTCTCGCGAGTGACGACCGCGTCCACGAGGCGCGCCTGGCGTGCAGCCGGAAACAGCTCACCCAGCGCCTCGAAGAACATGCTCACGAGCTCGGTGGAGCCCGTCGCGATGTAGCTGTCCGCCGCCGAGAGCGACATGGCAAGGCACTGGCCGGAGCGGACCCCGCTTGAGACGGTGCGGTCGAAGACGAACTGGACGGGCGAGTCGACGCAGGCCACCAGTGGGAGCTCGGTCACCTTCCGGTCGAGCACCAGGTGGACGTTGACGATGGGCGAGGTCCCCAGGCGCTCGGCATCCCTCGCCCCGGCCAGGGGGCCGAGGGATGCTCCGAGGTTCGCCGATACGCGCAGCGGCGTCGCCAGGATCACCGAGTCGACGACCACGTTGCGCCGGCCGCAGGTCACGGTGAAGGTGCCTACGCTCGAGCGACCGACGGCGCCGACCGGGCTGCCCAGCAACGTCTGGATGCCCGCGGCTTCCAACGCCCGTGCGGCGATGGTGCCGTGGAGCTCGCCGAGCGGCACTCGCGACCAGCCGATGTCTCCGGCATCGGACCGCTCGAGGAGGCCGACCCTGAAGACCTTCGTGGCGATCCCGAGCGACGCCTCGCCGGCTTGGAGGTTGATCGTCGGCAACGCGATCAGGTTCCAGAGGTGGTCGACTGCCCGTTCGCTCTGGCCGTGGCGGACGAGCCAGTCGCCGAACGAGACCCCGTCGAGCGCCGCTTCGTCAGGATCGAGCCGCCGCAGCGCGAGCGCTGGGCGTACGAGGCGCAACCGCTCACGCACCGAGAGGTGCCGATACCTCCCGAGCGAGACGGCCATGTGCAGCGGGGCAGGAAGTGCCGACCTCCTGATCGAGGCGCGTCGACCGCCGGGCGCGAGCACCGGCACGTCGAGCCGGTCCTGCAGGAACACGTCGCCGGTCGCCCCGATGCGGTCGATGAACCCTCGGTAGGCGGTGCAACAGCGAAGGAACACGTGCTGGCCGTTGTCGAACGAAAGCCCGTTGTGGCTGATCGAGGCCGTCAGCCCGCCGAGTACCGGCCGCCGCTCGAACACCACGACCTCGGCACCGGCGTCCGCGGCCGCGAGTGCGGCGGCCATCCCGGCCAGTCCGCCCCCGACCACACCGATGTGGGGCGGGCTCACGGTTGTGCCCCGGCGAGGCTTCGCGCCGCGACCAGTGCCTTCTCCCAGGTCGGCAGCGACACGCGGCCCCGCGTGACCGCGATCGGGTCGGCCTTGATCCGGGCCAGCAGACGCCGGTAGATCCCGGCCATGGCTGCGACGCAGGCCCGGCTCCGGCGGTCGAGCAGCGGCAGGAGTTGCAGGCCCTCTGCGAACCAGCGGTCCGCGCGGCCGCATTCGAGAGCGACGAGCCTCGCGACGTCGGAGGCCGGACCCGTGAGCTTCGGGTCGCAGCCGACCGACTCGGCGTCGTCGCTCGGCAGGTAGACGCGGCCGAACGAACGGTCCTCCACCACGTCGCGCAAGATGTTGGTGAGCTGCAGCGCCACGCCGAGCGAATCCGCGAGCGCGACCGCTGTTTCGCGCTCGCGGGACCCGAACACGGCGAGCGATAACCGTCCCACCGAGCCCGCCACCTTCCGGCAGTATCCGACGAGGTCGTCGATCGTCTCGTACGACGTGCCGATGACGTCCATCTCGCAGCCGTCGATGATCTCGGCGAAGCACGACATCGGGAGCCGGTACCGGCGGGCCGCGTCCGCCACGGCCACGAGCACCGGGTCCGTCGTATCCGAGTCGATCGGGTCGATGCTCTTGCGGATGGCCTGGAGCCCGGCGAGCTTGTCTGACGGGGCGGCCCGCCCGTCGCCGATGTCGTCGATGCGCCGTGCCAGCGCGTAGACCGACGAAAGCGCCCGGCGCTCGGGCTTGTTGAGCAACCTGATGCCGTATGCGAAGTTCTTCGCTTCCTGGCGGGTCACGGCCTCGCAGAAGTCGTACGCGAGCTCGGTGTTCACAGCCTGCCTCGCCCCGCGCCAGCGGCCACCAGGTCGGAGAACGCCCGCCTCGCGAATGCGAGCTTGTGGGGACTGCAGTGCTGCTTGAGCACGTCGTAGCCGGCCTGTTCGATGGAGTCGAGCGCCGCCGTCCCGCCTGCACCGAAGCCCACGACCGCTGCCCGGGGACGGAACCGCAGTGACGCCGCAAGCGGGACGGCTGAGGCGAGAAGGCTTCGCGCCCGACTCACCTCCATGGCGACAAGCCGTCGCAGCGCCGGGGACGAGTCGGTCGCGAGCAGCTCGGCCTCCGTGCACCCGAATCGCTCCATGTCCTCGGCCGGCAGGTAGATGCGGCCCCGCCTTGCGTCCTCTCCCACGTCCTGAAGGTGCTCGACGACCTGCAGGCCGATGCAGACCTCGTCCGAAAGCGTGATCCTCTCGGGCATCGAAGCACCGAACACGGCCAGCACGAGCCTGCCCACCGGTGCCGCGGACAACATGCAGTAGTCCACGAGATCGCCGAAGCTGCGATAGCGCGTCACGCGCTGGTCCATCCGGTTGGCTTCGAGAAGGTCCCGGAACGGCTCCAGGCTCAAGTCGAGTCCCCGGATCACAGGCGTGAGCTGCCGGAGCACAGGGTGGTCCGCTCTGCCGGCAGCAGCAAGGTCCAGCTCCGCCTCGAGCCAGTCCAGGCACGCCAGCCGGTCCCCTTCCGCCTCGTCGCCGAGGTCGTCGGCCAGGCGGGCGAAACCGTAGACCGCCATCAGGCTCGCCCGAACGTCGCGCGGCAACAGGTGCGAGGCGACGGGAAAGTTCTCTTTGCGTGCCTTGAGGGCCAGCATGGCAGGCGCGTCGAAGTCTCCCCCAATAGAGCGACCGGACTCAGTTGACACCATCGGCTACTCCTTCGCGTAGCGCCGATGACTACCAGTCCACCTTTGTTATACGTGCGAGGGTGCCCCCGTCAAGGGACACGGGCGCGCAGCGCCGCCCCGCCACCTGACCGGCCGACGGCCGGCCGAGGTGAATCCTGTTCGTGACCTGCGGGTTCAAAGCACCCGGACTCGCTGGCCCGAGAAAAAGTCAGGAGGCCGAGGACGACGAGGAGTTGGACGACTCGAGGGTGGGCCGGAGCAGCCCGACCATGGCGGCGTCGACAACCCTCCGGGAAGCCACCCTGGCCGCCTTGCCCCGCGTGCGAAGCCTCGGCACGACGCGGCTGGCAAGACCGGCGGTTATGACGCCGACGACGCCCATGAGGTTCGGCTGGTGCCGGAGCTCACCTGTCGCCACCTCGAGCAGCAGCGGGGCCATCGGGGCAAGCAGGAGCTTCAACTTCTCGATCGCCTGAAGTTCGCTCATCGGCGCGGGCAGCTCGTCAAGCTGCTCCCCGACTGCGTCGACGGTGGAACGGGCCGCAGCGAGGAAGACCGCCTCCTTCGAGTCGAAGTACCGGTAGAAGGTCCCCTTCGCCACGTCGGCGGCGCTGCAGATGTCCGCGACGTTGACTCCCGCGTAGCCGTGCCGTGCGAACGCCTCCCGGGCCGCCACGACGAGCCGCGCCGAGACGGCGGCGGGGCCGGAACGTTCCAGGTAGGCGTCGATGACCTCGTCCCAGGTGTCCGGGGAAAGTCCGCTCTCACGGTTGAACGCGAGCAGCTCGGGCAGGGCCTCGCGGATGGTGTCCAGGGGCATGTTCCGGCTCTCGCGGAGCAGGCGGATGACGTTGAGAGCCTCGACGTGGCGTTCGTCGTAAAGGAACCGGTTGGAGGCGAGCTCGGTCGCCTCCGGCAGGAGGCCGAGATGGCGGTAGTGGTGGATGGTCGGCACAGGCGTGCCGGTCTTCTCGGCAAGGACCGAGATCGTGAATCCGGCGCGAGGGGCAACAGACGACGTCACCGCGCGCAGCACCGACTCCGGAGCCTGCGGGCTCCGTAGCTCTCCTGTCTGATTCCAGCGGCTGCCTTCCACCGGCCCTCTTCTATCACCCCACCGTGCGCGTGATCCCGATCGGGATTCTATTTGCAGATGGTTACTTGAAAGAAACGCCCTGGGCAATAGAGGCGGTCCCACGCGCGCTCCGGGCTCACTGAACGGGGCCGCCACCAGTGGCGGCGCAAGTAACCAGGGTCCGCGGCCGGACGGGGCGGCCGCTGGACCCGCCTGCCCCCCTGCTAGTCGGCAACCGGCTCCGGCCGGCCGAAGAGGTACCCCTGACCTGCCTGAACACCAACTCCCCTCAGAAGGTTGAGCTCTTCCTCGGTCTCGATGCCTTCCGCAAGGCTCATGGCGCCCAAGCGGTCTGCGAGCGCCTTGAGAGCGGAGGCCATCGCCTCTTTCATCGGGTCCGAGGCGATCCCGTGGGTGACGTCGATGTCGATCTTGATGATGTCCGCGTGGACGTCGAACAGGCTGTTGAAGCTCACCGAACCCGACCCGGTGTCGTCGATGGCGATCCGAACGCCGTTGGCGCGGAGGGCGCCGACAGCTTCGCTGACCTCCTCGTAGTCTCCGGCGGCAGCGTTCTCCGTGATCTCCAGAACGACGCGCTTGGGGTCCACGCCACAAAGGACGTCCCGAAGCTCGTCGGATCCGGCCGTCGCCGGCGACACGTTGACCGAGATGAAAGCGTCCGACGGCAGACGCTCGAGCTTGGCGAGAGCCGCCCGGATGGCGGTCATCTCGACCTCGAGCAGCAGCCCGACCTCGGCAGCCTCCGCGAACCACGTCCGGGGCGAAACGCTCGAGTCCCCTGGAAAGCGTGCGAGCGCCTCGTACCCGATCACCTTGGTCGTGGCCAGGTCCACGATGGGCTGGAAAACGACGTGAATCGAACCTTCTGCCGGCAGCCCCTCGACGCGCCGGCGCGTTTCGGCAAGCCGCTGTTCGTCTGGCGAGCCGTCCACGGAACCGAGCGCGACAACCTCGAGCGTCTCCACTGCTTCAAGCGTGACGACCTCGAGTGAATCCTCCGGGTCCTTGGCGATGCCGAGCGTCTCCACTGCTTCGAGCGTGACGACCTCGAGTGAATCCTCCGGGTCCTTGGCGACGACGTCAAGCGTCTCCTCCGCGCCCAGCGCCACGACGTCGCGGGCCTTCTTCGCATGACCGGGGGCGCGCACCGCCGGCCGAGACTCGAGGTCTTCGTGAGGATCGCCCACGACGCTCCTTCTCTTCGGCTTCCTCGTGGTTCCCATGCCTTATATATCGTCCAGGAGACGAACAGACTTAAGAATGCCACTCTGAGCCAAGTGAGCAAGGGACAAATGCGGTGACTCGGAGACGTTCCGGAAGTGCTCGACCGACTCGACCGCATTCCTGCCTGATCTGCGATACGTGAGACACCGGACGGTACGCTCCGTACGCCGTCATAGGTGATGGACTCTCGATCGATGCGGAGGCCGATTGAACCTGCTCTTGGTGACGCTCGACCAGTTCCGGGGTGACTGCCTGTCGGCAGCCGGCCATCGGGTGGTCCGCACCCCGAACCTCGACCGTCTCGCCGCCTCGGGTGTCAGGCTCGCCCGCCACTACAGCCAGGCCGCGCCCTGCTCGCCGGGACGCGCTTGCCTCTACACGGGGACGTACCAGATGAACAACCGGGTCGTCGCGAACGGCACCCCTCTCGACGACAGGCTGGACAACCTGGCGCGCGCCGGCCGGCGGGCCGGGCTCGATCCCACACTGTTCGGCTACACGGACCAGGGAGTCGATCCACGAATTGTCCGGTCGCCCGACGATCCGCGCCTTTCCAGCTACGAAGGCGTGCTGCCGGGCTTCACGGTCGCGCTCGACCTCACAGGCGAGCACACGAGATGGACCGAATGGCTGCGGGACCTCGGCTACGACGTGCCTTCGGAAGTCTTAGGGGCCCTGGCCACCGAGCCCGACCGGCCCGAGGAGGTCGGCGTGTCCGCCTTCTTGACCGACCGTTACCTGGAGTGGCTCGAACGACGGGACCGTCCTTGGTTCGCTCACCTGAGCTACCTGAGGCCCCATCCTCCCTACAGCGCTGCGGGCGACTGGGCCAGAGCCTTCGGTCCGGACGACGTCGACATGCCGATCGCGCCCTCCGAAGACCGCCACCGGTTTCACGAGGAGGCTCTCCGCCTGCCGGAAGTGGCGGCCCCGACGGACGAGGGCTCCTTGCGGCACATGCGGGCCCAGTACTACGGGATGATCGGTGATGTCGACGCCCAGGTAGGCCGGGTTCTCGAAGCCCTTGAGCGACTGGGCCAGTGGGAGGACACCTTCGTACTGTTGACATCGGACCACGGCGAGCAGCTCGGGGACCACGGCTTGATGAACAAGCTCGGCTACTTCGAGGAGAGCTACAAGGTTCCGGGCATCGTTCGCGCACCCGGGCTGTCGGGGGCTCACGGGACCGTCGTCGAGGCCTTCACCGAGAACATCGACTACTTCCCGACGATATGCGAGGCGCTGGGCCTCCAGAT
Source organism: Acidimicrobiales bacterium (assembly GCA_050015175.1). Lineage (GTDB taxonomy): Bacteria > Actinomycetota > Acidimicrobiia > Acidimicrobiales > Bog-793 > Fen-455. The sequence continues at coordinate 113,850 of JBEKBX010000004.1, read as the reverse complement.
CCCAGCGCAGTGCGACGGGCTGCCGCTCACCGCGTTCCTCGAGGGACGTCCTCCGCCGTGGTGGCGCTCGGCTGCGGCCTGGGAGTTCGACTGGCGGTACCTGGGCCTTCCGGGCGGCGCCTTCGACTGGCCCTGGGACAGGCGCCTGGAGCGGAACAACCTCGCCGTGCGTCGTTTCGAAGACGGGGCCTACGTCCAGTTCGGGGACGGATCTTGGCGTTGCTATGACATCAGTGTCGACCCGACCTGGCGGACCGAGGTCGACGACCCCTCACGGATCCTCGGCTACGCACAGTCGATGCTCGCCTGGCGGGCGGAGCACGCAGATCGTCAGGTCACGAACTTCCTCCTCGAGAACGGCGGCATCGGCCGATGGCCGACGGGATCCGTCGTCGCACCGTCGGGTTGACAGGGCTTCGCGCTTTCCGGATCCGTGACGACCGCACGGGCCGGGAGCCGGACGCGCCGAAGGGATCGTGTCGCGGAGCCTGACGAAATCCGAGGCTGACAACCGTTGTACTTGTCAAGTTCCGGCACTTGGCGCCGACAATTCTCTTGATGAACGTCCGTGCAGTCTTTGGCTCGTTGCCGGCACTGCTGCCGCCCCGCCGAACGGCGGCGCAGTTGCCCCCATGGTCCGCTGGCCTGAGGCGAGTTGTCCCGTGACACTCTTCAACCAAGTCGTACCGGCCGACGAGCATCCCTCACCGGCGAACGCCAAGGTGGCCGAACGCGGTAGCGAGGAGGAGTTCAGGTCTCTCGTCGCCAACATACCGGGTGCCGTCTACCGTCGCGAGTGCGTCGAACCCTGGACGATGCGCTTTGTCAGTGATCACATCGAAGTGCTCACGGGCTACCCGGCGAGCGAGTTCATGACCGAGAACGTCCGGTCCTTCGAATCGATCATCTGTCCCGACGACCGCGAGCACGTGCGCGACGTCGTCCGGGAAGCACTGGGCCGAGGCGGCTCGTTCTCGCTCGAATACCGCCTCTTGCACGCCAACGGCTCCTCGCGATGGGTCGCCGAGCACGGCCGGGGTGTCGCGGATTCTGCAGGGCGGCCCCTCTGGGTAGACGGCGTGATCCTCGACCTGTCCGTCCAGAGGGAGAACGAGCTTCTCCGCGACCGGAACGACGCCCATCGTCGCCGCCTGTCAGGCCATGACAGCCTGACTTGCCTCCCGGATCGGACGCTCATTCGTGACCGCCTCCAGCAGATGCTGCTGCGTTGTCAGCGGGAGCATTTCCGCGTCGCCGCCTTCCTCGTCGATCTGGACAACTTCAGGGCGGTCAACGACACCCTCGGGCAACAGGCCGGGGACGAGCTTCTAAAGGCGGTGGCAGCCCGCTTCACCGGTGTTCTCCGGGCGAGCGACACCGTCGGACGGCCCGGCGGGGACGAGTTCGCAATTCTGGCCGAGGGACTGTCGCTTGCCGCAGGGCCGGAACTGCTCGCCGAGAGGCTGCTGGACGCCATGAAGGAACCCTTCAGAGTCGAGGGGTTCATCGACATCCCGATCCCGATCACGGCAAGTATCGGCATCGCGACCAATGACGGGGACGAGCCGGACGATCTCCTCCGCGACGCTGCCATCGCGCTCTGCCAGGCGAAGGCCCAGGGGAGGAATTGCCACGTCCGGTTCAAGCCGGAGATGAAGACCGCCGCGATGGAGCGCCTCGAGCTCGAGGCCGATCTCCGGGAGGCCCTCCAGGAGAACCAGTTCTTCCTCCTCTACCAACCGATATTCGAGCTCGACAGCGTCGGCGTGTGCGGGGTGGAAGCGCTCTTGCGCTGGCGACACCCGGTCCGGGGCATCGTCGAACCCGAGTCGTTCATGCCGGTGCTCGAGGAGACAGGACTGATCGCCCCGGTCGGGTCGTGGCTGCTCAGACAAGCCTGCCGGCGAGCCGCCGCGTGGCACCGGCTCGGTCATCACCTGACCATCACGATCAACGCCTCGACACGTCAGCTCGAGGCGGGGGACTTCGTCGACCTGGTCCAGGCGGCCCTCTCGGCCACGGCGCTCGAGCCCAGATCGCTCATCGTGAATGTCGCCGAGCAGAGCTTGATGAAGGACATGGAGACCATGCTTCGCCGGCTGCGCGAGCTCAAGGCGCTCGGAGTGCTCGTCGCCGTCGACGACCTGGGCGCCGGCTATTCGACTCTCGCCCGCCTCCGCCAGGTCCCGATCGACGCCCTCAAGATAGACCGGTCCTTCGTCGCCGCGATGGGGGAGTCCGAAGAAGCGATCAGCTCCATCCACACTCTTGTGCAGCTGGGCCAGACGCTCGGGATCCAGACCCTCGCCGAAGGCATCGAGCAGGGCTGGCAGCTCGCGAACCTGCAGGACGAGCACTGCAAGTTCGGGCAAGGGTCTCTGTTCTCGCAGCCGATCGCCCCTGAAGCGCTCGAAGCGATCCTCACCCTCGAGCCGGTCGTCCCCCTGAGGGGGCACCTTCCCCGTCAGAGCCGACCCGCGTCGACGATCCGGCGAAGGAACTGCTGAGTACGACTGTTGACGGGCGCGGTGAACACCTGATCCGGTGGCCCCTGTTCGAGTATCACACCCTCGTCCAGGAAGAAGACCCGGTCCGCGATGTCCCGGGCAAAGCTCATCTCGTGGGTGGCGATCAACATGGTCATGCCGGCAGTCGCGAGCTCGCGGATGATTCCCAGCACCTCGGACACGAGCTCGGGATCCAGTGCGCTCGTCACCTCGTCCAGGAGCATGATTCCCGGCTGCATCGCAAGGGCCCGGATGATTGCGACCCGCTGCTGTTGGCCACCGGAGAGCCGGTCGGGATAGTCGTCCTGCTTCTCGGAGAGGCCGAAACGGCTTAGCAGCGCACGTCCCGCCTCCTCAGCCTGGTCGCGTGGGACTTTGAGCACGCGGGTAGGGCCGAGCGTGATGTTGCGGAGCACGGTCATGTGCGGGAACAGGTTGAAGGACTGGAAGACGATGCCTATGTGACGCCGCACCGCGTTCTCGTCGACGCCCGACGCCGTGACATCCTGGCCCCAGAGGATGATCCGGCCACGATCTACCGGCTCCAGCAAGTTCACGCAGCGAAGGAGAGTGGACTTGCCCGATCCCGAAGCACCTATGAGGCATATGACCTCGTGGGCAGCCACAGACAGATCGATTCCGCGCAGAACCTCGAGCGCTCCGAACGACTTGTGGACGTCCTCGAGCCGGACGGCCTCCTGGCCGGAGAGGTCCGGGGCCACGCGGTGAACCATGTCGCCGATCGGCGCTCCACCCGTCTGCGTCCCTCCCGCCTGGGCGCCGCCAAAGTCCGAGGTGATGCCGGGCTCGCTCATCTGATCGCTCCGCCCCCCGCCAGGCGACGGCTCACGTCACGGGCTATCAGGCGGTCGGTGAACCGGGCGAGGGGGATCGTCAGGCAAAGGAACAACAGTGCGGCGACGGTGTACGACGAGTACACGAACAGCGTCGAGGAGTCGATCTGCGCCGCTCGGTTCGCCTCGATCACCGCGCCGAGCGTCGACACGAGGGCGGTGTCCTTCTGCAGGCTTATGAAGTCGTTCAGCAGTGGCGGGATCACGGTGCGGACCGCCTGCGGCAACACGACAAAGCGCAGGGACTTCCACTGCGACAGCCCGAGCGATCGGGCCGCCGCCACCTGGCTCTGGTGCACCGAGTTGATGCCTGCCCGGTAGACCTCCGCCACATAAGCGGAATACGACAACACCAGCGCGGCGATCCCGTAGACGAAATCGGACTGGGTGGAGATGCCGCGTATGTAAAGGGCCGGAGCGCCGAAGCCGATGCCGTAGATCACGATGATGAGCGGCACTCCCCTGAAGACGTCGGTGTAGACGACGGCCAACATGCGGAACGGGAACAACACGGGATTGTGCAGCTGGCGCAGCACCGCGATCAAAAGAGCGCAGAAGAGAATCAGGACCTCGGCGATGAGGAACATCTCGATGTTCAAAATGAGCCCCTTGCCGACCGAGTAGAGCCCCTCGCTCGGGTCACCGAGGAACGCCTGCTTCATCTGCTGCGGATTGAAGAACGTGTGCCGCACCGCCGCGGCACCGGGCGCGAACACGAACAGGGCGACGACTCCCCCGATGAACACGACGGTGCTCACGGTGGATATCGCGGCCGCCCGTTGGCCGCCCAGCAGGTGAGACCCCCTGCCGTTGCCTGCGAAGCTTCCGGGCGGGGGCGCGCCGGTCGCTAGCGGTGTCTGTGGGTCTAGGTAGGCGCCCTCGCGACTCCCCCGTGCGGGCAACCGGTCCGCCTCCTGTGGCCGTGCCTACGGCTTGATCGTCGGAACGGAGGTGTAGATGCCTAGGTACTCCTTTTGGAGCTTCGCAAGGGATCCGCCAGCTCTCAGGGTGTCGATCGCCTTGTTCACACACGCGACAAGCGAGTCGTTCTTGGCGAACAACAGCCCGTAGTGCTCCCCCGTGCTCGGGAACTGACCCACGAGGACCGAGTTCGGGATCTCAGAGGAGCTGATGTACTGCGCAGTCGGCGTGTCGGCCACCAGTGCCTGGATCCGGTCGTCCTGGAGGGCGGACTTGGCATCGTTCAGCGTGTTGAACACCGACGGCTGGTGGAAGGGCCGGAGCTCGGTGTTGATGAAGGCCAGGCTCGTCGAGCCGATCTGGTCGCCGTAAACGTAGGTGCGCAGCTCCGCCGGCGTGTGGCGCTTGACGATCGGGCTGCTCTTGAGGGCGATGAGCGCCTGCTGCACGGCGTAGTAGCTGACGCTGAACGAGACCACGGTGGCGCGCTCGGCGGTGTAAGAGATCTCGTTGATGTCGAAGTCGAACCTCTTCGGCCCCGGCGCGAACGAAGCGTCGAAGGGCTCAACGGTCCATTTCACCTGCGCCTTGGTAAAGCCGAGCTGCTTCGCGACCGCGTACGCCACCGCACTCTCGTAGCCCTTGCCGTTGGAAGGTGTGTTGTTGTAGAACCACGGCTCGTAAGCCGGACTGTCGGTCGCGACGGTGAGCTGGTTGCGCTTGAACAAGTCGGGCTGAACCGCCGCGTAAGAGCACGACGAGGCCGTGGCACTGAGCGGCGCCTTAGTCGGCGATGCCGGCGAAGCTGCCGATCCGGCCGCAGTCAGACCGAGTCCGATCACGGCGAACATCACGACAACAACGGTCTTACGCATTGTCAGCTCACCCACCCTCCGCCAAACGATTCCTCTCGCCGCGTCCGATCACGCCGCGATCGCAACGAGCGTACTGCCGGCCACGGCCGGCGGGCGTCCTTGCCCGGAACGGGATCGATTCGGTCAAACCGACCATTGACTACCCGGCCCGGGACGAATACGGTATCGACACTTCGTACCTGGCGCGACCGGGGGGTTAAGTGCCGGGTACCGCGGTGGAGGGGGTGCCAGCGAGCGGCCTCGTTGGCGCTGGCGCCCTCACCACCCACCCACTGCCCGTGTCGGCGGCTTCCTGGCGCGGGCGGCCGGTGGGTCGTGGCAGACTCGACACCCGATGGCCCGGATCCTCCTCACCTCGCCGTTGCCGGACGGCGCGCTCGATCCGCTCGCTAGCCACGAGCTCATAAGTCCGGAGCCCGGCAGCTCCCTGACCCCAGACGAGATCGCCGAGGCGGCCCGGGACGTGGACGCGATCGTCTGCCAGCTCAAGGACCGGATCACCGAGGCGGTGTTCGCCTCCGCGTCGCGCCTGGAAGTCGTCGCCACCGTCTCGGTCGGCTACGACAACGTCGACGTCGTTGCCGCGACCAGAGCCGGTGTCGCTGTGTGCAACACGCCCGGAGTGCTGGACGACACCACGGCCGACCTCGCGTTCGCCCTCATCCTGGCGGCGTCCAGGCTGCTCTCCGAGGCCGAACGCGACTTGCGCAACGGTGGGTGGACCGGTATGCGCTTCGACGCCTATCTGGGCCGGGACGTGCACGACGCGACGCTCGGTCTGGTCGGTTACGGCCGCATCGCCCGGGCGGTGGCCAGGCGCGCCGAGGGGTTCTCGATGCGCGTGCTCCATCACGACCGGCGGCCGACCGGTCTAGAGGGCTGTGTCACCGAGCTCGACGACCTCTTGGCGGTCGCCGACGTCGTGAGCCTGCACGTGCCTCTCACCCCCGAGACGCGCCATCTGATCGACGCCCGCAGGCTTGGGCTCATGAAGCCGACCGCTGTCCTGGTCAACACTGCTCGGGGGCCTGTGGTCGACGAGGAGGCCCTTGCCGCCGCGCTCGAGTCGGGGCGACTGTTCGCCGCCGGCCTCGACGTCTACGAGAACGAGCCGATCGTCCACCCGCGGCTTCTCGCCGCCCCTAGAACCGTGCTCCTGCCGCACGTGGGCAGCGCCTCGTTCGCGACCCGCCTGGCGATGGCGCGGCTCGCGACCACCGCCGCGGCTGATGTGCTCGCAGGCCGCCGTCCTTCGAACACGGTCAACCCGGAGGTGTTCGGCAGGTAGCCGGCCGTCCGACGACGCTCCCCTCTAGAGCAGGACCTCGGCCGCGGGCAGCACCTCGATGCTCCGGCCCGGGTACCGCAAGGTCTCGAACCGCCTGTTGACGAACGCGACGACCGCCTCGGCGTCCAGGGCGGCATCGGCCAGGGCGGCAGGCGACGTCGTGTGGGCGTCGCTTACCAGGGTGACGTCATAGCCGCGCGCGAGGGCGGACAGCGCGGTCGTCTGCACGCAGAAATCCGACTGCGCACCGGTCAGGACCAGCCTCTGCGCTCCCGACTTCGCGAGCTCCTCGGCGAGACCGGTGTCGGCGAAGCTGTCCCGGTAGCACTTGGGCACCACGGTGTCGGTGTCGAGCCGGTCCAGGGCCCCGGCGAGCTGCCACCCCGGGCTCCCGGGAGCCAGCTCGGGGTCGTCTGCCTCCCCGTGCTGGATGAACACGATCGCCGTGCCGGCCTCGCGGGCACGCCGCAGCAGATCGTTGATCCTCGTGACCACGCCGGCAACATCCGTGCATCCGGCGAGCACCGCTTCTTGCATGTCGATGACGAGCAACGCCGTCCGGGCCTGTGTGCTTTCCATGGCCCTATTCTGCCGGGCCCGGTCCTCGGCCCGGCACTGGGTCCGTTTGACTCCGCGTGTGGGTGGCCTAGGACGCTCCGCACGTGGCCGGACGCGGGTTGCGACGGCATGTCATCCTGTTGGGACACCACGTTGCGGAGGTGTCCCCGTGAAAGTCGCCGTCGCCCAGTTCGCATCCACGACTGATGCCGCGGCCAATCGCGCACACGCACTGGACCTCCTCAGGAATGCCGCCGGCGACGAAGCCGAGCTCGTCGTCCTGCCCGAGGCCGCGATGTACCCTCTCGACCGACCTGCCCCCGAGCTCGCCCGCGCTGGCGAGAGTCTCGACGGACCTTTCGTCACTGCCTTGGCCGGGGCCGCGTCCGCTCTAGCAGTGACGACGATCGCCGGGATGTTCGAGAAAGTGGCCGGCGAGCCGCGGGTGTACAACACCGTCGTCGCGATCGGACCGCAAGGGCTCCTAGGCCGCTACCGCAAGCTCCACCTGTACGACGCCCTCGGCCACAAGGAGTCGGACACGCTGGCACCAGGGCCGATCGACGGCGACGAGCTCCTGGTGCTGCCCCTCGGCGAATTCGTCGTTGGCGTCGCGACCTGCTACGACCTGCGTTTCCCGGAGCTGTTCCGCGCCCTGGCGGACAGGGGCGTCACCGTGTTCGCCGTGCCGGCTGCCTGGGTCGCAGGGCCCCTCAAGCAGGAGCACTGGATGACGATGTGCCGGGCACGCGCGATCGAGAACACCTCGTACCTGCTCGCAGCCGCGCAACCACCGCCCTCGTACTGCGGGCACAGCCTCGTGCTCGACCCCATGGGCGTGGAGGTCGTCGGGCTCGGCGAGACCGACGGCGTGGCGACCGCCGAGATCTCGTCCGAACGTGTGAGTTCCGTGCGCGCCGCGCTGCCGGTGCTCGGGCAGAGGCGCTTCGAGGTCCGACCCAAGTCCTGAAGGTTCAGGTGAGCGGCGGCCGGGGCTTGCCGACCTCCGCCGTCGCGAACCTGGCGAGCATTTCGTCCACTGCCCGGGCGCTCGGCAACGAGGGGGTGGCACCCGCGACGCCCACGGCCAGAGCCCCTGCCGCGGTCGCCCGGGCGAGGCCGGTCTCGAGGTCCGAGCCGCGGGCGAGCGCGCTCGCGAGCACGCCGCAGAAGGCGTCGCCGGCGGCCACCGTGTCGACGACGGGTACCGGCAGAGAAGCCACCTCCAGCACGCGCTCGTTGTCGACATAGACCGCGCCTTTTTCCCCGAGCGTCACGACGACGGCACCACAGCCACGGGAAAGAAGTGCGCGGGCGGCCCGGACTGCCCCTTGGGCATCGTCGACGGTCGTGTGCGCCAGTGCCGCGGCCTCGACCTCGTTCGGGAGGCAGATGTCGACCTTCGACAGGAGCCTGTCGTCGAGAGCCAGCGCAGGCGCCGGATTGAGCATCGTCGTCGTGCCGGCGCGCTTCGCCGTCTCGAGCGCGGCACGCACGACCTCGAGCCGTACCTCGAGCTGCACGAGCAGGACCGTGGCGTCTCCGATCAGCCCCGCCGCCTCGTCGACGTGCCGAAGCGTGAGCGCACGGTTGGACCGGGGGACGACGATGATGAAGTTCTGGCCTGTCGCGTCCACCGTTATGTGCGCGATCCCGGTGGCGCCGTCCGGGTCCGTCGAGAGATGCGAGACATCGACGCCTTCGGCGACCAACTGTGCCCGGATGATTTCTCCGAACGCGTCCGAGCCGACACGACCGACCATCGCGGTGGCCACGCCCTGGCGGGCGCACGCCACGGCCTGGTTGTTGCCCTTGCCCCCGGGCACCATCGTGAAGGAGGTGCCGATCACGGTCTCGCCGGCCGAAGGCATCCTTGCCGTGCTGGCCGTGAGATCCATCGACAGGCTTCCGACAACCACGACTTCAGCCGTGCTCGCTCCAGACATGTCGGTCACTCGCGCGCGGGCCCGGTCAGGTCTCGAGGTGCAACAACAGCCACTGCAGCAGCATCGTCACGTTGACGTTGCGGCTGAGGCGCGTCGAGGCCTCGTCGATGGCCGCGATCGCGGCGAGGGTGGACCGGAGGCGCTGGACGGACAGCTCTGGTTCGGCCAGACGCTCACGGCAGACCGTGGACAGCACAGCAAGCCCGGCGCGGATCTCGTCGGTGCGCACGCGCCGTAGCTCCCGACTGTGACGCTCCTCGATGACCGATCGGCCCGGGATCGACTTCTCGCCCCGCAGCTCGGCCTCCTCCTGGAGTTGGGTCAGCTCCTCGGCCTGCCGTGCGCGCACGACCTCGACCGGCTCGGCGACCGAAGCGAGCAGCTCGTCGGCGAGCTCGGCAACCATGGCGCCCGTCCCGTCCAGGCGGCCCGGGAGGGTTCTCCATAGTCGCAACCGCTCTGCGAAGCCCGGGTCACGTGCCAGCAGCCTGGCCCGGTCGAGGCGCCCGCCCGCGGCGCCGGCGACTGACGTCGCCGTCGCGACGCCGACGCCCTCGCCGATCAGAACCTCGATGATCGCGTCGTCGTCGAGCGGCTTGAACTGGACCTGGACGCACCGGCTCGCGATGGTGACGAACGGACTCGGGACGGTCTCCGCGATGAGGATGATCACGGTCGTGTCCGGAGGCTCCTCGATCGTCTTCAACAGCGCCGGCGCCGCCTTCTCGACGAGGTCGAAGTCGACGAGGACGAGCACCTGGTACCGGGCGACCCTCGGCGTGCGCAGGGCCATGCGCGCCACTTCGCGCGCTTGGTCGACCGAGATCGATGCGCCCACACGCTCGATCACCTCGAGATCGGGATGCCGGAGCGCGAGCGCCTCCCGGCACGACGCGCACTCGCCGCAACCGCCGGTCGGACACAAGAGGGCAGCGCCAAAGGCCACCGCGGCGTCGCGGCGACCGGTGCCTGGCGGGCCTATGAACAGATAGGCGTGCACGGGTGCGCGCGACGCTCCGCGGAGAAGCTCGACCGCTCCCGACTGACCCTTCACGCGGTCCAGAACGGGGGCGCGTGAAGGAGCCTCGGCGGAGCTCACCTGCGACCGCCGATGCCGAGACGAGCCCGGACGGCTGTGAGCACTCGAGCCGCGACCTCGGACGCCGGCGCACTGCCGTCGACGACCACCCAGTGCTCGGCGTCGTCCGCGGCGAGCTCGCGGAAACCGTCGTTGACCCTCCTGTGGAATCCCGGTTCCTCGGCTTCGATACGGTCCGTTCCCACGCCCGGCAGCTGCACCTGCTGGGCCGCGCGGCGGCGCTCTGCCACATCGCGGGGCATGTCCAAGAGGACTGAAAGGTCCGGCCACCTGCCGCCGGAGGCGAGATCGCACGCGCGGCGCACCTCTTCGACGGGCAATCCTCGACCGTAGCCCTGGTAGGCGAGCGTCGAGCCGGCGAACCGGTCGACCACGACGTGGCTGCCGGCCGCGAGCGCGGGCTCGATGCGCACCCTCAGGTGCTCGGCGCGAGCGGCGAGGACGAGGTAGAGCTCCGCTCTCGGTGCGAGGGTGCCCAGCGACCGGTCCAGGAGAAGGTCCCGGATGCGCTCGGCGACCGGGCTGCCACCCGGCTCGCGACTCAGCACGGCACCTATCTCGGAGGCGAGAACCGCTGCCTGGGTGGACTTGCCGACGCCCTCGCCCCCTTCGATCGCGATCAACCGCCCCGCAGTGCGCACGGCTCGAAGGTTAGAGCGTCACGTCCCCGGGGACGGTCTGACCGCGTCGTCGGGGGCGGCATCGTCCGCTCAGGCGGCCGAGGGGGCGATGTCTCTCAGCTTGCTCACCATCTCGGTGATGGCCTCGTCCTGGGAGGCGAGGTGCTTTTGGATCTCGATCGCCTCGTGCAAGACGGCCTCGGCGTCCTTGTAAGTGTCCTCGGCGCGCTTGTCGCTCGCAGCCGCCTGGATGTTCTGACCGACGATGATGACCGGCAGGAGCACCAACTGGAGGAAGTTCGAGCTGATCCAGGCGATGATGATCGTCAGGTTGTGACTCTTGATCGCCGAGGGCAGGCTTATCAGGGCGATGATCGCGAAGATGTAGGCGCAGATCATCGTTCCGACGCCGAGCGTGATCATGAGGCCGATCTTGGCGTTGAGCCTGCCGAATCCGGACTTGCCCTGGACGCGGTGGTCGTTCACCTTGGTCGGGCGCGTCTCGCCTTCCAGGACGGCCTTGGTGTGGGGGTGGATGTAGTGGCGATAGTTGATGATGTCGGGCATGCCCGAACGTTAACGGTGGGCCTGTGCGAACGCGAGTGACCTTCCGGGCATCCGTCGAGGTGGAAAGGGCCCGAGAATCCTGGTGTTGCTAGGCCTCGGCCTTCAGCTCCGGTTCGAGCGGCTTCGACTCGCGCCTAAGGAAGATGTTCACGCCCGCCGCCAGCACGCCGCCCACGAGCGGCGCCACGATGAACAGCCACACCTGGCTGAGCGCGGTCCCGCCCTCGAACAGCGCCGGGCCGAGCGCCCGTGCCGGGTTCACCGACGTGCCGTCCAGCGGGATGCCCACCAGGTGGATCACGGTCAGCGACAGGCCAATCGCCAACCCGGCGAAGCCGACGGCCGCCTGCTTCTCTGTGACCATGAGCACCACGAAAACGAGGAGGAACGTCAGGACGATCTCGAGCACGAAAGCACCTCCCTCGCTGATGTGCTTGCCGTACGCGTCGGTGCCGAGCCCGCCCGTCCGGTCGACCACCTTGCCGAAACTGGAGGTCATGAGCTTCAACATGGCACCGCCGGCGATACCTCCGATGAACTGCACAACCCAGTAGCCGACCGCCTCGTTCAACGTGACTCGCCCTGAGATCACAGCTCCGAGGGTGACCGCCGGGTTGACGTGGCAACCCGACACGGGCCCGATCGCGTAGACGAGAGCCAACAGCACGAGGCCGAAGGCGAGGGCGACGCCGGCGGGTCCGATCACGTTGATCCCGCCCACCGCGCTCCCGACGGCGAAGAAAACGAGGATGAACGTGCCCAGTAGTTCTGCCACAAGCTTCTTTGCCACGCTTTGCCCCCTCGGGTCGTCCACGGAAACCGGCCTCGTTCCAGGCTTGGACGCTTCGGCTGCCAGAGCTCCCCGTCGCCCCGGAAGAGCCGCGAAATCTACCAGTCGTCGTCAGATTGCGAAGCCGGCCCTCGGCTTGCCGTCCTGATCGCCGCTCCCGGGGCTCTGCGAACCCCGGCCTTCTTCGCCGCCCCGGCCTTCTTGGCTCCTGTGGACTTGCGAACGGCGGCTTTCTTCGCCGCGCCCGTCGTCTTGCGAACACCCGCCTTCTTCGCCGCGCCGGTCGTCTTGCGGGCACCCGCCTTCTTCGCCGCGCCGGTCGCCTTGCGGACACCTGCCTTCTTCGCCACGCCCGTCGCCTTGCGGGCACCCGCCTTCTTCGCCGCGCCCGTCGCCTTGCGGGTGGTCGGCCGCCTGGACGGACCGGCCGCCCGGCGCTCCGCGATCAGCTCGACAGCACGTTCGAGAGTCAGCTCGTCGGGGTCGTCGCCTCGCCGCAACGAGGCGTTGGTCGTCCCGTCGGTGACATACGGCCCGAAACGGCCCGAGCGCAGCACGACCGCGGTGCCCGACTCCGGATCGGTGCCGAGCTCGCGGAGGGGAGCCGCGGAAGTGCCGTAGCGACGCTGCTTGGGCGCCGAGAACAGTGACAGCGCCTCCTCGATGGTCACCGTGAACAGCTGGTCCTCGGTCTCGAGGCTGCGGGTTTCGGCACCTCGCTTCATGAACGGCCCGAACCGGCCGTTGGCCGCGACGATCTCCTCACCGGTCTCGGGGTCAGCGCCGATCGTCCGGGGCAGCTGCAGTATCTGCAGGGCCTGCTCGAGGGTGATGTCTAAGGCGCTCATCGTCTTGAGCAACGAGGCGGTCCGCGGCTTGTCCGCCGCGGTCGCCGCCTCACCGAGCTGAACGTAGGGCCCGAAACGCCCCGCTCTCACGAGTACGGCTTTGCCCGTCACCGGGTCGTCGCCGAGGACGCGGTCCGAAGACGGATGCTCGAGGAGCTCCTCGGCACGCTCCAAGGTGAGCTCGTCGGGGGCGAGGTCGCCCGGCACCGCCGCGCGGTCCTCCCCACGCTGAAGGTACGGGCCGTAGCGACCGACGCGGATCACGATCTCGCGCCCGCCGGCATCGGTGGCCAATGGGATCGAGTTCACCTCCCGGGCGTCTATCTCGTCGAGATGCAACGACACGGCCTCCTTGAGGCCGTGGGCGCCGTCGACCGCGAGCGAGTGGCCGGTCGCCTTGGCGCGCCGAGGGGCGCCCGGCCTGTGCTCGCCGAAATAGAAGCGCTCGAGCCACGGGACCTGTTCCTCGCTGCCCGAGGCGATGTCGTCGAGATCGTCCTCCATGGAAGCCGTGAAGCCGTAGTCGACAAGGTTCGCGAAGTGGTCCTCCAAGAGCCCGACGACAGCGAAGGCGGTGAAGGACGGGATCAGCGCCGTGCCTCTCTTCCACACATAGCCGCGGTCCTGGATGGTGCCGATGATGCTGGCGTAGGTCGAGGGCCGCCCGACGCCCAACTCCTCGAGGCGGCGGACGAGCGAAGCCTCGGTGTAGCGCGCCGGCGGCTTGGTCGCGTGCTCCTCCACCTCGAGGCGGTCGCAGTCGACGCCTCCCCCGGCGACTAGCCGGGGCAGGCGGACGTCCTGGTCGCTGCGGCGCTCGCGCCCGTCGCCGTTCTCGTCCTCGTCCTCCCTGTAGACCGCGAGGAAACCGGGATCGGTGATGACCGTCCCCGTCGCCATGAAGACGGTGACCGACCCGGCGGCGGCGACAGGCGACGCGGTCAGGGTGCGGCCCTGGATCCGCGCCCGTACGGTCGTCCCGGTCACGTCGTTCATCTGCGATGCAACGGTCCGCTGCCACACGAGCTCGTAGAGGCTGCGCTCCTCGCCTCTCAGCTCGCCCGCGATCTGGGCGGGGGTGCGGAAGCGGTCCCCGGCGGGCCGGATCGCCTCGTGAGCTTCCTGCGCGTTCTTCACCTTGCTCCGGTACAGGCGGGGGGAGCGCGGCACGGACTGCGCGCCGTACAGGGCCTGGGCCTGCTCCCTGGCGGCCCTGACGGCGGTGTCGGACAGCGTCGTCGAGTCGGTCCGCATGTAGGTGATGTAGCCCCGCTCGTACAGCCGCTGCGCGACCTGCATGGCCCTTTGCGCGGAGAACCGCAACTTGCGCGCAGCCTCCTGCTGGAGCGTGGAGGTGATGAAGGGGGCGGCCGGCGATCGCCGGTAAGGGCGTTCCTCGACGCTCGCCACTTCGAACTCGGTGCCTGTCAGGGCCGCGACGATGCCACGGGCTCCTTCCTCGTCGAGGAGGACGACCTCGTCCGGTGAGCTCAGCGTCCCGGTCGGGCTGAAGTCCTCGCCCGTCGCGACGCGGCGGTCGCCGATCTCCACCAGGCGTGCCAGGAAGGGTTGTGACTCGGCGGAGAAGGTGCCTTCGACGCTGCACCAGCCGGCGGAGCGGAACCGCATGCGCTCGCGCTCGCGCTCGACCACGATCCGGGTGGCGACGCTCTGCACCCGGCCGGCGGAGAGGCCCTTGGCGACCTTGCGCCACAGCACCGGTGAGACCTCGTAGCCGTAGAGGCGGTCGAGGATGCGCCTCGCCTCTTGCGCGTCGACGAGGCGGCGATCGAGGTCACGGGGGTGCTCGATGGCGGCGCGGATGGCGGCGGGCGTGATCTCGTGGAAAACCATGCGCGAGACCGGGACCCTGGGCGAGAGCACCTCGACGAGGTGCCACGCGATCGACTCGCCTTCACGGTCCTCGTCTGTCGCGAGATAGACCTCGCTCGCCGCGCCGACGAGGCGGCGGAGCTTCGCGACCTGTTCCTTCTTCTCCCGCGACACGACGTAGAGGGGCTTGAAGTCGTTGTCCACGTCGACGCCGAGACGAGCCCAGGGCTCTGCCTTGAAGGCCGACGGCACGTCCGCCGCGGACCGCGGGAGATCACGTATGTGGCCTATCGAGGACTCGACGACGTAGTCACCGCCGAGATAGCCGGCGATGGTCTTGGCCTTCGCTGGGGACTCGACGATGACTAGTGGCTTGGGCATATGTGCTCGTCCTGGTGAGGGCGGACGGCCCAGCTTGCGCCGGTCCGCATTGGCTTAGGAGCCGACGGCGGCGTCGTCGTCGGCCTTGGCTGGAGTCTCGTGCCCGGATCCCTCGTCCGGGAGCGCCGCTTGAGTCCCCGCCGTCTCGGGTTCGAGCATGCTAGTCGAGCGCTTCGAGAACGCGATCGATGTCAGCAGGATCACGAGCGCGACCGCTGCGATCGAAAAGCGGGCGGTGTCGTTGTGCCGGAGGGTGATGACGGCCGGCAATATGAGCAGCGACACGAGGTTCATCACCTTGATCAGCGGGTTGAGCGCCGGGCCGGCCGTGTCCTTGAACGGGTCGCCGACGGTGTCCCCGATGACGGCGGCCTTGTGGCACTCGGAGCCCTTCCCGCCGTAATGGCCGTCCTCGATGTACTTCTTGGCGTTGTCGAAGGCACCGCCCGAGTTCGAGAGGAAGTTCGCCATCAACTGGCCGGTGAGGATGGTGCCGGTGAGGAACGCGCCGAGGGCTATGTAGTTGATCCCGAAGCCGACGATGACCGGCGAGAGAACTGCGAGCAGGGCCGGGGTCGCGAGCTCGCGCTGGGCGGCGGCCGTGCATATCGAGATGACCCGCCCGTACTCGGGCTTCTCCGAGTAGTCCATGATCCCGGGGTGCTCGCGGAACTGGCGGCGCACCTCGTAAACGACCGTCCCCGCCGAGCGTCCGACCGCTCGGATGGCGAGCGACGAGAAGAGGAAGGCGATCGACCCGCCGATCAGGAGGCCGACGAATGTCGTCGGGATCGCGACGTTGATCTGGGTGAGCGGATTGTGGAACAACGCGTCGCCCGTGACAGCCTTCAACTGTGGCAGCTGGTTGCCGATTGTCTCGACGAACGAGGAGAACAGGGCGACCGCTGCGATGACCGCCGAGCCGATCGCGACACCCTTGGTGATCGCCTTGGTGGTGTTGCCGACGGCGTCCAGGCTCACCATTACCCGCTCGGCCTGGCCGGTGAACTCGCCTGACATCTCCGCGATGCCCGCAGCGTTGTCCGAGACCGGTCCGAAGGAGTCCTCCGAGATGATCATCCCAGTCGTGGAGAGCATCCCTATGCCCACGAGGGCCACGAGGTACAGCGACACGGTCAGCTTGCCGCCGCCCAGCGCGACCGCGCTCGAGATGGCGATGATGATGGCGATGATCGCCCACACGCTCGACTCGAGGCCGATCGAGATGCCGGCGAGAACCGTCGTCGCCGGGCCGGTGCGGGTCGCGTCCGCGATCTGCCGCACCGGGGCGTGCTCGGTCGAGGTGAAGTACTCGGTGATCAGGCTCGCCACGTTCGCGAGCACGATGCCGATGAACACGGCCCAGAAGACCTTCAGGTCGTGGACGTAGAACTGGGCTACGAGGAACGCGCCGACGAGGGTGAGCACGGTGCCGGTCCTGAAACCACGGTTGATCGGCGCCATCGCGGTCTTGTCGCGCTCGCGCCCGCGCACGATCAGGATGCCGAACGCGGACGTGAGGATGCCGATGCCGGCGACGATGAGCGGGTAGAGCAGGCCCCGCGCGGCGGGCAGGTGGAGGGACTTGAACGCGGAGTACCCGAGGATCAAAGAGGCGATGATCGTGATCTCGTAGGACTCGAACAGGTCGGCCGCCATCCCGGCGCAGTCGCCGACGTTGTCGCCGACGTTGTCCGCGATGGTGGCGGCGTTACGGGGGTCGTCCTCGGGGATGCCCGCCTCGACCTTGCCGACGAGGTCGGCCCCCACGTCGGCCGCCTTGGTGAAGATGCCGCCGCCGACACGCATGAACAGGGCGATGAGCGACGCGCCGAACCCGAAGCCGACCAGCACTGCCGTGGCGCTGTTCTGGAAGATGAACACGATCGTCGTCGCACCGATGAGGCCGAGGCCGACACAGAGAAGGCCTGTGATGCCGCCTGTACGGAAGGCCACCCTGAGCGCCGGGGGCAGCTTGCCCTCCCGTGCCGCGGCCGCCGTGCGGACGTTGCCGCGGACCGACAGGCTCATGCCGATGAAACCCGTCATCCCCGAGAAGAGGGCCCCGCACAAGAAGGCGATCGCCCGGGCGAACCCGGACTGCACGAGGGTCAGGGCCACCGTCCCATCAGGCCGGACGACCTTGGTCGCTGTGAAGAACACGAGCACGAACAACGGGACGACGATGATCGCGATCGTCTTGAACTGGCGGCGGAGGAAGGCGCCGGCACCTTCTTGGATGGCCGCCGCGATCTCACGCATCTTGTCGGTGCCGGTGTCGGCGGCGAGCACGCCGCGCATCAGATAGAGCGCTGTCGCGATCGCCACCACGCCCGTTGCGAGCGCGAACACCAACCAGGCTCGCTCGGCCCCGCCGAGCACGAAGGCCTGGTAGCCGCCGGCAGCGAACAGGTGCGGGGGCATTATTAGCTCCTTTGGTCGGGACGGCTCGGACAATACGGTAGGCGGCGGGCAGATTCAAACTGCGCAATTAATTGCGCACTCAGGGGCCGGGGCCGTTGCCCTTCGCCACGTCGCCGGCGGCGATCGTGCCCGGGTTCTGCGGGGCGGGTTTCGCGGGCGACGTTCAGCTGTGCGAGGCAGTGCCCCCGCCGGGGCCTGTCGGAGGAGCCTCGGCGTGATCGGGCGTCGAGATCACCCAGTAGAGGGGGTTCACCATGCCGACGTTGCGGCCACGGGTGGCGACCATCCCTTCGAGCACGACACGGGCCCCCGGCTCGATGCCGGCCACGCGCCGGCGGCCCTGGAACACGGCCATCAGCTGCCCGGTCCCGTCCGCGATCGTGCACTCGAGAGAGGACACGCCCGCTCGCGGCTGGACGCGCACGGTCCGGATGCGCCCCGCGACCCGGGCACGCTGACGCGGGCGCAGGTCGCCGATCGGGACGGCACCGGCGGCAAGACCTGACAACGAGGCGCTCTGGAACCCGGCGACGCGCTCGGCCGCCGTCTTCGCGCCCGCCTCGCGCGCCGCCCGGCTCGGCTCGATCGTGCCGAACTCGGCGTCGTGCATCGCCCCGGACCCCTGCTCTCCCCCCGCCTTCCAGGGCACCAATTGCCTCCGGCGCTTGCCGAGCTGGAAGGGCACGATCGTCGCGTTCACGTTGGGGAGCTCGCCGACGTACGCGGCGATGCGGTCCGACGTGCGGTCGTGCAGCAGGCGTTGCCAGTAACCGGCGACGACGCGGTGCGGCAGGAGGACGCTGACCTCCGTCTGGCCGTCGGCCGCCACATCGGCTATCAGCTCCATCGAGGCCCTGATGAGACGACGGTCGGGGCACTCGACGAGGTCGAGAGGAAAGCGCGAGAGCCCGAGCTCGGCCCATTGGGCCTCGAGCTCGGCCGCGCGCGCACTGTCGAGCACGAAGTGCACCGCGCGGAGCTCGTCCGGGTCGAGCATCCGGGCGTACTGCAGGGCGCGGGCATCGGCGAGGTCCAGCCGGTCGACGAACACGAGGACGACGTGGCGGCGCAGGATCGGGGCCACGACGGCCTTGTTGACGTTCTCCTCCAGCTCCTTGCGCTCCTCGTCGTACTGCTTGTGGAGCCGGATCAGGGTGGGGACGAGGATGAGGAACAGCAGGACCACGATCCAGACGCCTTCCCGGAACTTCACGATGACGAAGATGAGCACGACGCTGAGCGACAGCACACCGGCGAAGCCGTTGATGGCGAGCTTGTACCTCCACCCCTTCTCCCGCGTGCGGATGTGGTGCTTGGCCATGCCGAAGCCCGCAAAGGTGAAGCCGGTGAAGACGCCGACCGCGTACACGCCGACGAGGACGTCCACCTGCGCCCGGGTGACGATGAGAAGCGCCTCGGCGGCGATGGTGAGGATGATGATCCCGTTCGAGAAGACGAGCCGGTGGCCGCGGCGCGTGAGGCGGTGCGGGAGGAAGGAGTCCTCCGCGACGAAGCTTGCGAGGTTCGGGAACCCGTTGAAGCTCGTGTTGCCGCCCGTCCAGAGGATGAGCATCGTGGCGGCCTGCACGAAGAAGAAGCCGAACCTCCCGAACCAGGCCGAGCCGAAGACGTACTCCGCCTCCTGGGAGAGCACCGTCGGGGAGCCGTGCACGTAGGGCACGGCGTGGGTGATGTGGGCGAGCAGCGAGACCCCGGACACGAGCGAGCCGAGGATTATCGACATGATGACGAGCACCCGGCGGGCGTTGGGACCTTCGGGCGGGCGGAACGTCGAGACCCCGTTCGAGATCGCCTCGAGGCCCGTCAGCGACGACCCACCGTTGGCGAATGCGCGCAGCACGATGATGATCCCCGCCCCGTAGAAAAGGCCGCTGCCGGGCGTGCCGATGGGCACGACACCGGGGTGGTGGATCGAGTGCGCGTGCAACTGGCCGAGCGCGGCCCGGATGAGGCCGATGATGATCACCGAACCGGTCGCGGTGATGAACAGGTAGGTCGGAAGGGCGAACATGCGGCCCGCCTCGCGGATCCCGCGCAGGTTGCCGTAGCACATGAGCGCCACGACGGCCACCGAGATCACAACGGGGACCTCGCCGTGCGCGAGTACCGGAAAAGCCGACGTCAAGGCGTCGGTCCCCGCAGCGACCTGAACGGCAACGGTGACGACGTAGTCGATGATCAAGGCGACCGCCGCTATCTGCGCCACCTTGACCCCGAAGTTCTCCCTGGCCACGACATACGAGCCTCCGGCTCGCGTGTAGACCATGACGACTTCTCGGTATGAGAGGGTCACGAACAAGAGCACGACTATGACGGCCAGGGTGATCGGCAACAGAAGGCTGAAGGCGGCCACTCCGATCGCCCTGACCAGCACGAAGAGGATCTCCTCGGTTCCATAGGCCGTGGAGGAGATGCAGTCCGGGGACAGGACTCCGAGCGCGGTCGGTTTGCCGAGCCGCTCGACGGAAAGGCGCTCGGTGATGAGCGGCGGACCGAGCAGCGCCTTCTTCAGGCGGTAAGAGAGCGACTCGGGGAGGATGACGACATCGCCCAATTCCTCGCGGCTGAACCTCTCGGCGCCGGCGCTCACGCTGGCGGGGGATGGCGACGGCGACGGCACCTGGGTGGCCGGGGGCTTGCCAACGTCGTCGACGATTCCGCCCGGCACAACCCCCGAGCGTACTTTGTCGCCTTCGCGACCATCGGCGGGCCAGGCCGCGTCCCGCCTGGCGCCTCGCCTGAATTCCGCCACCGCCGGCCGCTGTGGCAAGGCAGCTGCGAGTTGTGCGGGCGCGCTCGCGGGTGTTCGATAGGTGTCATGCACGTCATCGTCGTCGGGTGCGGCAGGACCGGCGCGGGACTGGCCGTGGAGCTCACGAGCGCCGGCCACACGGTGGCGATCATCGACAAGCTTCCCCGCGCGTTCCGCCGGTTACCGGCCGACTGGCCGGGGCAACGGATCGCCGGCTTCGGGTTCGACAGGGATCACCTCGAAGAAGCCGGGGCGAAGCGTGCCGATGCTCTCGCCGCAGTCACAAGCGGCGACAACTCGAACATCCTCTGTGCCCGGATCGCCCGCGAGACCTACGAGATACCGAACGTGGTGGCCCGGATCTACGACTCGCGCCGAGCCGAGATCTTCCAACGACTGGGGATACCCACGGTGCCGACGGTCCCCTGGACGATCGACCACGTGCTGCGCCGGATCCTCCCCGAACGCGCCGTCACCGAATGGTCCGACTCGACCGGCCGCCTCCACCTCATCGAGCAGCCGCTGCCCCGGGCGTGGGAGGGACGCCCGTTGCCTCCGGCCGCCCTCCACGGGGACGGGATCCGCGTCGTGGCCGTGACGCGGGCGGGCCTACCCACCGTCGACGTCGGCGATCTCGTCGGGCAGGAGGGCGACGTCCTCCACCTCGTGGTCACCCACGACGTGGAGGGCAAGCTCGAAACATTGTTCCCCGGTGAATCGCTCGTCGCGGGATCCGAGGACGGGGGGAACCAAGGGTGAAAGTGGCGATAGCGGGTGCGGGCAACGTGGGCCGGTTCCTCACCGACGACCTTGCGCGAGGCGGCCATGAAGTGGTGCTGATAGACCGGGATCCCGATCGCCTGGCATCGTTGCCGTCGGTGGAGGGCGTCCGCTACATAACGGCGGATGCCTGTGAGGTGTCCGCCCTGCAGGCGGCCCATTTCGACGAGATGGACGTCGTCGTGGCCGTGACCGGTGACGACGAGGACAATCTCGTCGTGTCGCAGCTCTCCAAGATGGAGTTCGCGGTTCCCAGGGTGATCGCAAGGGTGAACCACCCGAAGAACCACTGGCTCTTCAACGAGACGTGGGGCGTGGACGTCGCCGTGTCGACCCCCCATCTGCTCGCGGGCCTTGTTGAGGAGGCCGTCTCGGTCGGGACGCTGGTCCGCCTGCTGCAGTTCGAAGGCGGCCACACCCGCTTGATGGAGGTGACATTGGACGCGGACTCGCCGGTCCTCGGAAGCGAGTTCGGGTCGCTCATGCTGCCCCGTGGCGCGGCAGTCGTCGCTCTCGTGCGGGACGGCCACGTCGTCGTGCCCCGGTCGGACGCGCCCTTGGTCGTCGGGGACGAGATCGTGCTGCTCGTCAGCGCTCAGTGTGAGGACGACGAGATCCGGTCGCTTCTCCTCCAAGCCCCGTGACCGGAGCTGCCGAACAGGGGCGCGGCGCGCAGGAGCCTGAGCCGGCCCCGCGACAGCCCGGGGAAGCCCTGCCGCCTGAGCCTGGCGAGCCGGCGGGTCAGACCGGACCTGCGGGGCCGGAAGGGCCCGAAGACGGAGCTGCGGCCGCCGAGCCCGGAGGACTGCCTGAGCCGACCGCGCCGAAACGGCGCCGCAGCCGCAACCGCGGCCGCCATCGCCGTGGCACCGACGCCGCGGCGCCCGGCGAGGGGACCGACACGGTCGCCGGCGACGGGCAGGTGGGGGCCGGCGAGAGCCCCGGCGAGGTCGTGCACGGCGCCAAACGGCCCGTCCCCGCCAGCTACGGACCGCTTCAGGCGGCGTTCTTCGACCTCGACAAGACGGTCATCGCGAAGGCGTCGATGGTCGCGTTCGGCCGGCCTTTCTACCATGGCGGCCTGATCAACCGCCGGACGGTGCTGCGCGCCCTTTACGGCGAGCTCGTCTATCTGCACCTCGGGGCGAGCGAGCAGAAGCTCAACCGCATCCGCGAGAGCGTCCTCAAGCTGATCAAGGGCTGGCACCGCGACCGGGTCTGCGAGATCGTCGCCGAGGCGATCGAGGCGATCGTCGAGCCGATCATCTTCGCGGAGGCTGCCGACCTGATCGACTGGCACCGCGAGCAAGGGCGCCTGGTCGTGATCGTCTCGGCGTCGCCCGAGGAGATAGTCACCCCGCTCAGCAGGTTCCTCGGTGCGGACGACTACATCGCGAGCCGGGCGCGGGTGGACGACGAGGGCCGATACACCGGCTCGATGCAGTTCTACGCCTTCGGGCCCTTCAAGGCCGAGGCGATGGACGCACTCGCGGCCGAACGCGGCATCGACCTCGCCGCTTCGTACGCGTACACCGACTCCTACACCGACCTACCCATGCTGGAGGCCGTCGGCCACCCCGTGGCAGTGAACCCGGACCGAGTGCTGAACCGGTACGCGCGCGAGCACGACTTCGAAGTCCTCCACTTCAGCCAGACGGTCAGCCTCTGGAGCCGGGTCCGCGACCGGATCGGGGCCGTGCCCCCACGCCCAGCGATCGCGGTGTCGGCGGGCGCCGTCGCTCTCGGCGTCGGAGCCGCCGCGGCAGGCTGGTGGCTGGGCTCGCGCAGGCACGAGACCTGACCCGCGCCTGCGCGCCCTGCCGGCCGGTCAGTCCCCGCGGAGGCGCTTCGCCGCTATCACACCCAGCGCGACGAGGAGAGCCAGTATCACAAGCTTCTTGATCATGGCGCGATCGTAGCCAGCCTGGCCCGGCCCCGAGCGGTTTTGGTGGCCGCCTTGGGAATTCAGCGGGCGCGCGGTTCGCATGGAGGCGCGAAGGGCGGCCCCGGAGGGAACTGCGTCTCTCAAGTCCGCCTGCTCGCAACCTAAAGGGGGATCACCGCGAGCGGCGGCGACCAACCGGGCGGGCCCGCGCCGACAAGTCGGTGAGGGCCGCGGGTCAGACGGTCAGAAGGTCCCGAGCGCCGGTGTCGCTCGAGGGGTGCCTCAGCTTCGACATCGCACGCGCCTCGATCTGGCGTATCCGCTCGCGGGTGAGGTTGAAGTGCTCCCCGACCTCTTCCAGCGTGCGGGGCTCGCCGCGGTCCAGGCCGAAACGCAGCTTGAGGATCTCACGCTCCCGCTCGTCGAGCGGGGCGAGCAGGCGGTTGATCTCGAGCGGCAGTAGCGCAGTCGCGGCAACCTCGAACGGAGACTCGGCCGAGCGGTCCTCGACGACGTCGCCGAGCTCGGCATCGCCGTCCTCGCGTAGCGGCTCGGACAGCGACAGGGGCTCGGCGCGGAACCTGAGCGCCTCGATCAGCTTGTCCTCCGGCAGCTCCACCTCGATCCCGAGCTCGACCAGCGTCGCCGGCCGACCAAGTTTGAGCTCGAGTCGGGCCTGTGCCTTCTGCACTCTGGCCAGGGTGTCTCCCGCATGAACGGGGAGCCGGATCGTCCGTCCCGTATTGGCAATGCCACGGGTAATCGCCTGTCGGATCCACCATGTTGCGTACGTCGAGAACTTGAAGCCCTTGCGCCAATCGAACTTCTCGACAGCGTGCATCAGACCGAGGTTGCCCTCTTGTATCAGGTCCAGCAACGGCAACCCGGATGCTTGATATTTCTTCGCGATCGAAACCACCAAACGAAGGTTCGACTGGACGAAGGTCCGCTGGGCCATCTCGCCCTCTCGGACCTTCCGGTTGAGCTCGCGGCGCCTGGTGGGGGTCATTCCCTTGGACTTCGACCTCAGTTCGTCCTCGGCACCCCAGCGGGCCTCGATTGCCTGAGCGAGGCGAACCTCGTCGTCCTTTGTGAGCAGCGGATACTGGCCGATATCGGTCAGATAAAGCCTGACGAGATCCTCTTCGTCGCGCTCAACTCGCTCTTTCGCCAAGATACAAAAGCCTCCGTGGGTTCGGCCGGTACAGCTTCACGCTGTTCCGAAGTTGTTGACGCGTAGGCAGAACCATGCGCGTCGACCGTCGCTGCCCCACACCGCGCCGGTCAGCGAACCTTGCGCTGCTTCATTACTCGAACGTAAGTGTAACGGTGGAGTCAAGCTTGGCCGTCCGCGGGTCCTTGCCCTGGCAGCGCCGCCGTGCTAAAGGCGAGGCGTCTCACGAGCCTGCGATCACTCCGGCCCCGTCCGGGCGAGACGCCCGTCGCAGCCCTGAGGTTCATCGGGCGTGCGGGTCCCGATCGGGGCCCTCGGGTGCACCGAGGCGGTCAACCGGCCCGGCCGCGGTCCCGGCGGACGCCCGGAACCGGTTCGTGATCGGCATCCGCCGGTCCTTGCCGAAACCACGACTCGTGACCCGCGGTCCTGGAGGAGCCTGGCGCCGTTTGTACTCGGCGTGATCGACGAGATCGATGACCCTGCGCACCGTCGCGGCGTCGAAGCCCTCGCTGACCAGGTCAAAGACCGTGAGGTCGCGCTCGACGTAGCCCTCGAGGATCGGGTCCAGGACGGCGTAGGGAGGCAGGCTGTCGTCGTCGCGCTGGTCCGGTCGCAGCTCGGCCGAGGGAGGCTTGACGATCACGGCCCGGGGGATCAGGTCGCGGCCCGCGCCGGAATTCCTGTGCTCGCACAGCTGGTAGACGAGGGTCTTCGGGACGTCCTTCAGCACCGCGTAGCCGCCCGCCATGTCCCCGTACAAGGTGGCGTAGCCGACGGCCATCTCGCTCTTGTTGCCGGTGGTCAGCACGAGCCATCCCCGCTCGTTGGAGATCGCCATCAGGATGATCCCGCGTATGCGTGCCTGGAGGTTCTCCCCCGCGAGGCCCCCTGGAGGGTCGCCGGCGCCGAACACGGGGCCGAGCATCTCCAACAGCACGCTGTGGGCAGCCTCGATACCGACAGTGGTAGTGCCGATTCCCAGGTTCGAGACAAGCGACGACGCGTCCTCGATCGAGCCGGTGGACGAGAAGCGCGACGGCATCAACACGCCGTGCACGCGCTCGGCTCCGAGAGCGTCGGCCGCGATCGTGGTCACCAGCGACGAGTCGACGCCTCCTGACAGTCCCACGAGCACTTCGCTGAACCCGTTCTTGCGGACGTAGTCGGAGGTACCGAGCACGAGCGCCTCGTAGACCTCGGCCACACGGTCCAGGCGGGGCGCTACCGGCGTCAACGGGGTGAAGTGCCCCCCGGGGCTCGCGGCCCCGCCGGCAACAGGCGCCTGAGGCGCCTGCGTGACCGTCAGCAACGGCAGTGGCGACATGCTCTCGTGGCCGCGCGGGTCCAAGAGCCGCTTGCGGAACACAGGGCGGATCGGGAGGTCGCACACGACGAGCGCCTCACGGAACTGCGGGGCCGACGCGACGAGGTCTCCGTCGTGGTCGAAGACCATGGAGGCGCCGTCGAAGACGAGCTCGTCCTGGCCGCCGACGAGGTTGACGTAGGCGAGCGCGCAGGAGGCGTCGGCGGCGCGGGTGGCGATCATGCGCTCGCGCTGAGCGAGGATGCCCGCGCGGTACGGCGACGCGTTGATCGTCACGACGAGCTCCGCGCCACCCTCGCCAAGGCGGCCGACCGGCCCGGACGGGCTCCAGGCGTCCTCGCACACGGTCACCCCCACGCGGACGCCTCCGATCAGGAAGAGCCGGTCCGCCTTGGCTCCCGGAGCGAAGTAGCGCCGCTCGTCGAAGACCCCGTAGTTGGGGAGCAGCTCCTTGCGGACGACGGCGCGCACCGTTCCCTCGGCGCATACGGCGGCGGCATTGTAGAGATCCGCTTCCTCCTCCACGAAGCCGACGACAGCAGCGCAGTGCTGGGTGGCGGCCGCGACCTTCTCGAGCGCGAGCAGGTTGCCCTCCACGAAACTCGGCTCCAACAGGAGATCCTCCGGCGGGTAACCGGTGAGCACGAGCTCTGGGAACACTGCCAGACGGGCACCCGCTGCCTCGGCCTGGGCGAGCTGCGCGATCACCTTTTCCGCGTTGCCCTCGAGGTCGCCGACGGTGGCGTCCAACTGGCAAAGCGCGATGCGCAAGTTGCCCACGGCCGCAAGCCTACCGGCGCTGTGCACGGCAAACATCGAGCGCTCAAGAGCTGGCCGGCGCCGCGGACACTAGCCTGCGTGCAGAGGACTGCCTACCTATGCCACCGCCACAGCTGCTCGACGAGCTCGTCCGCGGGTCTGCGGCTCCCGACTCGGTCAGATTGGTGGCCGACCAGCTTTTCGCCGCCTTCCCCCAAGCCCGCGAACGACTGGAGTCCGAGCCCGCCCTCGCCGCCAGGTTCGCGGCGGTCGCAGCCGCCAGCCACTCGTTGTCGCGCGTCATCGTCACCGACCCTGCGGCCCTCGACGTGCTCGCGGAACTCGACGCACCCTCGCCGGGGCCGCTCGACGCCCCCGGCCCGATGCGGTGGGACCCTGCCCGAGCCGACGACGTCGAGGACCTCGTGCGCCGCAAGCACCTTTGTCTGCTCGAGGTCGCGGCAAAGGACCTGAACGGCCTGAGCGATCTCGAGCAGGTGACCGGCTCGCTGTCGATCATCGCCGATCGGGTCCTCGCCGGCGCGATCCGCCTCGCCGGGGCGGACAACGGGCTCGCCGTCATCGCCATGGGCAAGCACGGGGCGGAGGAGCTCAACTACTCGAGCGACATCGACATCCTCCTCGTCGCCTCGGACGCCGCCGGCGTCGACCCTGGGATCGCACGCTCGGTCGTAGCGATCGGCTCCCGGGCGTTCCGCATCGACACCAACCTCCGCCCCGAGGGGCGCTCCGGCGTGCTCGTCCGGTCCGTCGACTCCTACGTCGCGTACTGGGACCGGTGGGCCCGCCCCTGGGAGTTCCAGGCACTCTTGAAGGCGCGCCACTCCGCGGGCGACCCGGCCACCGGGCGGCTGTTCGAGGAGGCGGCGTCGGAGCACCTGTGGTCCCGCCGGTTCGGAGCCGACGACCTCGCCGAGCTGCGGACGATGAAGGCCCGGGCGGAGGCGATCGTCGCGAAGCGGGGCCTCGACCACCGCGAGCTCAAACGGGGCCGCGGCGGGATCCGGGACGTGGAGTTCTCCGTGCAGCTCCTGCAGCTGGTCCACGGCGGCCGCGACCCGGCCCTCCGGCTGAGGGCGACGCTGCCGTGCCTCGCCGAGCTGGCGGACGCCGGGTACGTGGCGGCCGAGGACGCCGCGGCGCTCGCGATCGCCTACCGTTTCCTGCGCACGGTCGAGCACCGTCTCCAGCTCGTCGAAGAGGCGCAGGTCCACACCGTGCCCGCCGACCGGCCCTCTCGGGACCGTCTCGCTCGGGTGCTCGGTTTCAGGGGCCGGCCGCGGGAGACTCCGGGCGAGCGCTTCGACGCCGTCCTCGCCCGCCACCAGGGCACGGGAAGGGCGATC
This sequence comes from Acidimicrobiales bacterium, assembly GCA_050015175.1. Taxonomy (GTDB): domain Bacteria; phylum Actinomycetota; class Acidimicrobiia; order Acidimicrobiales; family Bog-793; genus Fen-455. The sequence continues at coordinate 86,274 of JBEKBX010000004.1, read as the reverse complement.
CACGAGCGACTGTTCTTCAGGCCCCTCCTCGAGGCGTTCGCCGCCGGCCCGGCACAAGTGCTCGCTCCCCGCCACGACTACCAGGCCGGAGGCGAGCACGGCCTGGAGTCCGGTGCCGCCGAGGAGCGACTTGCTGCATTCGGTTTCGCCGACGCCGACCGGACCCGCCAGGCTTTGAACGAGCTCACCCGGGGCCTCACGCGCTCGTCGAGGCTGATGCAGCAGCTGTTGCCCCTGCTGCTCGACTGGCTCTCGGAATCCCCGGACCCAGACCAGGGTCTCGTCGGGCTGCGAACCCTCGCCGGTGCCCCGCACCGACGTGACCTGCTCGTGACGGCGTTCCGGGAGTCGCCAGAGGTCGCCCGGCGGCTGTGCCTGCTGCTCGGAACGAGCCGCCGGCTCGGCGAGATCATCGCCCGGCACCCCGATTTCGTCGAGCTGCTCGACGACAGGGCCGCTCTCGCCGCCCTCGATCCGGATCGGCTCGTCCACAGTGCCATGATCGCCGCGGATCAGGGGCCCTACCGGCGCCCGGGAGCGCTGCGGCACTTCTTCGAGACCGAGACCGTCCGGATCGCCGCTCGGGACCTCCTCGACCTCGCGAGCCTGAACGAGACCGGGCGCGCCCTCGCCGATCTCGGGGCGGCGGTCGTCGCCGCCGGCCTGCACGCGGTCTCACCCGGCGTTCCGATGGCCGTCATCGCGATGGGGAGCTTCGGCGGCGCGGAGATCGCCTACGGGAGCGACCTCGACGTGCTGGTTGTGTACGAGGGGAAGACCGCTTCGGACATGGAGGCGGCCGAACGGGCGGCGGCGGCGCTGTTCCGGCTGTGCAACGGGTCGACTCCCGCCGAGGGGATCGTCCGGATCGACGCGTCGCTACGCCCGGAGGGCAGGCAGGGCCCGCTCGCCCGCAGCCTCGACGCTTTCGAGCGCTACCACCAGCGGTGGGGCGAGACCTGGGAGCGCCAGGCCCTGTTGCGCGCCCGGCCGGTCGCGGGCGATGACGAGGTCGTCGAGCGCTTCGCGGTGCTGGCCGCCCAGGCCGTGTGGTCCGCCCCGCTCGACGAGGCCGCCGAGCGGGAGATACGCAGGATGAAGGCCCGGATCGAGCGCGAACGGATCCCGCCCAGCGACGATCCGCAATTCCACCTGAAGCTCGGCCGCGGCTCGCTCAGCGACGTGGAGTGGACCGCACAGCTGCTCCAGCTCCGGACTGGCACCCCGGCGACCGGGACCCGTGAAGCGCTGGACCTGCTCGAGCGTGCCGGGGCGCTCGATCCCGGGGACGCCGCCGCGCTGAGGGACGCCTACCGCTTCTGCGCGAGGACGAGGAACCGATGGCATCTCGTGGGGAGCTACGTCGCCGGCGCCGGAGGAGTGGCCGGCGCCGGCGCGGACGCCATGCCGCGCCAGCCCCGGCTCCAGTCGCGTCTTGCGAGAAGCCTCGGGACGACCCCGACCGAGCTCCGCGAGTCCTACCGCCGGGTGACCAGGCGCTGCCGCAAAGTGGTCGAGCGCCTCTTCTACGGCCTGTGAGGGCGCCCCGACCTCAAACTGAGTCCGCGCCCTGGGAAAGCAGGCGCCGGGCGCCGACGCCGGATCGGCGCTAGAGCACGAAAGGCTTGATTCACAGCCGGTTCCCAGGCTTCCTTCATTCCCGACCCAGGCAGTCGGTGAAAGCTTTGCCGATGCTCGCCTCGCCGACCATGCCGAACGCGCCCGTCCCGACTCGGGCGCACGCCCGCTCGGCGGAGCCAGGCACGGCCGCGGCCCGGGGTGCGAAGAGCTCGCGGCGCGCCCGGCGCGAGTGGCCCGCGAATGCGGTCACGGCAGTGGCCTCCCTCGGCTTCGGCGTCACGCTCGCGCTCGGGCTGACCGCCGTGACCCGGGGATCGCTCGCCGCGCCGGGCGGGATCGAGACCGCCGCCGGCCAGATCGCCGGCCTGGCGGGCAGCTACCTGCTGCTCGTCATGCTCGTCTTGATATCGAGACTCCCCTTCCTAGAAGGAGTCCTCGGCCAGGACCGTCTCGTGCGGTGGCACCGGCGCCTCGGTCCTTGGCCCATCGTCCTTCTGGGCTGCCATGCCGTGCTCATCACGATCGGCTACGCCGAGGAGGCGTCGGTCGGTCCCTGGCACGAGCTCGCCATCCTGCTCAAGTCCTACCCGGACGTGCTGATGGCGACCGTCGCATTCGGGCTGTTGGTCATGGCGGGCGTGGCCTCATTCCGGGCCGCCCGCTCGAGGATGCGCTACGAGACCTGGTGGGCCGTGCACCTGTACACCTACCTGGCCATAGCGCTCGCCTTCTCCCACCAGCTGGCCGACGGCGTCTCGTTCGTCGGGCACCCGCTCGCAAGGCTGTTCTGGGTCGCGGTCTGGGCCTCGACCGCGGGCGTCGTGCTCGTCTACCGCGTGGGCCTTCCCCTGTGGCGCACCCTCTACCACCGGCTCCGCGTGGCCGAGGTGCGCGAGGAGGGCCCGGGGGTCGTGTCGGTGATCTGCGCCGGGCGCCATCTCGAGCGGCTGCCGGTCGCCGGCGGACAGTTCCTGCAATGGCGCTTCCTCCACGACGACCTGTGGTGGCAGGCCCATCCCTACTCCGTCTCCGCGCTGCCGAGACCGCCGTTCCTGCGTGTGACAGTGAAGGCGCTCGGCGACCACTCCGGGTCGCTCGCCAGGCTCCCGGTCGGCACGCGCGTCGCCATCGAAGGCCCCTACGGCGTCGTCACGGCGCATTCGCGCAGCGGCGACAAGGTCCTTCTCGTGGCGGCCGGCGTGGGGGTCACACCGATGCGCGCCATCCTCGAGGACCTGCCCGCCCAAGTCGACGTCGTGGTCATGCTGCGCGCGCCGACACGCGAGGACGTGATCTTCCACGACGAGATGGACGCGCTCGTCGAGGAACGGGGCGGTCGCCTGCACCTCCTCGTCGGAAGCCGCCACCGGGTGCGCCTCGATCACCGCCTGCTCGGCCAACTCGTCCCCGACATCGCCGAGCGCGACGTGTACGTCTGCGGGCCCGAAGGCTTCACCGACCGGATCCTCGGCGCCGCGCGGCGCCTCGGAGTCGGCCCCGACGCCATCCACGCCGAGTCGTTCGCGTTCTGAGACCTCGGTCGGCCAACCTCTCGAGACTTGGAGATCACGCAATGAAGCGCACGCCCATCGTCGTCGCCGCGACAGCCGCCGGACTGGCCGCGGTTCTCGGGTTCCACACAGAGAACATCGGCACGAACGTCGTGTCCGGCCTGTCGGGCACGTCCGGCGCGGGGAAGACGCCGACCGGATCGTCGAAAGGTGGCGACAGCGGGAGCTCGACGACGACCACGAGCGGGTCGTCGTCGACACCGGGCTCGGTCTCGAGCTCCACGTCGACCACGACGACCACACCGACCGGGACCCGCTCCGCCCTCGGTGCCGACGTCCAGTACCGCTACGGGGAGCTGGAGCTCCAGGTGACCGCCACGGGGAGCCGGATCACCGACGTCCAGCCCGTGATCGACACCGCCTTCGACCCGCGTTCGAGCCAGGTCAACTCGTATGCGGAGCCCCTGCTCCAGAGCCAGACGCTTCAGGCCCAGAGCGCCAGCATCAACGGCGTCTCTGGCGCGACGTTCACGAGCCAGGCCTACGTCCAGTCGCTGCAGGCAGCTCTCGACAAGCTTGGGATCAAGTAGTGGCCGACACCGGCACGCTCACCCGGAGGTCGCCTCCCACGGCCGACAGTGCCGGCGCGACCGGTCGCGTCCTCCGTCATGTCCACGCCGTCATGGGGACGATCGTGTCGTTCGAGGTGCGCATCGGCGACGCCGACCTGAAGGCGGCCCATGTCGGACTGGCGAGGGCGTGCGCGCGGCTCGACCGCGCGGACGCCGTCTTCAGCACGTGGAAGCCCAACAGCCCGATGAGCCTTCTCCGCAGGAATGCGATCACTCCCGGCGAGGCCCCGGCCGAGGTGACCGAGGTGCTGGACCTGTGCTCGATCGCCCGTCGGCTCTCCGGTGGATGGTTCGACCCATGGGCGATGCCCGGGGGGGTCGACCCCACCGGGCTGGTCAAGGGCTGGGCGGCAGACAAGGCTCTCGGTGAGCTGCGTGCCGCCGGTGTCCGGGCCGCGATCGTGAGCGCCGGGGGCGACCTGGCCACCTTCGGCGGCCCCGAGCCTGGGGTGCCCTGGAGGATCGGAGTGCGCGACCCCCGCGCCGTCGATGCCCTCGCCTGCGTCCTCGAGTCCCCGGGCGCGATCGCCACCTCGGGCTGCTACGAGCGCGGGCACCACGTCATCGACCCGCAGACCGGGCGGCCGGGGGCGCGCTGTGAGTCGGCGACTGTCACCGGGCCTCGGCTCTGGCTGGCCGACGCGCTCGCGACCGGCCTTCTCGTGGCCGGCGAGGCGGGCCTGGCGGTGATCGAAGCCGTCGACGGCTACGAGGGCTGTGTCATCTCCACGAGCGGCTCGATCGCGACAACCGGCTCCTTCCCGATGACCAAGTAGGCGGGCCGGCTCACGCGGCGACGACAACGCCGAGGCCGGAGGAGTTCGGTCGCCTGCAGCGGAGCCGACCGCATAGACTCGGGCCGTGCGCGTGACAAGCCTGATCATTCCGAGGACAGGCTGGTATCTCGCATTGGGGCTCGTGTTCGGGACGCTGGCGTTCATGCGCTCGAACGCCTACAGGCGCCGTACCGGCTCCAGCCCGTGGCACATCCACCCTCTCGTCTGGGGCATCGTCAGCGTCTTTGTGACCTTCCTCGTCACTTTGCTGTCCATCGTCTTCGTCGCGATCTTCGGCACGCTGCTCTCGATCTTCGCCTGGTCGCCCCGCTTCCAGCAGGGCCGCGGACCGGGCGGCGATGGCCGGGACGTGCCCGGCTTCTCCCCTGTTGACGAGATCGGCGCGGCGGCCGGCTCCGCGACGGCTGTGCGACAGATGGCCTTGCTCAGGGCTTGGCTTCCCGACCCGACTGGGCGTCATGAGCTGCGCTACTTCGACGGGTCCGGATGGAGCGAGCACGTGGCGGACGCAGGGGTCATCTCTGTCGATCCCTCCTGAGGAGCTCACAAGCCGCGTGGGCGGCCGCCCGGAAGGTCAGTCCCGGATGTCCGAGGCCCCGGCCGTGTCACCAGGCTGTGAGGCGGCACCGTCCCCCGTCTCCTTGGTGAAGATCAGCAACGACTGGTCGAGACCGCCCAGTACCGTGTGCATGCGGTAGCCGAAGAGCTCAGGCTCGTTGAGCATCGCTTGCAGCCCCAACGCTCCCGTCTCGCCCGCGTGAACGGCCCCTGTGTGCCACTCCTTCACCTTGTACTCGATCTTCATCTCTTCCCTCGAGTCGTGTCATGTTGTGCCTGGTGACGCCGAAAAGCCTTGCGAAATTGGCCCATCCGCACCGATCCCAGGCAGAACACGACGAGCGCGCCGAGCGCCGCGGCCACCAGGAGCGCGAGCGCCAGCGGGAACCTGGCCGAGAACATGAGGAAGCTGACCTTCGCCTTCTGAAGGTTCTGCACGATGAATATGACCATCACCGCCGCGAAGACCAGCGTCGGCACGAGGCTCTTCCAGGCTCCCCCGGCACGGCTTTTCGGGACGGCCAATTCCGGGTTCTTGTCCTCGGGGCCGCCAAGTGGCGGCCCCGCCTCCCCAGGCTCTTCGGGCTCGTCAGCAGCCATGTTCAAGGAACCACCGATCTGGCCGATGGGGTCGGTTCGCTGTCGCTCGAGATGAGCTGTCTGCAGGATACCTGAGAGAAACGAGTCTTTCCCTGGTAGGCATGCCGGTCAGCCCTACTCTCGGCGGCCGTTTCGCGATCTCCCACGGCGACGGCGAGTGCGGGACGAATCGGTCGGGACCGCCAGCGCGGGAGCGTCGCCTCCGAGCTGTGCGACCATCCTGTCGACTTCGGTGAGGATCGCACCGGAGACGACCCACGCACCGGTCTCGTCCACCCGCCGGAGGCTGCGAAGCGATTCGCCACGGGCTTGCCGCACGGCGTCCAGGGCGGCATCCACGCTCGGAGCGTCCCCCTGTAGAGCTTCGGCCTGGGCGCGGTACGCGACAGCGGTGCGGGAGAGCACCTCGGCGAGACTGGCGGGCAGCCGCGGTGCCCCGTCGATCTGGTGGTCGAACAACGTGCGCGCGATCGCACGCAGCTGAGCCACCGAGTGCGTGAGGGCGTCGAGCGCCTGCGCCAGCTCGGCGGAGGCGGTCTTGCGACCGAAGGGGTCCACCCGGAGGAACGCCACCGCCTCGTCGACCAAGGGACGCGTGTGCTCCAGCTCCTCCTCCAACGCACGCGAGCGGCCGAGCCAGACGTCGGTCTCGGTCGCTGTCGGCGTCCTCGCCACTCCGGCGCTCATCTCCGAGAGCAGGTCCGCGATCGAACCGGCAAGTGCCGCTAGGGCCCGCCGGGCCCGTGAGCGGGGGTCCCCCGGGTAGGCCACATAGGAGGCGGCGGCACCGATGACGGCGCCGACCAGAGTCGCCCAGACCCTGTCGAGCAAGGTGGAAGTGCTCACGGAGGTCCCGAGGGCGAGGATGAAGATGGCCGTCCCGGGGATCTGGAGCGAACCGCTCGCGCCGAGCCGCAGCAACTGGCCGGCGGCGAGCGAGACGAAGACCAGCACGATGACCGCGAGGGCCGAGAGGCCGACGGTCTTCAGGATCAGCACGGCAAGCAGGACGCTGAGGCCCATCAGCACCGTCCGTTTGGCGCCGTCGAGCACGGAGGTCCGCACGGTCAACTGGACGGCGTAGACAGCCGACGCCGCACCGAAGGCCGGCGCGAAGCCGCCGAATGGGAGGCAGACCGCCCACGTCGCTCCCGCGGCGGCGGCCGTGACCGAGATGACCCGGAGCGTCCAGCGCGCCTCCCAGGCGCGCAGGACGAGGGCCTTCAACCCGACGAGGAACACAGCCCACGACCTCCGCGCGACGTAGGTCTCGCTCCGCTTCCTCGTCGTGAGCGCGCCGGTCGTCGGGGAAGCTTCGCCGACCGAAGGTGAGCTGGGGGCTCTCCCCGGCACGGGATCGGCTACCGGGTCCCCCGCCGGGCGTCGGTCCGGCTCGGCCCGGTCCCCCGCTTCGGATCCGTCCGATGGAAGGCTCTCCACCTCACGAGCATGGAACATCGCCGACGCGCCTGCCAGCAGAATCGCAGCGCCCCACCGGACCCGGTGCCGGGTCACGTCGCTCCGGGCCGGCCTCTCGGCTCAGGTGGCGTCGCTCCGGGCGGACTGGAAGCGCGCGACCGTGTAGCTGATTATCAGCGGGACGTCGACGGCGAACAGGACCAGCATCGCCGTCAGCACCACGAGAGGGCCTCCCCGGGTGTGGTCCCGGACGAACGCGAACTCGATCAGCCCTGCGGCGATCACGTACGAGACCAACGTCCAGCGGCCGACGAGGAAGAACTTGTCCCACGCGAGCCCTCTGGTGCGCACCAGCATGACGGCGGTGACAAAGAGCAGGGCGGCGCTCGCGGCGGCGAGGCAGATCGGGGCGGTGAGCGGTGGCCGGCGCGGTGCGTACGAAGCCATGTAGACGCCCCCTACCACGATCAGCACGAGGGCCGCGGCTGCGAGCTCGGCGACGGGCGCGAACCGCTGCGGCGCGCCGAGCGCGGCGGGCGCCTCGCGGTCCGACACGCTCATTGCGAGGCCACCCGGGTCATGATGACGAGCGTTGCGACCTGCATCAGTCCGGTGATGCCGGCGGTGTAGATGAATCGCTTCATCAGCTTGGCGATGACCTCGCCGTCGGGCCGGGGCTTGCGCATCTCGAACAGGACGGCGATGTTCGCCGGCTCGAGGATGCCGAGCGCGATGACGGCCATGACGCCCACAACGACGAACGACACCATCAGCCAGGCGTGGTTCGGGCTCGACGCCTTCAAGTTGCCGAGGTCGAGCGCCAGCTGGAACCCGGAGGCGAGCGTCATCGCGACCAGCGTCGGCATGAGGAGGACCATCTTCGGCATGAACCTCGCCGAGAACTCGGCGCGGGCCGGGATCGAGAGCCGCCCGAGGATCGGCCCGACGACGAGCCCGACGAACAGGTCGATGCCCGTCCACAGGCCACCGCCGGCGACATGGTTGAAGTCGAGCCCCCATTGCCAGTTGAAACCGATCGACGCCACGAGGAAGGCGAGGATGACCGCGACGACCGGCAGGCCCTTGAGCGGCACGATCTGGACGACCGGGCGTGCCGGCGCGGCCGCGCCGGGACCGACACCCACCTCGGCTCCGGTCGTCAACCCCGGGCCGGCTCCGGTCGGCGAAGAGTCGACTCTCGTGTCGGTCATAGTCCCCCCTCCCCCGTCACCACGGCGCGAACGCCGTGACCGAAGACGTGACTCTAGCAACCGGCAGCGTCCCGACAAGCGGACCCGCCGCCGGCCCGCAGCGTCTCTCGCGGTCCCAACCGGCCGGCACTGCTCTCACCCGCGAAGCTCGGAGCAGACCTCCCCGCGACCGGTACTCTTTGTGAACGGCGCGCCGGGAAGACTGGTCGGCAAACATAGGACTGGCCCAATGACCGACTCACTTCCCACATCTGCTCGGAGCTCGCCCGCAGAGCCCGGCGCGCCGGGGGCACCGGCCGAGCGCGCGCGGGCCTGGGAGACGCGGCGGAAGTTCGCCAGCTGGCGGTGGGAGGCACTCCGCACGACCTTCTGGCTCGTGCCCACCATCCTCGTCGTCGTCGCGGCCGTGCTGTTCGTGATCACCTTCGCGATCGACTGGGCCGCCTACCAAGGGCACCTCACGCTTCCGTTCTGGATGCGGACGGAAAGCGCGGACGCCGGCAGGGAGGTGCTGATCGCCATCGCCGCCGCGGTGATCACCGTCGTCGGCGTCGTGTTCTCGATCACGATCCTGGCGCTCACCCTGGCGTCCCAGCAGTTCGGTCCCCGCATGATGCGCAACTTCGTCCGGGACGTCGGGAACCAGGTGACGCTCGGCGTCTTCGTCGGCACCTTCGTCTACTCGACCCTCGCCCTCGGCGCCATCGCCATCGGCAGCCGGCGCGGCGTCTTCGTGCCGCACCTGTCGATCGCCGTCTCCGAGGCCCTGCTCTTCGTGGACCTCGCGGTGCTCATCTATTTCATCAACCACATCGCAAAGACGATCCAGATGCCGGAGGTGATAGCCGGGATCGCCCGTGACCTGCTGCGCGAGATCGACGCCGAGATCGCCGAACAGAAGCCCGACGAGAGCGGGCCGGCGTCGGCCCACCGCGGGAAGTCGCTGGACGAGCTCCTTCATCTCCTCGATTCGGAGGGCTGCCCCGTCCCCGCGATCGAGAGCGGCTACCTGCAGTTCGTCGGCTACGCCCAACTGGTCAGGATCGCGACGCACACCGATGCGGTCATCCGGCTCGCCCACAGGCCCGGCCACTTCATCGCCGCCGGACGGCCGCTCGCCACCGTCTGGCCACGCGAGTCGGCACCACAGGTCGCCGAGGCACTCGCCAAGGCACATGCGACGGGTCCGCACCGGACATTGATGCAAGAGCCGGTGTTCGCCATCGACCAGCTCGTGGAGATCGCCGTCCGCGCGCTCTCGCCCGCGGTGAACGACCCCTTCACCGCGGTGACTTGCATCGACTGGCTCTCGGTGGGACTGAGGAAGATCTCCCATGTGACGATCGGCAAGGGCGTCTACAGGGACCGGTCCGGCCGCGTGCGGCTCATCGAGCCCGACCCGTCTTATGCGCGCGCGGCCAACCGGGCATTCGACAAGATCCGCCAGGCGGCCCGGGGCATGCCGGTCCTGATGATCCAGATGCTGGACGCCCTCACCCGCGTCATGGAGGAGACCACGACCCTCGAGCAGCGGCTGGTGCTCGCGCGCCAGGCGGACATGATCCTGCGCAGCGCCGAGCAGTCGGTGACCGAGCCGAACGACCTGGAGGACATCCGCAGCCGCCACCAGAACTTCGTGACCAAATTCGCGCTCTACTACCCCGTCGACACACCGGCATTTCCCTAGCTCCCCGCGCCGCGAAGCGGCGCCTACACCTCGAGCGTCTCGAGCCCCAGCAGCTCCAACAGCTGCGGGTCGGAAAGACTGGGCACGAGCGTGTCGGCCACGGACCCGAGCCCGGGCGTCGAGCCCAGGCCCACGACCATCAGGCCGGCGGCGCTCGCGGAGAGAGCACCGGGGACCGAGTCCTCGACGGCGATGGCACGCTCGGGCGCCACGCCGAGCAGCTCGCAGGCGCGAAGGTAGATGTCGGGTGCGGGCTTGGGCCGCAGCGGTGCCTCGAGCACCACCACCGCGTCGAAGACCTCCGGGATCGAGGCCGCCAGCAGCGTCGCCTCCACGATCTCGCGAGAGCCGTTGGACGCGACCGCGAGCGGTCGCGTCCCCCGGATCGCCTCGAGGAGCTCTATCGCCCCGTCCGTCGCACGCACGCCGCCGGCGACGGCCGCGCGGATCTCCGCGTCGAGCTCGCTCGCGACCTCGTCGGAGCTGACCGGCTCTCCGAGCCGGCGTCCCAGCTCCGAGATCATCTCGTCGACGGAGGCGCCGTAGAGGGGCGAAGCCGGGCCGGTGACGACACCGTGGACGCCCCGGCGGGCGAAGACGGCCGAGATGCCCTTGAACACGGCCTTCTCGCTGTCGACGAGCACGCCGTCGCAGTCGAACACGACCGCCTTGGGCAAGGGACTCAGCCGACCTCGAGGGGAAGGTCCGGATCCGCGCTCCACTCCGTGAGCGAGCCGTCGTACAGGAGGATGTCGTCGCGGCCGAGCATGGAGAGCACGAAGATGTCGACCGTGGCCGATATGCCCCCGCCGCAGTAGGCGATCACGGGGAGGCTCGGATCGGCCCCGAGCAGGAAGGCGAGCTCGTCGGCGAGCTCGTCTCGTGGCCGGAAGCACCATGTGTCCGGGTCGAAGAGGGCCGCTGCCGGTGCGCTCACCGATCCCGGGATGCGGCCCGGCCTGCTGTAGGCGCCCGGGCCGTCGCCCCGGAAGGCCCGTGGCGTGAGCGCGTTCACGAGACATGCCGGTTCGCCGCCCACCACCCTCAAGACGTCGTCCTTCGTTGCCAACAGCTCCGGGCGCGGACGCGCCGCGAAGCTCGCCGGCTCGGTCACGGGTGGGTCCGAGCTCACCTCGTATCCCGCCCGGCGCCACGACCCGAGGCCGCCGTCGAGCACCCGCACCTCGTCGAACCCGAAGTAGCGCAGGAGCCACCAGAGCCGGGAGGCCCACATCGGGGACTCCTGTGCGTAGGCGACGACCCGTGTGCCCGGTCCCACGCCGAGCGCCCCCATGGCCCGGGCGAAATGCTCCGGCCGGGGCAGGGTGAAGCGGAACGGGGAGGCGGGGTCCGAGAGCTCACCGGGGATGTCGGCGAAGACCGCTCCCGGGATGTGAGCCCCGTCGTAGCGTCCCCGCCCGCTCTCGACGGTGTAGGGCCCGTCGGGGACCTCACGGATCAGGAACGCCGTCGCGTCGATGACGCGAAGCTGCGGCTCGCCGAGCTCTGCGTGAAGACGCGACGCGTCGATCAGCAACTGGTCGCGGGGCACGGCGCGAGCTTAGCCGAGCCCCGAACACACGACTTTGCCCGCTTTTGCGTTCGCGAGCGCGCTGCGGCGCCGCTAAAGGTCAGGCTCCCCGGGTCGCCAGCATGGCCTTCAGCCGGAACGTCGCCAGGGCGAAGAAGCCCAGCGCGAAGAGGGCGAGGATGCCGATCTCGTGCGAGATCGAGGCGAGGTCCCCGTGGTTGGACAACAGGTTGGTCCAGGCGTCGACCGCCCACGCCTGCGGTGTCGCGTGACCGATCTCGCGCATGGCTGTCGACACGATCGACAGCGGCCACATGCACCCTCCGAGCATCGCGAACACGATCCCGACGATCGGGCCTATGGCGCTCGCCTGCTCGGGCGTCCGGAAGAATGTGCCCGCGACCATCCCGGCACTGGCGCCGACGAGGCACCACACGACGAGCAGCGCGGCGGCCGCCAACGGGTTCCCCCACGACACGCCGAACACGACAGTCCCTATGGCGACGATGACGAGGGACTGCATGGCTGCGATCAGGATGTAGGTGATCGACTCGCCGGCGATGATGGTCCGGGGCCTGACAGGTGCCGCCGACATGCGGTCGAACATGCCCAGTCGCCGCGTCTCGACGATCGTCGCTCCGCCGGCGACCGCCATCAGGAAGACGAACAGCACGAGCTCGGTCGGTGCGCTGTACTCGTAGCCGGGCGGGAGGCTCCCCTGAGCTGTGTGGACCATCTGCGCGTCCAGCCCGACGCCGGGCGTGCTCGACTCGAGGGAGCCCGCCCGGCCGAGGTTCTTGGCGAAGCTGCCCCCGTACCTGGTGGCGAACCGGGCTGCCTCGACCCTCCCGCCGAAGTCGTCGACGACCGAGGTGACCCGTGTGGCGGCCGCCTCCTGGGTGTTGTTCGCCTGCTCGGCGATGACCGAGACCGTCAAGGCTCTCCCGGCGAGCATGCCGGCGTCGAAGCCGCGGGGGATCAGGACCCCGGCTGAGATCTCCGAACGTCCCACGGCCTTTTCGAGCGAGGCGAGGTCGGGGTAGGCGACGACCGCCAGCCCGGGGGCGTGGCTGAGCTCGGCCACCAGCTGCCGGCTCGCCTGGGCCCCGTCGAGGTTCACGACCCCCACGCGGAAGGTGTTGAACCCCTGGGCGACCGCTCCGACGATGACGATGACGACGATGGGCAGGACTATCAGGAAGAACAAGGAGACCCGGTCTCGCAGCACGCGGCGCCCCGAGGCCCTCGCGATGGCGAGCGCCCTCACGACGTCACCGCCCGGCGGGCGAGGCTCAGCGCGAAGGCACCCACGACGGCACTGATGACCAGGATGGCCACGACCGGCTCGACGATGGTGCCGAGCCCTCCCCCGATCGTCGCGAGATCCGTGAAGCCACGGATCGCCCATCCGTTGGGCGTGAGAAGTGCCAAGTGCTTGATGGTCGAAGGTGCGCTCGAGATGAAGAAGAAGTCACCCCCGAGCAGAGCGAGACCGAAGATGATGATCGAGGCGATGCCCTCGGCCTGGCGCTGTGTCCGGGCGATCCCGATGACGAGGGCCGTGAGGCAGATCACCGAGAAGACGAGCGCCAGGCCCAACAGCGCGGCGGGCAGCGGCGCGCCCCAGTCGGCACCGAAGGCGGCCGTGGTGACCACGCCGATGGTCGCGAGGCTGACGACGCCGTAGACGAACACCGACAGGGCCTTGCCGAGCAGTATCTCGACGGGGCGGACCGGGGCCGCCCGCATGCGTTCGATCATTCCCTGGGAGCGGTCGACGAAGAAGCTGCGCGCGGTGTAGCTGATCGTGAACAGCAGGAAGAAGATCGCCATCCCAGGGCTGTAGTAGCTGATCACCTTCAGCTCGTGGGCGCCGATGGGGCTTTCGACTGCCTGGAGGGGGATGCGGAGCCTCGCGACGATGCCTATGAGCCGTGAGGCGTCGCCCTTCGGTGCGCCCGCGGCCACGGCGGTGGCGAAGGCGAGGCGGTCGGCGTTCACCTGGGCCACGAACGAACCCGCGACCGAGGTCGCCACGTCGCCGGCGATCGTGGCGTTGTTCGAGGTGAGCGTCGTGAGGGGCTCGGGATGCTCACCGGTCACCGCGGCGGAGAAACCCACCGGGATGACGAGTGCCGCGGCCAGCACGCCGCTTCTTATCTCCGAGGCGGCGCGCGCCGGCGTGGCCACGTCCTGCACCGTGATGACCTGTCGCAGCTGGGGGGCATCGAGCGCCTTCACCAGCTGGGCCGCCACCGGGCCGTGATCGAGCTCGACCAGCCCGAGCGTGAAGTGGAAGTTGTTCACGCCGTTGAACGCCAGGCTCATGAGGCCGGCGATCACGACGGGGGCGATGACACCCACCACGATCGCCGACCGGTCGCGGATGCGCTGGCGCAGGTCCTTGCGGGCGATGGCGAGGGCTGTGCGCATGGCGGCTCACTCCCTGAGGGCGGTGCCCGTCAGGTTCAAGAACACCGCCTCCAGGTCGGGCTCGACGACGTCGACGCTCGTCACGGCGATGCCCGCCGCGTCGGCCGCCTCCAAGATGGCCGGCAAAAGATGGCGCCCCTCGGCGGCGACGAGGTGGACGGAGCTCTCGGCCGTCGCGGCGCTGCTCACCCCCTTGACGCCCCGGCAGGCCTCTGCGAGGCGCTCGAGGTCCCCCGTCGCGCTGAGCGAGATGCGGTCCTGCTCGCCGAGCTGTGCCACCAGCTCACGCCTCGTCCCCTCCGCGATCAGGTGACCGTGGTCGATGATGCCGACCCGGTCGCAGACGCGCTCGGCCTCCTCCATGTAGTGCGTCGTGTACACAACGGCGAGGCCTTCGCGCCCGAACGCCTGCACCCGCTCCAAGATGGCGTGGCGACTCTGGGGATCGACGCCGACGGTCGGCTCGTCGAGCACGAGCAGCCTCGGGTGGTTGAGCAGGCCGGCCGCGATGTTCATGCGCCGCTTCATGCCGCCAGAGAACGAGTCGAGGCGGTCGTTTCGTCTGTCTGTCAGCTCGGTCAGCTCGAGGGCCTCGTCCACCCTGGCGGCCACCGTGCGGCGCCCGAGCTTGTACAACCTGGCGAGGAACTCAAGGTTCTCGCCAGCGGTCAGGTCGGGGTAAAGGGCCACGTCCTGGGGCACGTACCCGATGAGGGCCTTCACCTCGAGGTTGCCGATCGCCTGCCGGCCGGCGATCGAGATGGTCCCCTTGTCGGGCTCGAGCAGGCCGCACACCATCTTCATGGTCGTCGTCTTGCCGGCGCCGTTCGGTCCCAAGAGGCCGTACACCTCGCCTTCGAAGATGCGAAAGCCGACGCCGTCGACGGCGAGGCGCATGCCGAAGCTCTTGGTGAGGCCGGCGCAGTCGAGGACCGGGATCCGGCTCGGATCGGGAGAACCCGTCCCCGCCGTGCCGCCGTTGCCGGAGACGTGAGTCACGCGCCTTACGCCCCGATCACGCGCGGCACGACGAGCCAGGAGAGCACCCCCGTCCCGGCGCTGACCTCCCCCCACTCCTCCACCAACAGATCGATCCGCGCGAGGGCCGCCGTCGGCATCCGGACGAGGCCGCCGCCGATCAGGAATTGGACCGTTTCCGAACAGGCGGGCTCGTGACCGACGACCATCAAGAGCCGTGTCGTCTCCGGCTCCCGGCGGACCTCGGCGAGCAGGCCCTCGACGCCCTCGTCGTAGAGGGCGACCGACTCGCGCACGGACCACTCCCAGTCCCTGGCCTCGCTCGCCAGCTCGAGCGTCGCGGTCGCACGCAGCGCCGGCGAGCAGATGACAGACTCGGGCACCTCGGTGGCGGCGAGGAAGCGGCCGGCGGCCCGGGCCGCCTTGCGGCCCCGTTTCGCCAACGGCCGGTCGAGGTCCGAACCGCCGTAGTCCGCTGACCAGTCGGACTTCGAGTGCCTGAAGACGATCAGTGCATGGGACATCTCGGCGCCTTCGGGTCCGGGCTCAGAGCTTGTAGCCGATGGAGCGCAGCAGCGACTTGCGTTCGGAGATGTCCTCGTCGGTCTCCGCGCCGAGCGGGCCCGAGCCGTCGACGACACCGAGGACGCCCCGACCGAGGTCCGTCTCGGCCAGCACCACCTCGACGCGGTTGGCCGTGGCGCAGTAGACGTTGCAGACCTCGGGGACCTGCTTCAGCTGGTTGAGCACGTTGACCGGGTAGCCCTCGCGGACGAAGACGACGAAGCAGTGACCCGCGCCGAGTGCGAGGGCGTTGCGGACCGCCAGGTCCTCGAGCTCGGGGTCGTTGCCCGAACGGCGGACGAGGCACTTGCCGGACGCTTCGCAGAAGGCGAGCCCGAAACGCAGGTGCGGGCTCGTGCCGGCGAGCGCCTCGTGGAGGTCCTCGACGGTCTTTATGAAGTGCGCCTGGCCCACTATCACGTTCAGGTCCTCGGGCTTCTCGATGGGTACCACGACCAGCTGCACGCTGCTTCTCCTGTCATGAGGAGCCGACGGGCCCTGTGGCGGGCCCGGCACCTACAACGAACTCTGCGCCTCGGAGGACCCCGGGCGCAAGGCCGCAGCTCCCGGGCCGCCGAGCTCGGTGCTCGCGCAGGGTGACGGCGTCGTCCCGATGCCCGGCCCCAACCCGCCGGGTACCTGGCTGTCGGGCAAGTTGGGGCCTAAAGCCGGCTTGTATCCCGTCCGATAACAGAAGATGAGAAGAACTGTGTTTCCGGGTCGCGCTACGAGGAGTTAGGACCGTGCGAGAGCCTTTCGGCTTCTTGGAGAAGGGCGGGCCTCGTGATCTCCGGACTGACAGCGCGGAGGCGATCGGGCGCTCTCGGTGTGATCACGCCGTCACGGGGGGTTGTCCGGGTGATGAACAGGTGACGTTCCTCGTCGAAGCCATTGAGGGGGGCCCTGCAAGGCCAGTTCGCAGCACCGCACGGCCGGGCCCCGAATTCGGTCCCGACCCGGAGGTTGTGCCGGCCAAGTCCACACGGACGTCGTCGCCCAGGATCAGCTGAAGACGGGTCGACAAATGCGCCAGGTCCGGTCCGGCCCGACTGCGTCGAGTGCTCACGGCGCGTACCTCCAAGGAGCGATGCGGGGTCGGTGGCTCTGCCTTGCAGGACGACGCCGACCGATCGCCGATACGTCCGCCTTCTCGCATGTTCGTCCCACGTGGTCGCGAAATGCCCGCGCCAGCTGAAGCCGCGGCCCCGCCCGCCCTTTCTCATGCGCACGCTTTCGGTCAACCCGTCTGGCTCTGGCTGTACGTCCTTCTCGTCCTCGCCGGTGGGCTGGCTGTCGTCTTCGGGCCGCTTCGCCACGTCGCCCCGATATCCGCCAGCTTTGTCCCGGCGATCCCCTGGTGGGGGATCTTCCTCCTCGCCACAGCCTCTGAGCTGGCGAGCGTTGAGCTGCCCATCCGCAAGACAAATGTCGTCCTGACGCTCAACGACGCAGTCCTGATCGTGGCCATCCTGGGCACGAGCCCCTTCGTGACCGCAGTGGCGATGGCATGCAGCCTCGGGTTGGTTCAGGCCGTGCAGAGGCGCTCGCCCGTGCAGGTGATCTTCAACTTCGGGGCCCAACTGCTGGCGACCCCTGTGTACTACGCGCTGCTGCGCTTCCTTATCCAGCCCGGTGCGATCTTCTCGACGCGCAGCGTGATCGGCTACCTAGTGACGGTCGCCCTGCTGAACGAGCTCTCCAACATCGAGATATCGGCCGCGATGTACCTGTCCGAAGCAGACTTCACGATCGTCACCGAGGGCCTCGCCTCCACAGCGCCCGTGGTGGCCGTCATCGCACTAGGCAACGGTGTGATCGCAACGATCGTCCTGGTCATGACCGTTGCCGCCCCAGTCCTGCTCCTGACCATACCGATCCCGGTCCTGCTGACCGTGGCCGCCTACCGCTCACAGATAACCAGGCGAAGGCAGCTCAGCGACATCGAGAACCTCTTCGCTGCGACCCGGATCCTGAGCCACTCCAGGAGCGTCCACACGGGCGCCGTGGACTTCCTGGTCCACATCGCCAAGATGTTCCACGCGACGCTCGTCGAGCTCACGCTGCTGCCGATCACCACGGGCAACCCGGCGCTCGTCACCAGGACCGTCAACGGCGTGGCCGACGAGGTCATGGAGCCGGTCCCCGTCGAGTCCCTGCCACCGGGCCTCGCGGAGACCCTGGCGGGCGACAACATCCTGGTCACCAAGAGCCTCGGCGTGGACACGCCGTTGGCCCGGTACATCGCAGGTGATGACCGGCCGACGGGGATGGGCGTGGCGGTCCCGGCCGCGGACAACGGTCCCTCCCTCGGCTATCTCGTAGTGGCACACCGCAACAAGTTCGTCGGCGATTTTCAACAGACCGACCTGCAGCTGTTGGGCACGCTCGCGAAGCAGCTCGCCTTCGCCCTGCAGAACGGCCGGCTGCACGAGGACCTTGCCCTCTTGGAAGGCGCCCAGGACGAGCTGGTGCACAAGGCCTTCCACGACCCGCTCACCGGCCTTGCGAACCGCGCGCTGTTCGTCGACCACATCGACGGCGCCTACCACCGTGCGGCGCGCGCGGGAAACCTGGTCTTCCTCCTTTACATCGACCTCGACGAGTTCAAGAGGATCAACGACACGTTCGGCCACGGCGCCGGGGACGAGCTCCTCGTCCAGGCGGCGGGCAGGCTCAACAACTGTGTCCGCGCCACCGACACCGTCGCGCGGCTCGGCGGTGACGAGTTCGCGATCCTGCTCGAGCAGGCGGCCTCGCTGGAGGTGGTGGAGGTGATCGCGCACCGGATCGTCGCCAGCCTCGCCGAGCCGTTCCCTCTCGCGACCGGCGTCGCCGAGATCGGTGCGTCGGTCGGGATCGCGTTCACCGACGCGTTCGGCCAGTCCGCCACTCAGCTGATGAAGGCTGCCGATGCCGCCATGTACACGGCCAAGAGGACCGGGAAGGGACGCCATTGTGTCGCCGTCTGACAGTCGCAGGAGGCATTCGTTCGAGTCGACACCCGTGGTTCGCCCAAAGAGAAAGCCGAAGCGGAACACCCCTCTGGTTGCCGACTTAAGTAGGCTCACCCTGGTGCAAGCGCACAGCGAATCACCCCTCGACGTTGAGCGAGTGCTGAGCGACCGCTCCCTGCGGGTCGCGTTCCAGCCCGTCTGCAACCTCCAGTCGCGCGAGGTCATCGGCTACGAAGCACTGGCCAGGTTCCCCCGGCCGGCGCACGCGACCCCCCGTCAGTGGTTCGATCAAGCCTCGCACCTCGGGCTCCTGCAGGACCTCGAGCTCCTCGCCGCCACGACGGCAATCGAGCAGCTCGCGCAACTCCCCGAGGGCGCCTTTCTCGCGGTCAACGTGTCGCCGGCCACAGCAGCCTCGACACAGTTCGGTGAGCTCGCCGCGAAGATCCCGCCGGAGCTGCTCGTCTTGGACATCGCCGAGAACGACAGCGTGGACAACTACCACCTCTTCGTCGAGGTGATCGATCACCTGCGCTCGCTCGGCGTGCGAATCGCCTTGGACGACGCCGGCGCCGCGGACGTCAGCCTGCAGCACCTTCTCGGCGTCCGGCCCGACATCGTGAAGATCGACACGACGGTGATCCACGGGATCGCCGAGGACGAGCTTCTCCAGGCGGTCGCCTGCGCCTACGCGAGCCTCGCGAAGCGGGCGGGCGCGATAAGCCTCGCCGAAGGGATCGAGACCGAGGCGGAGCTCGCCATGCTCCTCACGCTCGGGGTCGAGACCGGCCAGGGCTACCTGCTCGGCCGCCCCGCCTTCTTGGGGGCGTAGCCCGCACGGGCCGGCAGCTCCCCGGCCGCAGCGCTGGAGCTCAGAGCCTGAACGTGACTCCGGTGAGCTCCTCCGACACCTCCCACAGGCGCCGTGCCGCCTCCTCGTCCGTCGCCGACGGCGCCGGGCGTACCCGGGTCGGATGGCCGCGCAGCTCTCCCAGGCCGTCCGGACCGTAGAAAGAGCCGCTCTCCGCCCCGGGGTCGACGGCAGCGTAGAGCTGGCTCAAGGCACCGATCTCCGCGCTCTGGGCCAGCAGGCGGTTGCCGAGCCTCATCATCTGCTTCATCACGCCGGTCGGGGCGCTCGTCTGCAGGTTCGTGGCCGACCAACCGGGGTGGGCGAGCAAGGAGCGGACCGGGATGCCCGCCGCCCGCACCCGGCGGTCCAGCTCCAGGCCGAACAGCACGTTGGCGAACTTGGACTGGCGATAGAAGACCCTCGGTGAATAGGACCGCTCGCCTGTCAGGTCGTCGAAGTGGATGGACCCGCCCCGGTGCTCGAGCGAGCTCACCGTGACCACCCTGGCGTCACGGCCCTGGCGGATCGTGTCGAACAACAGCCCCGTCAGCGCGAAGTGGCCGAGGTGGTTGGTCGCGAACTGGGACTCGAAGCCCTGGCGGGTCAGGACGCGGGGCGGGAACATCACGCCGGCGTTGTTGACAAGAACGTCCAGCGCGACCTCGTCGCGCTCGAGCGCCTCGGCGAAGGCACGCACCGAATCGAGGTCGGCGAGGTCCAGCATCCGGAACTCGACGAGAGCGCCAGGGCTCTCGGCCCTGATCTGCTCGATGGCGGCCGACACCTTCGCCTCGCTGCGGCCGGCGAGCACGACCCGGGCACCGCGCGCGGCGAGCTGGCGGGCCGTCTCGAAGCCGAGGCCACTGTTGGCGCCGGTCACCACGAAGCCCCGGCCTGACTGATCCGGAATCTGGGCGGCGGTCCAGCGGTCCATCTGCGCTCCTCCGGGTGGTCCAGAGTTAGCTCGACGCGCCGTAGGAGCTCAGGTCGAGTCTCGGTGCCGACGAACGCCAGAACAAGAGAGAGGAACTGTAGCAACCGGACCAGCCAGCCCGTACGACGGCGGAGCCGGCCAGATCAGGGGGTCGGCGCCCAATGGGAGAGCTGCCCGAAAAGCCCCTTGAAAAGAGATACGGATGTGAACGCAGGTCAGAACTTGCCTAGTGCCGCTCCGATGACGAAGAGCAGTCCAAAGCCGCCGACTATGACGGCGACCGTCCAGCCCGCCATCGCCAGCCTGGCGGAGATAGGGCGTGCACCCATGACCATGGGATCTCGTGCCAGGAGGACCAGGATGGCCAATCCGATGGGTGTTCCGAATCCTCCGACCACGCTCGCTGCGACCAGCATTGAGATGACCGAGATCTTGGCCAGGGTCACGGCGAGTGCGAGGCCGATGGATGCCGCCAGAACGCAATAGAAGCCCCGCGCATGGTGGACCGGTTCCGACAGCCCGCGGCGCCAATCGAATTGGGCGCCGACCACATAGGCGGTGGTGGCCATGAGCACCGGCAGTGCGACCACCGCGGAGATAACAAGCCCGATAGCGAACAAGTCCGCCGCCAGAAAACCGGCGAGCGGGCGTAGAGCCTGGGCTGCGTCTTGGGCCGAGGTGACCGTCTCGTGATGTTGACCCAGGGTCGCCGCCGACGCTACCAGCATGAACCACAAGATCACTCCGGTGAAGACGGCACCTATGACAGCGCCGATCTTGGCACGCGCCAACCCCTGGTCCCCGGTCGTGGCGTCGGGCGCTTCTTCCAACCCCCGCCCGATCGTCTCCCACACATACACGTAGCTGGTCAGCGTCGTGCCGAGCAGGGCGAGGCCACCGGCGACGACGTCGCGATGCAACGACAGCGTGGGAACAAAGCTGGACCTGAGGACGCGGGACCAGTCGGGACGCGCGAGGAACGCGGCGACCCCGAAAGCCAGAAAGCCAAGGAGCAGGTAGCGCAACACGGCCACCACTTGCCCGTATTTGCCGACCAGCAACAATCCGACAAGTGTCAGCCCGAACGGCACCACCAACCAGCGGGAGTCGACACCTGCCAACAGCCCGATCGCGGCGGCCCCGGCTTGGAGATCGGCAGCGATGGTAACTGCGTTGACGATCACCACCGACACCAACAGGGTCGCGGCCACATGCCGACCGAAACGCTTCAGAGCCAGCGTCTGGAGATCGTTGTGTGTCACCGAGCCGACATGGGCGGCGATGGTCTCAACGACTCCGAGCAGAGGAACAACCAACAGCGCCAACCATGCCAGTTGGTACGCAGTGGCAGCGCCGACGGCGACAGCCGTGCCAACGTTGGTCGGGTCGTTGTCAGACGCTCCCGAGAGCAGCTCAGGACCAACGCTCCGCTGCAACCCCGCGATCCGGTGCCGCCACTTCGGTCGCCTTCTTACGCGCACGCCGCACATGCTCGCAGAACGATCGCCTCGGTCTCGAGACACAGGATCCCGCGTGAGTCGCTGTGTCGACGGCGCCGTCCTGGATGTTCGTTTCAGACCCGCGGGCGTGGGCGAGTGCGCAACCAGAACACCGCAATGCCGGTCGTGACAAGTACCAACCCCACGATCAGCCATGACCAGGGGTCGAATTCCTGCACGCAGCTACTGGCGCGGGCTGTCGCCGTACACACGTTGCCCGGCCCGGAGCGGTTGAGGTAGGCGACGTACAGCACCGGAGCCCCGAGACCTGAAACGAGGCCGGGGAGACCCGGCCGCCCAGGCGCGCGGCGCGCCAGCAGCACCGTTGCGACCGCCGCTACTGGGAGAACGAACAGGCCGATCGAGAGTATCGCGACCACCCCGAGCGACCAGGCGGCCCCGACAAGGAGCCAGGCTCCGAACCGTCCCCATGGCCGTACCTCGACGGTGGTAGCCGCATCCATCAGACGGCTCGGGTGCGGAGCTCTTGTTTCTCCGAGAACGCGAGCGTCACGTCACTCATGAGACCACACGGTCAGGGCTGGTGCAGCCCGGCCGTGGCTCAGCCGAGTGCCCCTCCGCTACCCCGGAATGTCGCCCAGGTCGGGCTTGGCAGTCCCATGTCGTCGCCGAGGCGGCGCCAGAAGTTCGAGGAGCCGGCCACCCAGCGGGTCGGGCCGATCCCGAGCACCGTCTCACAACCCGTGGCAGACACGGCCACGGTCGGGAACGTCTCGTCGGGTGCGGTGAAGCTGAGGCGATAGGTGATCCCGAGGTCCGCCGGGCAGCTCATCACAGTTGCGGGAATCCGCGGCAGGGCGCAGACCACTTTGGCGACGTCCCGGACCGATGTGACCTCGGTCACCACGGTCTCCGCCGGGAACGAGAAATGGATGCCGTTCTGCGGGAACGCGTCGACGCGACGCACGACAAGTCGTTCGACCTGCCCGATGGACCTGCAGAGCGACGTCGGAACGGCAGCCGGCTGTGAGGTCCCCCGCGTCGTGGTCCTCGGCACCCCCTGCGCCACGCCGCTCGCCCCGCTCGCAGCCGCGATCGATGCCACGGTGAGGCACGCCATTACCCGCCACGTCGCGATGGTCTTCATGACTCCATGAAGCATCGAGTAGTCCTGTTCGCGTAGGCGTTCTCCCGGCCCCGCGATTCTGCGCATCTCAACACTCCCGTGCTCCACCCGGGAGGGAGCTCAGGCGGTCCAGAGCTTCTGGCCGAGCCCTGAGGCTCTGGCCACCGGGTTGGCGATCGCAGCCCGCAGTGACTCCTCGGCAGCTACCACCGTGACCTGCTGCTTGGCGCGGGTGACGGCGGTGTAGAGGAGCTCACGGGTGAGGATCGGCGACGGAGGCCGAGGGAGCGCGACGATCACGCGCTCGAACTCCGACCCCTGGCTCTTGTGGATCGTCATCGCCCACCAAGTTTCGATGTCGGACAGCCGCGACATCGCGAGCTCCCGGAAATCGCCGCTCGCCTCCTGGAAGGCTGCGACCGGTCCGTTCGCGCCGACGACCACAAGTCCCACGTCACCGTTGAACACCTGGTTGAAGTAGTCGTTGCGCGTGACGATCACGGGCCGGCCGACGTAGGTGCGCCGGCCGATGCCGGCGTCGGGAAGCGTCCGCGCCGTGAGGGCTTCGATGGCTGCACTCCAGCCGGAGACACCGAGAGCTCCGAGTCGCGTCGCGCACAGGACCTTCAACTCTGAGGCAAGGCGCAGGCCTTCTTCGGCCTCGCCCTTCTGCGCCGCACGGACGACCCCGGCGGCCCAGACCGCCGCCTCCTCGCGGAGTCGGTCGATGCCGGCCTGGTCCTGGTCCTCGACCCACGTCAGCTCACCGGAGCCGTGGTGAGAGAGGAGGTCCACGGCAAGATCGGCGTTGCCGAGGCGGATCGCGTCGGCGAGCGCCGCTATCTCCGAGCCGGGGCCGAACCGGTAATTGTGCTCGAGCAGCACGATCCCCGGTCCGAGCGGCCCGTTCGCCGGCCCTGTCGCCCTCGGGCCGACGATCTCACCGAGAACGGCCCCGGCCTCGACGCTCGCGAGCTGGTATGGGTCCCCGACCAGCACGAGCGTGGCGTCGGAGCGGACCGCGTCGAGCAGGCGGGCCATCATCGGGAGCGACACCATCGACGTCTCGTCCACCACCACAAGCGCGTTGGACAGGGGATTGGAGTGGTCGAAGAGGGGTTTCCCGCCTGCATGGGCGCCGAGCAGACGATGCAGCGTCTCCGCCTCGGTCCGCCGCAGCACCTCCGCGACGCCCTCGCGGAGGTTCGTGTCGTCGGCCTCCTCGTGCACTGCCGCTGTCATGCGCGCGGCCGCCTTTCCGGTGGGCGCCGCGAGAGCCACGTCCAGCGTCTGGCCCCGGGCGAGCGCGACCGCGTTCGCCGCAGCGAGCAGCCGGGCGACGGTACGCGTCTTGCCGGTGCCCGGCCCGCCCCCGATCACGGCGATCCCGCGAGTCAAGCCTTGCGCTGCGGCCTCGCGCTGTAGCGGGTCCATGGTCTCGAAGAGCTCGTCGAGGACGCCGTCGAGGGCGGGCGACGAGGTTGCGAATCCGCCGTCGGTGCGCGCGCGGCTCAACAGGTCCTCTGCGACACGTTCCTCGAATCGCCAGTAGCGCTCGAGGTACAGACGGGTACCGTCGAAGACGAGCGGCAAGATCACCCCGCCCGATCGGTCCTGCGGGCGGCGCACTGCCGGGCTTGCCTCGAGGGACCTCGCCCAACGCGTGGGATCTGGCCAGGGCAGGGATTCGATCGAGTCGACCGCGGCAGCGTCGACGACGACGGACCCGGCGACAGTCCCGATGACCGCGCAGACGTGCCCGAAGCGCGGGGCACGTGCCGCCAGGGCAGCCCCGAGCACCACCTCAGGTTCCAGGCCGCCGACATTTCGCGCGATCACGCCGGCAACGTGAACGTCGGACGACTCGAGAACGCCTGCCTCGACGAAAGGCGCCAGCGTCGCCACCTCGGCGCCGAGGAGCGCACCGGTCACGCCGGGACCCCGGTGCCGTCGAGCAGGTCGCTGAGCGCTGTCACGAGAACGGGCGGGACACGCCAGGTGAACACCCCGTGCGGGTTCTCCCCGACCACCGGCGTGTCGGCGCCGGCCATGCCCCGCACGAAGAGGTACGCGGCGCCACCGAGGTGCTCCGCCGGCTCGTAGCCGGGTAAGCGCCAACGCAGGTAGCGGTGCAACGCGACCAGGTAGAGCAGGGCCTGCAACGGGTAGTGGTGGGCTGCCATCGCCGCGGGCAGGCGGTCCGGGTGGTAGTCGAGCGACTGGGGCTCGCGGCCCTGATCGCCGAGCGTGTTCGTCTTGTAGTCGACGACCACGAAGCGAGGCCGCGCGTCCGGGTCCCCCGAGTCGCGGACGCGGGTGACCATGTCGATGGAGCCTGTGAGATGGCCCGCGAGCCCGACCCCGAACAGCCCCGAGGCGAGGCGCTGCGCCCACGGCCTGAGCGGATCGTCGCTGGGCAGAAGGCGCAGCACGAGAGCGCCGACGTCGCGATCTGTCGCGAAACGGCCTTTCCCGCCCAGGCGGAGCTCGAAGCCCAGCTCGCCGAGCCGGTCGCTGCGGGTGAGGTCCCGCAACCGCCTGCCTTTGAACAGCGGGCCGAGCGGTGCCTCGATCGCGGCGCGCAGGCCTGCGACGAGAGTCTGTGCATCGACCGGCCAGGGGTTCCATCGGAGCCGGTCGTCAACGTGGGTGCGCAGCTCGGCGTCAAGGTCGTCCGTCGTGAAATCGACGAGCTCGAGCACCTCGTGGACGAGCGTTCCGAACTGGACGCCCCCGGCGACCGCGCCGAGCGGCAGGTCGGAGGCAACCGCGCTCGGGATCGCCGCCGCGGTGCCGACGACTGCGGCCGGCTCGTCGGCCGCGCCTGAATCACCTAGGGTTTCGTCCTCGGGGTCGAGGTCGGCGTGCCGGGCGCGGTCGCTGATGGCGCTGAACGACCAGCGGCGGCTCCCGCGGAACGGGACCCGATCGAGCCGGGCGCTTTCGATCGGGTCCGTGGGCGCCCGTGCCGCGTCGCCGGCCCAGCAACGGACCGGGCCTTCAGCGGTGCCTGTGACCGATACGGCCACGGCGTCGCCGGCCGGAGCGAACGCGGACTCGAGGGCCGCGGCAAGGTCCATGTCGACCCGGGGAAGGACCTTCGGCGCCGCGAACTGCTCCGGGTCTATGGCACCGTTGCTCCGCGCGAAGAGCACGTGCGTGAGCCCGCTGATCTCGCATCCCGGCACGTGCGACCACCAGAGAAGCGTCTTGTGCCGGGCACGGGTGAGCGCCACGTACAAGAGCCGGAGATTCTCCCCTCTTGCCTCGTCGTCAGCGAGTAGCTTGCGCTCCCTGGCGTCGGCCGGCGTGGGCCAGTCCTCGTCATTCGCGATGTCGAACGTCCGCAGCCCCGAGACGGGGTCACGGAACACGATCTCGTGCGCGACGGCCAGGCTGCGGCGCCACAGCGTCGGCACGCAGACGATCGGGAACTCGAGGCCCTTCGCCGCGTGCACGGTCATGACCCGCACCGCCTCGGCGTCGGAGTCGACCTGACGAGCCGTCAGGTCGGTCTCGGGATCGCCTCCGGCCTCGGACTCCAGCTGTTTGAGCGTCGCGAGCAGGCCTACGGCGGTCGGCCGGCGGCCGGCGGTGCTCATCTGCAGCAGTCCGGCGATGTGGTCGAGGTCCGTGAGGTCGCGATCCCCGTCACTTGATGCCAGCACGCGGGCCGTCACCCCGCTGTCGGACCAGACCCTCGCGCAGAACGCGACCGTGCCTTGGGCGTTGAGTACCTCGGACCATCTGAAGAGCTGGTCCTGCACCCGGCTGAGCCTCGCGTCGTCAGCCGCGTCGAGATCGCGCACCGACCAGCCGAAGAACCATGAGAGTGCCGCGGTGCGGGCCCGGGTCGGGTCGGCCGGCCGGGTGAGGCCGGCAAGGAGCCAGCGCCACTGTTTGGCCGCGTCCGACCGCAGGACGCTGTCGCTCCGGGTCACCACCGCAGGGATTGCCCGGAGACGCAAGGCGGTCTGGATCCGCTCGGCTTCTGCATTCGTGCCCACGAGCACGGCGACGTTGCCGGGCCGCACGCGCCGCGGCACAGCCGTGCCGTCTCTCGAAGGGATCGAGGCCGACTCCAGCAGCTCCTGGACCTGTTCTGCGAGGTCGCGCGCGATCGCGGCTTCCGCGGTGCCGGTGAGGATCCAGCCGCTCGCGTTGCGCGGCAGGTCGTCACCGAGAGCGAGACGTAAAGAAAGTGCGGGCAGCGCGGCGCCGTCGTCGGTCGTGAGGCGCAGGTCCTGGTGCTCGGCTGCCGCCTCGACTTGCACGAACTCGATCCGGGGATCCCCGAATGTCGCGCCTTGGAATAGGCACTCGAGGGCGTCCACAAGCGCGCCGTCGGATCGGCGGTTCACTCCGAGGGTGCACCGGGTCGTGCCGGGCCGGTGCGCGGCCTCGAGGTAGGTGTGCACGTCCGCGCCGCGAAACGCGTAGATCGCCTGCTTCGGGTCGGCGACCAGGACGAGCGGCGAGGTATGGAAGGGACTTGCGAACAGCCGCGAGAAGATCTCCCACTGCACCGGGTCGGTGTCCTGGAACTCGTCGATGAGAGCGATGCGGAATCGGCGGCGCAAGCTGGCAACGGCGACCGAGCCCTCGCTCAGAGCATCGCGGAGCCGGGTCAGCAGATCGTCGAACGAGAGGGTGCCCGCGTCGCGCCGGCGTCGGTGCACCTCGTCGACGGCGCTGTCGACAAGGCGTCGCAACCGGGCAGCCGTGACCGTGGACTCGGAGGCGTCGGTGCCAGGCGTGGCATTGATACCGGGGTTCCCGAGCAGCTTGCCGCACAAGTGCGAGAGGCCCTTCAGGTCCGGAAGCTGGTCGGCCATCATCGGGTCGGCGACCGACTCCGCGGCGAGCACGTCGGCGCAGACCGCCTCGACGAGCTCGACCGTGTCGTCGAGCAGCGATGCCTCGCGGTCACCGGGGGCGGCCGAGCCCAGGGTGGCGAGCACCTGCTGGGCGAAGCCGTGGATGGTCGTGATCGTGGCCGCGTCGAAGTCGACGACGGCCTGTTCCAAGCGAGCGAGACGGATCTCGCGATCTCTGGCCGCCAGGTGCGCCAGGAGCTCGTCGGTCGTCGCGATGTCGCCGGGCTTGCGCAACGCCGCCGCCGCCTCGCTGAGCCGGCTCCGGACACGATCGCGCAACTCGGCCGCAGCAGCTCGGGTGAAGGTGACCATGAGGAGCTCTTCGACACGGACCCCTTCCTCGGCCACATAACGCACGACCAGGCCCGCGAGTGTGTAGGTCTTGCCCGTTCCGGCACTCGCCTCGATGGCGACACAACCGGTGGGCAGCTCGTCGCGGAGCGAAAAGACCTGTGGTGCGCTCATCCGAGCTCCCTGGCGCTCGCCTCGACCGTGCTCCACAGGTAGTCGGCGAACCGCAGAGCCCGCTGCGGCGAGGGTCCTTCGGGGTCGTCGGCGTGTGCCCTCAGCGCACGGAGGTCGTCAAAGCTGAGATCCCCGAACGCCAGACGGTTCGCATCGTCGTCGCCGTCCCCGTGACCGCCGTACGGCTCCCAATCGTTCGAGCTGGCCTTGCGCGCGTGCAACTTGTAGGAGACTGACGCGAACAGCGGGATCGGTTCGCGCATCCCGCGCCGGTAGCAGTCGACAACGACCTCGAGCGCGTCGAGCGCGCGGCCGTGGCGCTCGTGACCGGTGTCGCCGCTCCCGACGAGCTCGAGCGTCTTCAGTTTGCCCTTCTTCTCGGAGCGCCCGAGCACGACGCTTCGCCAGCTGGTCGCGGGGTCGTCCGCCAGGAGGACCATGAGGTCGAGCCAGGCCGCCAGGCGATGCCTGGCCGCGACCTTGCTGAATGAGACCAGTGCCGGGCCCGGAGAGGAGTCGGCGCAACGACCCACGACCGTCCCGACGACGCGCGTGCCGTCGGCGAGCACGACCTCGACCGGCAGGTGATCGCCGCGCGCCGGATCGACGCCCATCTCGGTTGCCGCGACGAGCAGCTGCGAGACCGTCTCCTCTATCTCCGCGAGCAGGATGTCACCCAGCCCTCCCGGAGGGAGCGTTCCAAGAGCACGCTCGTGACGCTCCCACTCGCCGTCGGCGCGCCCGGCAAGCCGGGCCCCGAGCAGCCGCTCGGCGGCCGACCAGCATTCGAGGCTGTCGAGCGCCGTCGGAAGATCGTCGGACAGGTCGCGGTCGTCGGTCGGCAGGTGGAGTTGAAGACGCTCGCGCAGGAACGCCTTCACCGGGTGCTTGAAGAACCTCTGCAAGTCGGCGAGGTCTATCACGGCGTCCTCGTTCGGGGCAGGAGGAAGCGCCGCTTCTAGGAACGGACGTCTCTCCGTGCGTCGCTCCCTGCGGGCACGTGCCCCGGCCAATGCGCCGGCGTCGAAGCTCCACGGGCCGGGATGGTTCAGCTGGCCGGGCCTGAAGCACCGGTCGTCGAAAGGCTGGAGGGGGTGAACGGTCTCGATCTGGTCCCGGTAGGAGCTCCTGCTCGCCGCCGAGAGCGTGGCGGTGATCGTGTCCCGCAACTCGGCGAGCACGGTGGCGGGCGGCTCCTCCTGGTTGGTACGGATGTTGTGGCCCGTCCGCGTGATGACGAGATGGTCGCCCGCGGCAAGAACCGCCTCGAGAAGCGCCTGGCGGACCTCCGAGCGGGGGTCGCGGTCGCCGACTAGTGGGGCTGCGGCCGCGAGATCGTCGCCGTCGGTACCGGCGATGCCGCTTGTGCCCGCCTCGTCGAGCCCGAGGATGCAGATCACGCGGAACGGCAACCACCGCAGCGGCGTCAACGAGCTCACGGTGATACCGCCCCGGAAGAAGTCGGGGCGGCGCGACGTGCCCTGGAACCGATCGGCAAGCAGTCGGCGGACGTCTCCGAGCGAGATCTCGACCGACGCGGGCTCACCACCTGCCACGGCGTGGTCACGGATCTCGGCGAGGATCCGCAGGACGTGGTCGAGCTGCCATTGCTGGGCGGAGTCCACTTGGAAGAACTGTCCGATGGCATCCGACAGCGCGTCGCACCACTGAGCGGCCGTGCGCTCTCGCCTCATGTCGCGGGTGGTGGCCGCGAGACGTGCGAGAACATCCGCCAGGCGGCCGGCGACATCGATGTCGTCGCCCTCGACGCCGAGTGGAGCGATGTCGCCCGGCGCGAGATCCAGGACGTCGTCACTCACGGCCACTCCCATGAGCACCCGGTCGATCGCCGTACGCCACGAGTTGGCTGTGAATTCCGGCGGGAGGCCCCAAGCCTCGCGGTGCGGGCCGTCGAGACCCCAACGCACGTTGGTCCTGACAATCCAGTCCGCGATGGTGCTCAGGGCGCCGTCGTCGAAGTCGAAGCGCTTACGGACCGCCGGCAGCGAGACGAACCCCAGTACCTCCGAGGCGGCGAACCGGCCGGAGACCAGCGCGAGCAGTGAATCGAGCGCCGCAAGTACCGGATACGAATCGCGCAGCGAACGGTCCGCGATCCGGTAGAAGAGCCTTGGCGTCGCTCCGCCCGGGGCATCGACGGTCTCGTCGGCCGAGGTCCCGAAGCCCGCCTCCACGAGTGGCACGAACTGGTCGATCGCCGGCGAGAGCACGACGATGTCCTCTTCGCCAAGCGTCGGGTCGTCGACCAGCAGATGCAGGATCGCATCGCGCAGCACCTGGACCTGACGGGCCCTCCCGTGGCACGAGTGCACCTGGATGGACCGGTCACCGCGATCCAGATCGAAGTCGCCGGCGGGTGCGGTACCCAAGCGCAGGTCACGTTGCACGCGCGCCAACAGGGAGACTGCCGTTGCGTCACCGGCCTCGTCGCTCTCATCGACCGACAGCGGAGCGGGAAGGCCCCGCGATTCGGCACCCGCCAGGAGCACCGTCCGCTCCCGGTACGGGCGCCCCCACGATCGCAGCAACGGATGACGCACCTCGGCGTCCGACCTGTCGTCAGCGCGTAGCAGCACAGGCGGCCGCGAGCCGCCCGATGCCGCTTCGCGGACACGCGAGGTCGTGGCGGGTGACGGGTCGAGCAACAACAGGTGCAGCTCCCTCAAGGCACCGACGGCCTCGATCAGCTCGACAAAGGGTGCACCGCTGGGAAGCGTCGTCACGCCGAAGATGGCGAGCCGCGCCGGCAGCTCCAGCGCGAGCTTCCCGCTGCGTACGTCGTCGAGGAGACCGGGCAGGCGCTCGGGCGGGCTGGGAACTCCGACTAGAGCGCGCACCAGGCGCCACAGGTGGGGCTGCCAGCTGTCGTGCGCGGCAAGGGGTCGACCGATGGGGTCGACGTCGTGGCCGGCGCTCCAGGCCAGCACGAGCCCGGGCCGGCGCACGGCATACCGGTCGAAGAGGTCGGCGAGACGTCGCGCCCGCCCGAACCAGGTCGCACCGGGCGCCAGCGCGGTGAGCGGGCCGAGGCGGCCGTCGCCGGTCCTCGAGCGCAGCACCTCGAGCACGGCCCAGGCGAGACAGTCGACCTGCCACGGATCGGCGGTCCCCTGGTCGCTCCCAGCCTCGAGAACCACCTGGCGCAGGGCGCCGGGGAAGGTGAACTGGATGTTCGCCGCGACACCGTCGCCAGCGCCTGGCGCGGACGCGCCGAGCGATCTGGCCAGCTCGAGGGCGAGCCAACGTCGCATGCCCGCGGTGGGCACGGCCACCCATTCCGGGGACATCGGGTCCGCGGGCGGCTCCGCGAGCACCTCGGCCAGCACTGCTGCGAGAGGCTCCACCCGGCTGGCGCTGACGAGGTGGAGCACGAGCGAACACTACCGGTGGGCTGTGACGCTCACCTGGGGCCGGGCGCTCGACTGGCCCATCCTGCTCAGGTACCGTCCAACCCATGTCGATCCTGCTCGAGCTGGACCTAACCGGGGCAATCGTCGAGGACATCGGTTCCCATCCCGTCGAACGTCTGATGAACCGCCGGCGCATGGCACTGCGCACACTCGTCAGCCGGCTCGCCGTGGCCGCCGAAGACCCCAACGTCGTGGGACTGCTTGCGAAGTTGGGTGCCACGTCGATATCGCTGGCGCAAGCCCAGGAGCTGTCGGACGCTGTGGCGCGTTTTCGCGCAAAGGGCAAAGAGGCCATCGCCTGGGCGGAGACCTTCGGCGAGCTCGGGCGGGGGACGACGGCCTACGTCGTGGCCACCGGTTTCGGTGAGCTGTGGCTGCAGCCTTCCGGAAGCGTGGGCCTGATGGGCGCGGCGGCCGCCGGCACGTTCGTGCGCGGCGCCCTCGACCGCGCGCAGGTCGAGCCGTTGTTCTCGCAACGCCATGAGTACAAGAACGCGGCGGACACCTTCTTGCGGACGGAATTCTCACAGGCCCACCGCGAGGCGACCGAACGGCTGGCCGAGTCCGCCTACGAGCAGATCGTCTCCGCCGTGTCGGCCGGCCGGCACCTGCCCGCCGACCGCGTGCGTGAGCTCATAGACAAAGCACCGGTCCCGGCCGCAGAGGCCCAGGAGGCAGGGCTAGTCGACCACGTCGGGTACCGCGACGCGGTACGGGAGGCCGTCAATCGCCACTGGCCCGAGAAGCCGACTCTGCTCTACGTGTCGCGCTACCAGCGGCGGTGGGACAACGTCACAAGGGCACTCCAGGCACGCCGGCCGGCGCTCGGGCTCGTCGAGGCGATCGGCCCGATCCGCCTCGGCCGGTCCAAGCCGGGCCCGGTGGGGCGGGCGGCGGGCTCCGACACCGTCGCCGCGGCGTTCCGCGCGGCGGTAAAGGACGAGCGGATCAAGGCGATCGTGTTCCGCATCAATTCCCCCGGCGGCTCCTACGTCGCCTCGGACACGATCTGGCGCGAGGTGTGCAGGGCCCGCGAGGCATCCAAGCCGGTCGTGGTCTCGATGGGCGATGTGGCCGGTTCGGGCGGGTACTTCGTGGCCGTGGCCGCCGACGTCATCGTGGCGGAGCCGGCGACGCTCACCGGGTCGATCGGCGTCTTCGGCGGCAAGCTCCGGACAAGCGGCCTGCTCGAGCGCTTGGGCGTGCACGTCGAAAGCCTCGGCCTCGGGCAGCACTCGCTCATGTTCTCGTCACAAACCGGCTTCAGCGAGGACGAGTGGGCCAGGCTCGACGAGTGGCTCGACTTCGTCTACGAGGACTTCACCGCCAAGGTCGCCCGCGGACGGGCCATGACGCGCGAAGCGGTCCACGAAGTCGCCCGAGGCCGGGTCTGGACGGGAGCCGACGCTGCCCGGCGCGGGCTGGTCGACGAGCTCGGCGGGCTGCGCCATGCCGTCGAGATCGCCCGCGAGCGCGCCGGCCTGCCGGCCGACGCACGACTGCGACCGGTCCTTGCGGTGTCGCCGGTGCAGCGCCTGCGCCAGCCCCGCAACAGCGACGACCCGGCGGCCTTCGTCCAGGCCATGGGACTTGGTCCAGGGCTGTCGGAATGGGGCGCGCACGCGCGACTGGCGGCGGCACTGGGGCTTCCGGCTGCCGGGCCGCTGACCATGCCGATGGGACCGCTGCGGTAGGCCGGAGACTCCCCGAGCTCCATTGTCGAGGTTCGCAACCTCGTCGTGCGAACGCGCTCCTAGGCGATCCGGCGACGCGAAGGTCGCGACAGCTAGCGAACTGCCTCCTAACTTCCGCTATATTCGCAACGTCGTTGCAGAATGTGCAATGACGCGAGGGGGGCCTCGACGAGGGGCCTGTGCTCGCTAAACGAGTCACGGGAAGGTCGGAAGGGGAGGGGGGTCCTTGTGAGCTGCTGCCGTCAACCCCGCAATGGTGGGAGGCCGGAGCGGAACCTGGTCGAGTTGAGGGGCCAGGCGTGACGGCCGACCTCACGCAAACGGAAACGGCGCTCGCCGGCATCCGGGTTGTGGACGCGACCCAGATGCTTGCGGGTCCACTCGCGGGAGCCCGTCTTGGTGACTTGGGCGCCGACGTCATCAAGGTCGAGTCGCCTGGCACAGGGGAGTTCAACCGGACACACGGGTTCGACGACATATACGTGCAAGGTGAGATGTCGACGTTCTTGGCGTTGAACCGGAACAAGCGAAGCTTGGCAGTTGACCTCAAGACGGAGAGTGGGCGGGCAATCTTTCACGATGTCTGCCGCACGGCCGACGTGTTCCTGCAGAACTTTCGGCACGGCACCGCGGAACGGCTCGGTGCCGGGTACGAGGAACTTCACGCACTCAATCCCCGTCTCGTCTACTGCTCCATCAGCGGTTACGGGCCAACAGGACCCTATCGCGACCGTCCCGGCCAAGATCTGATTGTTCAGGGTTACAGCGGCTCCATGTTCTCGGTCGGTCAAGAGTCGGACCATCCCCTTCCCGGTGCGCTCTGGGCAGCCGACGTGATGAGCGGGTATCAGGCGCTGATCGGTGTCCTCGCGGCTCTCCAGGCGCGCCACCGGACGGGCAAGGGACAGCACGTTCAAGTCGACATGCTGTCAACGGTGCTCGACGCCCAGCTGCAGGAACTGGTGACGTACCTGAACACGGGCCGGCAGCCCGAGAGAACTGGGGAGTTCAGCGCGCATCCGTTCATTCCGGCCCCTTACGGCGTGTACAAGACCGAAGACGGCTGGCTGACGCTCGCGATGACTGACCTGCCGCGGCTAGGCGAGGTCCTCGATGACGACTACCTGAGAGCTCTTGCCGACTACAAGGACGGATCCACCCATCGAGATGCGATATATGCCCGGATCCGCAACAGGTTCCTCGCGCTGCCGACGTCCGCGTGGATCAAGAAGTGTGACGAGGCGGGCGTGTGGAGCGGTCCCGTGTACACCTACGAAGATCTGGAGAGGGATCCGCACATCATCGAGACGGGCATGTTCGTGGAACAGCCGCACCGCGGCGCGGCGACTGTCCGCACTGTGCGCCCGCCGATCTTCATGTCGTCCACACCACCTCGGATCACTCGCGGCGCACCGGCGTTGGGTGGCGACACCCGGGAGGTGCTGACCGAGCTCGGATACGACCAAGAGCAAATCGCGGCATTTGCGGAACAAGGAATCATACTCGTGTCGGACGAAGACGGGACGTTGAAGTGACCTCCGTGCTGCCAGGCGAAATCCGCCTGGATCGCGATGGTTTCGTCGCGATCGTCACTATCGACCGACCGACGAAGCTCAACACGATGACCGTGGCAATGGACGCCCGGATGAACGAGCTCGTATTTGAGATCAACCAAGACGCAGCCGTGCGTGCAGTGGTCCTTACGGGCGCTGGCGATCGGGCGTTCAGTGCTGGCAGCGACATCAATGACCTGGGCGAGTATGGAAGCAACTGGGAGTACCGCAACAGGTTCGATGCCCGCAAGGACTACGCCAGGGCAGTGTGGCTGTGTCGCAAGCCCATTGTCGCCGCTATCAACGGCTATTGCATCGGCGGTGGCCTCGAGATGGCCTGCGCCTGCGACATAAGGATCGCCACGGCCGTCTCCTCGTTCGGCGCCAGCGAGATCCGTTGGGGGTGGCACGGTGGCTCAGGCGCGACCCAGCTGCTGACACACGCGATCGGACCGGGGAATGCGTCGCGCTTGCTTCTCACCG
Organism: Acidimicrobiales bacterium; assembly: GCA_050015175.1. Lineage (GTDB taxonomy): Bacteria > Actinomycetota > Acidimicrobiia > Acidimicrobiales > Bog-793 > Fen-455. Next base: position 50,942 of record JBEKBX010000004.1, on the reverse strand, counting down.
GTGATCGGATCGACGGGACCGAGGCCCACCGTATCGGCCTCGTCCAGCAGATCGTCGAGGGCCCCCAGTTGCTGTCGACAGCGCTCGAGCTGGCGTCTCAAATCGCTTCGTTGTCACCGATCGCGATTCAGAAGACGAAGCACATGGTCCGCATCGCCCAGAACGTTCCCCTCGATGTTGCTTTATTGGTAGAGAACGACTCTTTCTCCTACTGCATGGCGTCCGAGGACGCGAGAGAGGGAAGGCAGGCCTTCGCCGAACACCGCAGTCCTCGTTTCGAGGGAAGGTGAGCCATGGAGGTCCTCGACCTGGTGGATCGGGGCTTGTTGAGGGTCGTCTCCGACACGCTGCTCCAGCTACCCTACGAGACCTGGAACTTCGGGGACTCGGTGGCATTCGACGCAATGCTTGAGGCTTCGAGCGCTCTGGGCGACCCAACCTATGCGCGGTTTGCTCACGGATGGGCGCGCGCCTGGGCCACGAGGGCGCTCCCCCATCGACGCCTCGACTGCACGGCGCCAGGACATGCGATGGTCCGTATGAGCAGCCTCTACCACGATTCGCACCTTCTGACGGCCCTGGTCGGGCTGGCGGACTACCTCCTGTCACGACCGCGCATTCGTGGCGTGTTCGCGACCTGGGAGCACAGTCCCCTCGTGCAGCCGTACGGACCAGAGGTGCTCGATCCCCGTGAAGCAGCCCTTGCCGCGGCCCCGCCCTCGGGAGTGTTCGTCGACTGTCTCCACTTCGATCCGCCCTTTTTCACATCGCTGGGCGAACTGACCATGACTGAGCTCTACTGGCGCGCCGGTCTCGAACAGGCACGAGGATACGTCGAGCTGCTGCAGAGCGCGTCAGGGCTGTTCGATCACTTCGTACTGGAAGGCGAGGAGGCAACCTTCGGACCTGGATGGGGACGAGGACAAGGCTGGGCTCTGCTCGGTCTGCTCGACGTGCTGGAGGCCGCGCAACGTCTCCGCCTCGACAATGAGTCCCAAATGACCGTGGGACTGCTCAGCGGTGCAGTGTCAAAGCTGGTCTCTGCGATGGTGGTGCTGCAACGCGACGACGGTCACTGGTATGCCGCCGTCAACCATCCCCACTCAGGGGACGAGTACTCGACGACCGCGTTCATGGCGTACGGGATGTCGCGGGCCCTTCGAATGGGCCTGGTGTCGGGATCGGCGGTGTCGAGGGCCGTGGGGCAGGCACGAAGCGCGGTGCTCGGAAGCATTACGGCGGAGGGAAGGCTCGAGAAGGTATCCGCTGCCGTAATGGCCTGCACGCGCGCCAGCCACTACCAGCACGTTCCAATCGACTTCCTCGTTCCATGGGGCCAGGGACCTGCGATCCTGGCCCTCACCGAGGCCCTGTATGCCAGCTGATCCGCGAACGGCCGAAGGGGCCATTGTCTTTACTACCGGCCGCCGGCGCGGCGGCGAGCGATGACACGCGAACGCGAAACGCGGACTACAGGAGAGGACGTCCCGTTCGAGGTCGTGTGCGTCGGCGAGACGATGGCCATGGCGACTCCGGCACAGCCGGAACCACTCGAGCTAGCCCAGACCGTGGTAATCCATCCTGCCGGCGCCGAGTCCAACGTGGCGATGTACCTCGCGAGCCTCGGCCATCGCGTCAGCTGGGTGAGCCGACTCGGCGATGACCCACTGGGAAGGCGCGTCCTTCGCGACGTCTCCGCGGTCGGGGTCGACACCTCCCTTGTCGAGATCGACAAGAACGCTCCTACCGGCGTCTTCTTCAAGGATCCCGGACGCGGGCGTACGCGGGTCTTCTACTACCGGCGGGGGTCCGCCGCGTCGCTCATGCGTGCCGAGCTGCTGAGTCCGGTGTTGCGAATCCCTCCCCAGCTGGTACACCTGACGGGCATCACGCCGGCATTGTCGCAAGAGTGCGACGACATGGTGAGAGAGCTCTTTCAGGAGTTCCGTGCGCGCGGTACCACGATCAGCTTCGACGTCAACTTCCGTGAGGGCCTGTGGCCGCGCACAAAGGCCTCTGTCAGGCTGATCGAGCTCGCTCAGCAGGCTGACGTCGTCTTCGTCGGCCTCGACGAGGCAACAACCCTATGGGGCACGCGAGAACCACATGACCTTCGCACCCTCATCGACCAGCCGCGCGTGCTGGTCGTCAAGAACGGCGCCGTCGGGGCTACCGCCTACCACGAACAAGGCAGCGAATACGTCCGGGCCCCCAAAGTCGACGTGCGCGAGCCGGTCGGTGCCGGTGACGCCTTTGCCGCCGGCTGGTTGTCCGGCCTGCTGGGAGACCTCCCGCAAGTTCAGCGTCTTCGGCTCGGTCACCTCCTCGCCGGCAGCGCCTTGAGCTCGACGGCCGACCATCACACGCCGCCGAACAAGCCGTGGCTACAAGCAGCGCTTTCCGTCAGCGAGGCGGAGTGGGCATGTGCAAAGTCCACCCCGCAACCGGACGGCGACGGAAGCGGCGACATTCTCAAGACTTACCGGGGCGTCTGAACGAGCCATGTCGCAAACTGTCGAGCGCGCCATAGACATGGTCGAGTTCATCGCAGCCAAGCCTCGCACCCTGGGCGAGATTGCGCTCCACTACGAAGTTCACAAGTCCACAGCCCTGCGCCTGCTGCAAACTCTCGAGGCTCGTGGGTTCGCCCGACGTGACTCGGGTGGCCGCTACACCATCGGATTTCGAATGATTGCCGTGTCCCAACAAGCGCTTGACAACCTGGACATCTACGGCACCGCGCATCCCTATCTCCTGTCGCTCAGTGCAGAGCTGGGGCATACTCTGCACCTCGCCCAACTTGTGGGCGATGAAGTGCTGTATGTTGACAAGGTCGAGGGCCGGGGCGCGGTGAAAATGTACTCGCGAATCGGCGGCTCCGCGATCCTTCATACGTCGGGGGTGGGCAAGGCGATCCTGGCATACCTCGAAGAGCCATTGCGACAGCGCGTGCTCGACAAGTTGGACCTGAAAAGGTACACGCCGACTTCGATTACGACTGCGGAGGAGTTCGCCCGCGAGCTCGCTTTGACGCGCCAACGCGGCTGGGCAGAGGACAACGGTGAGTTCGAGGAACCCATCAATTGCGTTGCCGTTCCCGTGCGCGACAGTCGCGGGCTGGTGAGCAACGCAATATCCCTGACGGCACTGAAGGCGCTTGCCTCACTTGAGACGCTCCGCACGGCTGTTCCCCGTCTCCTGGTCACTGCCGAAGCCATATCGAGGGAGACAGGGTGGACGGGTTGACCGAGAGGAACGCAGTGGCCGACGGAGTGCGCCGGTCCAATGCCTTTTTTGAAGAGCGTTTCGCAACACAGCGCGTCATGGCCATCGTCAGGGGTTTGCCACCGGAGGACACCGCCGAACTATGCGAGCGAGCGTGGCGGGCAGGGATCGAGGTGGTCGAGGTTCCGATTCAGAGCCCGGACGCGCTGGCATCGCTCCGCGCAGCCGCAACCGCAGCAGAACGTTACGGGTGCAGAATTGGTGTCGGAACAGTCACTACCCGCCGTCAGGTGGAAGATGCCCGTCGCGCCGGCGCGGCCTTCACGGTTGCACCGGGATTCGACTCCGATGTTGCACAAGCCTCTCTCGACGCTGGACTCGCCCACCTGCCTGGTGTGGCCACTGCTTCGGAGGTGCAACGAGCCCTCACCTTCGGCTTTCTGTGGCTGAAGGTGTTTCCTGCAGCGCAGCTGACCCCGGGCTGGATCAAAGCGCTGCTTGGGCCTTTCCCCGGCCTCCGCTTCGTCGCGACGGGGGGCGTCGACGCCCACAATGCGCAGGAGTTCATCGCTGCGGGGGCCCGAGTGGTCGCTGTCGGGTCGGCGCTCGCTGATCCGGACCAAGTTGGCTTGCTTTCCGCGCTGCAAGCCGACGGACCAAGCAAGCGGTAGAGGTTCTCAATGTGGCCAGCGGTGGGACCAAGGACCGGAAGACCCTTCGTCGCACCGCTTGGTCGTGCTCAAGCCTCTTCGTGACGTGAGGACTGCTCAGAGACCTGCCGGCGCGAGGCGGCACCGTGTTCGACAGGGATGTATTCGCCGAAAGGCGCCGAAACGGTTAAGTGTGCCGAATGTCGAGGCCAGAGCCAATTCTCAAGCTCCGACAGTTGCCTCCCGAACGATACTTGCGGCTTTGTCCCCATCAACGCTGTGGACTTTCGCTGTTGCCCGCTGGCACCCCCATTCGTAACTTGGGCGTAACGTGCCTCGGTTCTCGACCCCGATAGGTCGAACACCTAAATGCGGGAGGAAATGAATGCGACACAGATGGATGCGATATGGGATCGGTGCTCTAGCACTGGCCACTGTGACCGGTCTTTGTGCACCGCCAATCATGCAATCCGGGGCTTCCACGGCCTCGAAAGCCTCGGCTGCCGTGGTCTCGAAGACATCTTCGTCCGTAGCCTGCGGACAGATCCCCTTCAAGCTTCCGCCAGATTCAAGCGGAGTGCTCAAGACCCTGCCCCAGTCGGTGCTGGAGAACTACAACAACTACCTGCCGATGAGCGCGATAACGAGCCCGTGGATCAACTTCAAGACAACGATGCCGAAGGGCGGGTTCGTCATTGGATACAGCAACTCGTACTCGGGCAACTACTGGCGGGCGGACCTGCTCTCGGAGCTGAACCACGACTTCGCCATCGCGAAGAAGGCAGGACTCGTGAGCAAGTTCATCGTGTCGGACTCGAACTTGAACAACGCCGTCCAGATCCAGCAGGTCCGGTCGATGATCGAACAGCACGTCAACCTCATCCTGGCGATTCCCAACTCCTCGACTGCCATGAACGGCGTGTTCGCGCAGGCGTACAAGGCAGGGATCCCGGTCGTGACGATCGACGCGCCGACGACGTCTCCGTACACGGTCGACGTCGACAACCAGAACTGGATGACTGGTGCACTTGCTGGTTCCGGGCTCGTCAAGGAGATGGGTTACAAGGGCAACGTCCTCATGGTTGACGGCCTGGCTGGGGCACCGGGCAGCGTCCTGCTCCACGACGGCGCAGCCTCGGTGTTCGCCAACTGCCCGAACATCAAGGTCATAGCGTCGGTGCCGGGGAACTGGGACGAGGCTGACGCGAAGAGCGCGACGCTAGAGGCGCTCTCCACTCACCCAGAGACGATCAACGGCGTCTACGGGCAAGGCGGCGAGATTCTCGGAGTGGTCCAGGCGTTCCAGCAGACAGGACGCGCCATACCTGCACTCGCCGACGGGAACCCTGACGAGGCAACGCTCGGCTGGGTCCGGGAGAACATCAACACGGTCAAGTACTGCGCGGCCATCAACCCGCCGAGATCGGCAGGAAACGCCTCATGGCGCGTAGCATTGCGGATGCTCCTCGGTCAGGGCATCAAGATCAAGGGCATCCCAGCCCTGCCGCCGCTCACCTCGACGAAGGCTGCCCTGTTGAAGTGGATCCCGACGAGCTGGACCCCCAATAGCACCGGTCAGGCGCCTGCGCCTCCGGGAGCGCAGTGGATCCCTGACAGCATGCTCAACTACCTGTTCGTGCACCCCAAAGCACTGCCGGTGAGCTTCCCGCTCAGCAGCTAACAAGTACCTCGGGAAAGTAGAAAGTAGTATCGGCCGGCCTGCCCGGAGGCGACTCCTGGGCAGGCCGGTTCTCATGCCACGGAGATGACCATGCCAGCCGTCGGTGCTGCGAACATCGAGAATGCCGCCCAGGATGCGGCAGATGCGCCCGAGGTCATCCGCGCCGTCGGCATAGACAGGTCGTTCGGTGAGACACGAGCCCTCCAAGGGTGCTCGCTCAGTGTGCGTGCCGGCGAGATCCACGCCGTGGTCGGCGAGAACGGCTCGGGCAAGAGCACGCTCGTCAAGATTCTCTCCGGAGTGCTCTTCCCGGACTCAGGCTCGCTCGAGATCAACGGCAGCACGTTCCGACGCCTGCGCACTCCCAGGATCGCGCGCAATCTCGGCATCGCGACCGTGTTCCAGGAGGTCCTGGTCGTCGACCCGATCTCTGTGCTGGACAACATCTGGCTGGGTGCTGACGGTGAGTTCCGTACACGTATCGACCAGAGACAGAAACGTCGCCAGGCCGCTGACGTGCTCGGCATGTTGTTAGAGCATCCGCCCGCGCTCGACACACCAGTGGAGCTGCTTGACCTTGCGACTCGGCAGGTCTGCGTGCTCGCGCGGGCGCTGGTGCAGCACCCGCGCGTGCTGATACTCGACGAGGCAACCTCCGCGCTAGACGTGTCGACTCGCGACCGGCTGTTCGCGATCCTGCGTCAGTTAGCCCGCGAGGGGACGGCCACGATCTTCATCTCGCACCGGATGGACGAGATCGTCGCGCTCGCCGACCGGACGACCGTGCTCAGGAGCGGTACGAGTGTGGGAACGCTCGAGCGCTCGCAGCTCGAACCTTCCCGCATTCTCGAGCTCATGTCCGGTGAGGGAGAAGCTCTGGCGCGCCGGAGATCTGCCCACGAACTAGGCGAGACATTCCTCCAAACGGCCCGTGTCGTTCTTCGCCCTGGCGGATCGACGCTGGACGCCGAGTTCCACCGTGGCGAGATCGTCGGTCTCGCCGGTCTCGAGGGCCACGGGCAAGAGGCATTCATCCGGGCGCTTGCAGGAATCGAGCAGCCCTATTCGGGTCGCGTACTGCGCTGCCAGGCGGGCCGCTCGGTCCCGATCCTTACGCAGCGTCAGGCCGCCCGTCTCGGGATCGCCTACGTGCCGCGCGACCGCAAGCTCCAAGGCGTTTTCGAACCACTTTCCATTCTTGACAATTTCTCTCTTCCTACCATCCGGCGCGACCGCGGCGCGACGGGTCTCATCTCGGATCGCCGTCGCAGAACCCGGCTGGACGAGTTCGTCCGACGTCTCAAGATCCGTCTTGCCAGCCCGCGCTACCCCGTTACGTCCTTGAGCGGCGGCAACCAGCAGAAGGTAGTGATTGCCCGCTGGCTCGCGATGAAGCCCCAGGTTCTCGTGCTCGACGACCCCACGCGCGGCGTCGACGTCGGTACCAAGAAGGACCTGTACCAGCTTCTCAGCGAGCTCGCTTCCGAAGGTGTCGCGATCATCATGCTCTCCACCGAAATCGAGGAGCACATCGCCCTCATGGACCGCGTGCTGGTCTTTCGTGAAGGTGAGCTCTTCGTGGACATTCCGCGTGAGCTGCTCAGCCGGGAACGTCTCATCGCCGGGTTCTTCGGCCAACGCCACGACGACGGGGAGAGCGTCGCGTGAGCCGCGTGCGGGGTCTGCTCACAAACTTCTTGCTCGGTAGGACCTACAGCTTCGCCGCGATCTTGTTCGCTGCGCTGATGATCGCCAACCTCGCCACCCTTCCGCAGTTCGTCTCTCCGGCCAACATCGCGGGGACGCTTGCTGTGGCCGCGCCGTTCGTGCTGGCCGCCATCGGGAGCACCCCCTCGATCCTCAGCGGCGGTGGCGGGATCGACATCTCGATCGGACCGCTGCTCGGATTCGGCAACGTCCTGTTCATCTCCGTGTTGCTGCCGCACGGGCTCGGAGGTCCTCTTCCCGCGATCGCAATCCTCCTTGTTCTCTCAGCCGTCGTCGGCGCCGTCAACGGCTTCTTGGTGGTCGTCGTTCGCTTGCAGCCTATTGTGGCCACCCTCGGCTCTTACCTCGTGCTCAGCGGGCTCGCACTGGAGCTGATGCCGCAACCCGCAGGGCAGGCGCCGCCTTGGATCATCCGTTTCAACGGGACCTTCAACCACGTCCCGGGCGCGCTCATCCTCATCGCGATCCCGGTTGTGCTGTGGCTGGCGATGCAGCGGACGGCCTACTACCGCGCCCTCATAGCGGTGGGCGGTGCCGAGCGATCGGCCTTCTCCGCTGGTGTCAACGTCGCTCTCGTGCGCTGGCTGGCCTATGTGATCGGCGGGGTTTGCGCCGGCTTCGCCGCCCTCGCCCTGACCGCCCTCGTGCAATCGGGCGATCCGACCCTGGGGCCCCAGTACACCCTCATCGCCATCACTGCGGTCGCGCTAGGCGGGACCAGCATGGCCGGCGGACGCGGTGGCATCGCCGGCTCGATCCTCGGAGCTCTGAGCATCTTCCTGATCCAGAACCTGCTTTCGGCGCTAAACATCTCCTCGTTCTGGAACCAGGTTGTCTACGGCGGGATCCTCGTCGTCTCCCTGGTGATCAACGCGCAGGCCCGCACCCTCTTCAGGCGCCCGGCGTCGGTTGCCGGGCATCCCGTCTCACCGGAGTCGGCATGAGCGTGACGACTGTGTCCGCGCACCAACCGGCCCGTCCAACAGCACTGCACTTTGGACGCAGTGTGCTCGCGCGCGTCCCGCTCCTCCAGATCGCCGGAGTCATAGGTCTGTTCGTGCTCGGGAGTACGACGATCGGCGGATACCAGAGCGCAAGCAGCGTGCGCTCCATGCTCGTCCTCGCGTCGTTCCTCGGCGTCGCCGCGGCCGGACAAACGATCGTCGTGCTGCTCGGCGGCATGGACCTCTCGCTGCCCTTCATCATCGGAGCGGCCAATGTGCTCGTATCCCAGCTCTACGGGGGCGACCACTGGCCATTCTGGGCAGTAGCAGTTTTCATCACCGTGGGTGCCCTTGCCGCAGGAACACTCAGCGGGTACATCGCGAACCGCTTCTCGATCCATCCGCTGATCGTGACACTCGGGGTCGGCACCGCGATTGCGGGCGGGATCCTCGTCTGGACACAGGCGAACTTCACTGGTGCCGCCCCCGGTTGGATCGACTCCTTCGTCTCGTCAGGACTCAAGACGGGACCGATACCGCTGCCCCGCGTGGTCGTGTTCTGGGCCGTGTTCGCCGTCGTGTTGACGCTGATCCTGTCGAAGACCGCGATCGGAAGGCGGCTCTACAGCACTGGCGCGAACCAGCCCGCCGCGAGACTGGCACTCGTACAGACGAACAGGGTCTGGATGGGCGCCTTCGCCGCGAGCGCCTTTTGCGCGGCCCTCGCAGGAGTCCTGCTGGCTGGGTTCAGCGGCATGGGCCTCTACAACATCGGTCAGCCCTATCTGTTCACATCGATCGCGAGCGTGGTCATCGGTGGCACCTCGCTGCTCGGCGCACGTGGCGACTACGTCCGCACCGTGCTCGGCGCCCTGATGCTCATACAGATCCAGACGATCCTGATCGGCTACGGCTTCGACGTCGCCGCCCAGCAGGTCGGGCTCGGGCTCGTGATCCTCATCATGGTTGCCAGCTACGCGCGCGAACCGAGCATTCGGTCGCGAATCTGATCCGATGTCGCCGCAAGGCTCAGATGGTGCCAGGGAACAGGGGCTGACCCGTGACTTGGACCTCGACGGCCCATAACACGCCCGCGTGTTCGGGCGTTGCCGAAGCACCTTGATGGCCGCCATCGGTCACATAGAGCGTCGAGCCGGCAAAGGCGCAGTTCGTTGGCACCGCGCCAACTGGCACGAAACCGATGTGCACGCCGTCGGGTGCGAGCACGTCAATGCCACCACTGGCGGTCGTCGTCACGTACAAGCTGCCGTTGTCGGCCACGGCAAGCCCATCGGGTGCGTGGCCGGCAGCCAGGACAGTGAGCTCGCGCGCTTCACCGCCGGGCTTCCAACGCTTGACACTGCCTTCGTACGACTCGACCCATACGACACTGCCGTCTCTTTCCACCACGATCCCGTTCGGGTACACGGGCTCGAGTTCGGCCACGAGCTCTCCCTTTCCGCCGGGCGCGAGTGCGAAAATGCGGCCGGGGTCGGGGCGTGTGACGGGATCGTAACTACCTCCGGGGTCGGTGAAGTACAACCTCCCATCGGGCCCGAAGGCAAGGTCGTTCGGAGCGCGCAATGCGATGCCGTCGATCTCGGTCGCGATGACCTCGACATGCCCGCTGGTGGTCACTCTTTGGATGCTGCCGGGACGCCGGTCCTCTGCGACCCAGGGACCGACGACGCCTCCGTTCTGGGTCACATAGATGCAGCCGTCGGCTCCGAGCGCCGTCGCGTTCGGTCCCCCACCGGTGTAGGCGTACTGCTCGACGGTTCCGTCCGGTGCCCACACGCTCAGCCGGCTCAGATAGCACTCAACAAAGACAACGCGACCGTCGGGAAGCACGCTCGGGCCCTCGGGCCAGGCAAGTCCCTCCGCAAGCCGCCGGGGTGGATCCTGATCCGTGCTCATGTCTCTCCTATCGGGTTCTTTGCGGTGTCGAGTTATAGGGTTTCGCGGCTCGACCTCGGGAATGGCCTGCGATCCGATGCTAGCCCCTTGCTGGCAATGCGATTGCTGGCGGAACCCAGCCTGCAGGCGGCGCGCAACTGTGGGGAATCTCGACTTCAAGGAGCCCAACTATGCAAGAAATGACGTCGCGCGAACGTGTAGAGGCGGCCCTCGCCCACAGCGATCCCGACCGGGTCCCGCTCGATGTGGGCGGCGGACAGAGCACAAGTCTCTCGATCGAAGCGTACGAGCGTCTGAAGGAGTATCTCGGCATCTCCGCCCCAACCGCGGTACTCAACAAGACCTTCCGTGTCGCGCGGCTCGACGAGGAAACACTCATTCGCCTTGGCAGCGATGTGCGCCCGGTTGTGCTCCGGACTGGGAGTGGCCCGTCTGGTCCTCCAGCCCGCGAACAGCCCGCTTGGGATCCCGGGACGCTTCTCGACGAGCTGGGCGTGACCTGGCACCAGGTCCAGTTCCCGGGCGGCTTCTACTGGGAGCAGGCAACTTTCCCGCTTCGCGAGGCAACCCTCGACGATCTTGATCGCTACCCATGGCCCGACCCGGATGACCCATGGCGATATGAGGGCCTTGCCGACGAGGTCGAACGGCTGCACCGGACGACACGCTTCGCTCTGATGGGCGACTGCGGCTACAAGAGCCTCTGGGAGCCGGCCTTCACCCTCCTCGGTTTCGAGCGGGCACTGATCGACCTCGTCGCCGACGAAGAGTTCATGGCTGCACTGCTCGAGAAGCTCTTCGCGATCGTCAGCACCGTAACCCGTCGCTTTCTCGAGATCGCCGGGCCATACCTGACCGTCGTACGCACCGCCGACGATCTCGCGACCCAGCAGTCTCTGATGATGTCGCCCGCCACCTACCGCAAGGTCATCAAACCCTTCCACCGCCGCTACTTCGCTCTCATCAGGCAGTACACGGACGCGAAGATCTTCTTCCACTCCGATGGCAATGTTGTCGCCCTCCTCGATGACCTGATCGAGATCGGCGTGGATGTACTCAACCCCGTCCAGGTCAGCGCCTTTGCCGACCCCGAGCTTGTCAAGCAACGCTACGGCGAGCAGCTTGCGTTCTGGGGCGGGATCGACACACAGACGACCCTGCCGCGCGGCACGCCCGAGGAGGTTGCCGGCGAGGTCGCACTCCGGATCCGGCAGTTCGGAGACAAGGGCGGATACGTGATCGCCCCGGTGCACAACATCCTCGCCGACGTGCCCCCGGAGAACATCGTCGCCATGTGCGAGGCAGCCCGCACCGGAACCTGAGAACTCGGGACGGATAGCGAACAACCGGTCCGTTGGTCAGAAACGAGCGCCCGAGATCGCGCGCCCCGTGGCCTGAGCACTGGAGGGATCTCGTCTCTTCTGCTAGAACGGTCGGTATCAAGCATCCTGACCAGTTTGTAGAGAGCATCGACCGTTTTCGCCGGGGGCTATGGGACCGCGAGTTCGTCGACCGGCCACCCGTCGGCATCTCACCCGATAGAAGTTGGTTGCCGGTGAAATACCTCAAGGCCGACTTTGCGAAAGAAGAGGTCCGACCGGAGGATGTCACGGGATCGTTAGTCCGCACGGACTATGAGGACGCCAGCTTCGGGCGCAGAGTCTTCAGCGATGATTGGCTGCCGTACAACGCCCCATGGCGTGCTATTCCCTGGTTCGAGGCGATCAGCGGTTGTCACGTCCCGTACGCTTCGGGGTCGCTCTCGGGTGCGCACTTTGTCGCGCGCGTCGAAGACCTTGCGTCGGTCCCGATTCCTGCAGACAACGGTTGGCTCGAGTGCCTTCGGAGCCAGACACTCGAACTGGTCGCGACATGTCCGGCAGACTGCTTTGTGAGCCCGTCGATCCTTCGAGGTCACTCCGACGTGATCGCAGCGCTTCGCGGTCTGAACGGTTTCTTCCTGGACCTTTACGATGCTCCCGGCCTCGTGACGACGGCACTCGAGCGAGTGGGCGCGTTGACGCGTGATGTCCTTGATATGCACTTCGAACTCGTCCCGCCGAAGTTCGGCGGTTACGGTTACATCTACGGCTACTGGGCTCCGGGCCCGACGGTCACCATACAAGAGGACATGATGGGGCTCGCGTCGCCGGAACTCTTCCGTGACCTCTTCTTCGAACACGAGGTGCGACTCGTCGAACACCTCGCCCCTTATACGTTCTTTCATGTCCATTCGACGGGTTACGCCCACTACCGCCACATTCTCGAGATTCCCGGGCTTGCCGGTGTCCAACTGACGGTAGAGGCAAATGGGCCATCGCTGTATTCCCTAGTACCCGTGATGCAAGAGATCCTGGAACGTACACGGCTGATCCTCTTCGTCGATGCATACTTCGACGAACTGTGCGACGTGGCCGGGCAGCTGCCGCGCGACGGTCTTTACGTAATGGTGTCCGACAAGTTCGTCGAGAGCGAAGAGGCCTTCAGCGAGCTGCTGGCACGCGCCTGGCCTTGAGAGGTCCGGCAACTGCGTTTCAGTAACGGTGCTCGTGCGCCACGCGCGCAAGTGTCCGTACGTTCTCGATCGGGGTGTAGCGCGGGACGAGGCATCCCGAGCCGAGAATGAAGTTCCGCCCACAGGTTTGTTCGATGCACCGCCGCGCGGCTGCCTCGGTCTGGCCAGGGTCCGCCTGCAGGAGCTCGCTCACCGTGTCGACGTTGCCGACTATCGTCGCGCTCCCCTCGAGGCGCCGGGCAGCCTCAGCGAGATCGACGGCGCTGTCGATCTCGATCAGTCCTGCGCCCGTGTCGCGATAGAGCTCGAGTACCTTGCTGCTGTCCCCGCAGATGTGCAGGAGTCCAGTGCTGATCCCGTGTTCGCGCCACTCGGAGAAGACCCTCTTCTGGTAAGGCCACGCGTAGCGTTCATAGGTTCGCGGCGAGATGACGTTGCAGGAGGCGAGCGAGTCGCCACACTGGATCAAGTCCGCGCCCGCATCGAAACAGGCGTTTCCGAAGGCGATGAGTGCTGCCGCGGCGAGGCCCAGCGCGTGATGAACCGCGGCCTCCTTGCCTTCGTCGAGCCCGGCTTCGGCTAACGCAACGTCCAGCAGCCATTGCTGCGTCCCCACAAAATACGAAGCGAGGGCAAACGGCCCTGTACCGGGTGCACGGAGAGCGACCTCGTCGCCGACCGCATGCCGCAACAGCTCGATAGCCTCGAGCATGAGCGGCATACGCCCCTGGGTCATCGGATCCGGCACCTCTAATCCGTAGACCTCCTCGATCGAGCTGAGCGGCGGAGCGACGAGTGAAGGGAGTTCGTCGTCGGTCCGCGAGGTCTCGCACCCGAACGCCTCGGCGATGTAGAAGTTGTCAGCGCCTACGCATATGACGTCCTGGCCGACAAGCTCCTGCAGCCGCAGCTGTGCCCAGGTCATCGCGCTCGCGTCGAGGTAGTAGTCGCGCAAGGCGACACCGGAGGCAACCGCCGCGAGGTCGTACATGAACGGTCCCACGGGCAAACAATCTGCTGTTCCGTGATGGACCGTCCGCAGCACGCGCTCCCGAGAACTAAGCGTCATGGTGATAGCTGACTGACTGCTTCTGCGATCGGTTCGTGTCTACGTTCCCGACCTAAGCACCGCGACAACCGCCCAGGCATCAGGAGAAGCCCCGATAGGGGCTGGTAGTTTTTACGGATGCGGTTGGTATACAAGACACGGAGACTTCGGGGTACGAGCCCTGACGCTTCTACGATTCGCATCGCATCACACCCATGTCCGCTCTGCAATAGACGCCCGAGGCACTGCGGAGTGAGCCTTGACTCGGGCGGGGCGCAGGTCATGTGCCGCCCTGTGCGCGCGAGGTGACTATGAAGATCACCCGTGTCGAGACCTTCCTCGTAGCGCCGCGCTGGCTATTCCTTCGGGTCGAGACTGATGAGGGTGTCGTAGGGTGGGGAGAACCCGATCTCGAAGGTCACGCCGAGATCGTCCAGACTGCTGTGCACGCCCTCGCCGAACATCTCGTCGGGACCAATCCGCTGCTGATCGAGGATCACTGGCAGGTATTGACCAAAGGTGGCTTCTACCGAGGCGGTCCCGTTTTCTCGAGCGCGGTCGCCGGGATAGACCAAGCGCTCTGGGACATCGCGGGCAAGGTTCGCGGGACGCCGGTGCACGAGTTGATGGGTGGCCCCGTTCGCGACCGTATTCGCGTCTACGCATGGATCGGTGGGGACGAACCGGCGCAAGCGACCGAGCAGGCACTCGCACGGATCGATGAGGGCTTCACAGCGCTCAAGATGAACCTCACGGGACGTCTCGCCGCCATCGCCACCCAGTCGGAGCTGCTACACGTCGTCGCACGGGTTCAAGCAGTGCGGGAGGCCATCGGCGCCGAGCGCGACCTGGCGGTCGACTTCCACGGCCGGGCGTCGGTCCCGATGGCGCGCCGCCTTCTCGCTGAGCTCGAACAGCTCAATCTCCTCTTCGTCGAGGAGCCGGTCCCGCCAGAGCACACCCGCTGCCTCCCTCGACTTGTCGCCAGCACTTCGATACCGCTTGCCTGCGGGGAACGCCTTTACTCCCGCTGGGACTTCGAACCCGTTCTGGACGCGGGAATCGCGGTCGTCCAGCCTGACGTCTCCCACGCCGGCGGAATCTCAGAAGTGCGACGGATCGGCGCTCAGGCAGAGTTGCACGGCGCCCTGACTGCTCCGCACTGTCCGCTCGGGCCGGTCGCGCTTGCCGCCAGCATGCAGTTGGACCTCGCAACTCCGAACTTCCTTATTCAAGAGCAGAGTTTCGGCATGCATTACGGTGGAACCGGTCTGGTCGACTACCTGGTCGACGCGAGTGCGTTGCAGCAGGCCGACGGCTACGTTCCTCGACTCACACGACCCGGATTGGGCATCGAGATCGACGAGTTGGCCGTCAGAAACGCGGCCGAGACGGGGCACAAATGGAGGACGCCGCTCTGGCGGCACAGTGACGGTAGCCTGGCGGATTGGTAATCGCCGCCTGCACGACGCGGCCGAGAGAATAGCGGTCCCTGAGCTGGCGACAACCCGCGGAAGGCGCGTATACGCAAGCAGAGTGGGAACAATTACGGATGCCTGCACTGCGTCGGGTTGTGAGACTTGAGAATGATGAAAGCCTTGATACTTACCGCGCCCGGGCAGCTCGAATACGGCGACGTACCTATTGCCGAGCCGTCGGACGATGAGGTCCTGGTAGAGGTACGTGCATGTGGGATTTGCGGCAGCGACGTTCACGGCATGGACGGGAGCACGGGGCGGCGGCTACCGCCGCTGGTGATGGGCCACGAAGCCACCGGTGTCATCACGAAACTCGGAGCGGGCGTAAGCGGTTGGGACGAAGGCGATCACGTCACGTTCGACTCGACCGTCTCCTGCGGCAAGTGCCGCTTTTGCCTTCAGGATCAGGTCAACCTCTGCGATGACCGGCGAGTGCTCGGTGTCTCCTGCGAGGAGTACCGCCGGGATGGCGCCTTCGCTGAGTACATCGCGGTGCCTGCTCGCATCCTCTTCCAGCTCCCGGACGGGGTGAGCTTCGCGCGGGCGGCGATGCTCGAGCCGCTTTCGGTCGCGGTCCACGCTGTCCGGCGCACCGGCGTCTCACCTGGAGACACGGCAGTTGTGGTCGGTACAGGAATGGTCGGGCTTCTCGTCGTGCAGGTGCTGCACGCCTACGGGTGTCAGCGTGTGATCGGTGTCGACATCGATCCAAGTCGTCTCGCGCTGGCCGAACAGTTCGGTGCCGAGACGGTCTGCGGTGAAGCGGAAACTGTCACGAAAGCCATCTTCGAACGAACAGGCGGTATCGGGGCGGACCTTGCACTCGAAGTAGTCGGAATGTCGGCCTCGATCCAAACGGCCATCTCGTCTGTTCGCAAGGGGGGCCGAATCGGCCTTGTCGGCAATTTCTCGCCTCTGGTCGAATTGCCGTTGCAGGCGGCCGTCACCCGGGAACTGACCCTCTACGGCTCGTGTGCATCTGCTGGCGAGTACCCGGAGTGCATCGAGTTGCTGAGCTCAGGCAGAGTGGACGTCGATCCACTGATCAGTGCCGTGGCACCGCTCGCGCAGGGTGCCGAGTGGTTTCAGAGGCTGCGCTCGAGCACCTCAGGTCTCATGAAAGTAATCCTCGAACCTACCGAAGGGGTATCGCAATGAACATCGGGCCCGCAACTTTCAAAGGTCGCGTCGTCCTGATCACGGGCACGGCCAGCGGGATAGGGCTCGCCACGGCTGGAGCCCTTGTCGATGCCGGCGCCCGCGTCCACGCGGCAGACTTCCGTGCTCCTCTCGCGAAGAAGCGCCTCGGCACCGAGAGGCTCGCCACGGGACTCCTCTCGGTCCATCAACTCGACGTCACTGACCCGGCCGCCGTCGAGACGATCGTCGAGCGGATCGGTGCGAAATCGCCGCTCGACACTCTCGTCTGCTGTGCGGGCACGAATATCCCCGACCGGCACATGGATGAGCTCACCGACGCTGGCTGGCGTCTGCTGCTGGAGACAAATCTCACCGGCGTCTTTTCATGTCTCCGGGCGGCGATGCCGCAGCTGCGTCAAACCCGTGGACACGTCGTTGTCGTGTCCAGCGTCTCCGCTCTGTGGCCGGACGTCTCAGGCCCGGCCTACCAAGCATCCAAAGCCGGCGTGAACGCTTTGGTGCGCGCCGTGGCACTCGAGGAACACGGGCGAGGCATCCGCTTCACCTCGATCCTCCCGGCCATGGTGTCGACCGAGATACTGGACAAACGCCCCGAGCCGCCCTCGCAGGAGATGCGCGAGCAGTGCCTGCAGCCGGAAGACGTCGCAGCGACGATCCTCTTCGCTCTCAGCCTTCCCGAACGGGCGTGCGTGGCAGAGCTGAGCGTGCTGCCCAACGCACTACAGGTGCTAGGGAGGACTTAATGGGAGAGAGCGAGAAGGCGATGTCGGTGCATGACCGCGTGCTGGCGGTCATGCAAGGGCGCAAACCAGACCGGATCCCCTTCTGCGACAGGCTCGAGCTGTGGCACACAGCATTGATTCGCCAAGGCCGGCTACCCGCGGAATTCGAGGGACTCTCTCTGATCGAGTCGCACCGCAAGGTGGGGATGGGCCAACTGAAGTTCGTCGTCCCGCACGACTTCTGCCTGCGGGGTGTCGAGCTGACCATCTCGGTCGACGGCCAGGCTGTCAGCAGGGAAACGGACCCCTTGAGTTCTCGCTGGCCGGTCATGGAGGACCTCGTCAAAGCTGACAGACCCGGAGCAACGACCTTCCAGTTCGCGACGCCGATCGGCAGGATCTCCCTACGGCAGGTGATGCTCCCCGAGGCGGTCACCTGGGCGCAGTCGCCCTACCTTGACGAGCATCCGATCAAGGAGCCGAAGGACTTCGACACCGTCCGCTGGATCATCGAACACATCGAAGTGATCCCTCGCTTCGACCGAATCCGGGAGGCGGAGGCAGATATCGGCGACTTCGGCTTCGTCATACCTCGGATCGACCGGATCCCGTTCCAGGAGGTGCTCATCGACCTAGTCGGCGAAGTTGGCACTTTCTACGGGCTCAACGACGATCCGTCGCGGATCCATGCCCTCCTCGCCACGATCGACGAACTGCGAGTGGAAACCGCCGGCGTGCTCTCCGGACTCGATGTTCCCTACGTCGAGTTCGGCGACAACGTAACGGGCCACATGACGAATCCGATACTCTTCGCCGAATTCGCGATCCCGGAGTACCAGCGCTACTCGGAGCTCTATCACGCCCAAGGAAAGAAGGTCGGCAGTCATTTTGACGGGGAGATGAAGCCTCTGCTGCGCCAGCTCCGGGAGACCGGGCTTGACGTGATCGAGTCGATCTCGCCAGCACCGCTGACCCAGTGCACCTTCGATGAGCTGTGGGAGTCGGTCGGAGGTGGACCACCTGTCATGTGGGGGATCATCCCCTCGCCGCTGCTCGAGGAACGATCGCCGGAAGAGGAGCTGCACGAATTCGTAGACCATGTCCTGGAAACGGTCGGTGATGCTCCGATAATTCTCGGCGTCAGCGACATGGTGCTCGGCAACAACCTGATCGAGCGGGTTGAGTGGGTTGCTCGACGCATCGACGGGCATGTCCTCTGAGCTGCCCCGCCCATCCCGGCTGGGCACCTCGAACGTGTGCAAGTCCGGTGCGGTGCTGGGCACACCGTCCTCTTCACCGCGACTCCGCCGGCGTCAGGCTCTTCGACATTTCCAGGACTGTCGGGCGAACCCGAGACCTCGCTGGCGCAACGCCGCGCTTGTTGTTCTTGGAACGCTTCACGCCGGTTCGAGTACTCCCGTCTGCTCTGGCGCGCTTGCGAGATCGCCTCGCTCTTTGAACTCCAACCGAGGCCGAGGACGCCCACTTCATAGAGCTGGCATACCGGCTCGCGGAGTCCTGGAGGACGAACACGATAGGAGAAGGACATGGACCTGCCACAGCTGATCAATGCGGTGATCGCGGGCAACGCGCCAGAAGCAAAAACGCTCACCGAGGCCGCCCTCGCCGAAGGCGTCGCGCCAGGAACGATTGTCAATGAGGGCCTGATCGCGGCCATGGGCGTCGTTGGCGAACGGTTCGGCCGCGGCGAGATCTACGTCCCGGAAATGCTCCTCGCGGCCCGTGCCATGCAAACGGGGCTCACCATCCTCGAGCCGCTGATGGCCAAGGCAGACATCGCCTCGCGTGGCACGGTCGTGATCGGAACGGTCAAAGGCGACGTCCACGACATCGGCAAGAACATTGTCGCCATCATGCTCAAGGGGTCCGGCTTCACCGTACACGACCTCGGTGTCGACGTCCCTGCCGAGCGCTTCGTCGAGGCTATCCAGGAACACAGCCCCGACCTGATAGGGCTCTCGGCTCTGCTGACGACAACAATGCCCGCGATGAAGACGGTGATCGAAGCGATCGAGCACGCTGGATTGCGCGACCGGGTTAGGGTGATGGTCGGCGGAGCCCCGATCACCGAGGAGTACGCGCGATCCGTAGGAGCTGACGGTTACGGCCGCGACGCCGGAGAAGCCGCCGAGCAAGCCAAGCAACTCATCGCCGGAGTTGGATGAATGAACCGCTCCTCAACAATCAAGTATGGATTGAACATCCAGGAACGAGCCGCTCTGGACTTCGTCGCTCTCGGGGCCCTCAACCATCGCCTCGACCCGGGCGTGATCCCGTTCCGGAAGGCTACGGAGTGCCATATCCACGTGAGCGGTGCCGAGTTCAACGTGGCCGCGAACCTCGCCGACTGCTTCGGACTCAAGACCGGGATCGTGAGCGCGATGGTCGACTACCCGATCGGAGACCTGATCGCCGAAGTGGTCCGGGCAAAGGGGGTTACGCCGTTCTACAAGTTCTTCGCCCACGACGGCGTCACAGGACCGAACATGGCGACCGTCTATAGCGACCACGGATACGGCGTGCGTGCCCCGGTCGTCTTCTACAACAGGGCGAACGAGGCGGCTGCAGAGCTGCGACCGGGAGACTTCGACTGGGGCGAGATCTTCCAGGGAGGCGTGCGCTGGTTCCACAGCGGCGGGATCTTCGCCGCGCTGTCGGCCACGACGAGCGAGCTCATCATTGAAGCGATGAGAGCTGCCAAGGCAGCCGGGGCCGTCGTCTCCTTCGACCTCAACTACCGCCAGAAGCTTTGGAACGTCTGGGGCGGTCGCGAACAGGCGGTGCCGGTCTTCCGTCGCATTGTCGAGAACGTCGATGTCCTGGTGGGGAACGAGGAGGACCTGCAAGAAGCGCTCGGCATCCCTGGCCCCGAAGTCGGGCGTGAATCTGCTCTCGACTCGAACGCCTTCGTCGCAATGATCGCGGGCGTTCTGGACAGCTACCCACAGATCAAAGTCGCCGCCACAACGCTTCGGGACGTGGCCTCGAGCAGCCGGCATCGCTGGGGAGCGGTCGCCTCGATCGACGGCAAGACATATCAGTCACCAACCTGCGATCTCGACGTGCTCGACCGCGTCGGCGGCGGGGACGGCTTCGCGGCAGGACTCTTTTACGGCCTGCTGGCGGGTGAGGAACCGCAGGACGCGGTCGATCTCGGCTGGGCGCATGGAGCGCTGCTCACGACGTTCCCCGGCGACACGACCATGGCCACGCTCCAGCAAGTACGGGACCTCGCGCGGGGCGGTTCGGCACGGGTCCAGAGGTAAAGCGCGCCGCTGGGCTCAAGGGCGCAAGGCGTACCGGTCTCATGGCGAACTACGTCTACTTGGGCGCCGCCCACACAACAGCTTTGCGCTCAGGTCCCCGAAGGGCCCGTGACCTTCTCGTCGGGTCAGAGCTGGATGAGGGAGTCGACGTCGGGGAGCCCGGCCCGGACGCGTTCATGGAAAGGGCCGATGCAAAACGACCAGGCGCCCCAGCAGCCACGAGCATTCCCCTGGCGCGGCGGTGCTTGGCGCCGGTGGGCATCACTTTCACCCGGTAGCTGCGGATCACGTGCCCCCCGGAACCTCCGCACCGCGAAACGCCGTGCCAGCAAGGCTAGAAGCGGGGTGTTCCACTCACCTTGGGGACCCCGGATACGTGCCGTGCCCATGGTCTGTACTAGGCCGTAACCTCCACTGCACCAAGTGACTTCTTGCTGGGCCGGTTCTTCGCGGCGAGTACGTTTTCGAGAACCGTGGACGCGTGGGCAAGGAGCGCCTGCATGGCTCGCTCACCACCCTCTTCATCCTGTTCGCTTATCGCCCTGAATACGGACCGGTGGTGGTCGAGAAAGGTTGCGTCCCTGTTGAAGCTGCCCCGGTGGACCAATGCGTCACGCTGCCTGAGAGCGTTCTCCATGATTGCGCCCAGTTGCACCAATAGGTCGTTTCGCGTGGCCAGCAAAATGGCGTGATGAAACTTCAAGTCGGCCGTGATGTAATCAGCGGTCTTGCGGTGAGCTGCCGCAGAAACCTCGGAGAGCCTCTCGAGAGCCGTACGCATCACTGCTAAGTCCTTGTCGCTTCGACGGGTCGCGGCGAGTCGCACGACCTGTGGTTCGATGATCTGCCTGACTTCTTCCCAGTTCCGCAGGTATTGCTCGTCAGCGCCGTTGCGAACCTTCCACACGATGACGTCGGGATCCAGCAGGTTCCACTGGGGCGGAGGGCACACAATGGTGCCGCGTTTGGGACGTGCCTCGAGCAGGCCCTTTGCACTGAGCACGCGAACCGCCTCCCGCAACACGCTTCTGCTGACGGAGAGGTCCTCCTCGAGTCGTTCCATGTTCAGCACGTCGCCAGGCTGAAAAGAGCCACCCACAATCTGACGGCCGAGGGTTGTCACTACGCCACCGTGCAACCCGCGTCCGTACGGTGGGCTCAAAAGCGGATCGCCTTGCTCACTCATGTTGGTCCTCGGCTCGCGGTTAGCGGGCCCTCGTGGTCCTTCGTTGGACACCCTTGACAAGCTAACCCCACTCAGATATTATCGCCCTACAATCATATAATAATACTAAAAGGTGAAGGAAACAACATCGCGCTATAGGACCTAGCAGCAGGGGGGATCGGCTACCAGCGACTTCTGGTCTGAGCCAGAGCGTGCACCCACATGAGAGGGAAGGGGGCTGGTTCATCTATGGAGGACTGCATCAGGGTACTGGTCTGTGGCGACCAGGCGCTTGTGCGCGCAGGCCTGCGGCGACTGCTCGAGGAGGAGCCCGGCCTGGAAGTGATCGGCGAGGCTGTAAGCGCGGAAGAGGCCGTCGACGAGTTGCGAGCGTGTCGTCCCGAGGTGCTACTTCTTGACGTCGTGATGGCCGGCCGCAATGGGCTCGACTCACTGCTCGAGATCGCCGAGGCCGCTCCTGAGACGCAAGTGCTGGTGCTCTCTCAGTACGACGACCCCGCCTACGTGCGGCGAGCCTTTAGCACCGGCGCTACCGGCTATCTCCTCATGGAAGCCGCCGACACCGAGCTCGTGCACGCGATCCGGGAAGTTGCCAGCGGGCACCCGTACCTGCATCCTCAACTCGGCGCGCGCCTCGCGGCCGCCGAAGCAGACCCGCTATCTGATCGCGAGCACGAGGTGTTGCACCTGCTCGCGCTCGGGTACACAAATCAGGAGATCGCGAAGCTGCTCTTCATGTCCGTGCGCACTGCCGAGACACACCGGGGTCGAATCATGCAGAAGCTCGGACTGCACACACGTGCTGAAATTGTCCGCTACGCGCTCGGTGCAGGCGAGCTGGACAGTGAGCGGCCCGTCAAGACCGTTTGCGGAGTGAGCAACACGGCCCAGCAGTCTCACAGCGTGCCGACATCGATCAAGACGGCGGCGAGTGCGGGGGCGTCTCAAGAGCGGCGCGGGCTCCGCGGCGGAACTCCTCACCTGGTCGCGGTACACCGGCTGGCGGACACGCGCCTGTCGGGAGAGCGCCTTGCCTGACCGAGCCCGAGGCCGAGTGTTTCGAGATCGCCTGTGAGCTCGCTGACGATGCCGCCTATCTGCCCGGAACCGCCGGACTGCACCTGATCAGTTTCTGCGGTGGGATCCTCGCTTGTGCGAGCGGCTCGGGACTCCGGCGCGCCGAGAGAGGCGAGCGGATGCCGCCGCAAGTCGCCGTTTAGGAGGCCTCGAGCGAAGTGATTTCGTTCGATCGCTTACAGGGGACAAGGAGGAAGCACCATGCACACGATCCTGCGCTCGGCATCCAAAGAAGTCGTGATCGGTAACGATCAGCCGTTTTGCATCATCGGTGAGCGCATCAATCCGACTGGCCGCAGGCTCTTCCAGGAACAGCTCCGAGCTGGTGACCTGTCCCGCGTAGAGATCGACGTCGCCCAGCAAGTGGCCGGTGGCGCCATGGTGCTGGACGTCAACATGGGGGCCGCCCTCGCGGATGAGGTCGGGCTGATGACAAAGGCGGTGAAAATGCTGCAGGTCTTGACCGACCTCCCCCTCTGTATCGACTCGTCGATGGTCGAGGCGCTCGATGCCGGACTGGCTGCCTACGAGGGAAAGGCGCTCGTCAACTCGGTGACTGCCGAGGACGCGCGGCTCGAAGCGGTCCTTCCGCTCGTCAAGCGTTACGGCGCGGCGGTCATAGCTCTGCCCAACGACGAGAAGGAGATCCCCGACCAGCCCAAGCGACGCTTGGATCTCGCCCGCAAGATCGTCGAGGTCGCCACAGATCGCTACGACATCGCGGTCGAAGACATCGTCTTGGACCCGCTCGTGATGCCGATCGGGTCGGACACGTCACTTGCGGAGAAGACCTTGGACACGATCTCGCTCATCAAAGAGGAGCTGGGGACGAACTTGATAGCCGGGGCCTCCAACGTGTCGTTCGGGATGCCCGACCGCGAGACCATCGGGGCGGCCTTTCTGGCCATGGCGATCGAGGCCGGCCTGACGAGCGCGATTATGGACGCCCGCTCGCCACAGCTCGTGCGTTCCGTCAAGGCCACCGATCTGCTGTTGAACCGGGATCCGTGGGGAATGTCCTGGATCACCGCACACCGCTCCCAGCAGACCTGAAGAGACGCCGGTTGGTCGATGAGCTGTCTTCCCTGACCCGGATTGCCAACCGTGGCGATGATCGCCTACGGATCCCGCCAGTGCTCGGATCGTCAGATCATCGGTCGCCGGGGCCTCGCATCCGTCGCGGATCGGGCTCACGCCGAGCAGGCCAAAGCGACGACTTCGAGAGTCCTTGCGGTCCTGAACGACGACTCCTCGGCGAGGTGCACCGGTGCCTCCTCCTCGTGAAGCACCGCATGGATATGTCGTAGGGCAGCCGTGAAAGAGCGCGCGTCCACGGTCGGGTGCTCGACGGTCTCCTCCCCGTCTCTGCGCATTACGAGGGTGTCGGCCGGCCTCGGGTGGAACGGGTTGGTCAGGTGGATCTGCCCCTCGGTGCCGAGCACACGGGTGAAGGTGTCAAGGGCGCGCCCGAATCCGCAGCCGAGCACGAGCCGCTGGCGCCCGTAGTCGACGATCGCCGTCGCCTCCGTCTCGACCGCGCCGTTGCCCGTGGAGTAACCCACGACGTCGCCGGCTGACGGATCGCGTGTGGCGAGGACCTCCTGGGCAAGGCGGATGGGGTAGCAACCGACATCTGCGAGAGCGCCACCGCCTAGCTCCTCCGAGAGTCGGATGTCCTCCGATCGCGACAGGTTGAAATAGAACATGCTCGCCAATTCGCGGACCTCGCCGATGGCACCGCCCGCCAGCAGATCCAGAAGTCGCCGGTGCTGGGCCTGGAACGGGAAAACGAATGACTCCCACAGCAGCGAGCCCGTTGTGGCGGCGGTCTCCAGCACTGCCGCCGTCTGTGCCGACCCGACACAGAGCGGCTTCTCGCACAGGACCGCCTTGCCTGTCTCGAGAGCACGTTGGGTCCAGCGGGCATGGTGGGAGTTGGGCAGGGCGACGTACACCGCGTCGATGTCAGGCGAGTCGACCACGGCGTCATAGCCCTCCACGGCGTGGTCAACGCCGTGGAGGTTGGCGAACGCTTGTGCCCGGTCACGTTCCCGGCTGGCGACGAGTGTCGCCCGGCCGCCTCCCGCCTCACGCAGACCCGGGAGGAACTGCTGCCCGGCTATATGCGCCGCCCCCAGGATGCCCCACCGCACGTCGCCCGTGGCGCGGTCGACGCTCATGGGAGATCCCGACCATGTGACAGCGGCGCCGCCGGGTTAGGGTGCGAACGCCGGAACCTGACGCTACGGCCGTGGTCCAGAACCGCCGCCACGCCGATCTCCGGTTCCAGGTCGGCCAATATGCGGACTGCCTCGTCGTTGCCCGACAGCTGGCACGAGATTCGGTAGGTCGCCTCCGTGCGAACAGTATGGATCTCCTCGCTTTCCTCAGCGTGATGGATCCGGGGCTTCAGCTCTATGACCTTTGCCAGGGCCGTCAGCTCTCGGATCAGACCCGTGGCCTCCTCCAGCTCGAAGTCGAAGCCGCTCAAGCCCATGGGAATACGGTAGAGCTTCTCCGCCGCCCCGATGGATGTGGCCGGCGTCCCGAACCCGGCGCCGCATCGGCTCCGGGAACCTGCGCCGATTGTTGGCGGCCGGCCTGCGACCGGTACGCTTCGCCGTCGCAGCCGCGTACGAGCCAGTCGGAGGAGGAGCTGCATTGTGCTGATCGCGGTTGCGGGCGGGCTTGGCGGGGCGATCTGCTTTGCCGTCGCGGCGCTCTGCGCCTCGAGCTCCAGCCGTGAGATCGGCGCCGCCTCCACCCTCGCGTGGGTGATGGCACTCGGCCTAGGCATCCTCGTCGTCCCGATCGCGCTGGTCGGGAACCCCAGCCGTCTCTCGGGAGACACGGTCGCTCTCCTGTGCACCGCCGGGCTCAGCAATGTCATCGGGCTTCACCTCGAGTACGTTGCGTTTCGCCGCGTGGCGGTCGGAATCGTGGTCGCAGTCGCCTCCACCGAGGGGATGGTGGCAGCCGTCCTGTCGTCAGTGTTCGGAACGCCGCTTGCCGCCAGCACGGTCGTCCTCCTGGTAGTGATCACGATCGGCGTCGTGCTGGCGGCAGCTCACCTGGACCCGCCTGGCGACGGCTCGGCCGGTTCCCAGGTCCAACAGGGCCCCCGTTCGAGCGCGATCGACGTGATGAAACGGCTGGACGGTTCTCGTACCCGCTCGGCCCTCCTGGTCGTGCCCGTGGCGCTCCTCTTCGGGATCACCCTCTACGCCACGGGACGGGCCGGGACGGAGGCGCCCATAATCTGGGCGCTCCTGCCGGCGCGTCTTTTCGGCACGCTTCTCATAACCTCGCCCTTGCTGGTCCGCCGGAAGCTGCGGATCAGCCGGCGAACGTTCCCGCTCGTGCTGAGTGGCGGCGTCGCAGAAGTGGTGGGCCTCGTGAGCTACACCTTCGGGGCTCGCCACGAGCTCGCCGTCGCCGCCGTGCTCGCATCGCAGTGTGCCGCCATCACCACGGTCGCTGCGTTCTTCCTCTTCGGCGAGCGGCTCCGCCGGCACCAGGTCCTCGGCATCGCGACGGTGGTCGTAGGTGTCGTTACGCTCAGTGCCCTCAGAGGTTGACAGCCCGTGTGCCTCCGGGTCGGGCAACTGCTGGGACCTAGAATCGGCTCATGCGCCTGAGCTTCGAGCAGGGACGCGTGATCGGCTGCCTCATCGAGAAGCAGCTCACGACGCCGCAGCAGTACCCACTGAGCCTCAACGCGGTGGTGGCGGCCTGCAACCAGACCTCGAACCGCGACCCGGTGGTCCGTTACGACGACGGCACCGTTCAGCGGGCACTGGCTTCGCTGAAGGAGGTCGGGCTCGTTCGCTTCATCTACCCCTCGCGCGGTGGGTCGGCGACCCGTTACCGCCAGGTGCTCGACGAGTACCTGGGAATCGGTCAGGAGGCGCTGGGACTGATGGCCGTGCTGCTGCTGCGCGGTCCCCAGACCGTCGCCGAGCTACGGTCCCGGACCGAGCGGATGACGCGCCTCGGCGGCATCGCCGTCAACGCCGAGCTGGAGCGTATGGCCGCCCGTTCCGAGCCGCTCGTGCTGCGACTGGCGCGCCGCCCTGGCCAGAAAGAAGAGCGCTGGATCCAGTTGCTCACGCCGGAAGGGCCCGCTGACAGCCACGGCCGCACAGGCGAAGGAACGGGCGCCGAGCGTGGACCGGAGCCCGAGGCTCGGGTCGCGGACCTGGAGGGACCGGCCGGTGAGGACGAGCCCCCGGAGTCCACCAGCGGCGAGCTCCGCGCTCTCGTGGACGAAGTCACGGCGCTCCGGGCAGAAGTGGCGGCGCTCCGGGCCGTGGTCGAGCAGCTGCAAGCCGACGAGACCTCACGGCGGGCAGCAGTCGAGCAGATCCGGTCCAGGCTCTCCCCCTAAAGGCTCACGGTCCGCCCCGGCCCGGCTGACTCGTGTCTGTCGCGGATCCACCCACTGCCACCGCCCCTGCGGACCCACGGTCGGTCCGAAAGCCTGGCAGGGCTCGGACGGCAGCGTCCCTACGCTTGACCCATGAGCTCCACCCACTCCTACGAGCTTTCACTGCGATGGACGGGCAACACCGGTTCGGGCACCAGCAGCTACCGCGCCTACGGCCGCGAGCACGAGGTCAGCGCCGCTGGCAAGCCGGTCATCGCGGGCTCGTCCGACCCGGCCTTCCGAGGCGATCCGCAGCGCTGGAACCCCGAGGAGCTGCTCGTGGCCGCTTTGTCCCAATGCCACATGCTCTCGTACCTGCATCTCGCCGCCAGCGCCGGCATCGTCGTGACCTCGTACAGCGACACCCCGTCGGGCACCATGAACGAGAACCCGGACGGCAGCGGCGAGTTCGTGGAGGTCCTGCTCCGCCCAGAGGTCACAGTCGCCGATGCCGGCATGCGCGAACGCGCCGGGGCGTTGCACGACGACGCCGAGAAGCTCTGCTTCATCGCCCGCTCCGTCAACTTCCCGGTCCGTCACCGACCCGGCACGGTCGTCGATCCCGGCGGGCCGCCGAACCCCGGCTGACCGGTCCGGCAACAGGCCGACCCGGCCGGTGCCGAATGATCACGCCAGGGGCGAGAAGAGGCGCTTCCCCGTGCCCGCAAGCACGCGACCGAACTGGAGACCGGGGAAGTGGGCGCCTATGACCACGACGTCGGTGCCTTCCAGCTCGCGCCACATCGCCTCGCGCGTTCGGGCGCCGAGGCCGGGGTCCACGTCCGACAACGTATGGAAATCGGGCTCCTCGAGCTGCAGCGGGCACTCCACGGCATCGCCGAGGAGCACGGCGCGATCCTCGCCGGAAGACACGACGAGACCGTAGTGGCCGAGCGTGTGCCCTGGCGTGTGGCGCGCCGTCAGCCCGGGTGCGATGTGCAGCATGTCCCCGTCGAGAGGGTCGAGCCGCCCGGCATCGGCGAGAACCTCCATGATCTGCCGGCGGCGGTCGTCGGCGTCCGCATCGGCTACGAACTGCTGCCAGTCGGCAGCACCGTAACGCACGACGGCGTTCCGGAAATACGGGGCGTCGTCCACGACGAGCCAGCCGATGTGGTCGATGTGGAGGTGGCTGCACACCACGACGTCGACGTCCTCCGGTAAGACACCGACGGCTCTGAGCGCCCCCGGCAGCTCCCCGCCCCGCCCCCATTCGACCTCGACGTCCCCGAGGCCCGCGTCGATGAGGACGGTCGTGTCGCCACTGCGCAGGAGGAAGCAACCGATGGGGATGTGCACCCGGCCGTCATCGGCCAGCAGCTCCTTGTGAGCATCAAAGTCCAGCCCGATGTAGAACTCCTGCGGCATCTTGCAGATGCCGTCGTTGAGCGGGACCAGGTCGATTTCGCCTACGCGCACCACCAAAAGCTACTGCCCGGACGCGCTCTCAACCGCTGCGACCACCCACGACGCCTAGGGCCAGAGCCTCTCCAAGGCCGAGCGGAAGGCGGGGTTCACCCGGGCGCGGGGCAGGACTCGCCGGACCCGTTCGAACGCCTCGTCGCCCGAGATGCCGAGGCGGCTCGCGAGGTATGCAGCCGCGACCGCGGGCGTGCGCCGCTCGGCCTGCACGCAATGGACCAGAACCTTCTTGCCCTCGTCCCTCCAGGCCTTGATCGCCTCAGCCAGGTCGGCGAAAAGGAACTCGAGGTTCGGGTTGGCCTCGGGAGGATCCTCGTCCAGCAAGCGGATCTCGACGCGCTCCCGCGCGTGGATCTGTCGGCGACCGACCCGGCACAGCGACACGGCGACATCCACCTCGACCTCGGCGGCGCCACTCCAGTTCGCCACGATGACGCCGTCGTCGTCCTCGAGCGCTTCGTGGATGGGGTCGGCTGGGAACGCGTCCCCGTAATAGCCACCGAGGTCGTCCGCCGACGGCCATCGCGTGGTCGGGTTGTCCCCGCCTTCGGACACGGCGAGGACGGCAAGCCTCACGAGATCCGCCGCCCGGTAGGAGGGCCAGCCGTGCAGCACCGCCTGCCAGGTCGCCGGGACGGCGGTTGCGCCCCAGCGGGCACCGAGCAAGGAACCGGCGATGGCGGCGATGGTGTCCGTGTCGTGCCCGACACGGACCACCGTCCGCAACGCCTCCTGGAGGTGCCGACACGGTTGGGTGATAGGGACAGGGGTCTGCAAGACCGACGCCAGCGCCGCTTGGAACGCCGTCACGACGTACCCGTTGGGGTTGAACGACGACGGCGGCCTCCTCGCCGCCTCATCGATCGTGGCGACCCAGAAGTCGCGCCTTTCCTCGGGGAGAAGGGCCAAGCCGTCCCGCACGCCGTCCAGGCGGTCCTCGCGGATCGCGCGGTCTATGCCCACACACCAGAGAACGCAGGCGTCACCGGTCAAGGGATCGGCGTGGGTGACCTCGGACACCCTCCTCGCCAGCCCTGCGAGCTTCGTGTCGTTTCCGGTCGCAGCGAGTGCGACCGGGCCGGTGCGCATCAGGCTGCCGTTGCCCGCAGCTCTGCCGGGGTGGGCCTGGAAGTACGCGGCGGCCGTGGCTGAGAGCACTGCGGGTGAACGGCTCGCCGACAGAACTGCCCGGGTCTGGTTGCCGACATCGCGGGGCCCGCCTTTGAACCAGTCCAGGAAACGGGAACCGACGGCGGCCGGGTCGAGCAAACCCTTCGCTGCCTCCTCGGCGACGCAGATCGCCATCTGGGTGTCGTCGGTCCACTCGCCGGGCTCCCAGCCGAGGTTGCCACCACCGACCATGGCGGGGTCGACCGGGCCCACCCGATCGAATTCGTACGCGGCCCCGAGGGCGTCGCCAGCCGCAGAACCCAGCAGTACACCGGCTGCCCGGTCCAGCTCCAAATGGCTCACGTGATTGTTGATGGTCTCTGGTCCTCCTCGATCGCCTCGTCGAACGGAGCCCCCGGCACGAGGACGTCCTCGACGACGCGTCAAGAGGATAGGGGGTCGGTGTGACGCTCCCGGGCGAGACTGATGGGCCGGCGACCCCGATCGACGTCTGGCGATCATCCTCCATGCGAGCCAGCGGCGCGACCAACACGGGGTCCTCGGCGGAAGCAGGGCGGGCCTACTGTCACGAGGTCTTGCCTCACTGGAGCAGACGCATGGCAGAAAGTAGGGTCAGCTCGACGAGGCAAACTCGATGGCACTGCATCCTGTCGCAGATGTCGGGAACTGAAGATGAGGGGAGCTGTGCCGCCACCGACGATCCGAGCGGTGCTCGCAGACATCACCACGCTCCAGGTCGACGCCGTCGTCAACGCTGCGAACAGCGCCCTCGTGGGCGGTGGCGGCGTCGACGGCGCCATCCACCGCGCAGCCGGCTCAGACGCTCTCTCCGCCGCCTGCGCGGTACTCGGCGGTTGCGACCCCGGAGACGCCAAGGCCACCCCGGGGTTCCGGCTTCCCGCCCGCTTCATCGTGCACACGGTCGGACCGGTCTGGCGGGGAGGCGACCACGGGGAAGCCGACGTGCTTGCATCCTGCTATCGGCGGTCCATGGAGGTCGCCGAACAGATCGGAATCACCTCGATCGCGTTCCCGGCCATCTCTACCGGATCCTTCGGCTTCCCTGTGGAGCTGGCTGCCCAGATAGCTGTCGGCACCCTCCGCTCCCTTGAGACCTCGGTGCAACAGATACTGCTGGTGGCCATCGACCGGCGCGTGCTCCAAAGCTACGAAACTGCGCTTGCCGGCTGACTGGGCCAGGACGCGCGGCCCACACCGCCGGCCGGAGCGACCGGCCTGTGGACTCGGAGCTCAAGGGAGCGAGGCGAGGAACTCGAGGTGCGCTCGCGAGGCCTCCTGCTCCCGCCACGCGGCTAGCTGGCGGCGGGCGTAAAAGCGAACGGCCGGGAGCCAGAGCGCCGTGCCGACCCGTGCCCGCACCTGCGCCGGGAGGGCCGTGTCGAGCAACGGCGAAATGTCCTCCCAACGCCGCGCCCAGGCGAGGCGGGCGATCGCCGGGAGGCGCAGGAGGAAAGCCGGACGCGCCGCCGAGGTCAGGTCGGGCAGGTGGCTGACTATTCTCGCCAGCCCGGAGGCGAGGATCGTCGGCCAGGAGTAGAAGCGGCGCATCGCCTCGAGGACACCGAGCTGGAGCTCGAGGGCGGTCATCTGAGCCGGGGCTGTCACGACGTAGTGCCCGTCGAACAGTGACCAGTCGTCGCTCAGCAATCGGCCCTCGGAGGTAACCCGGTCCCACAGCTTGGTGCCCGGCGACGGGGTCTCGACCATCAGCTGGAAGGTGTCGATGCCCAGCCTCCGGGCGAAGTCCGCCGTGGCCGGGGCACTGGCGGCGGTGTCGGTGTCGAGCCCGGCGACGAACATCCCGTGCACCGCGATGTCGTGGTCATGGAAGGCGCCGACTGCTTGCTCGACCGCAGCGACGCTCTGGTGCTTGCCGATCTGTGCCAGCCCCTCGTCGGTGATCGCCTCGATGCCGATCATCACCATCTGGCATCCCGCCTGGCGCATGAGGCTGAGGAACTCGTGATCGACCTCCGGACGCGAGAGCGAACACCTGGCCGCATCGGCACGGACCTGCGCGGACCAAGCCGGCGTGAGGCCGGCGACACGCATGGAGCGGAGAAGCTCTGTCGTGCGGGCCTTGTTGACGACGAAATTGTCGTCATAGAAGAAGACCCGCTCGGCGCCGAGGCCCTCGAGCTCGGCAAGGACCTGGTCGATGCGCCGGTGGCGCACCGCCCGGGAGAACATCGCGACCACCGAGCAGAACTCGCAGTCGAAGGGGCAGCCCCACTGGGTCATGAGCGGCTTCATGTTCATCCGTCCACTGCCCTCTATGACGCCCAGGTCGGGGATCGGCAGCCGCTCGAACTCCTCCTGAGTGCAGCGTGGCCGGGCAGGGTTGTGGCGGGGCTCCCCGTCGTCGGTACGGAAGGAGAGCCCCGGCACGTCTTCGAGCGGTCGTCCCTCCTCGAGACAGCTGACGAGCTCGCAGATCGTCTGCTGGCCCTCGCCGCGCACGACGTAGGGGGCATGACCGAGCGCTTCGTCGGCACGGAAGCTCACGTGCGGGCCGCCGAGGACGACAGGCACCGAGGCGGTGCCGACGAAGTCGGCAAGACGGTAGGCGGCAGGCGCGGTCGCCGTCGTCGAAGAGATCCCGACGAGGTCGGCGCCGAGAAGGTCGTCGAGGTCGACCGGTGCGAGCGTCTCGCAGTAGACGCGGACGTCGTGGCCCGACTCGGCGAGCATCTTGGCCATGAGCGGGAGACCGAGACGGGGCAGAAGGAGACGGTCGTAGACGTTGTGGCCTGCCGGGCGAGGCTCGACGAGGCGGATCCGAAGCCCCATGGCCTACGCTCCGGTCAAAGCTGCCCGGTCCCCCACCGGGTCAGCGGCGAGCAGCTCCAAGTCTCGGTGCAGGGGGCTGAGCGGATCGAAGGACGTACTCCGAGCGTACCCGCGTGTGCAAGGACGAACCTGTTCGCCTCGTGGCCGCGGCACGCTGTGCCGGTGCCGCACGCTCAGGATCCGCGCGCGCGAAAGTTGGCCGCTCACGCCTTCTGGAAGCACACCGCGACGGCCCCCGGTCCGAGGTGGGTGCCGATCACCGGCCCGATGTACGCCTTGATGGTCTTTTCCGGAGGGAAGATGGGCGCCAGCATGGTCAGGAACGCCTCGATGTCTCCTGCATCGGCGTGGGCGACTGCGAGTTTCCGGATGGGGAGAGCGGCAGCGACCTTGTCCGCGAGGTAGCGAAGCGACGAGGAGCGCGTCCGTTGACGCGACTCGCCTTCGATGACGCCGTCTCTCATGGTGATGACCGGTTTGATCGAGAACAGTGACCCGAAGAAGGCCCGTGCGGAGCCGATACGGCCGCCTCGGCGCAGGTACTCGAGGGTGTCCAAGGCGCCGAATGCCCGAAGGGACGCAATTTGCCCGCTCACCGCGTCACATAGGTCATCGAGGTCGAGTGTCTCGCGCGCCCTTTCTGCCGCATCCAGCACCAATAGCCCCTCGGCCATCGTCCCCCAACGCGAGTCGATCACGCGAACCGCGACATCTTCTTCAACTTCCTTTGCTCCCAGGCACGCCGCTTGGTAAGTCGAGGACAGTTCAGACGAGAAGGTCACACAGCACACGCCATCGAAACCGTCGTCGCGAGCGCGTAGAAAGGCTTGCGCGAACGCACCAGGAGAAGGCGCCGACGTCTCGGCCATGGCGCCCGTGGCACGCACGCGGCGCCAGAACTCTTCAGCCGTGATGCCGCCCAGCTCCTCGGGAGTTCCGGTGCCGAGTCGTACGTCGAGCGGCACGACCTCGATGCCGTATTGCGCAAGCAGGTCACCGGGGATGTCGCTCACGTTGTCGGTCACCACTTTGACACCGGCCACCGCTGCCTCCTGACAGACTCTTCAGAGCCCACGGCGCCCGGTCCCGCTCAACCCCACGGCGTGAGAGCCCGACTCTTACCGAGTCTTGCAGGCCTTTGGACCCAGTGCCGTCCTCAAGGTGACTTCTCGACCAAAGTGCGCCTCATTCGACCGGCGCTCATGGCTGTATTCGGCCTGCATTCACTGAGAACGACAAGTGAAAGAAGCACAAGATGGAGTTCCTTAACAAGCACGTGGCGGTAACCGGAGCAAGCGGGGGCATCGGACGGGTCTTGAGTGGGTACCTGGCGGAACGCGGGCTGACCGTCTTCGGCCTCGACATCGTGACTGACCCGGCGCCTCCCCCCGGCGTGCGCTCCCTTCCGGTCGACGTCACAGTGGGCTCGAGCGTGGCCGAAGCGGTCTCCTCGTGCTATGAGCTCGCCTCTGGGCCCGTCGACCTCGTCTGCTGTGCCGGCATCGTGGAGAACGACGTGCCGGCCGAGGAGATGCCGATCGAGCAATTCGAAGCCGTGTTGGCGGTGGACCTGCGAGGCGTGTTCCTCAGCTGCCAAGCCTTCGGTCGCCGACTGCTGGACAGCAGTGGAGGGAGCATCGTGAACGTCGCCTCGATGTCGGGGAACTGCGTCGTGAACTTCCCGCAGCACCAGTGCGCCTACAACGCGTCGAAGGCTGCGGTCACGGCCCTCACGAAGTCCCTCGCCGTGGAGTGGGGCCCGCGCGGAGTCCGGCTGAACACCATCTCCCCCGGCTACGTCGACACACCGTTGCTCAGCTTGAAGCCTCACCAGTTCGAGCAGTGGAAGGCGGGGGTCGTCCTCGGCCGCTTCGCAGAGCCTGTCGAGATCGCGCGCGCGGTGGCCTTCCTTTTGAGCACCGAGTCCAGCTACTGCTGCGGAACCGAACTAGTCATCGACGGAGGCTACAGCCTCCGCTGAGCAGTTTGAGCACCGAGTCCAGCTACTGCTGCGGAACCGAACTAGTCATCGACGGAGGCTACAGCCTCCGCTGAGCAGTCCGCGCCACCGACGCCCATTCAGAGCGACCCGCAGGAGACATTGCGGCACGGGATCGAGCGGATCTCTCTTGGACAAGGGACGAGACCAACCAGCCACCAGGGCGGTACGCGGCTCTCGACCGGTGGGGAGCCGGTGGTCACCGACGAGCAGAACACGTTGCGAATCGGTGGGCAGACCACTCGACCTGTTCGGTTCAGGTTGCGCGGCCGACCTTCGGTCGCGCGGCGATCACCTCGATCAGCTTCTCGAGGAACCGCCCACTGGTTCGTTTTGCCGGTCGTCGCCGACGGAGACGGAGATCCCGGTGATCTCGCTACCCTCGTCGGCAATTCGTCATGTCACGCTCGCCGTCGTCGTGGGCTTTCTGCTCGCAGGAAAGGGAATACATGACAAACAGCGATACGGCTACACGGGAGCCTGGGCAGAACGCGTCGCCCACCGTCGCCGTCCTCGGCCTCGGCCAGATGGGAGGACGGTTGGCCACGAGACTTGTCTCCGCCGGGCTCTCCGTCAGGGTTTGGGACCGTTCGCCCGCCAAGGTCGGCCCATTGGTCGATGCCGGGGCGACTGGGACAGCCTCGCCGGCAGAGACGGCTCTCGGTGCGGACATCCTGCTCACGATGCTGTCCGACGGCCCGGCCGTGCACTCCGTGATGGGCGACCCGGAAGGACCCCTCGCCGTCACCGAGCCCGGCACCGTCTGGCTGCAGATGAGTACCGTGGGGATCGACTGGACCGACCAGCTCGCAGGACTCGCCGGCTCGCACGGCGTGACCTTCGTCGACGCCCCGGTATCGGGCAGCATCGCCCCGGCCGAGGCCGGCACCTTGCTCGTGCTTGCAAGCGGCCCGGTCGAAGCCCAAGGGACCGTTGCCCCCGTGCTGGATGCCCTCGGCAGGCGGACGGTCTGGCTCGGACCTGCCGGTGCCGGCAGCAGGGCAAAGCTGGTGCTCAACAATTGGCTGGTCGATCTGGTCGAGTCCATCGCGGAGACGCTGCGCTTCGCCGGCGCTCTCGGCGTCGACCCGGAGCTGATCATCGAGCTCCTCGAGGCACCGATCGGGTCGCCTTACGCCAACGACAAGGGCCGCGACATGCTGGACGGCGACTTCACGCCGAGCTTCGCGCTCAAACACGCCGTCAAGGACGCCGATCTGGCTCTGGCCGCCGCGAAGTCGGCCGGAGTCGAGCTGGCGTTGACTCAGAGCCTCATCGCGTCGTGGCACCGCGCTGTGACCAATGGGCGGGGAGACGAGGATCTGTCGGTCGTCTACGCCGACGGCGCCGTGTCACCATGAACGCCTTTCTCGCGGACGTGCGCGGGACGCTCGTCCCAGAACGCGAGAGCAGGCACGGCCCGCTTCCGCCGCTGCTCGTGGCCCTGACAGTTGTCACCGGGCTGGTGGATGCCTTCAGCTACCTGGCGCTCGGGCACGTCTTCGTCGCCAACATGACCGGCAACGTCGTGTTCCTGGGATTTGCGCTCGTCGGGGCGCCCGGCTTCTCGATTGGCGCGTCGTTGGTGGCCCTGGCGTCGTTCTGGTCCGGTGCCCTCGTCGGCGGGAAGGTTCACTCGCTGCTGGAGAAGAACCGGGCCCGGTTGCTCACCGCTGCTGCCTCGATGCAGGCTGTCCTCCTTGCGGCTTCGGTGGTGCTCGCCGCGCTGGCGGGAAACGCGGTGACCGCGGGATTCCGCTACGCGTTGATCGTGGTCCTCGGGCTCGCCATGGGGATCCAGAACGCGACCGCGCGAAAGCTCGCTGTGCCCGACATGACCACGACCGTGCTGACCTTGACCATCACCGGCACCGCCGCCGACAGTGCGCTCGCAGGAGGAAAGGGATCCGTGGCGGGGCGCCGGTTGATTGCCGTTGCCGCAATGCTGGTCGGTGGCCTCGTCGGCGCCTTGCTGGTCATTCACGCCCACAGCGTCTTCCCTCTGGTGATCGCGCTGGTCGTAATAGTGACCGTCGCCGCGACGACCCGAGTGCTCGGGAGGTCGGACCGTCCTTGGGTCCGTGCCTGACCGCCGGGGCGGTCTGGGCGCCGCCAACAGGGCCCGGGCGAGGCGTCGGCGCCCTGGCCTCCCAAGCCGCCTGCTTCGAGCACGCCGGGCCGGCAAGACCCCTTGTCTCAGGCGGCCTGTACCTTTCCAGCCGTCGGATGCGAGACTGACGAGGTGACCACCGGCGACGTCCTCACGGAGCCGACTGCGAGGTCATCCGGCGGGAACCTCTGGCGGCGCACCACAGGCGGCAGCTTCGCCCTGGTGGCAATGGGAGCTGCGATGTGGGGAACCGATCCCGTGCTGCGACAGGGCCTTGCGCTGCACATGCCGGCGCCGGCGATAGTGGCCGTCGAGCAAGCCTTGCCCACTGTCCTTCTCGTCCCGTTGGTGTGGAGGGGGATACGCAGGGCCCTGGCGGTGTTCGACCTGCGCGACTGGCTGGCCCTCGTCGTGCTCGGGTGCGGATCCTCGGCGCTCGCCACTTTGCTGTTCACCTTCGCGTTCACCTACGGCCGGCCCAACACGCCCGTGCTGCTGCAACAGCTCCAACCCCTCTTTGCCGTTACCGGAGCGCGCCTGCTTCTCGGCGAACACCTCCAGCGCCGCTACGGCCTGTACCTCCTGGGCGGGCTCGCGGGCTCGTACCTGGTCGCCTTCGCCCACCCGTTGTCGCTGGGCGGGGTCGACGGCTGGGCGCCCGCCCTGCTGGCGGTGTCGGCGGCGTTCCTGTGGGGACTCGGTACCGTGCTCGGCCGCCACCTCGGGGCAAAGCTCCCTTTTTCCGAGCTGACGGCGTTGCGCCTGGCGACAGGGCTGGTCGCAGCACTGGTCGCGCTCGCGGTCACCGGTGACGGCTCCGCCTACTCGCATCTGAACGCCAAGGCCGTGCTCGCCCTCGTCCTTTTGGCGCTGGTCCCGGGCCTCCTGAGCCTGCTCGTCTACTACCGCGGCCTGCGTGCCACCCCAGCTGCCGCGGCCACCCTCGGCGAGCTGGCGTTCCCCTTCACGGCGCTCTTTCTCGACTACCTGGCCTTCGGCGCCACCCTGTCGCCGTCTCAGTGGGTAGGCCTGGGCGTCTTGGTGACCACCATCACCACCATGGGGACCCTTCGCGCCAACGGCACGCCCACTGGCGTCGAGGTCCCCGCGCTGGAGCGCATCGCCTACGGCGAGCGCCTGGAACCGCTGGCGATCACCGGCTCATGAGCCCAACCGGAACGATTCGCCAGGGATCTCTGTGACAGTCACCGCCTCTCGGGCGATGTCCTGCGCCTGAGTTCGCGGGAACCCGGTCGCAGGCTCAGGGCTTGTCGGCCGGTGTCGACAGCTCGACGTCGCCGGCGTGGCGGTGCGGCAGGACCTGGGCGGACACGGTCCCGAGCCGGCCGGCCTGGTAGTCCTCCATCGCCTGGACGATCTCGGCCTTGGTGTTCATCACGAACGGTCCGTAGTGCACGACGGGCTCGCCGATCGGTTGGCCCCCGAGCAGCAGCACTTCGAAGTTCGATCCGGCGCCCTGGGTCGCATCCGCGGTCAGAGTCAGCGCGTCTCCGGGTCCGAAGACGGCGAGTTGACCCAAGTGGACCGGCCGGCGTTCGGCACCGACGCTGCCATTCCCTGCCAGGACATAGGCAAGGGCGTTGAAATCGGACCGCCAGGGCAGCTGGACGCGGGCACCCGGGCTGATGGTGGCGTGCACCATGGTCATCGGGGTGAACGTCGAGCCGGGACCCACCTGACCTCCGAGGTCACCCGCGATCAGCCGCAGCAGCGCGCCGCCGTCGGTCGTCGTGAGCAGCGTGGACTCGCGCCCCCGGATGTCCTGGTAGCGGGGTGGGTTCCACTTGTTGGCCCGCGGAAGGTTGACCCACAGCTGGATCCCGTGGAACAGGCCGCCACTCACCACCAGCTCCTCCGGCGGGGCCTCGATGTGAAGTATCCCGGCACCGGCGGTCATCCACTGGGTGTCCCCGTTGGTGATCCGTCCGCCGCCACCATTCGAGTCCTGGTGGACGAAGGTGCCGTCGATGATGTACGTGACCGTCTCGAAACCCCGGTGCGGGTGCCAGGGAGTCCCCTTCGGCTCTCCCGGCGCGTAGTCGACCTCCCCCATCTGGTCCATGTGGACGAAGGGGTCGAGATCGGTGAGGCTCACACCGGCGAAGGCGCGGCGGACGGGGAAACCCTCGCCTTCCAATCCCGAGGGTGCAGTCGTGACCGACTTCACGGGCCGTTCGCGTGAAGCGACCGGATCAGGCACAGGGACCCGCGGCAACGTCAAGACGTTCTCAACTGTCACTGCCGGCATCGCCGCCTCTTTCAGATCGATGGGGATTTGCTGACTAACCGGGTAAACAATCGTTGCGTACGCAACATTCCGGTCTGGGTCCCTCGCGGCAACGCATGCCCCATCGATGAGGGGACGGAGTTATGCACGGCCCCACGACCGTGAACGGTCCGCCCCGCGGCTGCTCACGGCACCCGAGAACCGATTTGCCGGTTCTGCTGTGCGAGAGTGCAGTCACTCGGTACCGGGGCGCTAGCGTGTCCGGAATCCACATTTGAACCGTGAGGTGAGTGGGGACACTCGCATCGCACAGGGAGCGCGGTCTCACGTCGCAAGGGGGAGCGAAGTGGCTTCGATCGTCGTAGAGCCCGCTGGTCAGGCGCCCGCAAAGGGACTCAAGAGCGGCGCACTCAGCCTCATCTCGAGCGTGGTCATAGGTGTCGCCTCGACTGCCCCGGCATACAGCCTGGCCGCCACGCTCGGCTTCGTAGTCGTTGCGATCGGGCTGCAGGCGCCGATCGTCACGGTCCTCGCCTTCATACCGATGTACTTCATCTCGGTCGGCTACCAGGAGATGAACAGGGCCGACCCGGACTGCGGGACGATCTTCACCTGGGCGACGAGGGCGTTCACCCCCCGCGTGGGTTGGATGGGCGGCTGGGGCCTCATAGCGGCGGACATCCTCGTGATGGCGAGCCTCGCCCAGATCGCCGGTCAGTACGTCTTCGAACTGTTCAACGCGAAGGGCATCGGCAACAACCCGACGAGCGGCTGGGTGCTGCTCGTGGGCGTGCTATGGCTCGTCGCGATGACGTGGATCTGCTACGTGGGCATCGAGATCTCCGCCAACTTCCAAAAGGCGTTGCTCGGCATCGAGCTCACCATGCTGACCATCATGTCGATATGGGCGCTCGTCCGGGTCGGCAACGGCAGCGCGCCGATCGGGCACATCGTTCCCACTGGCTCGTGGTTCAACCCCTTCGCGGTCAAGCACTTCAGCGACTTCGTAGTCGGGCTCGCGGACATGCTCTTCATCTACTGGGGATGGGACACCGCAGTCAGCTGCAACGAGGAGACCGCCGACGCCGAGACCGTTCCCGGGAAGGCCGCCGTCCTCTCGACGTTCGTCCTGCTCGGCACTTACGCGCTCGTCATCCTCGCCGTCCAGTCCTTCGCCGGGATCGGTTCGACCGGCATCGGGCTCGGGAACCCCAACAACGTGGGTGACGTTCTCTCCATCCTCGGTCCGGCCATCTTCGGACATTCGACGGTGGCATCGATACTGGACCATTTGTTGTTGCTGATGGTGCTGTCGTCGGCGGCGGCCTCGACGCAGACCACCATCCTGCCGACCGCGCGCACCACCCTGTCGATGGCCGTCTACAGGTCGATTCCGCGATCGTTCGAGAGGGTACACAAGCGCCATCTCACACCGACGGTCTCGACGGTGGTCATGGGAGCGGTGTCGATCGCGCTCTACGCCGTCATGAACTACCTCTCGGCGGGACAGGTCATCAAGGACTCGGTCGACTCGCTCGGAGTGATGATCGCCTTCTACTACGGGCTCACCGGATTCTCTTGCGCTTGGTACTACCGCCGGAACCTCACGAGCAGCGTCCGCAGCTTCTTCATGCAGGGGGTCTTTCCGACACTCGGCGGCGTCATACTGTTCTTCATCCTTGGATGGTCCTTCTGGTACTACTGGCAGCCGGTGAACAGCTACACGCACTGGGGCATCTTCGGCCGCCAAATAGGGGGAGTCTTCATCCTCGACGTCGGGATGCTGGTGCTCGGCATCATCCTCATGTTCTTGATGCAAGCCTTCCGGCCGGCATTCTTCCGGGGCGAGACGCTCAGCCGGGACTCGGCGACCCTCGTAAGCGAGGACTACCTCGCCAAGCAGGCAAGCTCGCTATAGACCGAGGCAGTGCGGGAGTTGCTACGCGGGGGCGCGCTCGGACACGGCCATGCCGCGGGGCTTTGCGCCAGACTCATCCGCACCTGCCCAGGCGGCACAGGAGCCCGGCTCAGTGCTCCCTACGGACGACGAGCACCGGGCAATGCGCATGATGCACGCACTGGTTCGACACCGAGCCCATCAGCAACCCCATGAACCCACCCAGTCCCCTCGAGCCGACCACCAGCAAGCTCGCTCCTCGGCTGGCCTCGATGAGCACCTCTGACGGGTTCCCCGGGACGGCGAGCCATTCGATCTCGAGACCTTCGGTCGACGGCGCCACAGCCGCGGCCCGTTCGAGAACCCCCCTCGCGTCGTGCTCGGTCTCTCCGTAGTACTCCTTGGCGGTGGATCCCGTCAGCGGGGCCCCCATGGCGGGATAGGCGTAGGTGACGTGCAAGACAGCCCGACGAAGACGTGCCTCTTCGATCGCCACGGCGAGCGCGGATGCGGCTTGGGGCGAACCGTCAACACCGACGACGATCAGTGGCGATGGTGCAGCGTCCGTCATTGAGCTTCGACTCCTTGGCCGGCAATCTGGGTTGGAACTGGGGCAGGAACCTCGCGATCACGGGCAGGATGTTCCACGACGGCAACGACTTTGGCAGCCATGAACCGGGCCGTACGGACGGGCGTCCCAGAACGTGTGACCTCCGTGACCTCGACTACTCCTCGGGCATTGCCCACCTCGACACGCCTGCCGGCCCGCGTCGCCTCGATCTCGAAGCGCTCGACCCCGGCCCCTACGTCGACGAGGACCTCCACGCGGTCACCCTTCACGACACCAGGGTAGCCATCGGTGACGCCGCGAAGCCCGGTCGACCGTGCGCGTCAGCCAGAATCGTGCAGTGCCAGCCGAGTCATGGGGATGGCCGGACAGCGACGGGGAGCTCGTAGAGCTCCAGGGCCGGCTCGCCGCTGCGGCGGCGAGCGTGTTGGCCGCCGACCCCTGGCTTCCGTCAGGCGAACGGCCCATTCTCGGCGGATGTTTCGTCGCGTACGCCCGCGCAAGCACGGGTCCGGGCAAGCCCGGTGACCGGGCCTGGGCAGCCGCGATCGCGTGGCGGGGAGATGTGATCGGTCGGGGCACCCGCAAGACCGACCAGCATCTCAGGGGGGTTGTGACACCTGGCCGCCCCAGGCAAGCCGACGACGTCCTCGCCCAGAGCATCGTGGTGTCAGTTGCTCCCTCCTCCTACCTGCCCGGGCTGTTGGCCCGCAGAGAGGGAGCAATCCTGGCCTCCGCGCTGGCAACACTTGTCGTGCGCCCTGAAGTCCTGCTGCTCGACGCGAGCGGGCTCGACCATCCTCGCGGTGCCGGTCTGGCCGTGCACCTGGGTGCCGTCGTCGACCTTCCGACAGTGGGTGTGACCCGGCGGCCACTCCTCGCCGTCGGCGGCCAGCCCGAATTGCAGCGCGGATCCGTGGCACCGCTGGCCGTGGATGGTCGGTGCGTCGCCTACTGGGTGTGCACGAGGACCGGTGCCCGCCCAATCGTTGCTCACGCGGGGTGGCGAACGAGTCCCGAGACCGCAGCCCGCATCGTGCTGGACGCCTCCACTCCGGCCGCACGAACGCCGGTCCCGATTCAGGAAGCGCGACGAGTGGCTCACGAGGCGCGAAGCCTTGGACCTTCCTTGGTCTAGTGGCTGCCAGCCGAGTTGGCTGCCACGTTCGCCAGCCGAGTTGGCTGCCACGTTCTCAGCTCGGAAGAGCGGCCATCCGAGCTTCGAACTAGAGGGGCTTTAGCAAGGAATGTCGGTCAGCTGGTTGTCCACGCGGCCGGACAACCATGATCGATGGAGCGTCGCGGCGATCGCAGCCGACGACGACATGAAACCCTGGCGTGACCCGGCGGGATTGTCACGGGTCACCGAGCCCGACGCGGAGGACGAACCGACCACACCAACAACGTTCAGCGCCGCGTTCACGAGGAGCCACGCCCGATGACGCCTCGAACCGACAACACGAGAACGCCACTCGTCTCCGACTTCTCAAGGCTCGCGTGCACGAGCGTTTCCGGACTAGCGGACAACGACCGAGGCGGGCTCGCCGACACCTCTCGGGCCAGGGTGGCGGAACTCTGATCCCGGCGTGCCGTTCGAGTTCCTTCGACGAATCTCATAACCAGACCGTGGGCCGTCGGTCGTTCCGAGA
Organism: Acidimicrobiales bacterium; assembly: GCA_050015175.1. GTDB lineage: Bacteria > Actinomycetota > Acidimicrobiia > Acidimicrobiales > Bog-793 > Fen-455. The sequence goes on along the minus strand of JBEKBX010000004.1, from coordinate 8,062 downwards.
ATTGACGCCGGTTCGGGCGGTTGCAGGCCCTTGGTGAGCAGGTTGATGATTTCGGCAACCGGCTGAGGTTTGGCGAAAAGGAATCCCTGCACGGCCTCGCAGCCGAACTCGCGAAGAATCTCCAGCTGCTCCACTTCCTCTACGCCCTCGGCCACGGTGTGAAGCCGAAAGTCGGCCGCCAGCTGCAACGTACGGCGAGTAAGGTCCGCGGATGCCTTGTCGCGGGCCAGATCTTTCACGAAGGACCTGTCGATCTTCAGTGTGTCGACGGGTAGATATCGCAAGGCACCAAGTGACGAGTAGCCCGTGCCGAAGTCGTCGATCGCTATTTTCACGCCCAGCTTGCGCAAGGCTGTCAGAACTTGGATCGATCGAGGGACATCGTTCATGATCACGGTCTCGGTGACTTCGAGCGTCAGTCGGTGCGCGTCAAGCCCCGATTGTTGGAGGGACTCCGAGATCGTGGCCACGAGGTTCTCGTCCTCGAGCTGGAGAGCCGACAGATTCACGCTTATCCATAGCAACGGATTGACACGGGCCATCGCCGCGATGTCACGACAGGCCTGCCGGAGTACCCAGGTTCCGATGGCACCGATGATCCCCGTCGCTTCTGCCACCGGAATGAAGTTGTCGGGGCCGAGAAAGCCTCGCTGGGGATGATCCCAACGGACGAGAGCCTCGAGTCCCTGAATCGTAACCGTTGAAAGGTCCACCACCGGCTGGTAGTACACGACGAACTCATCACGTTCAAGAGCGCTCCGCATGTCGGCTTCTGTCCGCAGATCCTCGAGAAGCGACGAGTACATCAAAGGTGAGTACACCTCACAACAGTGGCCACCATTTGCCTTGGCAGCGCCCAGTGCCAAGCCGGCGTCGCGCAACAGATCGTCCCCGCACGTCTCCTCCGGACCACCGGCGGCAAGTCCCATAGCCGCTTCGACCACGAGGCTGGTCGAACCGATAGCGAACGGCCTTGCCAGAGCGGCGATCACCGGCCGCACAACCTGCTCGATCTCGAGTTGTGGACCGTGATCTTGCAGGAGCATCCCGAACTCGTCGCCTCCTACCCGAGCGATGAGGTCCGCGCCCCTCGAGATCGCCCGGAGTCTCACCGCAACCAGACGGAGAAGCTCGTCTCCGACTGAATGGCCATGAAGGTCGTTCACGTGCTTGAAATTGTGGAGGTCGATCAAAAGCACACCGAGCCCTGTGCAGCTACCATCTCGGCTCTGGATGGCGTCGTCCAGGTACTGGTTGAACAGCGCCCGGTTGGCGAGACCGGTCAGGCCGTCATGAAACGCCTGGTGACGTAGCTCAACAGTGCGTTGTTCAACCTTGCTTTCGAGTTGGCGACTGAGGGCCAGGTGATCGCGAAGGACGAGGAGTTGGCGGACCGCCATCGTCAAAACGACGGCGACGAAACTGATTTGGGACACCCGGTCCAGCGAATGGTGCACAACGACCTGCCATGCGGCCGCTGCGAGGACGCCGACCAGTGGGAGGTTGGGTCCAATGAGAGTCAGACCAGTCGGCCGTGCTGAATTGTCGTCGGATACCAGCGGGTGGTTCCACGCGTACAGTGCGCCGAGCGCGATCAGGAAGTAGCCGAGCACCCACCCGGTGTCAGTCACGTTACCAATGCCGTAACCGTGCACGGCCATGAGATACGAGAACGAGGTGTCGGCCACTGCACACGACATCAGCCCCGCTGAGACCAGGCCCAAGGTCACTCTGTTTCGGCCGCCGGCTCGCGTAGCCAAGATGATCGCCAACGAGGCGATCACTATGTTGCCCGAGGGATAGGCCAGATTGAAGATCTCAACGCTGAGTGCGCCAGATTGGTGCTGGTAAATCGGGCCGAGCACCAGTGTCCAACCGAGGAAGAACATCCCGGTCCCGATCAGCACGCTGTCGAGCAGTCCGCGCAGACGCGGTTCCCCGGCGCTCGATGCTCCCGGGAGCGTCAATACCGCGACGACCGCGAGAGGCACGACCGAAGCGATGCACACAGTACCCGCCAGAGAAGCGCTGACCAGCTCACCGCGCAGGATCGCGTAGTAGCCCCAGACTCCGTCGCCGCACGCGGAAAGGAAGAGCGCGACCGACAAGAGAGCCCAGCCTGTCCAGCGCTGCCGGTGGCGTCGAGCTGCTGTGGCGCACATTGCCATCGCCACAAGACCCGCCAGAAGCTGCACGACATTGTCCATGACCTTTGTGATGCGGTACCCGCCCAGGACCACCATCCAAACCAGGAAGATCATGCTCAAAAGTCCGAACATGCCGGCAACCAGACAAAATCGCGGACCTTCGCATCGATCGCGGACCTCGATTTGTTCCTTCAGGGTGGCTGCCGTACTTGACGCCTGCTGCCCTTCGTCTAGGTCGCTAGAACCGATCTTGGGGGATTGATTGGGCAGGCTCGTGTCCCGAGGCACGATCGCCTGGCTCGTCCCGACGGTCATCACTCGCTGGCACCGGAAATCCTGAACCACACGGCAACGCGTTGAGGTTCAGGCCGGTCTCCGGTCGGACGCCGTCGTCCAGCGACGCCAGTGGAGGAGCGTTGACGAGCGGCGCAAACGACCGCGAGTGCGACCTGCCCGTCACGCGATCGCGGTGCGCCCGTGCGGAAGGCCATGCGATCAATGTCGGCACGGGTCCGCTCATGAGGAACAAGGAACGGGATGAATCACCCGCGCGGTCACCCGTCTCGGACCAAGAGCCGTGAGCTCCGGCGATGGGGTTGTCGAACAACTCCCGAACCTCTTTTTTGGAGTACCTGCCTCGCGAAGTCAGAGACTTCCTTCGAGCCGCGGAGGACTCCCGATGATGAGTCCGGATGAGCGATCTCGCTTAACGCTCGGCGCGGTGCGGCGCCAACCGTTCTGGCATCTTGTCCAGAAGCTCCGTTTCATCACTCACAGAATCGTCACCTGTTCACTCGCCGAGCGGGTCCCCGCCGGGATCGTAGATCAGGGCGATACCGCATCCGGGGCACAGGTGACGATGGAACGGCTTGCAGCAAGGTGCGAGCTTGCGACCACAGAGCCGGACGAGCAACTCGCGCAGATTTGGGGCACCATTACGACATAGACGGCAACCGCTCCCGGCGATGGGCGAAGGCAGCCCGAAGGATCGATGAAGAAGGTCACCCACTCGCCGGGAGCCGAAGCGAGTCTAGGCCCGACCGCGAGCGGGCTCAGCCCGCTGCTCGCGGTGAGCCTGTCTCGGCAAGGAGGGAAACAATGACTCAGGCGACTCAACCCGTGGATGCACCCGATGTTTTCATCGACAAGGGAAACCCGTTGGGATATCAACGGTCGGAGCCTCTTCAAGCGGACTTCGACACGGCGGTAGCACAGCTACGAAAGGACGACTCCTGGAAAGGGGAGCTAGTCGCCGACCTCGTCCTCGAGGGCGGGGGTGTCAAAGGTATTGGCCTGGTTGGCGCGGTACTCGTGCTGAGCGAGGCTGGTTACACGTTTCGCCGCGTGGCGGGAACGAGTGCGGGAGCAATAGCCGCGGTCCTTATCGCCTCAATCGCCAAAGCAGGCAAGGATATGACCTCACTTAAGACGTACATGGACGGTCTCAAGTTCGATAGGTTCATGCAGACGGGCCGCGTAGCTCACTGGATCCAGGACATTGGTGCAATCGGAAAGGGCATCGTTGACACGTCGGCACTCATGCGGAGAATGGGCATTTACTCGGGTGACTACCTTGCCGAGTGGCTGGAGCCAATCCTCACTGATGATCTTGGTGTGAGGACTTTCGCGGATCTCAAGATCCTTCCTGCCGATGACCCCCGCACCGAAGACGACCCTGGCATGAGTCTTCCTCCTGAGCGACAATACCGAGTGGTCGTTCACGCTTCCGACATCACCCGGGCCGAGTTGGCTCGGTTGCCGTGGGATTTCAACTACTACGGACTCAGCAGGGACGACGAGCAGGTTGTGCGAGCCGTGCGTGCGTCAATGTCGATCCCGTTCTTCTTCGAGCCCGTGACTGTTCAGTCAAACCCCGTCGACGTGGAGATTCCCGGGCCTGGGGGTACCTCGATACCCCAGCATTACCCCGGCGGATCTGTGACCTGGGTCGACGGTGGCATGCTTGCGAACTTCCCGATCGACGCCTTTGATCGCATCGATGGTCTGGCACCGCGGTGGCCGACCATCGGCATCAAGCTGTCCGCGCTTGGCACCGAAATGCCGAAGGACGTTGCCTGCCACGACACCTCCCGGGAGGCATGGCGCTGTCTCCAGACGATGATGAACGAATGGGACCGCTACCACGTTGAACAGACGACGGCGGCTCGCACCATCTTTGTCAACAACATGGGTCTGAGCGCCACCCAGTTCGAATTAACGTCTGAGCAAAAGGACCAACTTTTCTTGAGCGGCGTGCGAGCTGCCACAAAGTTCCTCATAGAGATGTCGGCGGTCGGAGGCGTTCCTCGCACGGTCCAGAAGGCTCGCCAGCTTGCCGCTCAACTGGCACACTGAACGATCGGTGGTTTGAACAGTGCTGAAGTCGCTGAAGACACGCCACGACGATTGGTGACCGCTGGTCTGGGCCCCTGATAGCCCTCCTAGCGGGCGGCGCGCTCACGGCCCCGGACAAGGCTGCTAGAGGCTCAGGCGCAAGGAAATCATGGGGGTATGCTGAGCGGCGTTTCTTTGGCCCAGACGAACTGGGTCCCCCGGAGGCAAGCTCGCCAACCGCGGAGCAGTCGAGGGCGCGCCACGTTTTACGGAGGATGTTATGACCATTGTCAAAGACAGTGACTTGAAGAAACACCTGGCGCCGTGGCAGGAGGAGATCCGCGAGCGAGTAGAGCAACTGGAGCACCGGGCCGCCGACACGGACACGAAAAGTGATGGGGTGATCCGGCTGTTGCAACAGGCGTGGACGGCGGGAAAGAAACGCTCTTCACCGTCTGGTTGGTGACGCGGGAGCGAGGTGGAGCTGGCGTGGTCCAACCTCCACGAGGCGGAAGCTCAGATCACCGAGCACACGACGGAGCCCTCGGCACTGCAGGCGGAGGCCCGGGCCAGCCTGGCCCAAGCCCGGCACTTCGTCCCCCATGACGACAAGAACGCGACCAAGCTCGACGAGCTGGTCAACGCGGGTAGCGCGGGGGACGACGTTCGCGCGACCGCCGGTGCGGTTTTGCGGGCCGCCAACGTCGAGAGTGACCAGCAGCACAAGGAAGCGCGAGCACTCCGTAACCGGATCCTGAGGATCACCCTGATGCTCGTGGCCCTAGCCGGCGTCTTGGTGGTGCTGCAGTGGCGCCTCCCGAGCGCCACGATGATCGCGGCCCCCAAGGGGGTCGAGAACGTACCTGCTTGGGCCCTGCTGCTCATGGTCATGGCCCTCGGGTGCTTGGGTGGGTTCCTTACGGCTATCCCGGCCGTGACCCGAACGCCCCGGACCCGCAGCCCGTTCAATGTGCCGCTACAGCAGACCCTCCTCAAGCTGGTCCTAGGCGCGCTCACCGCCGTTGTCGGGGTGATGATCGTCGGCAGTGGCATGGTCTCCACCGGGCTCCAGTCCGTCGCCTCCATGCTGGTGCTGGCCGTGGTGTTCGGCTCCGGCCAGCAGGCCGTCACGGGTTTTGTCGACCAATACGCCAAGAAGATCTTGACAACAAACGCCACTGCCGCCCGCCAGAGCCCATGACCGGCGAAACGGGCGGGTGATCCACAACATAAGCGTTGTCAACAAACGGACGCACACTCCGAGGCCGCCGGACTCGAGAGCAAGTGCCACGGTGCGGCCGACATGCTTCGTCTTGGCACGACTCGCGAACGACCCTCAATCCCGACTAAGAAACGAATCATAAGTAGCCTACCTATGAGTAGGCTATTTTGCATGATGTTGCTGACATACGAGTGGCCTCTCGCCGACGAGAGCTTGCCCGAATAGCCACGACCCTCGCGGAACGGCTCGACGTGGACGCGACCGAACTGAATCGAAGACTTGCCCAGACAGTCGGCATCGCCCTGGTACGAAAGTCGGGGTACAAAGTGCAGCGTCGACCAAAGACGACAACGGTGGCCGGATAGGCAAGCGGCTAAGGAGGCAACCAGGCAGAGGCGGATCGCAGTCTTTCGTGAGCGGTTCGCAGATCTAGGGGCAAAAACTTCATGACGAGGGTCGCGAGTTACGGAATTCGGCACCTAATACTGAGTCTGTGACGACACGTTGGCTCGTTGGGTTATGTTTCATGCGCCAAGCGCCGTCTGCACACCGGGCGCGAACTCGTCAGGATTACTCGCCACAGGCGCGAGCGAGTCTTCAATTCTGAGACTCAGCAGGCTTCCGCAGCTCCTTGACTCTGTCCACATTCCATTCGCGTCGCCGATCAGATTCGGGAATCTGGCTGAACTCTTTCTCGGCTTGGTCGAACCAATAACTTGCCGGATGATCCTCATCCAGCGGGTCATTCTCCACATACTTGGCAAATGTTATGCAGATGTCCCCTCGCTGGTAGTAGGTGTTTGCGTCTTTCTTGTTGAGTCCCTCTAGGGACTGAATCGTCATGTCCCATGCTCGCACCCGGTCGCCTCGACTCCAGAGCGCAAGAGCCCAGATGCTGATCGTCCAAGCCCGGAAGTACGGATCTTTGGTCTTGGCGGCTGTTTCCCAATACGCATCAGCCCACCAGTAGAGCGCCAGCGCCTCGAGTGCCTGTGCCAGTGTGATGCCAACCCATTCCGGGAATCCGCGCCCAAGACGTTTCTTCAACTCGTCGGCTTGGCGGATCAGTACTTCCAGTTTGAGACTGTCCAGATAATGCTTCTGGTCTCCCAGAAATCTATTCTGGTCTTGGGGGCCTTGTGTGAAGGTTAACTCAGCATCGTTCACTCGGACCGTCAGTTCCGTCAGCGCGCTTCGCGCGGCTCGTTTGTCGACTCCTCTGCTGATCCAGATCGCCAATCCTGACGCAACCACGGCGGCCGCAGCGATCACTAGTGTTAAGGCATCGTTCAATGTCATGGCTGAATACGATTTGTTAGTCGGTTGGTACTTTTGCCGCTAGTTACCGCGGATGGGGCGCCTGTGATCGTCACGGGCCTCGCCTCCTCGAGCGACGCCATAACTACAAGCGCATAGTACGCCACGCTGGAACGGAGTGCTGGTGAGCGCACTCTGTTGAACGGGTGCAACTCGATCTGAAGGAAGGCGCGCCATGGACGGATCAAGCTTCGATGTCCCTGACCCGCTGGTTGTGACCGCGCGCTAGGACTCGCTTGGGATAAGGCTCGGCGGGCTGTAGGCCGTCCCGATCTCCACCTTCACGATTATGCCAACATTCGCGTTATGCCGACCTTTCCCATAAGCCCCTGTTCATCGGGGATGAACGCCCTGAAGTTGTAGGCATAATGATGCTAGCGATAACCGTCGTGTCGTTGAGCAGGAGGAGGATGTTTCTATGACGGAGCCGTTGGCTCCGTTCGCCACCGGTTACCGACCAGACGTTTACAACTGGAAGAGAGCGATCGAATGAAGGACGTGCCGCTTGTTCCGTGCAGTTCGGAAACCGCCCTGATGCCCTTCTCCCCTTGATTGAGACGCTGGGATTATGCCGACAGCTTCAGACCGTTTGCGTTTCTTTTCCAGGAAGATCGTGTCGGGGTCGGCATAACGCGAATGTCGGCATAATCGCGACCTGCGGCACGCGGGACTCACCTGGTCGGCTGCTACTGGCGCGAGTCTGGCCGAACTGACGCGCCGGCAGGGCACAAGAGCCCGGCGGGCACAATGCGTTACCGGCACGCCACAGAACAGCGGACCGCGATCGCCTGCTTCATTGTCAGCTTCAGAAGGTTCCTGAACTGAACTTCGGTGAACTAGATCGGCGTTTTATGACAGGATCGCGTTATTCGCGCGTTGCCGAACCACCCTGAACGGCGGCGTCCGCGGGATATTCGTGGGATGTGCGACACGAAGGCGCACGTCATGAGTGGCTATGTCGAAGGAGGACCGATGGTGGCATAGCTCAGGCAAGTACCTACACGCCTGTCCCCGCCCCGACATGCGCCGCCGGTAACGGTGG
>JBEKBX010000003.1:0-184014 GCA_050015175.1 Acidimicrobiales bacterium | reverse complement strand
TTGGCCGATTCTGGGCCGGAGCAAAGAGCTGTCTCAGTTAAGCGCCGCCGTTTTGGAAAAGCGCGGGGCGGTGATCACAGGCGCGGCCGGAGTAGGCAAGACGACGCTCGCCGTGGCGTGCCTGCAGCTGGCAGAAGACCGGGGGATGTCGCTCGCCCGCACGGCCGCCACCCATGCCGCGCGGGGGTTGCCCTTCGGGGCTTTCGCGCCGATGCTGCCCCCCGACGCGGACGGTGAGGACACAAGGCACGAGGACCACGGCGCGTTGCTGAGACGCTACGCCCGTGCCCTGGCCGAGGGGGCCAAAGGGCGTCGGCTGGTGGTGTTCGTCGATGACGCCCATCTCTTGGACAACGGCTCGGCCACTCTGTTCCACCAACTGGCCCTTACCCAGGCGGCCACGGTGCTCGCCACCGTGCGCTCCGACGAGCTCGCCCCCGACGCGGTCGTCGATCTCTGGAAGGACGGCCCGGCCGAACGCGTCGAGGTGGGTGTCTTGCAGGACGCGGTGATCGAGGAGCTCCTGCCCACCGTGCTCGGGGGGCCGGTGGACGCGGCGGCGATGCGCCAGCTCACCGGGCGCTCGCGCGGCAACCCGATGTTCCTTCGCGAGCTGGTGACCGGGGCGCTCGAGTCCGGCACGCTCATCGATGACGGCGGCATCTGGCGCCTTAGAGGGGCGCTTCGTCCGACGGCGCGCCTGGGCGAGCTGGCGGCACAACGCCTGGGCGATCTCACCGTCCCCGAGCGGACCGTGCTGGAGCTGCTCACTCTCGGCGAGCCGCTCGGCCAAGCGACACTGACCCAACTGACCGATCCTGCCTCGGTCGAGACCCTCGAGAAAAAGGGGCTGATCTCCAGCCGCATCGAGGGCCGCCGGGTCCAGGTGTGGCTGGGCCACCCCATCTATGGAGACGTCGTGCGGGTCGGGATCACAGCGCTTCGCCAACGGGCCCATGCCAGGTCTCGGGCCGAAGTGGTCGAGGCGCTCGGGGGCCGACGCCGAGAGGACACCTTGCTGCTCGCGTCGTGGCGCCTCATCGGCGGTGGCGGCAGCGCGGAGCTCCTCCTTGCCGGGGCTGTCGCCGCCCAGGCCCGCCACGACTACCCCCTCGCCGAACGCCTGGCCCGGGCGGCCGTGAGCGAAGGCGGTGGCTTCGAGGCGCGGTTCCTTGCCGCCGAGACCGCCCATTTCCAGGGCCGGCCCGACGAGGCCGAGCACGAGCTGGCCGCCCTGGCCACCCAAGTAGCGAGCGACGCCGAGCGGGCCGCTGGACGAGCTCTTGTCCAGACGCTTTTTCGCCACGAGCTTCAGCGGCGAGCCGCGCGCCGCGGTGGAGGCAGCATCGAACCTGCTCCAGCGTCCTAGCTCAGGACGGCTCAGCGTCGCTCATGTGGCGGCGTCCTACGGCCTGGTCCGGGTCGGTCGCCTCGAACAAGCCATAGAGCTGCTCAGGCCATTGGCGGACAGCGGCGCGCTGCCAGCGACCGACGAGTCGTGGGACCAGTGGATCATGTTCGACAACTTTGTCGCCGCACTCATTCACGCGGGGCGCCTCGGCGAGGCAGAAGATCTCCTGGTTCGCGCCTACGACCTGGTCGCCGATCAACCGGCAGCGGAAGCGAGAGCCCACGTCGCCCATGGGTTCGGCGTCTTGCACATCAAACAGGGCCGCCCCCTGAGTGCTTTTCGCCGGGCCAATGAGTCCTACACGCTCTACATGCAACTCGAGCGGACGTTCCGCGCCAGGTGGCCATACATAGTCGCCGTGCAGGCACTCGCGCTGAGCGGAAAGGTCGACCGCGCCGTCGAAACCCTCGCCGCGCACGACGCGCTTGGGCTCCCCACGATTCTGCTCAACGAGTCCGACCTCCTCCGGGCCCGCGCCTGGACGGCAGCAGCCGCCGGCGACCTCCCCGCCGCCCGTCATCACCTCGAAGCCGCGGCCGACCTCGGCGAAACGGTCGGCGATCTCATTGGCGCCACGTACGCGCTCCACAGCCTTGCCCGCTTCGGCCACGCCCGCCAGGTGGCCGCCCGTCTCACCGATCTCGCCAAGCAAGTCGACGGTCCTTTTGTGTGGGCCCGTGCCGGCTACGCGAACGGCGTCGCCGCCCGAGACAGCAAAGCACTCGAGGAGGTGTCCCGAGACTTCGAGGAGATCGGTGCGATCCTGTATGCCGCCGAAGCGAGTGCCGAGGCCGCCGTCATTCTCAGACGAGACAGCCAAGCTCGCAAGGCTGCCGCTGCCGAGCAGAAAGCGGCGCGACTCCTCGCCCGCTGCGAAGGGGCAACGACGCCTCCGGTCCGCACGATCACGGCGCGTGCGCGCCTCACACCTGGAGAGTTCGACGCCGCCGTGCAGGCCGCTTCGGGTCGCACCAACAAGCAGATCGCTAGCGATATGTACCTTTCGGTACGGACCGTCGAGAGTCACCTCCAGCACGTCTACGAGAAGCTCGGGATCTCCGGACGCCATGAACTGGCCGATGCCCTTCGCGACCAACCGACCGCTTGAGCGTCGTAAAACCGACGCTACGCGCACGTGCGAGCTGCTGGTGGGCTTGCGCGACGTGACCGTTCTCGGCCTCGACGAGAGGCTCCGGCAGCCCGATGAATTCTGCGTCGACCTTCAGCACCCTGGATCCATCGCCCTATCGCGATCCCAGAAGGTTCAGGTGCCCCTGTTCGACGTCGCCATCAAAGTGGGGTATGCCCCCGAAGTGCCGCGAGGGGCGACCTCGGGCGTGCTTGAGATGTCTAGCGTCGAGGCCCTCGCCACACCCGCGAGGTGCGCCCCAGGACGACGTGCACTCACCGTGTCGAAGGCCCGGAGCGAGCGACACGGAGTCGGCAGGGCGGCGGGAACACACCAGCTCACTTGGCCGACGGACCGCTAGAGAGCGTCGGACGGCTTGGTCCCGCTCTTGCAATCGGCGAGGCCGAGTCGCTCAGCGGCGTCCCAGAGCTCGTCGCGCGCCTGCGGAGCGGCCGCCTCTTCGATCAGGAGACGTGCCTGGTCGTGCTGGCTACGCCCGAAGACGTGGGCGCAGCCCTGATCGGTGACGACGACCGAGTGTTGGAACGACGTCACGGGCATGTCCAGGAGCGGCACGACAGTAGAGGTCTTCGACTTCTCATGCCACGATGGCAGACCGATCACGGCCTGGCCCCCGGCCGAGTGCAACGCCCCGACTATGAAATCGGTCTGGCCGCCGAAACCGGAGAAGATGCGGCCGCCCACGTAGCTGGCGTTCGCCTGGGCGAACAGGTCGATCTGGACCGCCGCATTGATGGAGATCATCATCGGGTTGACCGCGATCATCGCGGGGTCGTTGGTCGTCTCGGTCCGGAACATTCGCAGCCTGGGGTTGCCGTCAACCCACTTGTAGAGCTCTTCGGATCCGCCGATGAACGACGTGACGATCTGGTGGTCCGGGTCGAGTGCTCCCGACCGCTCCAGGGCGAGAACACCGTCGCTGATCATTTCCGACCAGATACGCAGGCCCCGACGTTGTACGAGCCGTCCGAGGGTTGCGTCGGGGATGGCGCCTATCCCGAGCTGCAAAGTCGCACCGTCCGGTACGAGCTGCGCTATGTACTCACCGATCTGTTGCTTTGGGCCATCAGACGAGTGTCCCTCGGTGGTGTCGAGGGCCTCGTCCGTTTCGACGGCGATGTCGACCATGTCAGTCGGGATCTCGCCCTCGCCGAAGGTGTATGGCATCTGGGGGTTGATCTGAGCGACGACTAGCGCGCCGCGCGCACGTGCGACTTCCAAGGCGGCAGGCAGAACGTTGACCTCAATGCCAAGCGACACCTTGCCGTCCCTAGGCGTGGAGGTGTGGATGAGGACGACGTCAGGCTGGCGCGAGATCGCAAAGAGCCGGGGTACCAGGGACAGTCGCATTGGTATGTAGTCGAGAGCGGACGAGTGCCGCATTCCCGCCCCGACAAATGGGGTCTCATAACGGACACCCGGCCGGTCCGAGATCGGATGGCGACATCCCAACATGAACACGCGGTAACTTTCGAGGTTCGCATCGAGGATCTCGAGCGCCCTCTTGGGCGCGGCCCAATTGCCTGTCACGACAACGCGCGGCACCCTCTCGGACAGTGAACCGAGCCGGTTTCCGAGCTCTTGCTCTGAAATCATCCGCATACGGCCGACCCTAGCAGTGGAGGGCGGCGAACGTTTAGTTGGGAATTGAGGTGTGCTTGAACTCGTTCAACTCGCCGTGATGCTCGAGAAGATCGAGGACCCGCTCGATCGTCGCTCTCGCCAATCCTGCATCTTTGCCAGGCCTTGTCATGATGCGGACGAAGGCCGCCTGGTCGCCTAGCACGAACGTCGGCACTCCGAAAACGGCGTTGTCGGCGACCGACGCCTCGTGAGACTTGCGGTACTCATCGAGGGGCCATCCGCTCCTGATCTCGTCGAACACCCGACTGGAGTCGAGCCCCTCCTGCTCCAGCACCGAGGCCAGAGCTGCGCTGTCGCGCAAGTCGCCGCCGTGGTCATGACGGAGGGCGAACAGCGCCAGGTGCGTCCGGGGGAACCTCTCAGGGAAACGGTCACGCACCACGATGCCGACCTGGCCGGCGAGAAGGTCCGGTTCCTTGCTCGGATCCTCCCAAACCGGTTTGTCACCCTCCTCGACGTGTGCCTGGTTGAGCGAGAACGGCACGAAGGTGATCTGGAACGGGGCGCCGGCCTCTAGAGCGACGACAAGGTGCTCGTGTGCGTTGCGGGCAAAGGGGCAGCGATAGTCCCAGTTGACTGAGAAGGGGTTTGTGGTCATGGCAACGAGAATGCCATGCGGCGCCCGCGAATTCCTCGTCAGCCGATGCTCCCAGGGATTGGAACGTGGCGCCGCTACCATGCCTGCGGTGCCACAGGTTCACCTGGTGCGTCCAGCCGATGTGCCGGCCGCCGCCGCATCGCTCGTTCGGGCTTTTCATGACGACCCGATGCTGGCGTATATGTTCCCCGATGAGCGGACGCGGGAAAGGGCGCTGCTCCGTTTCTTCAAGGTCCAGCTCCGCCAGACATATCTGAAGAGGGGATTGGCCTACACGACCGAGGACTGTCGGTCGACAGCGTTGTGGATGCCCCCTCGGTCCGGTCCTCCTCCGACGCGCGACGTGATTGCGCAGCTTCCGATGCTCCTGCTCTTGGGGAGACGGGCGGGAGCGGCGCTCAGGCTCGTCCAGCTCGTGGAGTCGCGACACCCGAAGGCTCCCCACTACTACCTGGGCGGGCTCGGCACCGACCCGCAGTGGCAACGAAGGGGCCTGGGTTCTGCCGTCATGGCTCCAGTGCTGGAGATCTGCGATCGCGAGGGCCTTGCCGCCTATCTGGAGTCTTCGAAGGAGATCAACGTCGGCTTCTACCAGCACCACGGTTTCGTGGTCACGGACGAGGTCAGTGTGCCTGACAGTTCAGTCCGTCTGTGGCTCATGTGGAGAGAGCCTCTCAGGTCGGTTTCATAGAGGGACGATGCCCGATCGACGAGTCTCGGCGGTGCGAGGGCGGCGGGGGGAATCAGGGGGCACTGCGGTGAGCCCCTCGGGGAGCCTGGAGGGGTCGAACGCGATTTCGGTCAGCAGATCGAGCACGGCCCGGACCGGAGCGGAAGGCAGGCCCGTAGCCCGCTGGACGACCGCGATGAGCCGCCGGGGGATCTCGGGGATCCTGACGAGCGCGAACTTGTCACGAAGGTAGCTGGGCACGGCGGTCGCCGGCAGGATCGAGGGTCCCCAGCCCTCGAAGGTGAGCGAGGCGATGAGGCGGGTCCCCTCGATCTCGGACCGGGCCAGAAGGGTCGTGCCTGTCGAGTTCAGGGCAGCGTCTAGGTCGGCTCGAAACGCCGTGCCGGTGGCGGGAAGCAACAAGGGGATGCCTTTGAGAGCGCTGAGTCGTACTTCGGGGGAGCTGGCAAGCGGGTGCTCGGCGGGTACCACGAGGACGACGTCCTCCTCGAACAGCGGTGTGAGCGCGAGATCGGCGCCCTTCGCGGGGAGGTTGAGCACCGCAAGGTCCACCTCTCCGGTTGCGAGCTGAGAGTCGAGCCTCGTAGTGGTCAATTCGACGAAGACGAGACGAAGGTGGGGGTATCGCTGGGGAGCGGTGCGAAACAACTGAGGCACCAGCCAACGAGCCGTCGTACCGATGATCCCCACCCGGACGGTTCCGGCGACCTCGTGCGTGAGAGCGATCACGTCCGAGAGCAGGGCCTCGAGCTCCACCTGCACCCGCCTCGAGCGGGCGACGACGAGTGTGCCGGCCTCGGTCAACTGGCCCGTGGAACGGTCGACGAGCTCGCAACCGAGCTCGCGCTCGAGCTTCTTCACGTGCGCGGAGATGTTCGACTGGACGGTCTGTAAGGCGTCGGCGGCCGCAGAGAACGAGCCATTGTCAGCGATCCCGACGATCGCACTCAGTTGCCGCAGTTCCATCACAATCGACGATATCAGCTATCGGTAAGAACTGTTTGACCGATGCTGTGAAATCGTGCACTATATAGCCAGACCTCAGTAGCGGAATCCCCCCTCCAGCAACTGAAGAGTCTTGAGAAGGGGCCGGTATCCCCCCCACCGGCCCTTTCTCCGCGTCTGGAGACAGATTTGCGCTCCGCGGGCGGCGACCCGAGCCTGGTTGGCCTGTGCCGACGGTTGGATCCGGGCGCGCGTCTGGCTCGAGGACAGCGTGCGTGTTCGCGCCGGAAACCGGGATCAGGTTGGACGGAGATGTGACCGCGCACAGGCCCCAAACAGAGTTGTCCGATTGTACGAACAAATCTAGTAGTATTCGGCGTGTGAGCATCGTGGAGCTATCACTGGTGCTGTTCGGGGTCTCGATCCTGGCCGGAGCGCTGGGCTCGTTGCTGGGCCTCGGTGGCGGCTTCGTGATCGTGCCGGTGCTCACCTTGGTCTTCCACCTCGACATCCGGCTTGCCATAGGGACTTCGATTGTGGCGGTGGCGGCCACGTCCTCGGCCGGGGCCGCAAGGAACGTGACCGAGAGCATCACGAATCTCAGGGTCGCCACCTTTCTCGCGGTCGCCACGACGAGCGGGGCCGTCACGGGAGCGCTGCTGGCCGGAGTGTTCGATGCCCGTTTCCTGTTTGCTCTGTTCGGGATTGTTCTCGCTGGCTCCGGAGTGCAGATGGTGCGCAAGCGACCGGTTCGGGGAGTGAAGGACGTGAGCCCTGCGAAGGAGACGGTAGCTGCGACCGTTGGCCGCGAGGACGAAGTGGGCGGCGGCGGTCGCCTCGCCGATCGATTGGCGCTTCATTCGGCCTACTACGACCAAGCCGAAGGTTTGGATGTGCCTTATGTCGTGGCTAACACGGGCCTCGGGCTCGCGCTCATGTACCTGGCAGGGACCCTTAGCGGTTTGCTCGGGATCGGTTCGGGCGTGCTGAAGGTGCCGGCGATGGACTTGGCGATGCACATCCCGATGAAGGTCTCGACCGCGACCAGCAACCTTTTGATAGGCCTGACGGCAGCGGCGAGCGCGGTGGTTTATTTCGCCCGGGGCGACATCGACCCCCTCATAGCCGGCCCCATCGCGATCGGCATCCTGCTCGGAGCGACGCAAGGGTCGAGGTGGCTCGGAAGTATCCGCGCCGATCGGCTCCGGGTCCTTTTTGTGAGCGTTCTCGGCGTGGTGGCGGTGCAGATGATATGGAAGGGGATCGGCTGATGGCTCCACCGGTTCGTGGGCATGGCGCCCTCACGCCGCCGTCGCCGCGGGGGGTACGCGCGGCCGTGGGCAAGGTGCTGCGCGTGGGTGTGCTCTTGAGCGGGGCGATCCTGCTGACGGGATACGTCGTCGGGCTCGCCGGTCAGCCGGGCGCGTTCAGGTCGCACGCCGTGGAGCAGGCTCACCTCGCGGCACGGGCGAGCTTCCCGCACTCGTTCGGCGCGGTGTGGGACGGTATCGGGCATGGCAGCGGTGAGGCGATAATCGCGGCCGGGCTTCTCGTGCTCATACTGACTCCCGTCTCAGGGTTGGTCACGAGCGCCGTAGCGTTCGCGCGACGGCGCGACTGGATGTTCACGGCGATCTCGGCAGCTGTGCTCTCGGTCATCCTCGGGTCGTTCGTCTTCGGCTGGTTGTCGGCGTGACGACGCAGCTGCCGAGTTGCAGCTCCTACGGAGCGGAGGTTCTATGACGTCACTCGACCTGAGCGACCCGATGCCGCTTTGGGCGCAGCTCGCTGCCGAGCTCCGGCGGCGTCTTGGCACAGGCGAGTTCGACGAGCGATTCCCGACGGAGGCAGAGCTCGTCACGGCCTTCGGCGTGAGCCGGGCGACAGTCCGAGAAGCAATTCGTCGGCTCCGAGGCGAAGGGCTGCTCGATGCCCGTCGGGGCAGCGGGACTTTCGTAGTGCGTCGCCAGCTCGACGCTCCTATCCTCGGGACCTCGGGGCTGGCTCAGGCGATCACGGCGGCAGGACTTGTCGAGGCGAGCAAGGTGCTCCGCGCAGAGGAGGGGCCTGCGGGCGAGACGGCGGCCCGGGCACTTGGGATCGACATCCACGAGGTTGTCCAGTGGGTGGAGCGCGTCCGCTACGCAGACGGTGAGCCGCTCGCCCTGGACCGGTCGGCGCTGGCGATCGATGCCGCGCAAAGGCTGGCCTTCGCCGGTGGCGATCTCACCCAGGGCTCCCTCTACGGCGTTCTCGAGCGGCTTTGTGGGGTGCGGATCACCGGAGGGAGCGAGCGGCTGCGCGCGGTTACCTGCAACCAGGCAGAGCGGAGGCTGTTGCGGCCCCGCCGCGGGGAGGGCGTCTTCGAGGTCGAGCGCACCGCGTACGCGGCCGACCGCGCGGTCGAGTGGCGTCGGAGCCTGGTTCGCGGCGGGGGCTACGTGCTCAGCGCGACTTGGGGCACGATGCCAGCGACGGCGCATCGTTGAGACGGCCTGCCGGCCGCTCAAGGCCTTCTCAGGAGTTCGGCCAGCTCGTGGAGGGGTCGCCCGCCGCCCATCCCGAGGGGACCTGGGTCTCGGTCGTGAAGACGCTCGCCGTGCAGTCGACCGCTGTCGTCGGTCCGAACCAGAAGTCGTATGTATCGGGTGCCGTCTCCCCGAGCACAGCGGAGGGAGCTCCCGGCGCGAGCACGAAACTCCCGAGACAGTGCCGGTCCAGCGGGTTGAAAGCGGTGTAGACCGATACACCGGTGGCGCTCGCGACACTGACCACCCGGGGGGTCGTGGGCGGCCCGCTCGTCGTCAAGTTGCCGCTCGAGCCGGAGATGCCTGCTTCAACGTAGCCGCCTGTCACGGCGTACTGCAGGTTCGTCTCGAGGACGACATCGGTGGCCGAGAGGGCAGAGAGGGGGGCGAGCACCGCGTTGCCGAGGGCAGTGCTGGCCCCGCAGCTCGAAAGCACGGTCGCGAATGCGACCAGCGCCAGGCCTGTGAGGCCGGAGCCCACTGCCGCTGGGACCCGTCGTTGTGTGCGGCGACGGGGGAGCGACAGGCGATCAGTCATCGCGGCTCCAAGGTTGGCGTTTGCGCTCGTGTGGGGCTCGCTGGTCCTTGCGTGCCGAGTCCGGCAACGCCCATTCACGACGCCAGGCGGACACCTGCGGACCTCGGAACGGCGGGGTCGTCCCGGCCGCGGCGCGACGACGCGCGGACCACCAATCCGACTCGGCCTCGTCGGCGAGAGCGGCGACGGCTCGCTCTATTCGAGCTGCGAACTTCCGCGCGTCCTCATGCTCGAGGGCGATGAGCGCATCGCCGAGGCGGATCTCTGTGGACCCCGGCCTGAACCGTGAGCTGCTCTTCGCGAGCACGGCCCTGGTCCCCCGGATGTGCACCGGTATCACCGGGACGCCGCAGCGCTTGGCCAGGTAGGAGGCGCCGCCCTTGAACTCGCGGCCCCACCCGTCGGTGGTGCGGCCGCCCTCCGGGAAGATGATGAGGCTCCAGCCGTCGTTGATCAGGCTCGCGGCAAGGTCCGCGGAGCGACGATTGACCTTGGACCGTTCCATCGGGATCGCGCCGAGGCCGAAGGACCAGAAGGCCGCCTTCCAGTGGCGGTCGAAGAAGTAGTCAGCTGCGGCCGCGACGATCGTATGGTGACGCAGCCCTGCGGGCAGGCTCGAGAGCAGGAGGCCGGTGTCGAGGTGGCTCGCATGGTTCGCCGCGAGGATCATCGGCCCCTTGACGGGATCGAGATGCTCGAGCCCGATCACGCGGGGCGAGAGCACGAGGCGAGCGACCGGCCTTGTGATGTCGTCGAGGACCACGGCCCGAGCGAGGCGGACAGGGTAGCGGCGGGCCCACGCCGTGTCGTAGTCGATGCCGAGCTTGCGCTTCGGCAAGGGCGCGACGAGGCCACCGGGTCTCGTCGGCTTCTCGGCAACGAAATGCAGTCCGTCCCTGCCCAGTGACGCCGCCCCGCGCACGCGTCTTGTCATGTCACTTCGGCGAACAGCAGGCTAGGTACATGCAGATGGGTAATGGTCGGATCCCTGCCGACGACGTCCTCGGCTAGCTCGAGGGCGTCAGCGAGCGTGGATGCGGGCGAGAAGCCCATCCGGCGAACGGCCGCCCGGTCGCCGCCGACCACGATTACGCGTCCGAGGTGCTGAAGGGCGTGGGCACACCAGTACCACATGTAGAGCGGGTGGACACCGTGGTAGGCGTAGCTCGTCCGGTAGAGGTGCACATACCAGGGATCGGTGGCGTAGGACTCCTCGTACTTCGCCTCGATCTCGAACATGTCGGTGGTCTCGGCCAGCACCTGTTCGAAGAAGTCGATGTAGCTCGGGTGGTGTACCGGGTTGAACTCCCACTGCGTCGGGTGCGACATGATCAGCACCCCGCCCTCGCGAACGAGCGGCTTGCCGCGATAGAGGTTGAAGAAGTAGCCCAGCCCCAAGCAGGCGACGAGGATCGGGTTCATCGTCGAGTTGACGTTGTAAGGGCCGATGTAGGGCAACCCCATCGTGAGTACGTCCGCCTGACCCGAAACCTCGACCAGTTGCTGTCGGTAGATGTTGGCGAGCGTGACCTCGTGAACGGCCTCGACGGCACCGGCCTGGACCGAGGTCATCTCGTGAGGGGCGCGTACGGAGTGGAAGATCTTGCGGCTGATGCCTATTGGCGTCCGCTCGAGGGCGCTGGAAGTTGCGAGGAAGCTTGCCCGGTCGCGCAGCGACCACTCCCATTCGCGCTTCTGCAGGAAAGCGAGCTGGTCCGGGAACGTGTTGGTGTTGAGTGTCGTCTCGATCTGGAAGATCTTCACGCCCGATTCGGCGATAAGCCGCCCCATGCGCCAGTTGGAGTGATGCAACTCGGAGCGGTGGATATCCATGAACGAGCGGCTGTTCAGCATCGAGCGCACATTGTGGTGGTGCTTGAGGCTCCGGTAGGAGGCGAGTCCGGTCGCGACCGACTTGTGGCCCCCGTCCATCGGGACCAGATTGATGTTCACGTAGACCAGCAGGTCGCTCTCGGCCGCCCGGCGGTTGATCTCGACGTCCTCTCCTTGGTCTGTGAGTCCAAGGTGGACGAGGTTCGATGAATCCTCGGCGTCGTGCTGCAGCAGGAGTCCGTGCGGTGCAAAAGCCTCGAAGACCCGGTCGCCGAGGGCGTGACGCAACTCCGGGTCGGTCATGCGGCGATGAAGGGCCAGTGCCGCGATGAGCACCACGTCGTCCACACCGGCCTCCGCGGCGAGATCGAGCACCGTCTCGATCACGCGCTGGCGCGAGTCGGGGGGGCGCATGGGCGGGAGGGGGAGCGAGATGTCGTCGAACGCGATCGTGAGCCGCATGCCGGGGAAAAGCAGCGTCCGCAGGGGCTGGGAATCGCCGAGGGGGTTCTCGAGGGCATGTCGAATGGCTCGATCCGGATCGGCGAGTGGATCGAGGGCCTCTGGCCCGTAGACGATCCGGGTCCCGACGGGAAGCCTTTCGAGCCGGAATCCCTCACCGTGCCACATCAACGTCGCCGGAGTCGATCGGTCGACCTCGAGGACGAAGCCGGGCCTGGGACTCACATTGCCTCCTTGGTTGTGCCGGCCGTATCCGCTCGCCCGGCGGTTGCGTTGGGCGCGTCCGGGCCGGATCCCCCTTTACGCATGTCGAACACGATCTTCACCGCGCCCCGACGCCCGGCCGCGGCAGCGTGTGCGATGGCGTCCTCGTAACGTTCGAGGGGGTAGCGCGCGGAGACGAGGCGCTCGAGACGCGCCTCCCGCACAAGCTCGAAGGCGAGCTGGAAGGTCGACCGTGGCCCTTCGGGTCGGTCCTCACTCCCATAAGCGTAGGCGCCGCGCAGCTCGATCTCGCGTTGCCAAAGCGGGGCGAGGTCGAGCCTGACCAAGCCCGGCATGCCGACGAGCACGATCCGGCCGCCTGGGCGCACGACCTCGAGGCACTGCTCCAGAGAAGCCGACGTCCCCACGCAGTCCACGATGAGGTCGACCCCGCCGGTGAGACGCTCGATGCTGCCGTCGCCGGATTCGAGAGCGAGCGACCCCGACAACCGGCGGGCGGCTCGCTTGTGCTCGCCCGGCTTGACGACCTGGTCGGCGCCGAGGTCGTGGGCGAGCTTGCGTTGATTGGGATGCTTGGCGACAGCCACGAGGGCACCGGGAAGGCAGAGAGCTCTCATTGCCGCTATCACGCACAGACCGAGGGTTCCGCTGCCCAGCACCATGACCCTCTCTCCGCCGGTGATGTCGGAGGCGAAAGCCGCGTGAACAGCGCAAGCCGCGGGCTCGACCATGACGGCGGCTTCGTCGGAGAAGTCATCAGGGACCGCGTGCAGCTGGCTGTCATGCGCGACCAACCCCGTCGACCAGCCGCCGCCGGTGTCGCGGCAATAGCCGGTCTGCAGTCCCGGACGGAGGTGACCAAAGGCGATTCGTTCGCACGAGCCCTTCCGACCCGCCGCACAAGCAGGGCACTCCGGCTCGATCCCGCGGGCCTGACAACCGAGCACTGGTTCGACCACCGCACGGCGCCCGTCGAGGGTGCCGCCTTCTACGTCGCCCACGACCTCGTGGCCAGGGACGAAAGGGAAGCTCACGATGTGGTCGAAGTAACGGGAGCTGCGGCCGTCCAAAGTGGAGAGGTCCGAGCCGCAGACACCGGCGAGCCGAGGTCGGACCCGTACCCAGTTGGGACCCGGCATTTCGAGCTCCTCCAGCTCGACGAGCTCGAGAGGGCCAACGCGGACGCCCTTGCCCGAGCCGACGAGGACTGAGGCGACGCGTGAGGCCGCAAAGCGCGACACGTTCCGCTCGAACTGGAGCGCCTTCATCGGCCATCGCCCTTCGACGATGTCGTCACCCAGCTCGCCGGCGTCGTCTGCACGCCAGGACGTCGGGTGGCGATCGCGAGGAGGTGCCGCGGGCCACCCTCGGCTCGCTCCCAGTTCTCGATGAACCAGCCCCGGCGACGGGCGATGGCGGCGAGCTTGGCCTCGGGGTTCACGACTACGGGGAAACCGGCGGCCTCGAGCATGGGCAGGTCGCTGGTGGAGTCCGCATAAGCCACGGTCTCGCCGAGGCTGAGACCTTGGGACCGCGCGAACTCATCGAGCAGGATGGCTCGGGCCTCGCCCGTCGGTGGTGCCTGGGTCAGCTCGCCGGTGAACTTGCCATCGCGCTCGCCCATGGTCGCGCAGACGATCTCGTCGAACAGCGGCCGGAGGGGCTCGACGACGAAGTCCAAGGCACCGGTGATCAGCAAGGTCCGGTGGCCGAGGGCGCGATGGCGACGCACCCGCGCGATCGCATCGGGGAAGGCCCGCAGGCCGAGGAGATCGCTGAACAGCTCGTAGCTGTCGAGGCGCAGCTGATCGACGGGGGCGTCCTCGTAGCGGCGGTAGAAGGCGCGCAGGAAGTCGCTCCGATCGCGGCGGTCGAGCCTGAGCAGCCTTGGTCCTTCTGCGAGCAGGCCTGCCACCAGGAGGGTTCGCTCGAGGCGCTCGAGGTGACGGGTCGCCAACCAGGCGTAGCTCTCGACGACGTTCGAGGCGATGAGCGTGTTCTCGAGGTCGAACGCCGCGCACCGCGGTTCCGCGGACAGGATCGCCTTCAGGGTGCGCTCTTGCCGGCTTCCTATCGTCCGCTTGGTACTAGGCGAGGTGCGGACCCTGGCGTGCTCGACCACGGAGGGCAGGTGGACGTCCTCTATGTACTGAGGCCACTTGATCACCACTGGGTCGAAGGAGAACTCTGCCTGGTCAGCCGGGTCGAGGCTTTCGAAGAGCTGCACGGTCCTGTCGATGCGAAAGCGCGCCTCGGTCTCGCTGTAGGAGCCGTAGAGCTCGACGTAGCTGAGGGCTCGCTCGGCCTCGGACCGTCGCTCCTCGATCCGGGCGGCGCCCTCTGCCCGCTCACCGCGCAACGGCAGGGAGTTGACCAGGCGCTCGGCGGCGCCCAGGGCTCGAGTCGCCCGGCGCAGCTGGCCCTGAACACGGCCACGGCCGGGGAAGGACCACTTCGGGACGAGAATCGGCTGGCCTCGGTTGTCATAGAGGGGCCGTTCTGTGAACCAGTTCTCGACGAGGTCTACCAACTGGCCATAGTGCAGGGGGTTTCGCGCGCCCGAGGCGACCTGGTAAACCGTCGGCCCGGCCGGGTCCGGTCCCTTGGCCGCCACCGCGATGATGGCCGCGACGACGAGATCGACAGGAATGACGTCCACGATGCCTTCAGGGACGCCGGGAAACTGTCGGAGCAGGCCCTTCGCGTACGAGATGATGACAGGCTCCGCCATTCGGAACCCGCGGATCCATCCCGGACGCGGTTGCGAGAGCGCCGACTCGACGATCGAGGGTCGGACGAAAGTCACCGGTAGCTCACCGCGGATGTCGAGCAACGCGGTCTCGCCGAGCGACTTGGTGAACGCATAGGCATCGGGCCAGCCCAGGGCCCGGGAACGGCCGCGGCCGAGCGCCACCATGCGGTCAACGACCCAGTCGGCTCGCAGCTGCTCGGTCTTCTCCGCCAAGAGCGCGGTGCCGGCGGCGCCGAGCTCGGCTCGCGCCGCGCGGTGGAACGCTGCCAGCCGTTCGGGGCTCCGGCTGAGCGCATCTTCGTCGGCACGGGCGCGCCGGGCAGCTTGTACCTCGGCTCGCCAGTCGATTCTCGAGACGAACTTGGAGGACGTGATGAGCTCCTCTGCAGCGTCACCCTTGTGGCCACTGTTCACGTATGCCGTCGACACCGCTATGAGATGGGGCAGGGCGTCCGCGGCACACCTGCCGGGGGCAGTTTCAGCTGAGATCTCTTTCAGAGTTTCCGCGACACGCGTAGGACCGAGCAGGTTCACCTCCACGGCTCCGTCCAGGGGTGCGTCGAAGGTCACAGCGGCCGCAGCATGGATCACGATGTCACAAGCCCCGAGCAGGGCTCGCCCGTCCTCATCGAGCGCGAGTCCGTCGCGCCCGACGTCGCCTCCGATCGTGTGGAGACGGCCGGCGACCACGTCGTCGAAGCGCTCACCGAGCTCACCGCGCAGCCTGTCGAAGCAGTCGTTGCGCAGTATCTCCCGGCGCGTGCGTTCGACAGGTCCCTGGTGTTGGCCGGGCCGGACGACGACTACCACTTCGCATTCGGGCACGCTACGGAGCAACCGCTCGACGAGCGCTGTTCCGAGGAAGCCCGTCGCCCCGGTCACGGCGATTCGCCGTCCGGCGAGCTCGTCGCGGATCACAGGTGTGTTTCTAGCACCCGGCTGTCGAAGAGCGGGCGCTTAGCTGCGGAAATGGGGCGCGGGCCGGAGCCGCAGGTCCCCGGGACCGCTCGCAGGCCTGACAGCGATCAGTGCTTGGGCGTCTCGACTTTGGCGGGCACAGGCTTTTTCGGCACAGACCGCCGCGGTGGCTTGGGAGGTGTGTAGCGCTTGTTGGGCTTGGGTGCGGCCCGACTCGCGATCTCCTTCTCGCTCTTACGCGATCCCCTCGACCTCGGCTGTGTTGCAGGCTTGCGCGCGGCGTTTTGGCCTTGGGCCCGGGGTGATCTGAGCCCTTTCAGGACGAGCCACATGCCGAGGCCGACGTACGCGATTCCGAGGATGGAGAGGGCCTTGATCTGTAGCAGCCAGAAGCCGACGAGCAGGGATGCGAAGCCGAAGAGGGCTCTGCGTCTCAGGACCGTCCCGATCAGGAGGAATGCGAAAAGGACGATCCCCTCGAACAGGAACACGTGCACGGCGCCCAGGGTCTTGAGATCGCTCGTGGACTTGTTGTTGCTGTGGGTCAGATAGGGCACGACGACGATGAGTGTCAAGGCGAGCTCGAAGATCGTGGCCGTGATCGCGATACGGCGCTCGCGCTGGTCGAGGAAGTTCACGGCGGCTCGGGCTTCGTCCGACCTCGTCGTGGTGGGCGAGCCCGGTCGGAAGAACCGCTGGGCGCTGAAGCTGCTCCGGATCTTTTCGCTCCAGCGGCTGCCACCGTCGGTACCGGTTTCGGACTCGTCGGGCGTCAGCCCGTCGGGCTCTGGTTCGTCCTCTTCCGCCATCGTGTCCAGGGTAGCTGTCGCGTTGCGGAGCGGCTTGGGCACATCCTCCCTGAGCAGAGCAGAGAGGGCAAAGCAGCGCCGCCCTGTCTCGTGGTCGTTACGGACGGTACGATGTTCGGGCTGCGTGTGGCTGGTGGCGATTGACTGTTCACAACCACGCACGTGGAGCAGTGACGACCAGGGCGCTTGGCTCAGGTGGTTAGAGCGCAGCCTTCACACGGCTGAGGTCGCAGGTTCAAGTCCTGCAGCGCCCACCAAGAAACATGCCTGAAACAGCAGCTCACGAGCCATTTCAGGTTTGACCGACATTACTCACTAGTGACCCTGAATTCGCCCTTGGTGCCACTCGGTGTGGCACGCGTGTGGCACGAGGCGCACAACCAAGTGGGACGAGGCCGGGTTGGTCGAGCGCCCGAGTCGGCAGGGCCAGGGCGAACAAGAACCGTCTGATCTGCGCCGCCGCGACTCGGGGGTCGATGGTGTTCTACGTGCCCGTTCTGGGCGTCCCTGACCGCTTCGCTGGCGCGACACAGCCCGGCGGCGAGACGTGCCAGCCGCGCTGTAGGCGACCCTTCCTGGTGATAGACCGGCCCGCCTTGACGAGCTAAGCCAATAAGGTGCCTAAGTACCTAGATAAATGGTGTCAGGATGCTCGAGTTCCACCTCGACACGCGCTCGGGAGTTGTGCCTTACCAGCAGATCGTCCAGCAGGTCCGCAACGCGCTCCGACTGGGGTTCCTCGACGTAGACGACCAGCTCCCGACTGTCAAAGAGGTGGTGGCCGCCGTGGCGATCAATCCGAACACGGTGCTCAAGGCTTACAAAGAGCTGGAGCACCTCGGCCTCGTGGCCGCACGGCCCGGCATAGGCACTTTCGTCATAAGGACGCTCACCGACGACTCGCTGGCGGCGCATGGGCCACTTCGACAGGACCTCATGCGCTGGCTGCAAAAGGCGCGGCGCGGGGCTCGACGAGGAGAGCATCGAGGCGCTCTTTCGCGACGTCCTTTGGTCCACCTCCGCAGAAGGCGTAGCGTGACCGCCGTCGTGGAGGCCAGCGGCCTCGGCAAGCGCTACGGCCACATGTGGGCGCTTTCCGACTGCACGCTCGCCATCCCCGCTGGCAAGGTGGTCGGCCTCGTCGGACCAAACGGTGCCGGCAAGACGACGCTCTCGAGCTCTCGGTCGGACTCCTTCGTCCAGACGCTGGACCGGTCGCTGTCCTCGGTGGGCAACCTGGTACGGGGCCGAGCCGGCTGGCCCGTGTCGGCTTCGTCGCCCAGGACACCCCCACCTATGCGGGGACTGTCGATTCGCGATCACCTGCGCTTCGGCACCTGGATGAACCCGAGCTGGGACGAGGCACTCGCCGAGGCGCGGATCGAACAGCTCGGGCTCGACCCCACAAGAAGGCCGGTAAGCTCTCCGGCGGCTAACGCGCCCTGCTCGCGCTCACGCTCGCAGTGGCGAAGCGCCCGGAGCTGCTCCTCCTCGACGAGCCCGTTGCCAGCCTCGATCCTCTCGCCCGGCGCGAGTTTCTTCAGGGCCTGATGGAGGTGGTCGCGGAGCACGGCGCCAGCGTCATTCTCTCTTCCCACTTCCCGCATCAGGGAGATTGGGTGCCTCGACTCGGGAGACCCAGTGAGCGCACTCCGGTCTCAGCGAGGCCCAAATGTCCGTGAAAGGATCAGCGCCAGTACGCACCTTGTAGCGCCAGAATGGCGCTAGAGTGAGGGACATGCCAAGTGTCCAGATCAAGTCCGTTCCCGAAGACGTCCACGCAGAGCTGCGCCGACGCGCAGCGAACGAGGGAAAGTCGCTCCAAGAGTATTTGCTCGGCCGTCTAGTCGAGGAGGCACGTCGGCCCAGTCTCGACGACCTCCTGAGCCGTGCGGGCCAGCGAAGCGGTGGGCACGTTTCGTTCCGCTTCGCAAGCGAGGCGGTTCGCGAAGATAGGGACGCCGGGTGATCGTCGTTGACGCGTCGGTCATCGCGCCGGCTCTTGCGGACGACGACGTCGACGGCGACCGCGCCCGCGAACGTCTACAAGGTGAACGTCTCGTGGCGCCAGAATTGCTCGACCTTGAAGTGGTCGCAGTTGTCCGGAAGGCGCTCTTCGCTGGAGTCCTTGATGAACGCCGAGCCGCCATTGCCCTGGCAGACCTCGCAGACCTCGATCTGGAACGAGTAAGCCACCGACCACTATTGGTGCGGATATGGGAGTTGCATCGAAACATCACGCCGTACGACGCGGCATATGTGGCCTTGGCTGAGACGATTGAGGCGACCCTGGTGACCGCAGACCGTCGTTTGGCGCAGGCACCAGGCCTGCGGTGTCAGATGGAGTATCTCGGTTGAGGCAAGGTCCATTACCAAGTACGCGGTGAGAGGAGGACCACTTGCAGTGAGTGGCAAGCGACAGTTTGGGAGCGTCCGAGAATTGCCTTCTGGAAGGTGGCAGGCGCGGTACTGAGATGGGTCCGGCCAGATGTTCTCCGCGCCTTCAACTTTTCCGACCAAGACCGATGCGACCCGTTTCCTCGAGGTGGTGGAGGCGGACATAGCGCGAGGGCTGTACATCGATCCCGGCGCGGGACGGGTGACCTTCGCCGCGTGGTCAGACCGCTGGTTGGCGCGACCAGGTAAGCGAGAGGCATCGACGGCAAGAGATCGCCAGGCGCTCGCGTCGTTCCGCCCTCATCTCGGTTCGGTGCTCCTGATAGGGCTCACCCCCGGGCTTATCCAAGAAGCAGCGGACCTGCGATCGAAGGTCGCGGCACCCGCCGCCGTCGCCCGAGACTTCTCGGCGCTCCGGGCTGTGCTTACCGCGGCCGTCAACGCCGACGTGACCGCTCGATCACCCGTTCGGAACATCGCGTTGCCTCGAGTCGTGCATCCGGAGCGATCGGGCCTATCCCCATTTGAGCTCGCGGCACTCGTGAAAGAGGAGCCCGGACACTGCCGGGCGCTCGTGCTAGTTGGAGCGGTCCTTGGATTGCGTTGGGGGGAGGCAGTCGGACTGCGGGTTCGCGATGTCGATTTCATGCGCCAAACCGTGACGATCGCTCAGACCGTTGAAGAACTATCGGGTCATATGCGCATCGTTCCAGAGGCGAAGACGCGATCCAGTCTGCGGACGCTCGCTGTTCCGGGCTTCCTCATGGACGAGCTCACTCGTCACCTGCAGCAGCACCGACAAGCCGTGATAGGTCAGCACGTCGTCCCAGACGCGCTGACCTTCGTCGGTCCACGTGGCGGGACGCTGCGGCGTCGCTTCGGCGAGCGCATTCTGTGGCCGGCGGGGAAGCGGGCAGGCCTGTCGACGAGTCTCAGTTTCCATTCGCTTGGGCACTGCGCGGTGACCGCGATGGCGGACACCGGCGTGCCGTACAACGTGACCCAGGCGAGGGCCGGTCACAGCACGGCGCGCATGACGATGGAGCCGTACTCGCATCGGACGACAGCTGCCGATCGGGTGGCAGCTGAGGCCTTGCAGGCTCACTTCGGCGAGACGTTTGCAGCTGGAAGTGGCACGAGTGTGGCCCGGAGCGCTGCATCTCAAAGAAAAGGCACCGAGAAAGAGCAGGTCAGGTCGTCTATAAGCGTTGGCGACAACAGCCTTCACACGGCTGAGGTCGCAGGTTCAAGTCCTGCAGCGCCCACTAGGTAAATCGCCTAGACGGGCAGGTCAGCACCTAAATTCTGCGTTTCCGATAGTGCCCGTCGTAGCCGCATATTCCCGGTTGGAAGGGGCACGTAAGGGGCACGATGGGGCACGAGGGGGCACGAGGGGGCACGAGGGGGGCACGGGGAGGAGCCACCCACCGGTGTAGAAAGGCCTCGAACGCGCCGGACTAATCGCCGGCCACCTCGAGCTCGGCGAGGCGGCGAGAAACCTTGTCTGGCCGAGGCACGCGGCGCTGACCCAGCTCCCACTTCGAAAGGTTCTGCGGCCAGGTGCCGAGATATTCGGCCATCTTCGAAAGGCTCCAGCCCAGCGCGGTTCGCCGGCTGCGAATCAGTGGACCGAGGTCACGGTACGGCTCGTCTCCGGGCGCCGACCCAGGCCGAAAAACGAGCCGCACCCTTTCGCGCCCGTGCCGATCGGTGTAAGAGACCTCTCCCAGGTGGAGTAAGGACCTCGCGCCTTCCTCCGCTTCGAGCATGGGATCCACGACCCTGTGTAGTGACGCAGCGCCGATCTTCGTCGCCTCCCGCAGCTCGGCCCATCCGTACTGGCCGGGGTGCTTGCGGACAACAGCGAGCACGTCGGCTCTTCGGCCGGGATCGGCGCGCAACGTGTAGTGCGTTCGAGACGCCGGCGGGGCCAGCACGACGGGTGACGCGTCGAATACCGCCCGGATTTGGCCTACGCGAGTCTCTGGGATCGGTTCGCTGCCGGTCTCCCAGTCGCTGATGTGGCCCCGGCTGACCCCCGGCAGTTTTCGGGCGAGGACATCCTGCTTCATGTTCCTACTCTCCCGGCCGATCCGTAGCTCTTGCGCGGTCATCGGCACAGCAGGCTCCCTCTCCTCTCGCGGACCCGGTCCTAGGAAGAGCCCATCGTGCTGGCGCAGCCTGCCAGCCGTGTCCCTGTAGTCGGTGGGCCGCAAGTGAAACTCGCCTCGCTCGATGGCGTCCCTGGCGAGCGCCGGCGTTCGGCTTGCTCTCCCGAGACCACCGATCGGACCGAGCCACTGCACCGCTAAGGCGAAGGACAACGCGCCGGGGTCGCTCGCGACTTGCTGGGCCAGCTGAGTCAGCGCCGTTGCCTCCTGCCAAAGGAGCTCACGGGCCGGCGCCAGCTCGCTGCGCAGAAGGGCCACATACCGCGCCAGATTGGCGAGCGACGGCCATTGAGAGCCGGTCTCCCAGCTGTCCACGGCCGTCCAGCTGACGCCTTGGCGTCGAGCGGCCTCAGCCCGGCTTAAGCATGCCTGCTCGCGCAGGTCTTTGAGGTCCTCTGGGCCTAAGCGTCCGAGGGACTCTTCAGCCCGCACAACCAGGCGTTCGCGCCGGCCTCTTGGGGGAGATTGCGCGTCGCACTCCCAGCGCCGGTAAAGGGAGACCGATACGCCCGTGACCTCAGCGGCGTCCGCCGGAGTAGTCAGCCCAGCGGCCTTCCTCAGCGTCGAAAGCGGCACGTCGGCAAGCGCATCGGGCGGAACGTCGGGATCAGTCTTCACGATGCCGACCATCTTCCGCCGAACAAGCCGCCCGCGGCGGTCCTGAGTCTCCCCCCATTCGACGACCAGGCGCCCGGCTTTGCGAGCCGGATCAAGAGCGGGGACAAGATCCGGTGGCACGTTTGCCAGGAGACGCGGACCGGTCTCGAGCAAGGACTCGAGCCGCTCGAGCTTGGCGCTCATCGCGTCCTCTCTGTCCCTCTTTTCCACGGCCGCTTTGCGAAGCTCCTCGCGTATCTGCTTCGAACGGTCATCGGAGAGACGCTCGATACCTGCCAGGCACGCAGAGATGTAGGGCCTAGAGACCCCAACGCGCCGGGCGAGCTCGCCTTTGCTGAGCCCACTCTGTGCCCATTCTTTCGCTAGCTCTGCGGCCCTCATTTCGACCGGCACCTTACTACTTACGGGCGGCATGTTGCGTGTTCTGGGCGGCTTGTCCCCAGCCGGCCTCAAACCTATACAGAACGTGAGGCCCTCCTTAGGGTGGTCCATCGTGGAGTGGATCAGCCCGGCTGAGATCGGCAAGGAGCTGAAGGTGCCCACGAAGACCGTTTACGGCTTCGTGCGCGACGACGGCTTGCCTGCCATACGGATCGGCCGGCACCTTCGGATCAGTCGTACCGATCTCGACATTTGGCTGGACGCCAGACGGGTAGGGGCGGCTTTCCTCCGCAGACACGGCATTACGCCGGCGGCAAGCACGCGGCGCCCCCAACGACGACCGCTCGCCGCATCCGGTCAGCGATGGAGGCTGCCTCGCGGTAACGGCGACAATGCCGGGTGACGTCTCGTCGGCCATCGCCGATGAGCCGGAGGCAGTGACGAGTGTGGCTGAGCGCCGCGCATGACCAGCCTTCCTCCTTCGCCGGACCCGCAGGAGCTGCGCGCCATCGCGAGAGGTACGAAGAACAAGAAGCTCCGCGAGGCGCTGGACGCTAAGGCGGACGTCATGGAAATGCTCGCAGATCCCGACCGCGTGCGTTTCCCGGAGCCGCCAGTGATCGACGTGGATCCGGAGACCGAGGCAGAGATGGACAAGCAGGTCGAGCGGGCCGGCGGATCGGAAACCTGGGCGGCTGCGACCATGAGCTCGAACGGCAACAAGGGGAACGGAAGCCAGGAAGCGGAGGCTGGCGGCAAATCGACCGCTCCTACCAAGGTCAGCGCCGACGAGCTCCTCAAGTTCGCCGACATTCTCGTAAAGGAGCAGACCCTCGAGCTCTTCCACGACCCTGACGGTGACGTTTTCGGCACGTTGTGGCCACGCTGCGCCGCCGGAGACGTCGACGAAGCAGAGCGCGGAGGCCGTACCTTCCCGATCGACAGCAGGAATTGCAGGGACTTCCGGCGCCGATTTCAGGGGCTCTTCGGCGATCAGGATCGCTCTCGCCCCGGGCGACGCCGATCGATCCCAGCCCAGGCCTGGAGCGACGCCCAGGGCAGCCTTGAGGCGACGGCGGTCCACGACGGGAAGTGCCGCGACGTCCATCTCCGCGTCGCGGCCTTTGAGGGGCGAGCAATCATCGACCTCGGCGACGACACCGGAGCGGCAGTCGAGGTGACAGCGGACGGCTGGAGTGTGATCCACGACTCCCCGGTGCGCTTTCGCCGCCCTGGTGCCATGCGCCCGCTGCCTCGGCCAGAACCGGGAGGATCGCTCGAGCTCCTCCGCGGATACTTGCACGTGGTCGAGGAGGCGTTGCCTCTCGTCCTCTCATTTCTTCTCAACGCGCTTGCAGGCCGCCAACCGTATCCGATCCTGGACTTCCACGGCGAGCAGGACTCATCGAAGTCGACCGTAACCCGTTTCTGCAAACAGATCGTCGATGACACGAAGTCTCCTACGCGCAGCCTGCCCAAGGACGAGGGCGAGCTGGCCATCGCTGCCGAGAATTCCTACGTTCTCGCCTTCGGCAACCTCTCGAACATTCCCGCCTGGGCCTCCGACGCTCTGTGTCGGACCTCCGATGGTGACGGCCTCGGAAAGCGCGCCCTATACGAGAATCGCGGCGAGGTGGTGTTTGAGGGAGCGCGCCCGATCATTCTCAATGGCATCGCTGAGGCGCCGCGGCGACCAGACCTGCTCGACCGGACGTACCTCGTTGAATGCCGTCCACTTGACGACGCGGAACGTCGTGAGCGCAATGAGCTGTGGGCAGCCTTCGAGCGGGACCGGCCGGCCATCCTCGGCTTCCTCCTCGACGCCGTCGCCACTGCCTTCGCTCATCTGCCCGACGTACACCTCGAGCGCCTGCCTCGCATGGCCGACGCGGCACGCTTTGCCATCGCCGCCGAACCGGCCCTGGGCTTAGTGCCAGGCACGATGCTGGCGGCCATCGAGCTGTCACGGGACAGCGCCACCGCTGTTGCCTTCGAGACATCGGCGGTCGCACAAGCAGTCGTCGCCTTCTATGACGACGAAGGACCCTGGCAAGGTCCTCTGAGTGAGCTATTGGAGCAGTTGACTCGCAGGTTCGGCGACAAAAAACTGCCTACCTCGTGGCCCAGCAGCGCCCGAGGCCTCTCAGGCGAGCTAACGCGCCTCAGTCCAGTGCTGCGAGCTCGCGGCGTCCCCGTGTCTCAGGTGGGGGGGAGTGGGCGCAACCGCCGGCACTGGACGATCGGGTCGTTCAGCGCGACCGAAGCCTCAAGCTGAGCGCGGGCAGTGACAACACCAGGCGAAGGCGGGCTCTTCTCTCTTCCCTCTTCTCTTTTTCTTAAGAAAAAGGAAAACAACCGGCACCTCCGTCACCAAGGCCAGTTTTTGGCGCGAAGTCCCAGCGTGGCGGGCCTAGATACCGGTGACGGTCGCGACGCAACCAACCGTCACCAACCGTCACCATCCGTCACCTTCGTCACCGTTCGGCGGCGCCCGTCGCCGCGACCGTCACCATTTGGGCCGCGACCGTCACCATTTGGGCCGCGACCGGCACCGAAAGAAAATGGGAAAGTCCCGGTCACGGCCTTACTCCGTGGCTTGGTGACGGAGGTGACGGAGGTGACGGTCTTTGCGCCACTCTGTTGCTTTCGGTGTGCTGCACGCCGGCGTGCAACGGCCGTGAAACCCCCACGGAGGCCGATAGAGACGTCACTCCGAGTCTCGAACGCTGCTGGCGCTCATGCGTAAACCGGCATCCGAAGCACGGCGGCGTGCTTCGCCACCCTCAGCGCCAGCCGGCGAGCCCTACCAGCTCCTCCCTGCGCTCTCGGATGCGGAGTTCGCGACGCTGAAAGCCGACATCGCGGCCCGCGGGGTCGCGGTCGCGATCATCGTCGATGCCGACTCGGGCGCGATCGTCGATGGCCATCACCGGGTCCAGGCCTTCGAGGAGCTGCGGGCCGCGGGGATCCGCGTGCCGGAGTACCCACGCGAGGTGCGGAGATTCGCGAGCGAACAGGAGCGGCTGGACTTCGTCCTTGCGGCGAACCTCTTCCGTCGTCACCTCACCCGCGCCCAGCGCCAGACGCTCGTCGCGAGACTTCGCGGCGAAGGCTGGTCGATGCGCCGCATCGGAGAGGTCGTCGGCGCCGGCCGCTCAACAGTCGCGAGGGACGTGGCAGGTGTCCCAAATGGGACACCTGAACCCAAAGTCGTGACCGGCGCCGACGAGAAGACCTACCCGGCTCGTCGCCCGCGGCCTGCGCCATCCATCCTCGTCCGGTCGGCCCGCGACGAGAAGCGGGCGCGTGCCGCCCTGTCCGCCCTCGGCGATGACGCTCACGGGGCCATGGACCTCCACCGGGCCGAAGAGCGGGGCCGGTACGCCGCCCTCGCCCGTCGGCGTACAGAGGAGGTCCCGAAGCGGGTCGAAGGCCGCGGCTTCGAACTTCGCCGCGGTGACTTCCGCGAGGCCCTCGCCGACCTCGAGCCGGCATCGGTCGACGCCATTGTCTGCGACCCGCCCTATGACGACGCCGGCGTGTCTCTCTACTCGGATCTTTCGGCCTTCGCAGCACGAGTACTCCGCCCCGGCCGGCTCTGCGTCGCCTATTGCGGGCACGTGGCGTTGCCCGAGGAGCTCTCACGCCTTGGCGAGCACCTCGAGTACGTCTGGATGGGAGCGGTCGTGCTCAACGGCCGCCACACTCTCTTTCGCCAATCGATGATCTTCGGGTGCTGGCGCCCGGTCGCTCTCTTCTCGGCCGGCCCCTACGAGCCGCGGACCGCGATCCGGGATCTGCTCACTGCAGAGGGCTCGGGAGAGAAGGGTCCAACCGACCATCCTTGGCAGCAGGCAGTCGGCCCATTCCGCAGGCTCGTGGAGATGGCCGCCCGCGAGGGCGAGCTCGTCGTCGACCCGTTCACGGGCTCGGGCACCACAGCCCTCGCTTGTCGCTCGACCGGCCGGCGCTTCCTCGGTTGCGACGTCGACCCAGGCGCCGTTGCGCTCGCCCTGGAGCGGCTCGCCGAGGCGCCCGGGGCCGAAGCCTCACTGCCTTTGCCGCGGGGGACTCGCACGGATCGCGGCGCCCCCGCCTAGTTCGGCCCCGAGCGGTGGCCGTCCGCGTGACCGGTCAGGCGTACACTCACCGACCAGGGCATTTGGCCAACGTCCGGTCGAGCGGACACCGCGTCCGGTTCACCGGACAGATGTGGCAAGCCAGTGCCCGGGCCGAGGAGGTGCGCTACATGCCGGATAGCGAATCGTGCGAGCATCTCGAGCGACTGGCTGCAGCTGGAGCTCGTCGACGCGAGGCAGAGGACGCGAGGCAGCGCAGTGTTGAGGAGCTCCACCGGGAAGTCGCCTCGGCGAGAGCCGCTCCTGGTTGCAGCCATTCACACCGGGCTATCGCGACGGCGGCCGGGCTCAGCCTCGGTGGTGTCCATAACG
The DNA here is from genome assembly GCA_050015175.1 of Acidimicrobiales bacterium. GTDB lineage: Bacteria > Actinomycetota > Acidimicrobiia > Acidimicrobiales > Bog-793 > Fen-455. The sequence goes on along the minus strand of JBEKBX010000003.1, from coordinate 157,492 downwards.
CCCTGCTGACGGTCGGTCCCTCCGACGCCGTGGCGTCGCCGCCGGCCACTGACGCGCCCAGCCCAATCCCTAAGGCTCGCCGAGAGGTGACGCCGGAACCTCGAAGCTCCGAACACGAGACGCCAGCCACTGACGCGCCCAGCCCAGTCCCTGAGACTCGACGAGAGGTGGAACCTCGAAGCTCCGAACACGAGACGCCGGCCACTGACGCGCCCAGCCCAGTCCCTGAGGCGCGACAACCCGCGGGCCCGGCAGTCTCGACGAGCAAGCTGCCTTCGGGGACGACCGTTAGGAAGGTGAACGCGTACGCCAGACGACCTCCAGGCCAGCCCGCCGGCGGCGGAGGGAGAGCAGCCCGCCCCGCCGCCGGCGCCGGCTCCAAGTCGGCCAAGCCTGCGCGTCCGGCTCCTCAGGCCAAGCCCCAGCCGCGAGCCGCGGGCGACACGATAGAAGCGCGGCGAAGCGCCCCTCGCCGAAAGAGCGAGTCGTCCTATCCCGACCTCTACCCCGCCACTGTCGCTCGGAGGCCACCCGCCAAGCACCAGCAAGAGTCGCAGGCGGAAGCTCGAAGGTCCCGCGAGGTCTACCCGGGCATCTACTAGAGGTCGAGGGTTCGAAGTGCGGCGGCGGTGCCCCGCACCGAGCATTGAGGCGTCAAGGACCCCGACCATTGGCTCAGCTTGCCCGGGCACTGGCTCCTTGCAGACGAGCTCGTGCGCGCACAACGTGGTCCTATGGCCGCCAGCCCCGCGACTTCGAAAACAGGCCAGGTCACCGTCGCTTACGCCGAGCCCGCGAACGAAGCGCAGTGGGCTGACGACTTCCTCGATTACATCGGGGCGCCGGCCACGAAGGCAAACCTCACCTTCATCACCGCGGCGGAGCTCTTCGAGGACACGTTCCACGCGAACCCCGACTTCATCCCGCGCAAGTACGGTGACGACAACCGCTACAACCCTCTCGACTCGACACAATTCGAGGCTGGCGGTGTCGTCTGGGCCGAGAACAGCGGCGATCCGGTCTGGCAGTTCCCGACGTTGCTTGCCGGCCTCGAATCGAACGCCGCCGTGATCGAGGAGAACCCAGGCGACCAGGGACTACTCGAGGACCTCCGCAAAGGGACTAAAGGGCCCGCGGAGCTGGCCGCCGACGTCGGCGCGAGCGACTGGGGCACTGGTGGCGGCCCGGGCTCGCCGGCGGAGATGGGCTACTCGGTCGACCTCGCCGACGAGCTCCAGGAGGCGCTCGCCGATGTCCAGTCGGGCCTCGGTGCTGGGAAGTGGTATCCGCCGACGCCCGCCACCGCGACGCTCACTTCGGCCTCCCAGCCGTTCCCCGGCGGCGTGTGGGACCCGTTGAACGCCCCGGAGGAGATCACCGGCGCGATCGTCGGTGCTGTCGGGAAGTACTTCATTGGCGATCTGAAGGCGGCGTGGCCCTACGCCTTGATGATCGTCGGCGTCATCGGTGGAATCGGCCTATTTGTGCTCGGTGCCAAGCAGGCCGCCACGAGCAGACGCTCCGAATCGGGCGGAGGAATCGTCAACTTGGTGCAAGAGCACCCCGAGCTCGCGGCAGTAGGGGCATGAGCTCGGGCTGGGGAGTCGTCGGAGGCGGCCTCGCTCTGTTGGCTCTCCGGGCCGCCGTGAAGAGCCAGGGCACAAAGGAGCTCACGGGAGCGTTCAAGGTCGCGGACGCCGTGGTTCGGTACATCGTCGACCCGACGGTGCCGCTCATCCCCGACCGGCGCAACAAGGCCCCGGCCGTCGACAACCCGACGAAAGCGCCGAAGAGCGTGAAGTCGACGCCAACCATCCCCGGAAACATGTCTGTCGCCCGCGGTGGGCGCTGATGCGGCTGCAAGTAGTCGAGCGAGTCGATACTGAGCGACTCGGGATCCTCGAAAAGCTCCGCAAGGCGAGCGAGCGCTACGAGCTCGCCAAGCGCGAGGTTCAAAAGGCTCGATCTGACCGCGACGAGCTCGTGGTCATCGCAAGAGATCTCTACCAGGTCTCCTATGCCGAGCTCGCCCGGGCCATCGGCCAGTCGCGGGGTCGTGTGCACGGGATCCTCACCGACCGAGAGGCGTTCCGACCTTCGCCGGACGTCGCGACCTCGCGATCCACTGCGCCGGCCGCCGGCCAGGGCCGGACGGCATGACCTCCGGATCCATTGCGCCAGGCGCCGGCGAGGGCCAGGAGCCCGCTGAGGCCTCCGTGACCGACGTCGCAAAGGTCGAGCACCGCGCGCCCGGGATCTCGATCGCCGCATCGAGGGCCTCGAGGAGCTCACCTAACGCTGGCGAGGTCCGGATCCACTACGCGGGCCGCCGGCGCGGGCCGCCGGCGAGGAGGCAGGCGCCCTCGAGCAACTGAGCTGGGGCTGGCCGTCCGCTAGTACCGAATTATCGGGCGCGCACCCGGGAGCTACGGTCCGCTAAGGCGGGTCGTCGGGGCTCGTAGGGAGGCGGAACGGTGTCGGATAACAGCAATCTGGCCGGTGGGAGGCATCGCTCCCGTCGCCGGCGGCCACCTGAGCTCGTCTACGCCAGCGCGCAGCACACGGCTAGCATCGCCGCCTCGTCTACGGCGTCGGCGCTCGATGGCTACCTCGCACACCTCGAGCGCTCTCCGCTCTCTGCAAACACCCGACGTGCCTACGGACAAGGGGCTCGCCGCTACCTTGGCTGGCTCGCCGGCCGTGGTGATGAGGCGCTCTCGGATCCATTCGCCCGGGACCACGCCGTGCGCGACTACCGCTACGAGCTCAAGGATCGGCTCGCGCCGGCGAGCGTGAATCTCGCCCTCGCCGGGCTCGACCACTTCTACCGGTTCCTTCGGCTCGGTCCTCCGCGGGTGCGTCGGGAGCCATTGCCCGCCCTGGCTCCTCGAGCGCTTAGAGAGGGGGAGCTCCGTGCGTTCCTGCGTGCTGCCGAACGCCGACGCCGTCCCCGCGACAGCGCCATCGCTGGGCTCATGGTCCTCGCCGGCCTTCGCCTCGCCGAAGTCGCCGGGCTCGACGTCGACGACGTCGCGATCTCGGCCCGGCGCGGCCTGGTCACCGTCCGCCACGGCAAAGGCGACGTCGGGCGTTCTGTCCCTCTCGGCGCCGAGGCCCGGGCACTCGTCGAGACCTGGCTTCAGGCTCGGCCAGTCGTCGCCTCGCCGGCGCTTTTCCCCGGCCCGACCGGCGAACGCCTGACTACCCGGTCGCTCGCTCGGATCGTCGGACGCATCGGGGCAGATGCCGGGCTTTCCCTTTCGGCGCACGTGCTCCGGCACACTTTCGTCACGCGCCTCGTCCGCTCGGGCACCGACGTCATCCTGGTCGCCGAGCTCGCTGGGCACCAGTCGCTCGAGACGACGAGGCGCTACGCCCTCCCGACCGAGGCCGACCGAGCGGCCGCCGTCGAGTCGGCCGCCGTCGAGTACTAACGGTCCGGCGGCCAAATGCGCTGGTTACTGACGTTCGCTTAGTGAAGGTTCCACGACTCCCGCTTAGTAGTGCAGGTCAAGCTCAGGCTTGGCCCCGCCGTCAATCGCGGCAGCATGGTCGGCACAAAGTCGAATTTCGAATTCGGCGACACCAGGACGGGCTGCGCTCCTTGTCATGGTGGCCTCCTGTTCGCAGTCTTTTACGGAGCACCGCGTCGTTTCGCTCACTCCGGCTCCTTTCTCCTTGGGGACACCAGAAACAGCTTGCCCGACGCTCGCTAGTGGCGTCGCCGCCGGCCTGGGCGTGCACCGGTTCCATAGGACTTGATCGGAGCGTAGGATGGGCACCCGACACACACGTGTCCCCGGCGCCGTTCGCACGACCCGGGGACCGGCATAAGGAGGCGTAACTCCCGATGCAAAAAGCAGGCTATCCATCAGCACCCGCCGGCACCACTACCCTCGTCCTCGACGCCGAAGACGCACGGCACCTCTATGGGGTGCTCGTCCGACTACTCGGCGAGCAGGCTGGCCCTTCCGACGAGTCCTCCGGGATGCTGTCTGCGGCTTGGCAGCTCTCCCGTTGCATCAAAGCCACGCCGTGAAGGTGCCCATCCTCCCGTGAGCGACAAGTCGAAGATCGAATGACGCACCTGGGACGACTACCCATGAGTCCCTGGCTCGTCAACGATCACGCGTGGGGGTGGGGAGCGGTACGAGCTGGCGTGCCGTTCCCTGGCCCTCGGACGCCCTGTTGCAATCGCAAGGTCCGCACGCACAACGACTCGGCGCTGGAGTTCGAGGGCGGCGAGCTTCGCTGCGCCGACTGTGCCCGAGCGCACTACCTGGCGCAGCAGGGCACCGTGCCGCCCGCGCCATGCACCTGTTTACTGTGGCCCTGCGAGCACGACGGCGGGCCGGACTGGGCGCCGGGCGGGGCCGAGTACGAAAGGTCGCAACGGTCCTATGCCCGTTGCCGACTCGCGGTGATCCGGTGAGCCCGACCCCCGGCCACCCACACGATCCACACCGCGTCGACGTTCGCTTTCACCCTCTCGTCGCTGTGTGCTCGTGTGGGTGGCAGTTCCGGCCGGCATTCAACGATGACGAGGCCCGCCAGGAAGCCTGGAGCGCGGCCGCCGCTCATCGCGACGAGCTCCTCCGGGCGCCGAATCCCCTAACCGCCAGTCTGAGATCCCCCGATGCCTAAGAGCTCCGGCAGCGCCGGCGACATGGAACCTGCGATCACAACCGAAATGGCCCCGGCAGTGCGCAAACACTCCGGGGCCCGGACGACACCTACAAAGGAGGTGGCGACATGGCCAAAAGTACTCGCCAACCGCGAAGATCAGGCGGACCTGTCGAAACTGCTCTCGCACGCTGGCGCGAGTCGTATGCGGACCTCGCGGTGGACCAGCTCGGCGAGCTGCGAGACGCCATCGCACTTGAGCTCCGAGGCCGCGGGCTGGCGCCGAAGTCGGCACAGGACTACTCGGCGACGCTGATGCGAGCCGAGCGGTTCTGTCGCGAGCGAGGCACGACGGTCCGGGCCGCAACGCCAGAGCTACTCGGACGCTTTGCCTTCACTCTGACTCTGGACAAGAGGGCTCAGGCCGCGTCTGCCCTTCGTCATTACTTCGACGTGCTCGGGCGTTCGGATCCGAAGGTGCCGGCACTGAGAGTCGCCGGCCGGCAGCCGGGCCGCTCTCGCTCACGGACCGAAGGGCATCGCCGCGGGACTCCTCACAGCGGGCACGCCTGGGAGCGCACCGACAACGCCGGCGCCGCGCGCGTGCGCGATACACGGGAGCGAATGCTCCGCGACGGCATGAGCGACAAGACCATCAGCCATTACTCGTCGATGCTCTGGCGCGCTGAGTGCTGGGCCGAAATGCGCGGCCTTTCCTTGGTTGAGCTCGACGCCCGGACGCTCGCTGAGTACAGCGAGACGCTCTCGGGGTCATCGCGCCGGTCGTTCCGCTCCGCCCTCCGGGCATACTACGCGGCGCTCGATGCCGATGACGCACCGATCGGCGCCGTGCGGCCTCCCCGCAAGCCTCCCTTGCTGCCGAAACCTCTGGAGCTCGAGGAGGCACAAAAGCTTCTTGCTGTCGCTGTCGCCGAGGGAGGCCGCCGCGGCGTCGCTGTGATGCTCGGCCTGTTGCTCGGTCTTCGCCGCTTCGAGATCGCGAAGCTGCGCTTCGCCGACTTCTCGAACGGCTGGGTGCGCTTCGTCGGCAAGTGCCAGCGCGACGCGTCCCTGCCGATTCCCGAGCTCGTCATGCGTGCCGTCGATGGGTTACCGCACGATTCGCCCTTCCTCTTTCCCGGTCAGTCCGGCGCCCATGTCACGCCGGCCACGGTATGGCTATGGGTGCGCTCGGTCACGAGGGAAGCCGGTATCGGCGACGTGGCTGCTCACCGCCTCCGTCACACCTGCCTCACCGTCGCGAACGACGAGACCGGCGACCTGCGCGCGGTGCAGACTTTCGCCCGCCACGCCGACCCCGAGACAACCGCGGGGTACACAAGGGTGACGCAGGAGCGGCTCTTGTCGATAGGTCAGGCCGTGCTCGGCGCGCTGAGTGGTCCCGAGACCCCACCGGCCGAGCCTCTCGTGCCGCTGTCGTTTCTCGCTCTCGCCTGCGAGGGTCCGCACGCCGTCGAGCCATGGCTCGAGCTCGCCCGCCTGTTCTTCGATCGGCCCGGCTGGCGGCTCTCCGCAACTGATGACGGCGCTGGCATCGTCTCCTACGAGTTTGGTGACGATCTCAGTGCTTCAGTGCTCTGCTGGACCAACGATCGGCCACCCACCTATGTGCTGACTCGTGTGCTCGCTTCGGGGACCGAGGACATGGCGTCGTGGGACTTCGCCGACACCGGGAGCATGGGCGCTGTGCTCGGCGAGTTCGAGACCGGAGAGCAAATCCCTTTCACTCCTACCGTCTCGATATTGGGAGGCAAGCTCTTCCGGGGCGAGGCACGGGAGGCGGGCGTGTGACCGGCTTCCTGTCGACCTCGTCTGTCACTCGCGTGCGCGCCGCTCCAGAAGCCGGCCGTGGGCCAGGCTCGCTGGCGCCGTTTGCCTTTTATCGCCGAGGGTCGTGGCCACACGGGGCAGCCGAAAACGCCGCGGAGTACACAACCCCCCGCGGGACTCGTCACGCCGCCGTGCGTGTCATGTATGGTGACGGGTATATGGTAACGAAACGAGTGGTCCGGACGATCCGCTGCGCCTACTGCGGCGAAGTCCGCACCCTGCCGTCTGCCCGTGGCCCTGCGCCCAAATACTGCTCTCCTGCGCACCGGCAAGGTGCCTATCGGCAGCGCCGGCGAGACGAGGGCCTAGCGGTCGGAGAGCCGGCACCGCGCCCGAGCCTGCGCGAAGAGGTCGAGGCGTTGCAAGGAGCGCTCCGAAAGGCGAGCACCGCCAAGAGCTGGAGCGAAGCGCGCCAGCTACTCGGCGATGGGCTCGCTCATCCAGAACCCTCAGTCTCGGACGCACGGCGGCCCCGGCCGGCCGGCCGGCGAACCAGTTCCACTGACACGCCGCGACAGCCCGCGACTGTTCGGGAGGCCGCCCCGTGACGAAGCGCCGCCGATTCGGGCGCATCCGGCAGCTCCCAAGCCGCCGATGGCAGGTGCGTTACCCCGATGGCGCCGGCAGGCTTATCAGCGCGCCCGAAACATTCGCGACGAGTGCGGCCGCAGAACGTTGCCTCGCTTCGATCGAGACCGACCAGCGCCGCGGCGAGTGGACCGACCCGCGCCTGGGCCGGCGGCTTTTCGGAGACTTCGCCGCCGAGTGGTGGCGAACGACGGTCGACCTTCGCCCGAGCACGAGAGTCCGAGACGAGGGCTACGTCAACCGCTACGTCCTGCCCCGCTTCGGAGACTGCATGCTGGCTGAGATCACCCAGCTCGACGTACGCGGTTGGGTTGCCGATCTCTCGTCCACGCTCGCTCCGGCGACGGTCGTGAAGGCTGCCCGGCTGCTCGGCAAGATTCTCACGGCTGCAGTCGACGGCCGCCTCATCGCCGTATCGCCGTGCAAGCCCTTACCGTTGCCCCGGATCGAGCAGCACGAGATGCGTTTCTTGTCGCCGGCCGAGGTAGCCGACTTGTCCGATGCGATCGACCCGCGCTACCGCGCACTCGTCCTCGTCGGGGCGTTCGCAGGCCTTCGCATCGGCGAGCTCGCCGGCCTCAAGCGATCGAGGGTCGACCTGCTTCGCCGACGTATCGACGTCGCCGAGGTCTGCGTCGAGGCGGAAGGACACCTCTACTTCGGACCGCCGAAGACCCGCGCCGGCCGGCGACAAGTTCCTATTCCTCGACAAGTCGCCGACGAGCTCGCCATGCACATCGAGCACTGGGCAGGTCCCGAGCTTGTCTTTACCGCGCCTGAGGGCGGCCCGCTTCGCGCTGGGTCGTGGCGCCGGCGCTTCTGGCAACCAGCCGTGGCCAGAGCCGGCCTTGCGCCTCTTCGCCCGCACGATCTCCGCCACACCGCGGTCGCCCTCTGGATCGCGGAGGACGCCAACCCGAAGCACATCGCGGCGCTCGCTGGGCATACCTCGGTGAGCTTCACCCTCGACCGCTACGGCCACCTCTTTCCGGCCGCAGACGACGAGCTCATGGCACGCCTGGATCGTGCCTACGCACCGGTTCCGGCCGTTCGCGATGGGGCACGCAAGGGGCACGACGTGATCTCGCCACTGCGTCGCGATGGATCGGCATAGTCTTTGACCAGGGACTTCACTCCGTCGTGACCGGTACACGAAGAGCTGACCATGAGCCTTCACACGGCTGAGGTCGCAGGTTCAAGTCCTGCAGCGCCCACCAGGAACTCTCGTAGCTGCCTCTTTTCTGTGTGTCCTCTTCGCCGAAATCGTTGTCGATCGCGCCAGTCACTCGTCACAACTGCGCCCACGAGCAGTTGGGACTTAGGATCGCCTCTCGGACGAGGCGCGACCGTGGACCGGCGGGCCGGTGTGGGGTGAGACGGAGGAGCGTTCATGGAGGTTCGAGGTCGGCCGTTGCACTTCGGGGTGCAGCTTCAGGCTCAGCGCACCAGCTGGCAGGACTACGTCGCGGGGCTGCGGTCGGTCGAGGATCTCGGCTTCGACTCTGCTTGGACTAGCGACCACCTGCTGCCGTTCTCAGGGCCGGACGACGGTCCCTGCTTCGATGCCCTGACGACCCTCGCGGCCATGGCGACCCTCACCATACGCGTTCGCGTCGGGGTCCTGGTGAACGGGGTCCTCTATCGCGACCCGGCCACGCTCGCGAAGAGTGCCGCCCTGGTAGATCAGATCAGTGGCGGGAGGCTCGAGTTCTCTCTCGGGGCGGCTTGGGCGGAAAGGGAGTTCCGGACCTACGGGTTGCCTTTCCCGTCTCTTGCAGAGCGTTACGGCCGCCTCGCGGAGGCGCTCGAGATCGTGAAGTCGCTCTGGCGCGAGCACCGGACAACTTTTGCGGGGAAGTACTACAGCGTCGAGAACGCGCCCTGTGAGCCGAAGCCCCTGCAACAGCCCCACCCGCCGATCACGATAGGCGGATCGGGCCTGGGGACCCTGCGACTGGCCGCGAAGCACGCGACGATCTGGAACATGCAAGGCTCGCCGTCGAAGTGCGCCGAGCGGGCCGCGCTCCTCAAGAGATGCTGCGAGGAGGTAGGGAGGGACTTTGGCGAGATCGAGCTGTCGGTGCACCCGCTGATGGCCCTGGCGCGGACTCACGAGAGCGCCGAGGACCTCGCGTCGCGGACAGCTGCGAGCCACGGCCAGGAGATCGAAGGTCAACGAGGTCACTGGCTCCTTGGCACACCGGGCGAAGTCGCCGACCAGCTCCGGCGTTACACCGAGGTCGGCATCTCTCATTGCGTGATCGGCGTCGGTCACCCGTTCGACAGTACGCAGCTGCGGATGTTTCGCGAAGAGGTAGTACCCGAGCTCAGCTGATCGTGCTCCCGGCCTTTTGTGCGGCCGCCGGCTGAACTGAGGTCGCCGGCACCCTGGCAAGAGGTGGGTGAGAGCTCAGGAACCGGCGGTGATGCGGCCGTAGGACGTGAGGGTGCGCAGGGCTTGGAGAGTGACGACGCCTCGCCACTCGAGGGCGGCAGCGTCGCTGGGCGGCTCCCAGTTGATCGGCCATCCGCCGTCGGGCTGTTGGTTGCGTGCCAGGTGGTCGAGGTCGGCGACGATCTGGGCGTCTGTGAAGAGCCTGCGCCATCGTGAGCTTGGAGCCGGCGCGAGATGAAGTGGTGAGAGTCCGTAACCCGGTGTTGTGGGGACGAGATGGAACCCGGGGACCGCGTCCAGGTGGCGGGTGATTTCTGCTGCGCAGCTGTCGGCGCGGTCGCGCTCGGGCACGTGCCCGAGGAACACCAGCGCCTCGGAGAGGGTGTGTGCGCTGTCGAGTGGGTCGCCGGACTCGAGTCGTTGCCAGCAGTACCGCGCCGCTTGTTCCCGCCAGGGATGTTCTATGTCCATCTGGTAGAGCAGTCCGACAAGGCCGGCGGTCGGGTTGAGACCCGGCGCGTAGGTCCACTCGGTCCAGTGCCCCGCGCGGGGGAAGGATTCGATGATCGGGAATGCGAGCGGCACGGCGCCCCCCGAGGCAGCTTCGCCGGCCGAGCGGGCCAGAAAATCGCAAGCCCGGAGCACCATGGACCTGTCGACCGTGCCGGCGGTGATCAAGACCTGAAAGGCGGTCTCGACGTAGATCGGGAGGCTGGCCGGGCAGCGCGTGTCGGGTTCGAGAGCTTGGCCAAAGCCGCCATCTTCGTTCTGGTAGCCACGCAGGGCATCAACGACACCTGTCGCGGGCCAGCCCAGGAAGCACGTGGCAAACAGTCGCCGTTCGAGCAGGCGTGCCTGACACATCAAGAAGCGGTACCCGGCTGCGAAGGCGTCGTTCACGCAGTCAAGCGTAAAAGGACGGGCTATTGCCCCCTCCTGGCCGGGCGGTGTTGCAAGGGGTCTGCGGGCTGGCAATGATGTCGTCGAGATTTTCAAGCGTCACCGATGATCGAAGGGGTCACATGCGCACGTCCCGGTTAGCCAGTCTCGTCGCGGCAGGAGCAGTCGCCCTGCCCCTTCTGGCGTGCAGCGCCTCGGCGGTCGCCGCAAGCCCACGGAGTTCGACGCCGATCGGAAAGCAGCTGGCGGAGCTGAAGGGCTCCGACACCGTCGCAGGCGACAGTCTCGGTTCCTCGGTAGCGATCTCAGGCTCGACGGCAATCGTGGGCGCATACGACCACGCCGGCCACGCCGGCCGGGCGTACGTGTTCGACATGGCAGGGTCCGGCTGGAAACAGGTGGCCGAACTGCAGGGTTCCGACACCGCGGCGGGCGACGAGTTCGGTTCCTCGGTATCGATCTCGGGCAATACAGCGGTCGTGGGTGCAGGGGACCACGCGGACCACGCCGGCCGGGCGTACGTGTTCACAAAGACGCCGAGCGGCTGGAAGCAGACCGCTGAATTGAAGGGCTCGGACACCACGGCCGGGGACTACTTCGGCTGGTCGGTGGCCATCTCGGGCGAGGCGATCGTGGTAGGGGCATACGGCCACGCCAACAACGCCGGTCGGGCGTACGTGTTCGCCGAAACGCCGAAGGGCTGGACGCAGACTGCCGAGCTCAAGAGCGCAGACATCCTCCCCGGGGACCAGTTCGGCTCCTCGGTGGCAATCTCCGGGCCGACCATGGTCGTCGGTGCAACCAACCGCGCCGCGGCCGCCGGCCGGGCGTACGTGTTCACCAAGACCGGGACCAAGTGGACACAGGCCGCGAAGCTGCAGGGACTGGACACAATCGCCGGTGATCACTTCGGCTGGTCGGTGGGGATCTCGGGTACCGCAGTCGTTGTGGGAGCATTCCTCCACGCCAAGAGTGCCGGCAGGGCGTACGTGTTCACCAAAGCCAGCGGCTGGAAGCAGACGGCCGAGCTGAGGGGCTCGGACACTGCTCCCGTGGACGGCTTTGGGATCTCGGTGGCGATCGCGAGCACGGGGATTGTCGTGGGTGCGACCGGGCACGCGTCCGGCGCCGGCCGGGTGTACATGTTCACCAAGACGTCAGGAGGCTGGAAGCAGGCGGGCGAGCTGAAGGGCTTGGACACAGCCCCGAGTGACGAGTTCGGGTTCTCGCTTGGTCTATGGGAAACGACACTCGTGGTGGGCGCACCCGAGCACGCTGGTCACGCCGGCCGGGCGTACCTGCTGAAGGTGTGAACGCGGTGCGGGCCTGATCGCAGCTCTTACGAGCGAGGTTCGCTCGCCCGGTCGCGGAGGCGTTTCGTCGAGCACATCGGGTCGTCGGCTAGCCTCGCGGTATCGAAGGACCGACCTCGGCTGTCCTAATCAGTGATCATCATCGAAGGCTCTGCTCAGATGTAGCGGACATGGAGCCCTCGCGAAGGATCGACGGTGACGAACTGGCGCGCTGAGAGCGACCTGCCAGTCATCATCCAGGGCGGAATGGGTGTCGGTGTCTCGGGCTGGCCGTTGGCGCGAGCAGTTGCCGTGACAGGCCAGCTGGGGGTTGTCTCTGGAGTCGCGCTGGACACCCTGTTGGCCCGCCGGCTCCAACTGGGAGACTCCGGAGGCAACATCCGCCGGGCGCTTGCCAGCTTCCCGAGCGCGGATGTCTCCGAAGAGATCCTCGCGCGCTACTTCGTCGAAGGGGGCATTGACCCCGGGGAGCCGTTCCGCCTCGTGCCGCGCTTGTCACTGGACCCGAGCCAACGCGCGGTCGATCTTGTTGTCGTAGCGAATTTCGTGGAGATTTTCCTCGCCAAGGAGGGCCACGACGGGCTGGTGGGGGTCAACTACCTCGAGAAGATACAAATGGCCACGCCGGCGGCGGCCTATGGCGCCATGTTGGCCGGAGTCGACTACGTGATCGTCGGAGCCGGGATCCCCGCCGAGCTCCCGGGCCTGCTCGATGCCCTGGCCGCAGGCCACGCCGGAGAGGTGTCCGTCGACGTCGTCGGTGGTGGAACCACCCGGTACACAGTTGGAGTGCACCCAGAGCTGGTGGCGGGTTCGGGCGTGGAGCTGCACCGCCCGCGGTTCCTAGCCATAGTCGCTTCGCATGTGCTTGCCTCATATCTGGCTCGGGAGGCCCGGACGCGGCCGGACGGGTTCGTGGTCGAGGGTCCTGTGGCGGGGGGGCACAATGCTCCTCCCCGAGGCCCGCTCAGCTTTGACCGGGAGGGGCAGCCCGTTTACGGGGCACGCGACGTAGTCGACCTGGAGAAGTTGGCCGCGCTCGGTTTGCCGTACTGGCTCGCGGGCGCCTACGCGAGCCGCGACCTGCTCGAGACGGCCCTGGCTGCAGGGGCCAGCGGTGTTCAGGTCGGATCGGCCTTCGCCCTGTGTGAGGAATCAGGCTTCGACCCGTCGCTGAAGAGGGCATTCATCCAGAGTGCCCTGTCGGGAACGCTCCACGTGCGCACGGATCCTTTGGCCTCGCCCACGGGTTTCCCGTTCAAAGTGGCCGACCTGCCCGGAACCGTCGCGGAACCGGAGGTGTACGCGCGACGCCGGCGCGTGTGCGAGGCCGGCTATTTGCGCGTCCCGTACCGAACACAGGACGGCGACATCGGCTACCGGTGCCCAGCGGAGCCCTCTTCCGCGTACGTGCGCAAGGGAGGCAGGCTGGAGGACACTGCCGAGCGACGCTGCGTGTGCAACGGGCTCATCTCGGCTGTTGGGCTTGGGCAACGCCACCGCGACGGAGCCGTGGAACCCCCCCTCGCGACCATCGGACAGGACCTCTCGTTCCTGCCTGGGCTGCTCGGCGAGGGTCGTGGCAGCTACAAGGCAGCCGACGTCGTGGCCTACCTCCTCGGGGGGTGATCGCGTGACCTCGGCAACGGAGCCGGGAGGCCGGGCATTGGCGTGCGGCGGGACCGATTGGCGCGTGCCTGACGAGGCACTAAGATAATTACGTGCCGCAAGTAACTAAAAGGCCCCCGGCAGGGCCAGTGCCGAAGCCGGCGAACGAATCCGTCGCGGAGATCCGGGAGGCGTTCTGGATCGTGGGGCGTTCCATGGGCCAGGTCCGTGTTCACGAACGCCTGCTCCGTTCGGCAGGTGTCCGGATCGACCGCGCCGGAGGGGCGCTGCTCTACATGCTTCAGGGGCAGGGGGAGTCCGTGCGGGTGACGAGCCTCGCGGACCTGCTCAGTGTCGACGCGCCGACGGTCACGCGAAAGATCCAGCAGTTGGAGCGAGAGGGCCTGGTGGGCCGTCATGCCGATCCGGAGGACCATCGCGCCACTCGGATCGCTCTGACCGAGAAGGGGCGACGAACGCTCGATCGGGTGTTGAAGGCCCGACGGACCTGGTTTGACAGGCTGCTCGAGGGCTGGGACGACGAGGACTTGGAGGCGTTCGCTTCGATGCTGCAACGGTTCGCGACATCGTTGGAGCGTGACTTGGAGGACGCCCGTGGCGGTTGACGATTCCATAGTCGTGTCGAGGAAGCTCACGCGATCGGGAGCCGCCCTCAGTCAGAGGCGAGGATCCGGCACACGCCCGGCCGGGGTCGGTCCGTGCTGATCAGCCTCGTCCGTCGCTACGCCGGCCGTTACACCAGCCAAGTGTGCCTGGTCGTAGCGCTGCTCATAGTGCAAGCGATCTCCAACCTGTACCTGCCGAACCTAACGGCGGACATCATCAACAACGGCATCGAGAAGGGGGACATCCACTACATCTGGGTCACGGGGGCGTGGATGCTCGGCATCACGTTCGTGGTGGGTGCGATGTCGGTGGTCGCCGTCTACTTCGCTTCCAGGGTCTCGATGGGCCTGGGCCGGGACATCCGTGCCGCCGTGTTCAGGTCGGTGCAACGTTTCTCGGCACAGGAGATCAACCACTTCGGGACGCCCTCGCTCATCACCCGCAATACCAACGACGTCCAGCAGATCCAGCTGTTTTTGCAGATGGCCCTCACGATGATGGTGCTGGCGCCGATCATGTGCGTGGGCGGCGTGATCATGGCGCTCAAGGAGGACGTGAGGCTCTCGACGCTGCTCGTTGTGGTCGTTCCGCTGATGCTCGTAGTCATCTTGATCCTCATGTCGAAGGCGGTCCCACTGTTCAGGTCGATGCAGTCCAGGATCGACCGGGTCAATCTCGTGCTTCGCGAGCAGATCACCGGCGTGCGGGTCATCCGGGCGTTCATCCGTACCGACAGGGAGCGCCAGCGCTTCGCCGACGCCAACGGTGCACTCACGAACACGGGACTCCGCGTGAACCGGATGTTCGCGCTGGCGCTGCCGACGGTCATGGGGATCATGAACCTGTCGACCGTCGCGGTGATCTGGTTCGGCGGCCATCTGATCGCCAGTGGGAGCATGCCGATCGGGAACCTGACGGCGTTCATCAGCTACATCCTCCAGATCCTGATGTCGGTGATGATCGCCGTGATGATGGTGATCCTGCTACCGCGGGCCGTCGCCAGTGCCGACCGGATCGAGGAGGTACTGCGCGCCGAGCCTTCAGTCCTCGACCCGCAAGAAGCCGTCGTCCCGGCCTCCTCGGTAGGCCGGGTGGAACTGCGAGAGGTCGACTTCCGGTACCCGGGCAGCGAGGAACCGGTGCTGCACGACCTGTCTTTCTCGCTCCTGCCTGGCGAGACGACGGCGATCATCGGTGGCACGGGCTCGGGCAAGACCACGTTGCTCAACCTCATCCCTCGACTTTTCGACGTGACGAGCGGCGCCGTGCTCGTCGACGGGGTCGACGTGAAAGACCAGGCGCGCAGCGCCCTATGGGCGAAGATCGGCATGGTGCCACAACAGGCGTACCTGTTCAGCGGCACGGTGGCCGAGAACCTGCGTTTCGGGCGGCCCGACGCCACTGAGGAGGAGCTGTGGCAGGCACTCGGGGTCGCCCAGGCCAGTGGCTTCGTCTCCGCGATGGCGGGAGGGCTGGAAGCAGAGATCACCCAGGGCGGCACGAACGTGTCCGGTGGCCAGCGACAGCGATTGTCAATCGCGAGGGCGCTCGTGAAGCGACCGGCCATTTACTTGTTCGACGACTGCTTCTCGGCGCTGGACGCAGCCACAGACGCGAAGCTCCGGGGCGCTCTGCGATCCGAGACTGCGGACGCGACCGTGCTGATCGTGGCTCAGCGCGTGAGCACGATCCTGCACGCTGACCGGATCATCGTGCTCGACGACGGCCGGATAGTGGGGATCGGCAGGCACGCGGAGCTCTTGTCCACCTGCCCTGAGTACCGGGAGATCGTCACCTCCCAGCTCGGTGAGCAAGCCGCATGAGCACACCTGCTGCTCGCCAGCGACCCGGGATGGGACGAGGCTTCGGCGGACCGGGCCGCCCGGGGATGTCGATGCCGGTCGAGCGTCCCAAGGACTTCGGCAACACAGTGCGGCGTCTCGGGCGACGACTGCGACCGGAGAGGATGCGGATTGGCTCTGTGATAGCGATGGCCTCCGCGAGCGTCGTGTTCACGGTGTTCGGCCCGAAGATCCTCGGTGACGCGACCGACGTCCTGTTCAACGGGGTCATCGGAAAGCGGCTGCCCGTAGGGATGTCCAAGCAGCAGGTGATCGCCCTGTTGCAATCGAGGGGCGAGGGGCAGCTCGCCGACATGCTCAGAGGAATGTCGGTCACCCCGGGGAGAGGAGTCGACTTCGGGCATCTGGGCATGTTGCTCGGCCTCGCCGGGTTGGTCTACCTCTTCGGGGCCGTCCTCAACTGGGCTCAGGGCTACGTGATGGCCGGGGTCGCGCAGCGGACCGTGTACCGGATGCGCGAGGACGTGGAGGCCAAGCTCGCCCGGCTGCCTCTGCGTTACTTCGACAGGCACTCGCATGGGGACATCCTGAGCCGCGTCACCAACGACATCGACAATGTCACGACGACTCTCCAGCAGGGCTTGAGCCAGCTGCTTAGCTCGATGCTCACGATCCTCGGTGTGATGGCGATGATGTTCTGGATCAGCCCCTTGCTGGCAGGCGTCTCGGTCATAACCATCCCGCTCTCGTTGGTCGTGACGTTCTTCGTCGCGCGACGCTCGCAGGTGCAGTTCGCCGCGCAATGGGCACGTACCGGAGCGCTGAACGGCCACGTCGAGGAGATGTACACCGGACACGCCCTCGTGCAGATATTCGGGCGGAGCGAGGCGTCGATAGAGGAGTTCGACCGCGAGAACGAGCCCCTGTACGAGGCGAGCTTCCGCGCCCAGTTCCTCTCCGGCGTCATCCAACCGGCCATGCAGTTCCTCGCGAACTTGAACTACGTGGTGATAGCTGTCATCGGGGGGTACCGCGTCGCATCGGGCGCGCTCTCGCTCGGGGACATCCAGGCCTTCATCCAGTACTCCCGCCAGTTCACGATGCCGATCACCCAGGTGGCGAGCCAGATGAACCTCTTGCAGTCCGGCGTCGCCTCGGCGGAGCGGGTCTTCGCCCTCTTGGACGCGGAAGAGGAAGAGCCCGACCGCGCGGAGCCCGCAAAGCTCCTCGAACCGGAGGGTAGCGTCGACCTCGAGCACGTGAGCTTCCGGTACGAGGCCGCGCAGCCGCTGATTGACGACTTCAACCTTTCGGTCTCGCCCGGCCAGACCGTCGCGATCGTCGGGCCTACGGGCGCGGGCAAGACGACCATCGTGAACCTTCTAATGCGTTTCTACGAGATCGACTCGGGGCGCGTCCTGCTCGACGGTGTGGACGCGCGCGACCTCACCCGTGACAACGTGAGGCGGACATTCGGCATGGTCCTTCAAGACACGTGGCTGTTCACCGGGACGATCAGGGACAACATCGCCTACGGGCGCGATGGCGCCACGAGCGAGGAGGTCATGGCCGCGGCTGAGGCCGCGCACGTCGACCACTTCGCGCGGACTCAGCCGCAGGGCTACGACACGGTGGTCGACGAGGACGCCTCCAACATCTCGGCTGGGCAGAAGCAGCTCATCACGATCGCCCGGGCGTTCATGGCGAACCCTACGATCCTCATCCTCGACGAGGCGACAAGCAGCGTCGACACCCGGACCGAGGTCCTCATCCAGCAGGCGATGGCCCAGTTGCGGCATGGGCGGACGAGCTTCGTGATCGCGCACCGGCTCTCCACCATCCGCAACGCGGACACGATCGTCGTCATGGACGCCGGTCGCATCGTCGAGCAGGGCAGCCATGAAGAGCTGCTGGAGAAGAAGGGCTTCTACGCGGAGCTGTACGAGAGCCAATTCACCGAGGCGTTCGTGGAGAGCGCCTGAGCGGACACGCCCAAGGTGCCTCGCCCTCGTGGCGTGTCGCGTCGCTTGCGCGTCAGGTTGTGCTGGGAAGCACGCGCCGAGGGGTGAAGCCTCTAAGCGCTAGGAGCGGTCGCCGCGCGGGGCGCGAAGTCGAGGAACGTGTAGTGCCTGACCCCGCTCAGGTGCAGGCGGTATTGGGCGGTGGTTCGCAGCACGCCCAAGCCGTAGCGGACGCTTGCGCCGAAGCCGATCGAGGACGAGTCCGCCGCATAGCGGGTCGGGCAGGAGAGCTCGCCGATGTTCGCGCCGAACTTGACCGCCTGAGCGATGATCTGGTTGTCGAAGACGAAGTCGTCCGAGTTCCTCTCGAACGGCAGAGCCTCGAGCAGGTCACGGCTGTAGGCCCGCAGGCCGGTGTGATACTCGGACAGCTTCTGGCGCAGCACGGCGTTCTCGAAGAACGTGAGGGCCCTGTTGGCCGCGTACTTGTATGCGGGCATGCCTCTGGCCATCGAGTTCTGGGCCAGGATGCGAGACCCGAGAACGAAGTCGTACTGCCCGTAGGCGATCATCGCCGCCAGGGCGGGCACCAGCAGCGGTGAGTACTGGTAGTCGGGATGGAGCATGACGACGATGTCGGCGCCGAGCTCGAGCGCCGCCTTGTAGCAACTCTTCTGGTTGGCGCCGTAGCCCCGGTTCCTGTCGTGCTGGATCGAGAGCAGGCCGAGCTTCTCTGCTTGCGCCACGGTGTCGTCGCCGCTCGCGTCGTCCACCAAGAGGACCTCGTCGACTACGGTACGGTCGAGCTCATCGACGGTCCGCTTCAAGGTCTCCCCTGCGTTGTAGGCGGGAAGCACGACCGTGATCTGTTTGCCGTTGAGCACGGAGCGAGTGTAGTCACAGGCGTAGCAGCTCGACTTCGCCGGACCGGCATAGCTTGGTAGGGTCGTCCGGTGCTCGTGACCGATACCTTGCCGGCCGAGGCGACGCCTGTCGCCAACGCGCCAAGGCACCGTCGCCGTAACAGCCGGCCTGCGCTCGTCGCCGAGGCCTTCGCGGTCGCGCTTTCGCCACTCGTCGCGTACTTCGTCCTGAGGATCCGGGGCATGGCTCCCAGCACCCTGCCGGACCCCGCTATGCACACGATCTACCTCGTCGATCCGCGTGAGATGTTCCTGCGGTACTCGGCTGCTTTGGAGCCGACGGCACGACTGCGCGAAGGAGCCCAAGTGGGATTCCTCGTAGTCGCCCGTCTCTTCTATGTCGCCTTCGGCGCGGTGCCCGGCTTCTTCGCCACTCGCTACCTGTTCGCGCTGATCGCGATCGTGCCTGCCTACGTGCTGCTGCGGCGGCTTTATGGCATCCCGGCGGGGGCCCTCGCCGTCGTCGCGCTGCTCAGTTCGCCAGTCGTCATCACGGCTTGGGGGACCGACTACCCGAACTCGGCGGTCGTTTCCTATGTAGCGGGCGCGGTTGGGTGCCTCGCGATGCCATGTCGAGGCCGATGGCGCTCGGTTTGCATAGTCCTCGCCGGCTTGTTGCTGACCTTGGCGATCTGGTCCCATGGCATGGGGATGGTGCTCGCCGGCACGACAGTCGCCGTCTACGCCGTTGTGCGGCTCCTGCGGGCCAGGGAGCACATCGTCAGCGACGGTGCCGTCATGGCGGGTGTCGCCGTTTTGACCACGCTGGCCCTCATGGTCGCTTCGTCACTGATATTCGGCCAGTTCGACTTCATCCGGCCGACTTTCGCCGCGGCGGCCTATCTGAACCAGCCGGGACAGATCCTGCTGTTCCACTCCGCCAACTGGCGCTGGGCTCCTTATCTGGCGTACCTGCTGGTTCCTCCTGCGGTCATCGTCGCGTTCGGGGTCACCTTTGCACGCACGCTGCGTGCCGTCGCGACGCCCCAGCTCTTCGTCGGCCTCGTGTGCGCCGCGCAGTTCGCCGTCTTCGCCTACCTGCAGTTCGGCTACCACGTCGAAGCCCTCGAGATGTACTACTTCTCTTCGACCCTCTGGGGCGTGACATGCCTGGCGCTGGCGACGATGCTCGCCGAGCTGTGCCAGCCGCTGTCGCGCCGCCGCCTCGCGCGTTGGCTGCCTGCCGCCCTGCTCGTGGGTATCCCTCTCGCCTATGAGGTCGACCCGCACCCACCGGCATTCGGGTGGCTTCCGTTCGGCGCAGCTTTGGCCGTGGTTCCGGCAGTGTTCTCGGGAGCCGCGAGACTCCTCAACCGCGCACGCGGGCCGCGGTCTTCCCCTCAGTTCTGGTCGGTGCTGGGCGTGGCGACGACCGTCGTCGCCGTGGCGGGGTCACTGTTGGTCCTCACGGTCACCCCAAGCCCCCTGCACGCGCCACTGCCGGATCTGGCGCGAGCAGCCGACCCGGCGGCTCCGTACTCCACCGCTCTTGGCGGCGACGCGAGCCTGTCCATCGACTGGTACCAGGTCAGCGCAGATCTCCCGACCTTCGTTGGCAACGCCACCTATCGCGGCGAGCAGCTCTTGATGTGGTTCCCCTTCGACCCGAGCGGCGTGCTCACCGAGCCGGTAGGCATGTACCACGGACGGTTCAATTCACTTCCGAGCAATCCCGGGGTGCTCACGACGCCCGATGTGGCGATGCTCGCCGTGAGGCGCCCGGCCGAGATCCTTCTCCTGAGCACCACCGGCGCACTGTTCGAAAGCGCCTTTCAGTACCTGGGGCCGTACCGACCAGTTCTTGCCCGCACGGCCGTGCTGCGACGGGGCGAGGCCGTGCTTCACGTGTGGCTGATCGTCCTCAAGGCCTTCGCCAGAAGCACGGTCTGACCGCCGCCGAGGGCAGTTCGAGCGCTGCAGGCTCACTCACCAGGACCTCCACGCACGGCAGCCGTCAGCCGAGGCCCCGGACCGAGCAGTCGTGACCCGGGGGAAGTTCGGCCGAATAAGGGGAGTTGTGCTACAACAAATGGAACGTCAACGCGAGCCGTGTGCTCGCCCTGAAGGAGCACCTTGTGCAGTCGACAGCGGCAGCAATAGTGCAGTTCAGTCCGTCGCCGGACCCGATCGTCTCGGTGATCATCGTCGCGACGGGTGCCGCACCGGACCTGCTGGGATGCCTCCGGGCGCTGGCCATGAACACCAAGGACGTGCCTTTCGAGGTCATCGTGGTCGAGAACGGAGTCGATGCGAGCGTCTCGGACGACCTCGCGTTCGGAGTGAGCGGTATCGTCACGGTCCGGTCAGGAGTGAACCGGGGCTTCGCGGGGGGCTGCAACCTCGGGGCGCGCCAGGCGCGCGGTGTCTATCTGGTACTGCTGAACGACGACGCCGAGCCTGAGCCCGGCTGGCTGGCACCTCTCGTCGAGGCGGCCCAGACGCCGGGAGTGGGTGCGGTCGGTGGCCGCGTCCTGCTTTCCAACGGTTCGTTGCAGGAAGCCGGTTCGATCATCTGGAAGGACGGCTCGAGCTACGGCGTAGGCCGCGATCTGCCCGGCGACGACGTGTCGTTGAGGTTCCGCCGTCGTGTCGAGTACTGCAGCGCGCTGAACTTCCTCGTCAGGCGAGACATCTGGAACGAACTAGGAGGCCTCGACGAGGAGTACTTCCCGGCCTATTACGAGGATGTCGACTTCTGCCTCAAGATCGCCGAGCGGGGCAACATCGTCCTCTACGAGCCGCGCTCGGTCGTTCGCCATCTCGAGTCGCGGAGCTCGACCCAGCTCTACAAGGAGTACCTGTGCCTTACGCACCGGAAAAGGCTCCTTGAGAAATGGCCCGAGGTGTTCGAGCGGGAGACGCATGCCGAACCGATCGACGCCGACTCCGTCGAAGAGGCGGTCCACCTTGCCATGGGGTCCCCGCCACGGGTACTCGTCATCGACGACCGGCTGCCGGATCCGCGACTCGGCTCCGGCTATCAGCGGATGTTCGACGTCGTGCGGGAGATGTCGGCGGCGGGTTACCGGGTTTCGGTCTTCCCGACGATCGGGATCGTCGACGACCCCGATGTGCTCGGAGCCCTCGGTGTCGGCGTCGTGACGCAGCCGCTCGGGGATCACCTCCGCCGTCGCTCGGCTCGTTACGAGGTGGTGATCATCTCGCGCCCGCACAACTTCGAGCGCTACGGGTCCCTCGTCCGCGAGCTGCAACCCGAGGCGCACCTGTGTTACGACGCCGAGGCACTGTTCCACCGTCGCCTGGAAGCACAGGCGGAGCTCGCCGTCTCGGAAGAAGCCCGTGAGGCATTGCGCAGCGCCGCCGACGAAGCACGCACGGTCGAGGCCGAGATGGCCTTCTCGGTGGACACCATCGTCTGCGTGTCCGCTGACGAGGCGGCCGCGCTTCGCGCGCTCGGGGCTCGCGAGCCGCTGGTGGTCGAGCCTTGGCTCAGCGACCTGTCGCTCACGCCGGCCGGCTTTGCCGAGCGCGCTGACGCGTTCTTGGTGGCCGGCTGGCTGGCCGGGCCGGAATCACCGAACGTCGACGGACTCGTGTGGTTCGTGCATGAGGTGCTGCCAATCGTCCGCGCCCGGGTGCCGTGGGTACGCGTGCACGTGTCCGGCCCCGAGCCACCGAAGGTGGCCCGCGACGTCGGGGGTCGTGGCATCTGTTTCGAGGGCCAGGTCAGCAACATGGCCGAGTTCTACGGCCGGACGCGCGCCTGCATCGTGCCGCTGCGGTACGGGGCCGGTGTGAAGATCAAGACCGTGGAGGCGCTCCAGTACGGTGTGCCGACGGTGGCCACCACCGTGGGGGCCGAGGGCATCGACCTTCGGGGCACCAACGCATTGCTCGTTGCCGACGACCCCAGGGAGTTCGCCGACGGGCTCGTCGCGCTGCTCACCGACCGGGCGGCCTGGGAAAGGCAACGGGCCGAGATCGAAGCGCTCGACACCCTGCGCAAGTCCGAAACATCCAGGGTCACCTGGGGCTCTATTCTGGCGGAAGTCGCAGGTGACCGAATGGCCACCGAGCTGCGACCTGAACAAAGGGCAGGCATATGAGGAAGCTCCCGGATCCGAGACGGCCGAGCACCGGCCCTGATCTAGTTTTTGACGAAGGCTCCGAGGACGGAGCCTGGCTCAGCTTCCAGCGTGCCGGCGAGAACGACGACTCGGCCCGCGAGCGGTCTCGCACCGCGCAAGAGGCAGGTGTCGACGAGGCGCAAGTGCAGGAGCTCGAACTACGCCTACGCGAGTGGGTCGAACGGGTCGAGACTCTCGAAACGGAGTTGGCCTACCTCAAACGGGACCTGGAGGTCCGCGCCGCCTATTGCCGTGAGATGGAGCGTCAGGTTGAAGAGCACACCAAGGCCGTGAGGTGGGCGGAGCAGGAGATGATCGCGATGCGTGCCCGAGCTTCTTACCGGGTCGCGGACGCCATCGTGAGCCAAGTGAGCAGGCGACCGGCATTGGAGCGTCTCGGACGCACCTGGGCGCGAAAGCTGATTGGCTCGCGTGGCCACTGAACGCTCTGAGGACGCGCGAAGCAAGTTCCGCTCGGGGGGCTCCATTCCCGAGCGGATGATTTCGCACGCCGCCAACGCGGAGGACGTCGTGTTGCACCGTGCCCTTTGCATCGGTGGCGCAAGCGGGCGCTATGTCGACGTCGGGGCCTCGTCACCATACCTGGGCTCGGTCACGAGGCACTTCTACGAAGCGGGCTGGAGCGGTATCGATGTGGAGCCTCTGGCCGAGGAGGCAGCCGAACTGCGCCGTGCCCGGCCGCGTGACGCCGTCGTGGAGGCGGCTCTCGGAGATGCCCCGGGCGAGGTCACGCTCTACGTCGTCGGTGACGAACGCGGTCTGTCGACCACTGACGCGGAGGTCGGCGCTGGCTACGTCCGGGCCGGCCGGCCGGTGCGCGAGCGCTTGGTCAGGCAGCGCACGCTGGCAGACGTCCTCGACGAACACTGCACCGGAGAGATCTCCTTCCTCAAGATCGACGTCGAAGGAGTGGAGCCGGAAGTGCTCTCGGGGAACAACTGGTCGCGCTGGCGTCCGAGGGTGGTCGTCGTCGAGGCGACAGACCCATGGTCTTACCAGCAGAACCACTTGCGCTGGGAGCCGCAGCTGCTGGCTGAGGGGTACCTGTTTGCTTCCTTCGACGGGATCAACCGTTTCTACGCTCGCGCCGAGGAGCCCGGGCTCGTGCCCTTGCTAGCCCCGGCCAGCGTTCTCGACAACTTCGTCTCGGAGAACCTCAACCGGGTCGAGGGCTACGTTCGCCATCTCGAGGCAGAGCTGAAGGCGCGAGCTGCTCACGTGGCACAGCTCGAGACCTTCGTCGCCGCTCAGGAGGAGATCATCCACGCCCGCGACAGCCGCATCGCCGAGCTCGAGGCTCGCCTTCGGCCGCGGACCCTGCCGGGCGGAGGCAGACGGTCTCGATAGCCCCCGGACGGGGCCGGGCGGTGGGCCCGGCTCCGGTTCAGGACCGGACCAGCGGGCAGGTGTGCACGGACTGGCCGACCGTGCCGATCCTCGCCGGGATGGCGATGCAGCCGCTCGTGCTCACCGTGAAGCCGTAGGTCGCCCACGGGGGCCGTGGTTGGGTGAGCAGGGCGGCGTCCGTCGGGAACGCGTTGGGGTCGACCCAGAAGACATAGACGTGGCTGTAAGCGCGCAG
This sequence comes from Acidimicrobiales bacterium, assembly GCA_050015175.1. Lineage (GTDB taxonomy): Bacteria > Actinomycetota > Acidimicrobiia > Acidimicrobiales > Bog-793 > Fen-455. Next base: position 133,210 of record JBEKBX010000003.1, on the reverse strand, counting down.
GTCCTTCTTAATGCGGGCCTCCACCGTCGGTGTGGGCCGGATGTTGCCCTGGATCCGAGCGAAGAAGTCGTCACTCGGGAAGTAGGGGACCGCATAGGCGTCCGGCTGCGAGCCGACCATCAGGAATGCCGCCGGGTGCACGATGGACGCGGGGACCAGCACGGTTATGTACCTGTCCGCCCAAGCGGTGCGACCGATGTTGTCGATCCGTTCGGTGACGAGTGAAGCAACGATTATGGCCACGAGCAGGCAGGCTGCGATCGGCCATGGCTTGAGCGGTGAGAACAGGCGCCGGACGCAGACTCCGAGGAGCACGAAGGTGAGCATCTCGAGAGGAATCAGGTACCGGTAGATGGCAAAGATGTCCACCCAGATCAAGTAGGTGACGACTGTGAGCACGACGATGAAGCGCTCTGCGTCCGAGGCGAAGATCGGCCGCCACGCCCGGCGGCGCGCGGTCACGGCGACGGCCTTTATGACCAGCAGCAGCAGGACGGCTTCCAGAGCGGGCATGGTCAGCTCCCGGAACGTCTGGGGGCTGGTGCGCAGGGGCTGTGCCGTCCAGAGGAACGGGTAGAAGAGCGCCTGCAACACGCCGTGCGGCAGCCGTCTGGCGTCGGTGTTAGAGGAAAGCGGCGCGTAGGGAGAGGCGAAGACCTGGTTCAGATAGGGGAGCAGCGGGCTTCCCCATCGCGTCGCGAGCTCGTAGCCCCACCATCCGTAGGAGAGGAGCAGGCCCACGACCGCTCCACAGCCGGACGCGAACGCCAGGGCCAAGCGGCGGGTGAACGGGAGGCTGATAACCAAGAACGCGATGACGGTGGCCACGGTGAAGGGGAACGCGGAGAGCTTTAGTCCAGAGCCGAACCCTGAGACCAAACCGGCCGCCGCGGCCAACGTCAGGACCCGGCGGCGTGCGCCGTGAGCGGGCGGGCGGCACGCGTAGAGGCCGAGCAGGATCCCACCGAGGAGGAACGGCGCCGTGAGCGTGTCACCCATGACGCTCCCGATCTCGGAGAACGCCCCAGCGGCGAAGATGCCCAGGCCCGCCGCGCCGAGAGCGAGCGCTCGCCGCTGTGTGAACACCCGTGCGATGAAATAGAGGATCGGGAACGACAGGCCCTGCACGAAGGCGATGCCGTAGGCAACCGTGCGCGCGGAGAGGTGGCGAGCCGCGAAGTAGAAGGGGAAGTCGAGAAGGGGGTTGTAGTAGGTCTGCAACTGGGCCGGCATGATGTCGTGCTGGTGGTTGACGAGGACCCAGAAGGGATCGAAGAAGTGGTAGTTCATTAGGTCCCAGTCCGCGTCCTCACCGCGGTGGAGCGCCACGAAGCCGTAGACGAAGGGGAACAGGACTAGCGCCGCCGCCGTCAGCCAAACCGCCCACCGGTTCATGGCCGCCTGCCGCTCAGGCGACATCGCGGGGATCACGGCGTTTCGCCGAGGGGCACGTAGCCAGCCAGTGGGAGCTCGCGGCCGAAGGATTCGCAGAGGCAACGCCGGCGAGGGGACCGCCGTGAACCTCGCGGACACGATGAGCAGACTGCCCAACGAGCAACGCCCGTCGCTGTCGCCGGAACGCACCCGGCAGCGTCTGAACCGGCCTCCATCAGGATCGCGAGTCTGGCACACGAGGCCGTCGGTTTGCGAGCTAGCACGCCCTGGACCCGTCTCGCACACGGCCCCCATGGCCTGACCGGGGGCGATAAGGTCATCCCGCAGGAAAGCTACGGCACTGGTTCTCGGGGACGACCGCCCCCGGAGGACGAGTGACAATTCCAGGAAGACCGTCGGTCGGCAGGATTCGGGAGATGCACCGGCTCGGAATGAAGGGGGATGTTCCGCAATCGCCCGTGCACCTAGGGCCCACGCCGTGCGAGGTCTTCGCCACTTCGAACATTCGCTGAACCTCAGGAGCTCCAGGCATGGCAAACATCTCGGACCACCAGCAGACCCGCCTGCGGGCGCTTCAGCGGCTCGTCATCGACATCGGGCGCCAGAAATTCGACGAGCAGTACCGGGACCTCAAGCTGACTCCTGTGGTCGGCCTGATCTGCGCCTATGAGGAGGAGGCGAACATCGGCGACGTGCTGCGGCGTGTCCCGAAGACGGCCTGCGGGCTGGAGGTCACACCTCTGGTGATCGTCGACGGAGGCCAGGACGAGACTGCCCGTGTTGCCATGGAAGAGGGCGCCATCACCTTCGTGTTCCCGGTGAACCTCGGTCACGGGGTGGCTCTGCGTGTGGGCTATGACCTGTGCGTGAGCCTGGGGGCCCAGTACGTGGTGACCTTGGACGCCGATGGCCAGAACGACCCTTGCGAGATGCCGCAGTTGCTCCAGCCGTTGGTGGACGACGAGGCCGACTTCGTCGTGGCCTCCCGGCGACTCGGGGTCGACAACACGGTGGACCGCTACCGGCAACTCGGCGTGGTGTTCTTTGCGACGCTCATGAACCTGTTGACCGGGGCTCACCTCACTGACACCTCCAACGGCTTTAGGGCCCTGCGGGTCACGATGTTGGCGGACGTGAAGGGCCGGCTGGAACAGGATCAGTACCAGACCGCCGAGCTGTTGATCACAGCCCTCAAGCGAGGTTGGAGAGTGACCGAGCGCCCGGCGGTGTGGCACGAGCGGGCCTCGGGTCATTCGAAGAAGGGCACGAACTTCCTCTACGGCTTCCGCTACGCGGCGGTGTTGCTCGGGACGTGGCGTCGCGAGCGTTGAGCTCCACGGGGCAGCTGCCAGCGCGAGAAGCGCTACGCCCGCGGCGACGGTCGGCGCACGCTCGGCCAAGTGCGGGCGAGACTCTCGACCTGCTGTGTCCAGGCGTCCTCCGGGAACCCCTTTGGAGTGTGGCTACAGGCCAGATCGGCCATCCCGCCCAGAGTTATACTCGCCCGGGAATTCAACCAAAGAGCGGAGGAACTCGTGCAGATTGGGATCCTGACTGGTGGAGGAGACGCGCCCGGGCTGAACGCGGCGATCCGGGGTGTGGCACGCAGTGCTTTCGGTGATGGAGTCGATGTCCTCGGAGTGCAGAACGGATGGGCCGGCCTGGTCGGTGACGGCGATGCCGTCTCGTTGCGCCCTGCGGACGTGTCGGGGATCCTGACTCGGGGCGGCACGATTCTGGGCTCATCTCGGGTCAACCCACTGGCGAATCCCGCAGCGATGGATGCCGTTATAGCCAACATCGGTCGCCTCGGCATGGACGCGCTCGTGACCATCGGGGGTGACGACACACTGTCGGTGGGTGCCGCCCTTGCCAAGCGGGGAGTGCCCGTCGTCGGCGTGCCGAAGACCGTGGACAACGACCTGTCGGTCACGGAGTACTGCATCGGCTTCGACACCGCGGTCTCAATTGTCACCGAGGCGGTGGACCGGCTTCACACCACTGCTGCGTCGCACCACCGAGTGATGGTGGTCGAGGCGATGGGACGCGAGGCCGGGTGGGTGACACTGATGGGTGGCCTCGCCGGTGGGGCCGACATGATCGTGATCCCCGAGTTCGAGGTCACACTTGAGGAGGTCGTCGCCCATCTCCACGACCGCCGCAAGCAAGGGAAGACCTTCAGTATCATCGCCGTCTCGGAAGGGGCCGATGTCACTGGCCTACCCAGACCGTCGGACACGGGTGCGCCCCTGGATGCCTTCGGTCATGAGCAGCTCAGCCGGCGCGGGATCGGAGAGCGCCTCGGGCGCCAGCTGGAGGACGTGACGGGGTTCGAGACCAGGGTGACGGTGCTCGGCCACACCCAACGGGGAGGCACGCCCACTGCCTACGATCGGATCTGGGCGACACGTGTCGGGGTTGGCGCCTACAAGCTGATAAGCGAGGGGCGCTTCGGTCAGATTCCGATCAAGCGCGGGGACAACGTGGAGGCTGTCCAGTTGTCCGAGGTGGTTGCCGAGCCGCGGCTGGTGCCGGAGGACCTCTACCGAATGGCGCAGTTGTTCGGCTGAGCGGGCGAGGCGGTCGTCCTCGAAAATGGCTGGCCGGTCTCCGAGCCGGCGAGAACGCCGGCTCGGAGACCGTCATGCAGGCGACCCGGTAGACTGGCACCCCACGGCGTTTGCCGTGGCGTTCTCCGGGGTATTCCGCACATGGGCTCGCGCGCCAACTTCCGAAACTTCGCGATCGTCGCTCATGTCGACCACGGCAAGACGACTCTCGTGGACGGGATGTTGTGGCAATCCGGCGTGTTCCGCGCCAACCAAGAGGTCAACGAGCGCGTCATGGACTCAATGGATCTCGAGCGCGAGAAGGGGATCACCATCCTGGCGAAGAACACCTCCGTACGCCACGGAGGTGTGAAGTTCAACATCGTGGACACTCCCGGCCACGCGGACTTCGGCGGAGAGGTCGAGAGGGCGCTCGCGATGGTGGACGGTGTTCTCCTGCTCGTCGACGCGAGCGAAGGGCCGTTGCCGCAGACCCGTTTCGTGTTGCGCAAAGCGCTCGAGCGACGCCTTCCCGTCGTGCTCGTGGTCAACAAGATCGACCGCCCCGACGCGCGTCCGAAGGAGGTCGTCGACGAGGTCTACGAGCTCTTCTTGGACCTCGACGCCGACGAAGAGCAGATCGAGTTCCCCATCGTGTACTGCAACGCAAGGGCGGGGCGTGCCTCCCTGGATCCAGGCGTGGTCGGAACCGACCTCGAGCCCTTGTTCAAGGTCATCTACGACTACATTCCTGCTCCGACCTTCGAGCCCGGGCATCCGTTGCAAGCACTGGTCACGAACCTAGACGCCTCCGCCTACGTCGGTCGCCTCGCGATCTGCCGAGTGCTGCAGGGCACGATCCGCCGTGGCCAGCAGGCAGCGTGGTGCCGTGCGGATGGCAGCGTGGAGCGATTCAAGGTTGCCGAGCTGTACGTGTCCGAGGGGCTGGACAGAGTCGATGCCACGGAGGCCGGGCCGGGCGAGATCATCGCCGTGGCCGGGCTGTCCGACGTCACCATCGGTGAGACGCTGTCGGACCCCGACGACCCTCGGCCTCTTCCGGTTCTCATAGTCGACGAGCCGAGCCTCGGGATGACGATCGGCATCAACACCTCGCCCCTGTCGGGCACCGAAGGAACGAAAGTCACGGCCAGGCTGCTCAAGAACCGCCTCGATGCCGAGCTCGTCGGCAACGTCTCGATCCGCCTTCTGACGACGGAACGACACGATACCTGGGAGGTGCAAGGTCGCGGTGAGCTTCAGCTCGCCGTGCTGGTCGAGATGCTGCGCCGGGAGGGTTTCGAGCTCACGGTGGGCAAGCCGCAAGTCGTGACTCGGATGGTCAACGGCAAGCTGCACGAGCCCATGGAGGCGGTATCGATCGACGTGCCCGAGGAATTCCTCGGCGTTGTCACCCAGTTGCTCTCGCTGCGCAAGGGGCGCCTGGTCCAGATGGTCAACCACGGCACGGGCTGGGCGAGGGTCGAGTACTCCGTGCCGTCTCGGGGCTTGATCGGCTTCCGCACGGAGTTCTTGACCGAGACGCGCGGCACCGGCGTGTTGCACCACATCTTCGACCGCTTCGAGCCGTGGCACGGTGAGTTACGCACGCGCGCGTCGGGCTCACTGGTTGCAGACAGGGGTGGTTTGACGACCACCTATGCCCTGATGAACCTCCAGGATCGCGGCATGCTCTTCGTCGCGCCCGGCGTCGAGGTCTACGAGGGGATGATCATCGGGGAGAACGCCCGCTCCGAGGACATGGACGTCAACGCCACCAAGGAGCGCAAGGTCACCAATGTGCGCTCTTCCACGGCCGAGGAGCTTGTCCGCCTCATACCACCGAGGTTGCTCTCGCTCGAGCAGGCTCTCGAGTTCATCAGCGACGACGAGTGCGTCGAGGCCACACCTGCCAGCGTCCGACTGCGCAAGGTCGTTCTCGACCAGGCGGAGCGAGGCCGGCGAGCAGCCCATTCCAAGCGGGATCGGTTCCGGGGCGAGCCAAGCGCGGTCCCGGACGGTCGCCCGGCCGGGTGATCAGCCTGCTTGCGGCCCGGTCCCCGCGGGGCCGCGAGGAGACAACATGCTGGGGCGCTTGGGAGCCGGGCGAGTGGCGACAGCCCTCCGGTCAGAACTCCGAATCCGCCCGGTCGACGACGAGGCGGCCGCGACCTGCCCGTTTGGCCAAGTAAAGGGCGTCATCCGCGCGGCGCAACAGCTGGGCCGCGTTCTCGTCGGGCGGGAACAGCGCCATTCCCGCGCTGACCGATGAGGCGATACCGGTGACGGTCAGGATCGCGTTGTCCGCGAGCGTGAGGAGGTCACGGGCGACCGACTCCACGCTGTCCGCATCGCTGTCGCCGAGCAGGACGACGAACTCGTCACCGCCGATTCGCACGAGGACGTCGCTACGGCGCAGGCGCTCACGCCATTTCGCCACTAAGTGCCTCAAGACGTCGTCGCCGACGTCGTGCCCCAGGGTGTCGTTGAGGTCCTTGAAGTGGTCGATGTCGAACAGCACCAGCGCTCCGCGCGGTGCTTCGGCCGACTCGGCGCCCAGACGTCGAGCAAGCTCCACGTCGAGGGCCCTGCGGTTGTGGGCGCCCGTCAGTGGGTCGCGCAACACGAGCTCCTCGAGGTAGGCCTCGAGGCGGTGCCGGTCCGTCACGTCGAGGGCCTGGGTGACGAGGTGCAGGGGTCGCCCCTCGTCGTCGCGCACGAGGGTGATGCTCATCACGGTGTGCACCACGGAATGGTCCGGTCGCACGTAGCGCCTCTCGACCATTGCGGTTCGCCTCTCGCCCGCGAGCATGCGGACCGTCAGCTCGCGGTTGGCCTCGACATCGTCAGGGTGGATCAGCTCCGACCACGATCCCCGGTGCAACTCCGCACGCGACCGTCTCGTCAACGCGCAGAACGCGTCGTTCGCGCGGAGCACCGAGCCGTCGGGGGCGATGATGGCCATGCCGATGGGGGAGTTGTCGAAAGCGCTCGAGAAGCTCGCCTCGCTCCGGCGCAGCGCTTCGTGCGTGCGCTCGCGATCGGTCACCTCGAGGTTCACGATGATGACCTCTTCGATCACCCCGGAGCTCGAGGCCACAGGAAGGTAACGCGTCCAGAACTGATGGCGACCGGGTCTCGAGCTCTCTTCGGTCGGAGTGAAGCCGGCGAAGCACTCGGCGACGTGCCGGCGTGTGACTTCGTAGCGATCCGCGCTGAGGAGCTGTGCGAGGGGGCGGTCCACGCAAGCGTCCGGTCCGCTGATGATGGAGGGGAAGCCTGCTCCCGCTGCAAAGCGGCAGCGCAGTTCGCGGTCGACGACCCAGGCAGTCATTCCGGGCACGGCATCGGTGATGTGGCGATAGCGCTCTAGCTGTTGCTCGCGAAGCTGCTCGGCTCCGATGCGGTCGCTTACCGGCCGGGAGACTGCGAGGAAACCGGTCGCTGAGCCCTTGAGGCCTGTGACAGCCCCTATCCTCGCCTCCAGCCAAGCGGTCCGAGAAGCAGTCGTCCGGCCGCGATAGATGAGAGCGACACTGTCCTCGCCCCCGCGTAGGCGGTCGATGGCAGCGGTCAGGAGCGGTAGGTCTTCGGCGCAGACGAGGGTCTCCGACGGCAGCCGGCCGATGAGCTGATCGGGAGCCAGGCCAAGGATCGCGCGGCAGGAGGGGGACGCCAAGCGGATCGTCCCGTCTAGGTCGTGGAGGGTGACAACATCGGCGAAGGCGGCGAACATCGCAGCGAACTCGAAATGGGTCGGAAACGGCTTTGCCGCAGTGAATCCCTCCGGCAGGGCGTGGCTTCGCTCGCGTCGCAGATGACCCCGCTGATGCTCGAACACCAATCGTGTCATCGGCGCGCGGCTCTTGGACCTTGAGTTCCGCCATGGTCGTCGGCGCAGTTCGGGGAGGAGATTCCTCCTCGTCGTGAGGCGGACCGCCGCACGCGCGCGGGCTTCAGCGGCGAGTGTGAGAGATGCCCTGAGTTCCGGTCGCCCGGCGCAGCGCGGCCGCGAGGTGAGGCGCGTAGAGCACGCCGACGACGTGGCCGTCGTCGAGCACGGCGGCGGCACGGCGCCGAAAGGCGCCGAAGCACTCCACCGCGACCGGGTACAAGGGGTCGTCAGGATGCAGCGGTGGAGGGGCCTGATCGGTGGCGTCGGCCACCAAGAGCGCGCCGGGTGGCCCCGGAAGCCGGTCGGCCGCTATCAGGCCGACATAGCGGCCGCGATCGACCACGGGCAGGACCCGTCCCGGCGAGGCTTGCAGGAACGGGGAGACGGCCGAGAGCGGAAAGCTCGCCTCGAGAGTCGTGGGATCGTGGACCATCACGTCGAACACCGTGAGCCCTCCGACCGCGCTGCGGAGCGCGGCGGCGTGCTTCTCGCTGGCGGCCCCGACGAACACGAACAGCCCGATGAACGATAGCCAGAGGTCGTAGCGCAGCCCGACCAGTACCATCGCGAGCCCGATGAAGCGCCCGATCTGCACCGCGAGCGCGGTCGCGCGGAGATCGGTCCGCCGTCGAGCAAGCAGGGCTCTCAGCACCCGGCCACCGTCCATCGGGATCGCCGGCAGGAGGTTGAAGGCAGCGAGCAGGAGGTTGGCCCACATGAGGCGAGCCAAGACGGCACCGGCGAAGATCGTCGGTGGCCACAGGACAGCCCCGGAGAGGTAACCGGCGAGCCCGAACAACAGGGCGAGCGCCACGCTGGCCAGCGGACCGGCGATCGCTATGGCGAGCTCGTCGGAAGGAGCACCGGGCAACCCGGAGATCTCCGAGGCGCCGCCGATGGGCAAGAGCACGATGTCACGCACCAGGAAGCCCCGCCGGCGGGCCACGAAGCTGTGGGAGAGCTCGTGGACCACGATGCAGATGAAGAGGGCCGCGACCCACAGCAGTCCTTCGACGAGAGAGCGCGCCGTCGTACGGTCGCTTGCCGGCAGGATCACCAGTGCGATCAGCAGCGGGAAGCTCCAGTGGATGCGTATGGGGACGCCCCGAACGCTCCCAATGCGAAATGACCTGCCCATCAACCCTGCACTCTCTGCTTGCTCACCGCCAGGTTAGGGCGGGAAGGCTCGAGGACCGTTCGCGGTCTCTCCGCGGAGGCGCCAACTCTCGGTAGCTTCTCGGGCATGGCACGAGGGAGGCTTCTTGTCGACCTCGGGCCGCTGCGTGAGTCTCAGGCCTTCCGGCGCCTCTGGGGCGGGTATCTGGTGACGACGATCGGGTCGCAGCTGACGGTGGTCGCGATCCCTTACCAGGTGTTCAAGCTGACCCATTCCTCGCTGGACGTGGGTCTTGTCGGCCTCGCGCAGATCGTCCCCGTGCTGGCGGGCTCGCTGTTCGGGGGCTCGATCGCCGACGCGGTCGACAGACGGCGCCTGCTTCTCGTCACCCAGGTCTCACTGGCGGCTTGCAGCGTCGGGCTGGCGTTGAACTCCTCTGGGGCTCACGCAACGCTTTGGCCCCTGTACGCGCTGAGCGCGCTCGGGTCCGGGTTCGCCAGTGTCGACGGCCCGACGAGGTCCGCCGTGCTCGCGACCTTGGTGGGACGTCCGATGTTCGCGAGCGCGAACGCTCTTTGGCAGCTTCTCTTCCAGGTGGGCCAGGTGGCAGGACCAGCCGTCGCGGGGCTGCTCCTCGGGCAGGTCGGAATCGCCTCGGTTTACTGGATCGACGCGGCCACCTTCGCGGTCTCGTTGCTGGCGGTCGCGAGCCTTCCCGCCTTGCGGCCCCCCGGTGGGGGCACACGCTTCGGGCTGGGTTCGATCGCTGAGGGGCTGCGATACCTGAAGGGTCGACCCGTGCTGCAGGGGACTTTCGTCGTGGACCTGAACGCCATGGTGCTAGGCATGCCACGGGCACTGTTCCCGGCGCTCGCCCTCGTCCGTTTCCACGGCGGTCCCGGGACCGTTGGCCTGCTCTACGCGGCGCCTGGGGCGGGCGCGCTGATCGGTGCTCTGCTCACGGGTTGGGTGGTCTTGGTCCGAAAGCAGGGTCGGGCGGTTCTCATCGCGGTGCTCGTCTGGGGGGCCGCGATCGCCCTGTTCGGCATCGTGCCTTGGCTGGCTGCCGCTCTGGTGTTCCTCGGCGTCGCGGGTGCGGCGGACGTGGTCTCGGCGGTCTTCCGGGGCACCATCTTGCAGCTCGAGGCGCCGGAATCGCTGCGTGGCAGGCTCTCTTCGGTCCATACGGCGGTGGTGACGGGGGGACCGCGCCTGGGCGATGTCGAGGCGGGCGCGGTGGCAGCGCTCTCCACACCGCAGATCTCGGTCATCTCGGGGGGGCTCGGCTGCGTCGTCGGGGTCGGTATCGTGGCCTGGCTCATGCCGAGGTTCGCCCGCTACGACACCGCCGACTCCGAAGGCCCCGAGCCGCCAGCTACAGGTGTGAAAGGCTAGGACCATGGACGTAGGAATTCTCGGAGGGACAGGTCCGGCGGGCAAAGCCCTGGCCGCCAGGCTGTCGTCGATCGGCATGTCGGTGTCGATCGGTTCGCGCTCGGCCGAGCGCGGAGAAGAGACCGCGGCGCAGCTTCGTGAGAAGTGGGCGGCACGCGCGCTCAACCTGCACGGCGCCTCGAACGAGGTCGCCTGTGCGGCAGACCTGGTCGTGGTCGCGACACCATGGGACGGTGCGCCGCAGACAGTTGCCGGCCTGGCCCGGCACCTCGACGGCAAAGTCGTCGTCTCGATGGCGAATGCACTGTTCAAGGTGGGTGACGACATGGAGGCCGTCGTGCCCGCACGTGGCTCGCTATGCGTGGCAGTCCAGGGCGCCGCTCCAGGAGCCCTCGTCTCGGGTGCGTTCCATCATCTCCCGGCTCGGGGGCTCGCGAACCTCGACGAGCCACTCGACGCGGACGTGCTCGTGTGCTCGGACCACGCGGAGGCCACCAAGGCCACGATCGACCTCGTGAACCGCATACCGGGGTGTCGAGGGATCGACGCGGGCACGCTCTCGGCGGCGGCGGCGATCGAGGCGTTCACGGCAGTGCTCATCGGTGTCAACATCCGTACGCGCTCGCATGCCAGCATCCGGCTGACTGGCCTGCGCACAGAAGGCCCGTAGGGCTTGTCACCCCGTCTGACACGCTGTCGGTGATGCGGCTTTACGACACGGCTCGTCGCGAGGTCGTCCCGTTCACCCCGGGCGAGGTCGTCACGATGTACACCTGCGGGATCACGCCTTATGACTCCGCGCACCTCGGGCATGCGGCCGTCTACATCACGTACGACGTGCTGCAACGACGCCTGCGCGACCTCGGCCACCGGACCCTGTGCGTTCGCAACATCACCGACGTCGACGACGACATCCTGCGCAAGGCCCGCGAGCTCGGCGTTCACTACCTGGACCTCGCGGCCGGAGAGATTGCGCGCTTTGACGCCGACATGGAGGCGCTGGGGCTCTTGAAGGCGTATTCCGAGCCGCGGGCGACCTCGGCGATCCCGGACATCCTGGGGTTCATAGGCATGGTCCTCGATAGCGGCCACGCCTATCAGGCCGGGGGAGCGGTCTACTTCGATGTTTCGTCGTATCCGCGTTTCGGACAGATCAGCCATCTCGAGCGCGACGAGATGGTCGCGCTCGCCGCGCTCCGGGGCGGTCGGCCGGAGGACCCCTTCAAGGATGACCCCCTGGACTTCGTGCTGTGGCAGCCTTCGGCACCGGGGGAGCCTTCGTGGGAGTCGCTCTGGGGCCCGGGCCGGCCAGGATGGCACATCGAGTGCTCGGCGCTCGCGATGCGCGAGCTGGGCACGACCATCGACCTGCACGGCGGGGGCAGCGACTTGATCTTCCCTCACCACGAGTGCGAGTCGGCCCAGTCCGAGGCGGCTACCGGGTCCCTCTTCGTCCGACACTGGATGCACGTGGGCATGGTGGGCCTGGGCGGCGAGAAGATGTCCAAGTCGCTCGGCAATCTCGTCTTCGTCCATGAGCTCCTGGAACAGGGCCACGATCCTGGCGCGATCCGCTTGGCGCTGCTCTCCCAGAACTACCGGCAGGCGTGGGAGTGGAGGGACTCGTTGCTCGTGGACGCCGAGGCCCGTCTCGAGCGTTGGCGGGTCGCAGGACCGGGTGGCGCCGCTGTGGACGCCGTGCGGGCGAGGCTCGACGACGATCTGGACACCCCCGGCGCTGTCGCGGCCATCGACGAGGAGGCGGGGGCCGGGCGCGGCATCGGCGAAGCTGCCTCGCTTTTGGGCGTACGACTGTAGGTGAGCCCACGAGGCGGTCCTGGCGGCCCGGTAGGCTGGACCTTTCCGGAGTGCGACCGAGCGTCGCCATCACGAGGAGTGGTTCAGATGCGCAGCGAGGTCACGGCCTTCTTGCCAGACGGGTCCGCACGTAGTGTCCCCGCCGGCACGACGATCGCGGAACTTGCCACCGCGATAGGGCGCCGCCTGGCCGCCGCCGCAGTCGCAGCCGAGCTGGACGGTGTCCTGGTCGACCTCTCCCTGCCGGTCGTGGACGGTACCAAGGTGCGCATTGTCACCTCCGACACCGATGAAGGCCGCGAAGTGCTGCGGCACTCGACGGCGCACGTCATGGCGCAGGCAGTGCTCCGGTTGTGGCCCGGCGCGCGCTACGCGATCGGTCCGGCCATCGCCGACGGCTTCTATTACGACTTCGAGCTGCCGCGCGGTGGCCGCTTCTCGGAGGACGACCTGAGCAGGATCGAAGCGGAGATGCGGGTGATCATTGGCGAATCCCAGCCGTTCGTCCGCGAGGAGCACACGATTGCCGAAGGCCTCGACCTCTTCGCCGACCAGCCGTACAAGCGCGAGATCATCGAGAGGGTGGCCGAGGCCGCTGTCGGCCTGGATGCGGAGCTCATGGCCGAGGCCGGCGGGAATCCGGGCGGCATCAGCGCCTATCGGAACGGGCCGGGGTTCGTGGACCTGTGCCGGGGTCCCCACGTGCCCTCGACGGGCCGGCTCGGGCATTTCAAGCTGACCCGGGTGGCCGGCGCCTATTGGCGGGGCGACGAGCACAGGCCGCAGCTGCAGCGGGTCTACGGCACCGCATGGGAGTCGGACAAGGCCCTCGAGGAGCACCTCCATCGTCTTGAGGAGGCCGAGCGGCGTGATCACCGCAGGCTCGGAGCCGAGCTCGACCTCTTCTCGTTCCCCGCAGAGCTCGGCTCCGGGCTGGCCGTCTTCCACCCGAAGGGGGGACTGGTCCGCAAGGTGATGGAGGACTACTCGCGGGCGCGCCACACAGAGGCCGGTTACTGCTTCGTCAACACACCGCACATCACTCGGTCGGACCTGTTCGAGACGTCCGGCCACCTGCAGTGGTTCGCGGAGAGCATGTTCCCTCCCATGGAGCTCGACGAGGGTCAGCGCTACTACCTCAAACCGATGAACTGCCCCTTCCATATCCTGATCTTCAAGTCGAGGCAGCGCTCCTACCGTGAGCTCCCCTTGAGGATGTTCGAGTTCGGCGCGGTCTACCGTTACGAGAAGTCCGGCGTCGTCCACGGTCTGACCCGTGTGCGGGGCATGACCCAGGACGACGCGCACATCTTTTGCGCCCGTGAGCAGATGGCGGCCGAGCTGCAGTCGTTGCTCGGCTTCGTGCTCGATCTCCTCCGTGACTTCGGCCTCAAGGACTTCTATCTCGAGCTGTCCACCATGCCGGAAGAGAAAGCGGTGGGCACCTTGGAGGAGTGGGAAGAGGCGACCGAGGCGCTCCGCCAGGCCGCGCTCACCATGGACCTCGAGCTCGTGCTCGACCCCGGCGGGGGCGCTTTTTACGGTCCGAAGATCTCGGTGCAGGCGCGCGATGCCATCGGGAGGACCTGGCAGATCTCGACGATCCAGGTGGACACGCAGCTCCCGCAGCGGTTCGGCATGGACTACGTGGGCCAGGACAACACCAGGCACCGGCCGATCATGATCCACCGCGCCCTGTTCGGGTCGGTGGAGCGTTTCTTCGCGGTACTCGTCGAGCACTACGCCGGCGCCTTCCCGACCTGGTTGTCGCCGGTCCAGGTCCGGGTCATGCCGGTGCGCGACGACCACACGCCCTATGCGCGGCAGGTCCGCGACCTCTTGGCTGCGGCCGGCGTGCGGGCCGAGGCGGATGCCGCGGGGGAGCCTCTAGGTGCGAGGATCCGGCACGCGAAACTGGAGAAGGTGCCCTACGTCCTGGTCGTGGGCGACTCCGACGTGGCTAACGGGACCGTCGGGGTCAACGCACGGGGCTCCGAGGAGCCCGAGCGCGGCGTCGGCGTGGCCTCGTTCGTGGACAAGCTGCGCATCGAGGCGGCAGCGCCGCTCGGCACTGGGCGTGGCGAACCCGCGGGAGCGCAGTGAGCCTCGACCACCTCTGGGCGGCTTGGCGGTCGAGCTACGTGAGCTCGTTTGGCGAATCGGGCGCGGCTCCCGGAACCAGTGTTGGGGGCGAGACGGAGGCCGGGTGCGTCTTCTGCGCGATCGCCGGGTCCGGTGAGCCGGACGAGGTGCACCATGTGCTCTGGACGGGCGCGTTCACCGTTGCGCTGTTGAACGCTTTCCCGTACTCCCCGGGTCACGTGATGGTGCTTCCCATCAGGCACGTGCGCGATCTCTGCGAGCTCGAGCCGGAGGAAGCGGCCGAACTGTCGGGCGGGGTCTACGACGCGGTGGCCGCGGTGAAGGTCGCTTACCGTCCCGAGGGCATGAACCTCGGCCTGAACCTCGGGCGGGCCGCAGGCGCGGGGATCCCCGCCCATCTGCACGTGCACATCGTCCCGCGGTGGATCGGCGACACCAACTTCATGACTGCGGTGGCTGGGGTCCGGGTCCTTCCCGAGGCCCTCAGCGACAGTTGGGCGAAGTTACGCGCCGCCTGGAAGTGAGCGATTCGCCGCTCGGCGCGCGCCGGGCGCCCATGACATGGGGGGAGTGCAGTGTGGAGGGGGATGAGGTGGTCGTCCGTGTGCGCGGATGGCGCAAGGTGCTCGCGATGAGAGGCACCCTCAGGCTCCCGCTCGCCTCGATCGTGCGGGTCGACCACGACCCCGTGGCACGGGCGCACGTGAAGACCGGCCTACGCCAGTGGCGCCAGCACGGCCAGGGCGTCTGGCGCCTGGGCACCTATCACGGGCTCGACGGCTGGTCGTTCTGGTCCATCGGGCTCGGGCGCAACGCTGTGCTCATCGAGTGCTCAGGAGAGCGCTTCCGCTACGTGGTCATCGAGGTCGCGGATGCCGAGCGAACGGTGGGGGCGATCCGCCTCGCCGTGGCGAGAGCCGCGCAACGGCTTCCCGGTGGTTTGGAGACGAACCCGGCGACGCCGGCCCCAGCACCCAGGCGGCGGGCGCACCGCGACGAGGACGAGCCCGCGACAGGGGAGGATTGACGTCGTGAACAGCCATCGCCTGGACTACGAATCGCACCGCGCGGCCTTCGAGCGCGAGTGCGACCTCATCTTGAACGCGAGCGGCGACGCTCTCGAGCTCCCGGTTCCGACATGCCCGGAATGGCAGGTCTCCGACCTGGTCGGCCATCTGGCTGACGTCTTCACGTTCTGGAGCACTCAGCTCGAGGTGGCGTCGCCGCAAGCTCCGACCGAGCCGGCGTCACGGGGCGTGCCCCCCGGAGCCGACATCATGGACTGGCTCGACGGCGCCTGCGCGAAGCTCCAGTCCACCCTCGCCGTTCGTGATCCGGAAGATCCCTGTTGGAACTGGTCCGGCGAGGACCTCACCGCGGATTGGGTTTGCAGGCGGATGGCACTGGAGTCGGCGGTGCACCGTTACGACGTCGAGCTCTCGGTCGGCTCGCCGACACCGATCGACCAAGACCTGGCCGTCGACGGGATCGACGAGTGGATCCGGGTCCACCTGGCCGCCGACGTGCCCGAGGCGCCGGACGTCTCGCTCGGCGGGGTGCTGTGCCTGGCCTGTGCAGATGCCACGGCGGCTTGGACGGTGGAGGTTGCCGCCGGGCGGTTGCGCTGGCGGGAGGGCAGGGGGCCTGCCGACGCGGTCGTGGTCGGCCCCGCTTCAGACCTGTACCTGTTCTGCTGGAACCGGAGGCCCCTCGAAGTGCTGGAGCTCACCGGGAACCGGGACGTCGCCGCGGCCTGGAGCTCGCTCACGGTGTGACCGGCAGGTGGCTCTATGTGTCGGTCGCCTGCTTGGCAAGCTTCTCGGCGAGCGGCGCCGGCACCACCTCGTGATGGTCGTGGCGCACGAGAAAGCGCCCCCGGCCGCCGGTGAGCGAGCGGAGATCGGTGGCGTAGCGCTGGATCTCCGAAGCCGGCACCAAGGCAATCACGACTTGCTCCCCGTGTTCTCCGGCCTCGGTGCCGAGCACCCGGCCGCGCCGGGAGTTCAGGTCGCCGAGGATGTCGCCCTGGTACGCGGCAGGCACCGTGACCTCCAGCCGGGAGACGGGCTCGAGTATCACCGGGCTGGCATTGGCGAGAGCCTCCTTGAAGCCGAGTGACGCCGCCATCTTGAAGCTCATCTCCGAAGAGTCGACCGAGTGGAACTTGCCGTCGTAGCAGGTGACGCGGACGTCCACGACGGGATAGCCGAAGTGGCCCCCCGTGGTCATGGCTTCCTGCACGCCCTTTTCCACCGCAGGGATGAATTGCCGGGGTATCGCACCGCCGACGATCGCGTCCACGAACTCGAAGCCCTCGCCGCGCTCGAGTGGCTCGACGCGCAGGTTGGCGACGCCGAACTGGCCGTGGCCCCCGGTCTGCTTCTTGTACTTCCCCTCGGCCTCGGCGGACTTGGTGATCGTCTCGCGGTAGGGGACCTGCACCGGCTCGGTCTCGACAGCCACGCCGAACTTGCGGTTGAGCTTCTCGCACACGATCTGCAGGTGGGTGTCGCCCATTCCGGACAACACGGTCTGGTGCGTCTCGTCATCGCGGCGGACGAGAAGGGCGGTGTCCTCCTCCTGCAGCCTGTGGATCGCGGTCATGAGCTTGTCGTCGTCACCCTTGGCCTTGGGGTGAACGGCGATGGACAGCAAGGCAGTGCGGAGCCTTGGACCCTCCGCAACCACCGGTTGGTTCTTAGGCGCCAAGGTGTCGCCGGTCAGCACGCCGCTCAATTTCGCGACGGCGACGATGTCGCCTGCCGGCGCGGCCGAGGTGGGCTGGGTCTCCTTGCCGCGCATGACCTGGAGCGCGTGCAGTTTCTCCTCCGAGTGGCTGCGGCTGTCGAACAGCGTCATGTCGGGCCTGAGCGTGCCGGAGAGCACGTTCATGAGCGAGATCCGGCCCACGAAGGGATCGGCGATGGTCTTGAAGACTCGGGCCAGAGGCGGCCCGTCCGGGTCGCGGGGGAGCTGCATCGTGTCGTTGCCGGCCCGAACGGTGAAGGTCCGGCGCGCCAGCGGGCTCGGCCCGATGGCGCAGATGAGCGAAGCCAGCCGGTCGACGCCGACGCCAGTGAGTGCCGAGCCGCAGACGACGGGAAACACGCTTGCCGAGGCGACGCCGTGCGCGAGCGTGGCCTCGAGGTCCTTGGCGGAGGGCACCTCACCTTCGAGGTAGCGCTCCATCATCGCGTCGTCAGCCACGACGATGCCCTCGATCAAGGTTTCTCGGACCCGATGCTCAAGCTCGGACATGTCAACGGGGATCGGCCCGGTGGTGGGCTTGCCCGCGCCGTAGAAGATGGCGGAGTCGCTGAGCAGGTCCGCGATGCCGTTGAAGGCCGCCTCTGTGCCGATGGGCAACTCCAGGGGCGCGATGCCGCTGCCGAAGCGCTCGCGGAGCTGGTCCAGGGTCCTCTCGAAGTCGGCGCGCTCGCGGTCGAGCTTGTTGACGAACACGAGCCTCGGAATGCCGAGTTCGGTCGCCAGCCGCCATGTCTCCTGGGCTTGAACCTCTACGCCTTCGACCGCGCTGACCACCAGCACGGCAAGGTCGGCGACCGACAGACCCGCCTCGACCTCGGCTATGAAGTCGGCGTAGCCGGGAGTGTCGATGACGTTGATCTTGCAGTCCTCGAAGAGAAAGGGAGCCAATGCCAACGAGACCGATATCTGCCTCTTGACCTCTTCGGGCTCGAAATCGCAGACAGTCGTCCCGTCCTCTGTGCGTCCCGGTCGGGTCAGCACGCCGCCCACTACGAGCAGCGCCTCGGCAAGGGTTGTCTTGCCGGCACCGCCATGACCGATTAGCGCGACGTTACGGATTCTCGCGGACGGCACGACGTTCACGTGGGTACCTCACTTCCCGCGACCGGTTCCACCGTGGGGGACCGGTCGACGAACTCGCTGGACAGGTTGCGAGCCTATCGGTCGCGCGCGCGGCACGAGGAGGCCGGTGAATTCGCGAGGGGCTCTGGTATTGTCTTGGGGAGAGGATCAATGCCACGCAGGCTTTCGTGGCAGGCGTTTTCGACTGCGGTAGCGCCAGACAGGAGCGACATGATCGACGGCCACCGAGGCCAGTCAACGGCGAGTGGCACGGAAGATGCCGCAGTCGACGATCAAGCCGCGCCGAGCCCCGAGCCGGCCCCGCCCGCTGAGGCGTCGACCAAGCCGCCAGAGCGCGACATCCGCAAGGGTTTCGCAATCGGTGCCCGCCTGGCACGCCACGGCGTCACCGCCAACGAGGTCACGGTCGTCGGCATCGTGCTCGCCGGCGGCACCGGTGTCGTCATCGGGCTGGGCCACTTCTGGGTCGCGATCGTGTTGCTCACCGTCGGCGGCCTCATGGACACACTCGACGGGGTCGTCGCGAAGGCTGCGGGCACGGCCTCAAAGAAGGGCGCATTCTTCGACTCCGTAGCCGACCGGGTGTCCGACACCTTGATCTTCGGCGGAGTGGCGTGGTACTTCGCCACCGGCAGCCAGCCGCGCCTCGCGTTGCTGCCGTTCGCGATCCTCGGGGTCAGCACGGTTATCTCCTACGAGCGCGCGAAGGCGGAGTCCCTCGGCTACGACGCCAGGGGCGGCCTCATGGAACGTGCCGAGCGCCTCATCTTTCTCGGTGTCGCGTTGCTGTTCCACGTGATCTTCGTGCCACTGCTCTGCGTGCTGCTGGCACTGACGGTCGTCACGGCTGGGCAGCGTTTCGTGAAGGTTTGGCGCCAGGCGAGCCCCGAGACAGTGAACTCTGCCGCGGGACGAGGACCGTGGCGGCGCGGGCGCGTCGAGTCGCGCTGGCAGTCGTGGCGT
Organism: Acidimicrobiales bacterium; assembly: GCA_050015175.1. Lineage (GTDB taxonomy): Bacteria > Actinomycetota > Acidimicrobiia > Acidimicrobiales > Bog-793 > Fen-455. The sequence continues at coordinate 114,123 of JBEKBX010000003.1, read as the reverse complement.
CAGCCGCGCGCGAACGGCGCGAGGCGCCGCGCGACCACCCCGAGCCGAGTGCGCGCCCGACGCCGGGGCGAACCTCTCGGTGTGAGGTTGCGTCGCGTCCTCGCCAGCGAGCGCTCCGGCCCTCGCCGTGTGGGTCCGCGGTCCGAGCGCCGCAGCCTCGGCATCGGTTCGGCGCGGCGCCGGCACGCCGGGACCGATAGCTGAGCACAGCCCGTAGCTGTAGGCAAGAACCGGGCAGTTGCGTTGGCAACGCGAGACCAGCGGGCTCGCTACCTCAGTTATCGGGGCCTCGCGGCGGCACTGAAGCTGACTCCCCGTCCGGTCGCCGCAGGCGTGGCGAGCGCGGCCGGCTACTTGCTCTCCGCGGTGTGGCGCTCCAAGCGACCACTCGTGCACTCCAACCTGCGGCGGGTGCTCGGACCCGAAGCCAAGGAGGCTGCCGTCAGCCAGCTCGTGACCAAGACGTTCTGCTCCTACGCGCGCTACTGGGTCGAGGCTGCACAGGTGGCGGCTCTTCGCTCGGACCAGATCGAGTCCATCTTCAGCATCGAGGGCTTCGAACGGTTCCGTCTCGAAATGGCCAGAGGCCGCGGTGTGGTGATCGTGCTCCCCCATGTCGGTTCGTGGGAGTACGGAGGCCGCTGGCTCGCCCAACAGGGTTATCCGATGACCACCGTCGGCGAGCTGCTGGATCCTCCGGAGCTGTTCGACTGGTTCACCTCGCAGCGAGCGATGATCGGGCTCACGGTGTTGCCACCAGGGGCCGACACGACCGTGCGACTCCTAGACACGCTGCGCGCGGGCCGCGTAGTAGGGCTGTTGGCGGACCGAGACCTCGTGGGCAACGGCGTCGAGGTCGCGTTCTTTGGTGAGAAGACGACGCTGCCGGCCGGGCCGGCTGTCCTTGCCCTGCGCTCGGGGGCACCTCTCATGACATGTGCCATCTACCAGAGGCCCTGCGGGCGCTACCACGCGGTCCTGCGGCCGCCTCTCGACTCGACACGCACGGGGCGGCTGCGCCAGGACGTGCAACGCCTCACCGAGGAGATGGCGTTCTCCCTCGAGGGGTTGATCCGCCAGGCGCCCGAGCAGTGGCACCTGTTCCAGCCGAACTGGCCGTCCGACCGCGACCTATACCGCTGAGCAGGACTTTCAGTCTGCGGCCGCCGCTGATGTCCGCGGAATGTAGGGAAGGTCAAATGATGGCTCGCCGTAGAAGCCTCACCTCCACCCTCTACCGTGCAGCACGGCTCAGCAACAACGCGAGAGCCGCCTCACGAGGCCCGGGCGCCTACGCCAAGCGCGTCGTGCGCCGGAAGACGTACCGCAAGAGCATGGGGGCGACGGGGCGGTTCCTGAGGATGTTCGGGCTCAAGTAGGGAGGTGCTGTCGCGCGGACAGCGCCTGGGTTTGCGCTCCTCGCAGCGAGCCCAGGCGCCGGTCTGAGGCAACTATACGAGCCTCACTCGAGCTTGATAAGCGGTAAGGGTGAGCATTTTTACCCACGCTGGGAAGACAAGTGGGGTGCACGACCCCTGTCGCCTGCGAGGGAAGCACCGGGGTCGTGCGACGGCCACGGTACTGAGGTGATCTACGTACACGCAAGTTGCACCGCACCCTTTACTGTCCGCCGAGGATTTCAACGCCTCTACGGGGCGAGCTGCGACCAGGACTTTCGCGTCGCCTCAGCTCTCTCAGCGCCCAAAGGACATTCCGCGCGACAGCTCGAGATTTCCGACGGTGTCGTGCTCGATCTCGATGCGCGCGACGGCGTTTTGGGTATCGAGTTCTTGACACCAAACCTGCCTCGGGAGGAACTCGCGGAGCTCGGCGTGAGTGACGAAATACTCGACATGCTGGACCACGTCGTCCACACTCCGTTGCCGCGTCGGGAAGGAGGCACGGTGATGCCGACCAGCGGTCACATGCGAAGCGACCAGACGGTCGAGGACGTTCGCATCCCGGCCTAAGCACGACGGCGGCCGGCCACCTCGGTTTGGCAACACAACCCTTGTCCGCGGAATGTCCGCGGGACATCAGATAACGATACGAAGCGTCACAAACTGATGAGAGGCGAAATCCGATGTCAGCGGCAGTGTTCCGGCGAATGGGCAGGTCGCGAAGGCCCAGGGGTCAGTTCCAGCCGAACTGGCCGTCCGACCGCGACCTATACCGCTGACGTGCTGTCTTAGCCCGCGGTCCTGAGGGCGCGACACGAGGGTGACACACCAGGTGGCGAGGGAGAGGTCGGCCCGTGATCGCCCGTTTTGAGCCGGAAGGCGACGCGCGAGCGATCCTGCTGCCCGGAGAACGGCGCTCCCCGCCGCCCTTTCGGCCGCTGGGTGAACTGCTTGCGCGAGGGATCAAGTGGGTGCACGACCCCTGTTGCCTTGCGAGGGAAGCACGAGGCCGTGCACCCGATCCGTGTCCCCTCGGACCTCGAGCCTCTGGGCGGTCCGCCCTCCGGCTCACGCGGAACAACGAAGGGAAGATGCCCAGCGGTCCCAGCACCCCCCTCCAAGCGCCGGGACCCTCTGCTGTGTTGCGAGCAGGGTACAGACTGTCCGCTGCCATTTCAAGAGGTTCTGGCTCGTGCTCGTGCGGCGAAGATCGGCCTGGCCTGAATCGCAGGCGGCGGCGGCGCAGTCGGTTCCTGAGGCTCTTGGAGCTCAAGTGGGAGCTCCGGCTGACCGGTACCCGGGCCTAAGTGTCCTCGCCCCCGGCCCGGGTACCGGTCGAAACGGACCTTATTACCTAATCGCTCGAGATGTTCGTGCCGGCCGGTGAACATCGAGTCAACCCGAAGTGAACACTCGCGCCACATCAAGGTGAAGACGCGAGACCCGATGAAATTGCGTGGGCGCACGACCTCAGCTTGCCGGCGAGGTGAGCAGCGAGTCGTGCACTCACCCGTTTGCAGTATCCCGCGGAAGCCGGTGCTCGCGATGCGTCTTCCGCCGTCAGCGGAATGTGACCTTCGGCCCTAGAGCAACCCGACATCTCGTGTGCATCCTGGGCACAGGTCGACAGCGATCGGAAATGAGGTCGCCCGCCTGCGGGGGGTGGCTACCTGATCGTGTCCCCTGGTGCCCAGCGCCCCCGAAGCCCCCCTCGGGGGTGCTGTCGCGTGAGGACCTGAGATCAGCTACGTGGCTTGCGGCACCCGCACCACCGGTGTCGTAGCTCCCGCAACACCCCCGCGAGCTGACCCGCGACTGCGAGGACCCGTTCCCGGCGCGGGCGGCTCGGAGCTTGCGGCGAGACCATCGCGACTGCTGGACGCAGGACCCCGGCCTTCTTCGGCGAAAGGACGGCAATGCACCGACCGTGCTGTAAGGCGCGCGGTCTACTGCCTTGATCGCTAGACATGGTGCGCCAGGCAAGCACCTGGCATCATGGTCGAGGAGCTCCAGTTCCGCGGGGTAGGCGTTGTGCTCCAGGCGTGCAACTGTGGCTGGCCTATGAGTGAGGGGGGATTGCTAATGCCAAGGTTCATGGACTTCCATGACGACCTCAAACTGCCGCCTGAGGCGATCCTGCAGATCACCCAGGACACCAAGGACGCCAAGGTGGACGAGTTCGGCGTCCGGCAGCTGGAGCTGTTCCACAGCCCCGAAGGCAAGGTGTACTGCTTGCTCGAGGCACCCGACGCCAACGCCGTTCGGAGTCATCACGCAGCCCTGGGCGTCCCTTGCGGAGAAGTGAACGAGGTTTCGCAACTTCTCTAGACGCCATGCGGGGCGACGCCGCTCCAGCGTGCCCAACTCTGTGCGAAGAGCACGGCAGCGCGGGCGCTCTGGGCCGTGCCCCCTGCGACACGAGTGCCTCGTCCACGCTCTCGCGTCGCCGAGCTGGGCGCGATCTCGGTCCGCACGGGCGACGGCAACGGCGACCGATGAGACGTGCGAGCGCGCAGCCACCCCGTTCGTGACACGCATGTGACACGTGAGATCTGTGAAACGCACCGGTCCGGTACACCGCTGGCCAGGGGCTATAGCGTCGTTGGAGATGCGGATAGCGATTGTGTGCCCCTACAGCTGCACGGTGCCCGGTGGCGTACAGACCCAGGTCCTCGGCCTCGCGAGGGCGCTCAGGTCGCAAGGGGACGACGTCGCGGTGCTGGCTCCCGCCGAAGGCACAGCCGGCACGGGCAGGCTCTCTCCCGCAGCGCTCGATGGCGCGGTTTTCATCAAGGTGGGAGAGGGGAGGACTGTCTCGGTGAACGGCTCGCGTGCGCCGGTGTCACCGTGGCCGACGACTATGTCGCGCACGGTCTCGGCCTTGCGGGAGTTGGCTCCCGAGGTCGTGCACGTGCACGAGCCGTTCGCCCCGGGCCCGTCGCTCGCCTCGGTCGTGATCGGGCCGCGCCCCATCGTCGGGACATTCCATCGCTCCGGGGCCGACTTGGCCTACCGGGCCTACGGTCGCCTCGTCGGAGCCTGGTCCCGCCGCCTGGACGCAGCCTTCGCCGTGTCCGAAGAGGCGCGCGCGACCGCCCGGGCGTGTGTCCGGCGCCTTTCGAGCGAAGTCGCGATCATCCCCAATGGTGTGGAGGTGGCGAGGTTCGCCGGCGCCTATCCCTGGCCCACGAGCGCGCCGACGATCGTGTTCGTCGGGCGTCACGAGCCTCGCAAGGGGCTCGGGCTGCTGCTCGAAGCCTTCGCGCTGCTGCCAGAGTCGACGCATCTGTGGGTCGTGGGAGACGGGCCGGAGACTGGGCGGCTCCGGGCACAATTCCGTGGGGAAGCAAGGATCGAGTGGCTTGGGCCCCTGGACGACGAGGAGCGAGCGGCACGCCTGGCGGGCGCCGACGTCTTCGTGGCGCCTTCGCTCGGAGGGGAGTCCTTCGGGGTCGTGCTGCTCGAGGCGATGGCCGCAGGGACGGCGGTCGTGGCCTCGGACCTGCCCGGTTATCGGCTTGCCGCCGGGCCGGCAGCGCGGTTGGTGCCCGCGGGCGACCGCGTGGCGCTCGCGGAGGCGGTCCGTGCCGTGCTTGTCGACGACCGTGAGCGCGAGGCCCTCCGCGATCTGGGACGTCGACGCGCGGCACACTACGACATGGCAGTCATTGCCGGCCTGTACCGGGACACCTACCTCCGGTTAGGGCGCGCCGCCCGCTCCGGGTAGCCTCAGGGGAATGACTCCGGCGGCCAAGGACCGAACACGCTGGCAGCGTCGTGCCTCCGACAGCGACGGAAGGTCGCGCCGGGCCGTCGAAGCCCAGCAGGCCGCCTACGAGGCCTCGAGGGCAGTGCTTGCCACAGCCGCCAGGCGGCGGGACGCCCTCTGGCGTCACGCGGCTCGCGCCAACCGGCGACGGGCCAGGATGGCCCTTGTGGCGCCGCTCGCGGTCGCCCTCGTGCTCGGTGTCCTCGGAGTCGTCTCGGTCTATTTCTTGATTGCCGGAGCAGCGCTCGCCTGTGCGATCGCGCTCGTGTCGTGGCTCATGTGGACCCGCTCGACGCCCGTGCTGGTGAAGCGGCTCGGCGGAACTGTCGTTACGGCAAAGCGGCGACCCAGCATACTGAGCGCAGCCGAGGCCGCTCGTCTCGTCGACGTGGCGGAGGGGTTGTTCGCCATGTTCGGCCTGCCGAGCGCGGAGATCCGGGTTCTCGACGACCCGGCGCCGAACGCCATGTCGGTGGGGCGATGGCCCGACCGCGGCGTCGTGTTCGTGACAAGCGGGCTCGTGCTGGCTCTGGACCGGATCGAACTGGAGGCTGTGCTGGCACACGAGCTCGCGCACATCAAGCGTGGCGACACAGTTTCGGGAGCCATTGCCGTGCTCGCTTTCGACCCGCTCAAGCGCTACATCCCGACCTTTGGCAGAATCGCCGACCAGGTTGCCGGTCACGGCCGTGAGCCGTTGGCGGACCTCGCCGCGGTCGGGCTCACGCGTTACCCGCCGGGACTGATCGATGCTCTCGAGAAGATCGGTGCCGCGCCCAACAGAAGGCCCACGAGCCTGGCGCGTAGTGTGAGCGAGTCGACCTCGCGGCTGTGGCTCGCTCCCTTCGACGAGCCCTCAAACGAGCCGGAACGGCTCGGGACCCTCGATCTCAGCGAACGCGTCGGCGTCTTGAGAGAGCTCTGAGCAGCTCGGAGATGCGCTTGGACCGCGAAGCTTGGACTGGCGAGGCGGACCCAACCGTGGTCGAATTGGCTAGTGCACGGGGAACGCGTCACGCAGTGAAGTCCGTTCGGCGCGGGCCGCGGGCACCAGGACACGATCACGTCACGCCGGTAGCGTTCCACGCTGACTTGAGGCCGCGCCGGAGCGTGTTGGACATCGAGGGAGGCTGAGGCGATGTCAGGCCATTCCAAGTGGGCAACCACCAAGCATCGCAAGGGCGCCGTCGACGCTGCTCGGGGGAAGCTGTTCGCGAAGCTGATCCGCCAGGTCGAGGTCGCCGCTCGCGAGGGCGGCGGCGACCTGACCGCGAACGCGACCCTCCGCACGATGTTCACCAAGGCGCGGGACGCGTCCGTGCCGCTCGACACGATCGAGCGCGCCATAAAGAGGGGCACGGGCGAGCTCGAGGGGGTTCGCTATGAAGCGATCTCCTACGAGGGTTACGCGCCCTCGGGCGTGGCGATGATCGTCGAGTGCCTCACGGACAACCGGAACCGGACCGGGTCGGAGGTGCGCTCGTTGTTCTCCCGCAACGGTGGCTCGATGGCCGAGCCGGGCGCGGTCTCCTGGCAGTTCGAGCGCAAGGGCGTGGTGCTGGTCCCGAAGTCCGTCACCGAGGACGAGCTCATGGCTGTCGCGCTCGATGCAGGTGGGGAGGACCTGCGCGACGAGGGCGACGAGTGGATGCTCACGAGCGCGCCCGCAGACCTCGCCGGGATGCACAGCGCCCTCGAGAAGGCCTCGATCCACGTCGACTCGGCGGACCTCGAGATGGTGCCCACTACGCGTGTCGAGGTCAGCGACGAGTCGACCGCCAAGCGGGTGCTCAAGCTCATCGAGCTGCTCGAGGAACACGACGACGTCCAGAGCGTGTGGGCGAACTTCGACATCCCCGACGAGATCCTGGAGCGCGTCGAGGTCTGAGCACTCGGGCACGATCCGCCGGGGCGAGCGCCGCGCGGGTTACGATCGAACGAGTGTTTGTTCTCGGCATCGATCCAGGCCTGTCGAGGTGCGGCTACGGCTGTGTACGCTCGGACGGGCCGCATTGGCAGGCGGTCGCCGCCGGCGTGATCACGACCGCCATCGACGAGTCGGTGCCTCGCCGGTTGGCAACGCTTCGCATGGAGCTGCACAAGCTCGTCGGCGAGCTTCACCCCGATGTGGTCGTCGTCGAGCGGGTCTTCTTCCAGACCAACGCACGGACCGCGATGTCGGTCGGGCAGGCGAGCGGGGTCGCGCTCCTGACCGCGGTGGAGCTGGGCTGCGAGGTGGCGGAGTACACCTCGAACGAGGTCAAGCTCGCGGTGACCGGCTTCGGTGCGGCGACGAAGGATCAGGTTCAGCGGATGGTGGCGCGCCTGCTCGGCCTCGACGCCGTGCCCAAGCCCGCCGACGCGGCCGACGCGCTCGCTCTCGCCCTTTGCCACCTCAGCACGGCAGCCTGGGCACGAGCGCCGCGGCCCGTACCGGCCGGTGCCGGGGCACGCAACGCTCGGCGGACGGAGGTGGCGCGGCCGTGATCGCCTCCTTGCGCGGCCTGGTAACAGAACGGCGGGCTGCCGGCGACTCGGCCGTCGAGCTCGTCGTGGACGTGGCCGGCGTGGGTTACCGCCTCCTTGTGGCTCCCGGGACGGCGGCCGGGCTCCAGCTCGGGCACGAGGCCTTCCTCGCGGTGCACACCCATGTTCGAGAGGGAGCCATCACGCTGTACGGGTTCTCCTCGGCTGAGGAGCGAACGGCGTTCGAGCTGCTCCTCGGTGCGCACGGCGTCGGGCCCGGGCTGGCGCTCGCGATACTGAGCGTGCACGGGCCGGTCGAGCTCGCCCGGGTCATCGCCAACGGGAACGTCGACGCTTTGAAGCTGGTGCCCGGCGTCGGGCAGAAGACTGCTGCGCGCCTTCTCCTCGAGTTGCAGGCGCGTTTCGACCTTCTCAGCACCGACGGCGCGCTCGGGGCGGGCACCTCCCAGCCCAACAGGACGACGTCTGTGGCCTCCGAGGTCAGCGAGGCGCTCGCCCAGCTCGGCTACGCGCCTGACGAAGTGAGGACGGCGATGCGCGCCCTGCCTGGAGAAGGGAGCGTCGAGGAGCTCCTGCGCCAGGCCCTGCGGAGCCTCGCGCCGCGGAGATGACCCAGCCATGAGCCCACGCAGAGAGATACTCGCCAGCGACGACTCCGTGGTCGTCAAGGAAGCGGATGGGACGTATCCCGACCCCGAGACGACCTTCGAAGTCGGGATACGCCCGAAGCGGCTCGCTGATTTCGTGGGCCAGGAGCTGTTGCGGGAGAAGCTCCAGATCATCCTCGAGGCCGCGCGACGTCGCGACCAGCCGGTTGACCATGTGCTGTTCGCGGGGCCACCCGGGCTCGGCAAGACCACGTTGGCGGGCATCATGGCCTGCGAGATGGGCGCGGGCCTGCGCATCACCTCGGGTCCCGCGCTCGTGAGAAGCGGCGACGTTGCAGCCATCCTGACCGATCTTCAGCCCGGCGACGTGCTCTTCATCGACGAGATCCACCGCATGGGGCGAGCCGTCGAGGAGCTGCTCTACCCCGCGATGGAGGACTTCCAGCTCGACATCGTGCTCGGACGCGGGCCCACGGCCCGTTCGATCCGGTTGGATCTGCCGAGGTTCACGCTCGTGGGCGCGACGACACGCACAGGCCTGATCACCGGGCCTCTTCGCGACCGGTTCGGCATCGTCGCGCGCCTCGAGCTCTACAGCGAGGCGGAGCTCGAGACCATCGTGCGCCGCACCGGTGCGCTCTTCGGGGTGGAGCTGACGCCCGCGGGGGCGAAAGAGATCGCGCGCCGCTCGCGCGGCACCCCGCGCCTTGCCATCCGGCTGCTACGCCGTGTCCGTGACTACGTCGAGGTCCGCGGAGAGGGCGTGATCACCGAGGAAGCAGCGCGGGGGGGCCTGAGGGTGTTCGGCGTGGACGAGCTCGGCCTGGACAGCATCGACCAGCGGATCCTCGAGATCCTCTGTGTCCGCTTCGCCGGCAGGCCCGTCGGGCTCTCGACCCTGGCCGTGAGCGTCGGCGAGGAGCCCGAGACTGTGGAGGACGTCTACGAACCGTTCCTCCTGCAGGCGGGTCTCATAATGCGCACGCCCCGGGGAAGAGTCGCCGCACCGAATGCGTACGAGCATCTGGGCCTCCCGATCCCGGCCCAATTACTGAACTTCCTGTCCGTGCCGGACGGCGACCACTCCGCGGCGATGTCGTCGCGGACAGGCCCCCGAAGCGGCGCAGTGCAAGACGCCCTATTCCCCGCCGGCTCGCAAGAGGAGGCTTGCACGGAGGACTCCTGAACGGGCGACTAAGGTGATGCGTCGCATCATTCCTTGATCGATAGGCCTCCCATGCTCCTCGTCCACGTGCTCGGCTTTTCCAGCCCCCACAGCTTCGCGACCCTCACGGGCCCACTTCTCGCCGCTGCCGCAAAGAAGTCCAGCAGCAGCTCGTTCACGCTGCTGTTTTTCGTCTTGCTGTTCGGAGTCGGCTACATGTTCCTCATCCGGCCCCAGCGCCAGCGGCGCCAGCGCCAGCTCCAGCTCGGCAAGCAGATCTCCGTCGGGGACAAGGTGATGCTGTCGTCGGGCATCCTCGGCCGGGTCGAAGGGTTCGTAGGCGACCACGCGAGGATCGAGATCGCCCCGGGAACGGTCATCGAGGTCGTGCGCGCCGCGGTGTCCCAGCGAGTCGAGGAAGCGGTCAACGGGGCGGGCAACCCCGCAGGCAGCACTGGGTTCGGCGGAGGTGGTCACGACGACCTCATCGACGAGTCCGGCAAGGACCCGTACTCGGTGCCACCTCTAGAGGCAGACAGGAAGCCCGATACAGGTGACGACGCCGACGGGAGCAGCCCAGGCGCCGATGGGAGCGGAGGCGGCAACCGTTGAGACGCAGCTTGGTTTTGAGTGTTGTTCTCGTCTGCCTGGTCTGCTTCGGCGCGCTGGGAGGCGTCATCGCGGCGGGATGGTCGCCAAAACTGGGCCTCGACCTCGAGGGCGGCCTCTCGGTGGTGTTCCAGCCCGCCCAGAAGGCGACGGCCACGCAACTACAGACGGTTGTGAGCATCATGCAGGCACGTGCGAACGGGCTTGGTCTCGCAAGCCCGAACATCGGCACGCAGGGCAGCAACATCGTTGTGCAGCTCCCGGGCGTGAAGAACTTCTCCACGGTCATAAAGGAGATCGGAAGCACGGCGCAGCTGTTCTTCCGCCCCGTGCTTTGCGCGGCCAACGCGTACACGCCCCCCTCGAAAACGACCACCACGACGACGGTGCCTACGAAGACGAGTAAGACGAAAGCCGGTAGCACGACGACGACGGCTCCCGCCTCGAGCGCGACGTCCACGACCACGACGACAGTGCCGAAGTCGAAGACGGCCGCCGTGTACGTGAAGCCACCGGCGTGCGGTTCGGCCTACCGCTACACGGTTGGGACCTACAGCACGACCGACCAGTCCAACCCCGGGTCGGCGCCCGACCCGGCGCTGAACTCGGTCGCATCGACGCCGACAAGTCAGGACAAGGCGGGCCGCGTCGTGCTGATCTGCGCGTCCACGTTGAACCCGTGCCCGGCTCGCTACGAGCTCGGCCCGACCCCCTACGACGGGACCGTGCCGGCAACAGGTGAGATCCTCGCCTCTGCCAACGCGGAGTTCCAGACGACCACTGGATGGGTCGTGAACTTCACGATCAAGTCGCAGTACTCGGCCTTCTTCGACACGATCGCGAAGGCGAACTACCACCTGCCGCTGGCCATAGACCTCGGCGGGGTCGTGGAATCCGCCCCGACGATCAACGCTCAGAGCTTCGGCGGCTCCGGGGAGATCAGCGGCAACTTCACCCAGCCGCAGGCACAGGCGCTCGCCCTCGTGCTCAAGTACGGCCAGATCCCGATCGCCCTCACCCAGGCCACTTACACCACGGTGTCGCCGACCCTGGGCAAGAAGTCCCTCCAGGCCGGCCTCCTCGCCGGGCTGCTCGGGCTGCTGCTCGTGATGATGTACACGATCTTCTACTACAGGGCCCTCGGCGTGGTCGTCGTGCTGGGCCTGGTCAGCACGGGCGCGCTCATCTACGCGATCATCTGTCTCCTCGGGGCCACGTCCGCAGGCCTGACGCTGGACCTTTCCGGCATGACAGGCCTGATCGTCTCGGTCGGCATCACCGTCGACTCCTATGTCGTGTATTTCGAGCGATTAAAGGACGAAGTACGCGCGGGCCGGTCCATCCGGTCCTCGGTGGACAGGGGGTTCAAGAGCGCCTACCGCACGATCCTTTCTGCTGACGCGGTGTCCTTCCTCGGGGCACTCGTGCTCTGGCTGCTGTCGATCGGGGCTGTCAGGGGCTTCGCGTTCATGCTTGGGCTGTCGACCATCGTCGATGTCATAACCGCGTACACGTTCACACGTCCCCTCGTGATCCTCCTCGGACGCAACCGGATATTCACCGATGCCCGGGGCTTCGGTGTCGCGAGCGGCCTGGCCGCAACCCCGGAGGCCGCAACATGACCACCGCTTCTATAGAGCTGGGCGGTGCGGAGGCGCGCCGGCCGACGGCCCTGCTGCGCCTGTACCACGGGCAGACCCGTTTCGACTTCGTCCGCAGGCGGAGATGGTGGTTCGCGGCCTCGGCGATCGTGATCATCGCGGGCTTGATCTCCCTCGGCACCAGGGGCCTCAACTACAGCATCGAGTTCGTAGGGGGGACTTCCTGGCAAGTCTCGGCGCCGGGGATCACCGTCGCCGAGGCACAGAAGGCTCTCGTCCCGCAGGGCTTCGGTGGCGCGACGATCACCATGCTCGGCGGCGGGAGCAAGCAGGTCCTGGACGTCGAGGCGAAGCTCGCCAAGAACTCGAGCGGAGTCACCACGGCCGAGGCCACGAAGGTCGCCGGGGTGCTGGCCGGGCTGACGCACAGGCCGGCCTCGTCGGTGTCGGTCGAGAACGTGGGACCGACCTGGGGTAGTGACATCACCCACAAGGCGGTCGAAGCCCTGATCGTGTTCCTCATCGTGATCTCGGCTTACATCTCGATCTTCTTCGAGTGGAAAATGGCGGTGGCCGCGATAGTCGCGGTCGCTCACGACATCCTGGTCACGGTGGGGATCTACTCCCTGCTCTCGTTCCTCGTGACACCGGACACCGTCGTGGCCTTCCTGACCGTCCTCGGCTATTCCCTGTATGACACGATCGTCGTGTTCGACCGCGTCCGTGATAATTCGCGTGGCCTCGGCGCGACCGGGAAGCTGACGTACACCGATGTCGTGAACCTCTCGATGAACCAGACGCTTGCCCGGTCCATAAACACCTCGCTGGTCGCGATCCTCCCCATCCTCGCCGTGCTGGTCCTCGGGGCTGAGATACTCGGCGCAGTCACGCTGGAGTACTTCGGCCTCGCCCTGTTGATCGGCCTCACAAGCGGGGCATACTCGTCGATCTTCATCGCGTCGCCGCTGCTCGCGATGGAGAAGGAGCACGAGGAGCGCTACCGGCGTATCCGTGAGCGCCTCGAGTCGCGGGGGAGCGCGACACTGCTGATCTCGCCGGCGGCCGTCGCGGCCGGCGCGTTGAGCACCGCGGAGCCCGCGACGTCCGCCAAGCGCCGCCGCTCGTCGGGCGCTGCTCTACCACGGCCTGCGACGCTACGCCCCCGAAGCGCCCGGGGCGTCGCAGCCCAGGGGGCAGCCCTCGAGATGGACGGAGCGGCGGCGGTCCCTGACGCGGCCGATGCCGAGCCGAAGCCCCAAGGCCCGCGTCCCCCGACCGGTGCCGTCAGGCCCCCTGCGGGCACACCCCGGGCCGGTACGCCGGCACGGCGCCCGGCGTCGCGACCTCGCAAGAAGGGCAAGCGCCGGTAGCCGCAGTGCGAGGCCAGAACGCCACTTGCGGGAAGATCCTGAACCGACCGCGGCAGCGCTCCTAGGCTGCGCGCGATGATCGACATCCGCCTGGCACGCGAGCACCCCGAAGAGTTCCGCCGGGCCCTTGCCCGAAAGGGTGCTGCCGCAGATTTCGACAACCTGCTGACCGTCGACGGGCTCTGGAGGGACCTCACCACCGAGGTCGACGAGCTCCGCAGGAGGACGCGGCCGAAGGGCAAGCCGTCCGAGGAGGAGCGGGCAGCCCTGGTGCTGGTGAGCCAGGAGCTGCGAAGGGCGGAGGCCAAGCTCGAGGAGCTCGATCGACGCCGTTCGGAGCTCCTCGCCGCCCTGCCGAACCCGCCGGACGACTCGGCCCCGGACGGCGACTCCGACGAGGACGCGTTGGAACTGCGCAGGGTCGGCAAGCCCGCGGAGTTCCCGTTCAAGCCACGCGACCACGTCGAGCTGAGCGCCGTGTTGGGCTCCTCTGCTGGTGACGGCCCCGGGCGGCCGGGCTTCGACCTCGAACGCGGGGCGAGGGTCGCAGGTGCCCGCTTCGCGTACCGGAGGGGTGGCGTCGCGCTCGTGGAGCTGGCCCTTTACCGCTACGCTCTCGACCGGCTCGTGGCACGAGGCTTCGAACCGGTCCTCCCGCCGGTGCTCGTGCGGGAGTCCGCCATGTACGGTACGGGCTTCCTGCCCACCGACGAGGTCAATCTCTACCAGGTGGCCAGTGACGGGCTCTACCTGACGGGAACCTCCGAGGTCGCCCTCGCGGCGCTCCACCAGGGTGAGATCCTGCCCGTAGACGAGCTCCCGCTGCGCTACGCGGGCTACTCCACCTGCTTCAGGCGTGAGGCAGGCGCAGCCGGGCGCGACACCAGGGGCATCTTCCGGGTGCACCAGTTCGACAAGGTGGAGATGTTCTTCTTCGCTCACCCTGAGCGCTCCGGAGAGCACCACGAGGAGATCCTCGCGATCGAGGAGGACATCGTGAACGGTCTCGGGATCGCGTATCGCGTCGTGGTCACTGCCGCTGGCGACCTCGGGCCGTCCGCCGCCAAGAAATACGACGTCGAGGCTTGGATCCCGAGCCAGGAGCGCTACAGGGAGATCACCTCCTGCTCCAACACGACCGACTACCAGGCTCGACGACTGAACGTCAGATTCCGTGACGGGGACGGGTCGCTGCGGTTCGTGCACACCCTGAACGGGACCGCGATGACGGCCCGGTTCCTGATCGCCCTGCTAGAGGCGAACCAGGACGCCGACGGCCACGTGGCCGTGCCCGAGGTGCTCCACCCATTCGGGGCGCCGGAGCAGCTCTGAGCGGGCCCGCCGGACCTGGCCTCAGCCGGTCCTCGTACGGGCCGCAGCGGCTCCGAACTGATCGAGGGGACCGTGTCCGGCACCGAGGTGCCACCGCGAGCCTCCGAGGATCGCCCGCGTGACGAAGTGCTTGGCCTCGAAGGCCGCCTCGAGTGGTTCGAGGCCGAGGGCGAGGTTGGCGGTGATCGCGGCCGAGAACGTGCAGCCGGTGCCATGGACGTTCGCGGTGTCGATCCACGGGGCCCGTAGCATCGTCACGCAGCGCCCGTCGAACGCGACGTCGACGGCCTCGGTTCCCGGCCGGCGCCCGCCCTTGACGACAACGAGCCGTGGCCCGAGGGCCTGCAGCTCGCGGGCGGCGGTCTCCATGGCCCCGAGGTCGCCGAGCTCACGGCCGGTCAGCAGTGCCGCCTCGGGAAGGTTCGGTGTCACGACGGTGGCATGGGCGAACAGCGCGCGATAGGCGCCGGCCACATCGTCGCCGGGAAACATCGGCTTGCCGCTCGCGGAGACGAGCACGGGATCTATCACCAGCGGGGGGAGCTTGCCTGCCGCGGCGCGGTTCGCCAGCAGCTTTACGATCCCGGAGGTCGCCAGCATCCCGGTCTTGGCGGCGCGCACGTCGAAGTCGGAGACGACGGCGTCGAGCTGAGCCGCCACCATTTCGGGGGTCATCGTGAGGAACTCACGCACGCCGACGGTGTTCTGTGCGGTGACGGCGGTGACCACCAACGTCCCGAACACGCCCAGGGCCCCGAAGGTGCGCAGGTCGGCGGCAATTCCCGCCCCGCCGCCGGAATCGCTGCCAGCGATGGTGAGGGCAACCTTGGGGGCTGGGCTGACGTCTTCGGTGAGCGTGTGGTGGTCCTGGTTCACGACGGCGATCCTAGGTTCGTGACGCCGCTCGGACCTCCCGGGGACTCGGCCCGGCCGATCGTGGGGCGGAGCGCCCGACGGCGGGCCCGCAGTCGAGGGCCGGCTCTCGTCGTGCGCGAAATGTCCGCAGCAGGCGGGCAACAGGGGGATACGCTCGACGTGTGCACCTCGAGCGGCTCTTCGCCTTGACCCTCGTCTACACCAGCACCACCCTGGTTGAGGAATGCGTGCTCGGTGCCGTGCTCGGATCCGTGGGCTACCTGCTCTCGGAGCGTTACAAGCGGTCCCACGGCGTGACTCCGTGGAGGGTGCCGTCGGGCATGTGGGCGGTCCTGCTGTTCCTGCTCTCGCTGATCGGCGTCGTCATGTACCTGATCGCGTGCTTCACGACGCGGCCCAAGGCCGGGTCGACGGGCTGGGGCGACCAGCGCTGGGGCCCCGGACCCCGGGTGGGAGGCCCTCCTCCCGAGGGCTGGAACGCACCTCCTCCAGGCCAGTGGGGCCCGAGCGCGCCGCAAGGATGGGATGCACCAGCTCCCGGCGGGTGGCAGACGCCACCGCCTGGATACGGCGGCGCTCCACCGCCCGGCGGATGGGAGCAAGCTCCTCCCGCCGGGACCGTGTTCCCGGGTTTGGGACCGCCCGGCGAGCAGGCTCCCGCCCCCCAGTCCCCACCGGCTCCGCGGTCATGGCTTCCTGACCCGAGCGGGCGCCATGAGCTGCGCTACTGGGACGGGACCAAGTTCACCGAGCACGTCGCGGACGCGGGGAAGATCAGCACCGACCCGTTGTGAGCTGGCCGGGGCGCAGAGGGCGGGCGGCGGCTCGAGGGGGAGCAGCACTCGGCGTCTTTGGAATTCCGTGTAGTGTCTGGCGTCATCTGCTGGGCCAAGGGCGTCCCGGCCATTAGCCGACGGTAAAGCAGCCGAACGGCTGAGCCGGAAACAAGTCCGACCTCGGGGACCGAGACGGTCGCCAGGCGGGCTTCGATCGCCAAGAGGACGCCGATGACCAGGAACGATGACGTGGCGGGTTGCTACGACCCCGCGTTCGAGCACGACTCGTGCGGGGTCGCGTTCATCGTCGACCTGGAGCGCCCTGCAAGCCATCGCGTCGTCACGCTCGGGCTGACCGCGCTCGAGAACCTCGCGCACCGGGGCGCCTTCGGCGCTGACCCCGACACCGGCGACGGAGCCGGCGCGTTGATACAGCTGCCGCACAGGTTGTACTCGGAGGTCGCCGGTTTCGATCTGCCGGCGCCGGGGAGCTACGGCACGGGGATGGCATTTCTCCCGTGCGAGCCGCGAGCCGCCGAACGGGCCATGGACGCCGTCTCGAAGGTCGTGTGCGAGGAGGGCCTCGCCGTCCTCGGATGGCGCGACGTGCCGGTCGACCTCTCCGCCGCCGGCGCGGGAGCGAGGTCCGTCGCGCCGAGGTTCTCGCAGGTCTTCATCGCGTCCGCGGGCGCCTTCGGGCCGGGCGGCTCGGCTCTGAGCGGCGATGCGCTCGAACGCCGTTGCTTCGTCCTGCGAAAGCGCGTGGAGCACGCCGGCCTGGGCGTCTACTTCCCCTCCCTGTCGACACGGACCGTCGTCTACAAGGGGATGCTGGCACCCCAGCAGCTGCGCGGGTTCTTCCCCGACCTCACCGACGAGCGGCTGGAGAGCCGGATAGTGCTGGTCCACTCCAGGTTCTCGACCAATACGTTTCCCTCCTGGCCCCTCGCTCACCCCTACCGTCTCATCGCGCACAACGGCGAGATCAACACGCTCGCAGGCAACCGCAACTGGATGCGCGCCAGGGAGGCGTTCCTGGCGAGCGACCTCTTCGAGGGCGACCTCGCGCGGATCTTCCCCATCGTGACACCCGGGGCAAGCGACTCGGCCAGCTTCGACGAGGTCCTGGAGCTGCTCCACCTTGCCGGGCGGACGCTGCCTCATGCCGTGCTCATGATGATCCCCGAGGCGTGGCAGAACCATGCAGAGATGGACCCGGCCCGCCGGGCCTTCTACAGCTTCCACTCGTCCCTGATGGAACCTTGGGACGGCCCCGCCGCAATCGCCTTCACCGACGGGACGGTGGTGGGCGCCGTGCTCGACCGCAACGGGCTGCGCCCCGCCCGCTACTGGGTGACCGACGACGGCCTCGTCGTGCTCGCGTCGGAGGTGGGCGTCCTCGACCTCGACCCCGCCTCGGTGATCGTCAAGGGCAGGTTGCAGCCGGGGCGCATGTTCCTGGTCGACACCGCAGCCGGGCGCGTCGTCTCCGACGACGAGATCAAGTCTTCGCTGGCCGCGGAGCATCCCTATGGGGAGTGGCTCGCGACAAGCCTCGTCCATCTGAGCGATCTGCCCCCGAGGATCATGCTGACTCCCCAACACGCCTCGGTCGTGCGTCATCAGCGCCTGTTCGGGGTGACCAACGAGGAGCTACGCCTCATCATCGAGCCCATGGCGAGGACCGGCGCCGAGCCCATCGGCTCCATGGGCTCCGACACGCCCTTCGCCGTGCTCTCAGAACGCCCGCGCTTGCTGTACGACTACTTCACCCAGCTCTTCGCGCAGGTGACGAACCCGCCGCTCGACGCCATCCGTGAAGAGCTCGTGACCTCCCTCGAGGCCACGGTCGGACCTGAGCGGAACCTGCTCGTGCCAGAGCCGGCCTCGTGCCGCCAGATCTCGCTGCCGTACCCGGTCATCGACAACGACGACCTGGCGAAGCTGCTCTATGTCAACGAGCACGGTGAGACGCCGGGGTTCCGCGGCTTTGCCGTGGACGGCCTGTTTCCCGTGAGCGATGGCGGTCCCGGGCTCGAGGCCGCCATCGACAAGGTCTGCCGGCAGGTCTCCGAGGCAATCGCGCTCGGCGCCAACATCATCGTGCTGTCGGACCGCAACGCGAGCCCGGCGAGTGCCCCGATCCCCTCGCTGCTTCTCACAGCTGCCGTGCACAACCATCTCGTGCGGGAAAAGGAGCGGACCAGGGTGGGGCTCGTCGTCGAGAGCGGCGACGCCCGGGAGGTGCACCACTTCGCGCTGCTGATCGGCTATGGCGCGGCGGCGGTGAACCCGTACCTCGCGCTCGAGTCGGTCGCCGAGATGGTCCGCGACGGACTGCTCGGAGAGCTCACCGAACGCGAGGCCTTCCGCAAGTACCTGAAGGCCGCCAGCAAGGGCGTATTGAAGGTGATGTCGAAGATGGGCATCTCGACTGTCGCTTCCTACACCGGGGCGCAGGTGTTCGAGGCGATCGGCCTCGACCGTCAACTCGTCGACCGATACTTCGGCTCGACGCCGAGCCGGCTGGGCGGCATCGGCCTGGACGAGCTTGCCGAGGAGGTGGCAAGGCGCCACAGCTATGCCTACGAAGGGCCTCAGGCGAGCCCAGGGCAGCTCGAGATCGAGGGCGGTGGCGAGTACAAGTGGCGCCGCGACGGCGAGTACCACCTGTTCAACCCGAAGACCGTCTTCAAGCTGCAGCACGCGACGCGCGCCAGGCGCTTCGACATCTTCAGGGAGTACAGCCGCCTCGTCGACGACCAGTCGGAGCGGTTGGCGACCTTGCGGGGCCTGCTGCGCTTGCGCGTGGGGGAGGCCGCTGTGCGAGCTGCGGTCGCGCTCGAGGAGGTCGAGCCCGTCGAGGAGATAGTCAAGCGCTTCGCGACCGGTGCGATGTCGTACGGGTCCATCTCAGCCGAGGCTCACGAGACGCTCGCCATCGCGATGAACCGCCTCGGCGGCCGATCGAACACGGGTGAGGGAGGCGAGGACCCCAAGCGGTACGTGCCCGACGCGAACGGCGACCTGCGGCGCAGCGCCGTCAAGCAGGTCGCCTCGGGCCGCTTCGGGGTCACGAGCGAGTACCTGGTCAACGCGGACGACCTGCAGATCAAGATCGCCCAGGGGGCCAAGCCCGGCGAGGGCGGCCAGCTCCCGGGCCACAAGGTCTACCCGTGGATCGCGAAGACCCGCTACTCGACCGCCGGCGTCGGGCTGATCTCCCCGCCACCGCACCATGACATCTACTCGATCGAGGACCTGGCCCAGCTCATCTACGACTTGAAGAACGCCAACCCCGCCGCCCGCATCCACGTGAAGCTCGTGGCGGAGGTCGGTGTCGGGACCGTCGCCGCCGGGGTGGCCAAGGCACATGCCGACGTCGTGCTGATCTCCGGCCAGGACGGCGGCACCGGTGCCGCGCCCCTCACCTCGCTCAAACATGCCGGCGCACCGTGGGAGCTCGGGCTCGCCGAGACACAGCAGACGCTGCTGCGCAACGGCCTCAGGGACCGCATCACGGTCCAGGTCGACGGGCAGATGAAGACCGGCCGGGACGTGATCGTGGCGACGCTGCTCGGAGCCGAGGAGTTCGGCTTCGCGACCGCTCCGCTCGTGGTCTCGGGGTGCGTGATGATGCGCGTTTGCCACCTGGACACCTGTCCCGTCGGCATCGCCACCCAGAACCCCGAGCTCCGCAGGCATTTCGCCGGTCGGCCGGAGTTCGTCGAGACGTTCTTCCTCTACATCGCCGAGGAATGCCGCGAGCTTCTTGCCGCGCTCGGGTTCCGCACGATCGCCGAAGCCGTCGGCCATGTCGAGAGCCTCGACACCGCGGCCGCGATCGACCACTACTGGAAGGCGGGAAAGCTCGACCTGCGCCCGATCCTGGAGCCGGTCAGCACGCCTTTGTCGACAGCGCTCCACCGCACGCGCGGCCAAGACCACGGTCTCGACGACGCCCTCGACCGCCAGCTCATCGAGGCCTGCGCGACGGCGATATCCGAGGGCTGCCGGACAGCACTCGAGCTCCCCATCCGCAACGTCCACCGTGCCGTCGGGACCATGCTCGGCTCCGAGATCACCAAGCGCCACGGCGGCGCGGGGCTGCCGGACGACAGCATCTCGCTGACCTTCCGGGGCTCGGCTGGTCAGAGCTTCGGCGCTTTCGTGCCCCGTGGCATCACGATGAACCTCTTCGGCGACGCGAACGACTACCTGGGCAAGGGCCTTTCGGGCGGGACAATCGTCGTCCGGCCACCGGAGAGCTCGCCGTTCCTGGCCGAGGAGCAGATCATCGCCGGCAACGTCGTGCTCTACGGGGCGACCTCGGGCAGGGCGTTCATCCGTGGCCAGGTCGGCGAGCGCTTCTGCGTCCGCAACTCGGGTGCGGTCGCGGTCGTGGAGGGGGTCGGCGACCACGCCTGCGAGTACATGACCGGGGGCATGGTGGTCGTGCTCGGACCGACGGGTCGCAACTTCGCGGCCGGGATGTCGGGCGGCGTCGCCTTCGTGCACGACCCCGACATGATGCTCCCGAGGCGGCTGAACCCGGAGATGGTCGAGCTCGAACAGCTGGACGAGGAGGACCGGCGCAGCGTCCAGGAACTGTGCACGGCTCACCTGGCCGCGACGGGCTCGCGGCCCGCGGCTCGGCTTCTGGACCGGTGGGAAGACACTGTGACAGAGATCGTGAAGGTCATGCCTCGCGACTACCGGCGGGTGCTCGAAGCGACCAGGCGCGCCATCGAGGCGGGTGGGTCCGTCGACGACGAGGTGATGGCGGCCGCCCATGGCTGATCCCCGGGGCTTCCTCCGCTATGAGCGCACCGGTCCCCGGCGCCGGCCGGTCGAGGTCCGCGTCCGCGACTGGCGCGAGGTCTACCTCCCCTTCGGCCGTGAGGAGCTCAGCGAGCAGGCCGCCCGGTGCATGAGCTGCGGCATCGCGTTCTGTCACGAGGGTTGCCCGCTCGGCAACCTGATCCCGGAATGGAACGACCTGGTGGAGCGCGGGCGGTTCGCCGAGGCGAGCGACCGCCTGCACGCGACGAACAACTTCCCCGAGTTCACCGGCAGGCTCTGCCCCGCGCCATGTGAGGGCTCGTGTGTGCTCGGGCTCGTCTCCGAGCCGGTGCTCATCAAGCAGGTGGAGCTGGAGACCGCCGAGTGGGCGGCAAGCTCCGGCGTGCTCGCGCCTCATCGGGCCGGGCGGAGCACCGGCAAGAACGTGGCGATCGTCGGCTCGGGCCCGTCCGGGCTGGCGGCCGCGCAGCAGCTCACCCGGGCCGGGCACGCCGTGGTGGTCTTCGAGCGTGCCGAGCGCATCGGCGGCCTGCTGCGCTATGGAATCCCGGAATTCAAGCTCGAGAAGTCGGTGCTCGACCGGCGCCTCGCACAGATGCAGGAAGAGGGCACCGAGTTCCGTACCCGCGTGTCGGTCGGCAGGCCGGGCCCGTCGCTCGCCCCGGAGGTCCTCGGTGCGGCGGCCCCGGACGCCTCGGTGGTCTCCGCGGCCGCGCTGGCGGGCGAGTTCGACGCCGTCGTGCTGGCGGGCGGGGCGACCCGCCCGCGCGACCTCGCCGTGCCCGGTCGTGAGCTGCGGGGTGTGCACTTCGCCATGGACTACCTGAAATCGGCAAACCTGGTCTGCGAGGGCGCCCTCGCTGCGCCCCGGATCAGCGCTGCCGGCAAGCGTGTCGCGATCGTCGGGGGCGGCGACACGGGGGCCGACTGCCTGGGAACCGTCCACCGCCAGGGGGCCGTCTCGGTCACCCAGCTCGAGATACTCCCGATGCCCGGACCGGCGCGCGCCCCGGACAACCCCTGGCCGACGTGGCCGGTGATACTCCGCTCGAGCGCGGCGCACGAGGAGGGGGGCGAGCGCATCTTCTCGGTCGGGACGACGAAGCTCGTCGACGACGGGACCGGTGCGGTGCGGGCGCTGCGCGCCGAGACGGTCGAGCTCTCCACAGCCGACGGACGCCCGGCCTTCGTGCCGGTGCCGGGAACCACCTTCGAACTCGAGGTCGAGCTCGTCCTCATCGCGATGGGCTTCCTCGGCCCGGAGATCAACGGCTGCGTGGCCGAGCTCGGGCTCGGGCTCGACGCCCGAGGCAATGTCGCGGTCGACGGGTCGTTCGCCACGTCCGTTCCGGGCGTGTTCGCCTGCGGCGACATGGTCCGGGGCCAGAGCCTGATCGTGTGGGCGATAGCCGAAGGTCGCTCCGCTGCTGCAGGCGTCGACGGCTACCTGACCGGTCGCAGCGGGCTCCCGGCGCCCGTTGTGCCAGGTCAGCTGGCTTTGAGGTGAGCCCGCCGGCGTCGGCGGTACCCGGAGCGGAGCCGGGCTAGACAGGCCGTCTGGCGGCCCTGGGTGAGTTGGTCGCGATCCAGAGCTCGAGACGGTCCGGGCTCATCGGGCTCGCCACGTAGAAGCCCTGGAGCGCGTCGCAGCCGAGCGCGGTCAGCTGCTCCAGCACCGGTCGGGAGTCGACCCCCTCGGCGATGACCGACAGGCCCAGGCTGTGGGCGAGGTTGACCACCGCACGGACGATCGCCTCGGCCGTCTCGTCGCGCAGCAGCGGCTCCACGAACGACTTGTCGATCTTGACCGCGGTGACAGGCAGGCGCTGCAAGTAGGAGAGCGACGAGTTGCCCGTGCCGAAGTCGTCGAGGGAGAGGCTCACGCCGAACCTGACAAGGGACTCGAGGCTCCGCAGGGCTCCCTCGGGGTCGAACATGACCGCGCTCTCGGTTATCTCGAGCTCGATGGACTGCGGCGGCAGCCCGGACTGGCTCACGGCGGTGGTGACCGCGTCCATGAGCTCAGGGTCGTGCACCGTCGCGGCTGAGAGGTTCACCGCCACAGGGAGCATGCGTCCCGCGCGGTGCCACCCCGCGCATTCCGAGAGCGCCCTATGCAGCACCCAGTTGGTGAGCTCGCGGATCATGCCGGTCTGCTCCGCGAGGGGGATGAAGACATCGGGGAGCAGCAGTCCACGGGTCGGGTGCTGCCACCGCACGAGGGCCTCGACGCCCGTGACGACCTTGGTGCGGGCGTCGATCTTGGGCTGGTAGACGAGCCGGAACTCCTTGTTCTCGAGGGCGTCGGCCAGTTCGCTGGCGAGCGCTAGCCGAGACAGGCTCGAGCGCTCGAGGTCGTCGCTGTAATGCCGCACGCCGCGGTGCTCCGCCTTGGCCAGATACATGGCGACCTCCGCGCGCCGCAGCAGGGCCGGGACGCCGAGGCTGACGCCGTTCTCGTCCACATCGGCCTCGGCGACGCCGACACTCCCGCGCATGCGCAACCTCACGCCACCGACGTCGATCGCCTCGGCAAGGGCGGCGAGAACGCGGGCGGCCATGACATCGGCGCCTACGTGCTCGGCGGCGCTGGAGGCGACGATGGCGAACTCGTCCGCGCCGAGGCGGGCCACGAGCTCGACCGGGTCGCCGAGCGCGCGCAGGCGGCGAGCGACCTCGACCAGGACGAGGTCACCGACGGCGTGGCCCAGGGTGTCGTTCACCTCCTTGAAACGGTCGATGTCGAGCACGAGCACCGTGCGCCTCGCTCCGCTCATCTCGGACTGGTTGGGTGCCGCGCTCGTATGCCCGTGCTCGGCGAGCACCAGGCGGTTCGGCAGGCCGGTCAGAGGGTCGTGCAGCGCCTGGTCGCGAATGGCGCCCTCGGCCCGGCTGCGTGCAGCCGCGGCGGCGAGCACGTTCGCGACTGCGACCACGAAGTTCACGTCCTCCACCGCGAAGCGGCGCGGGGTGCGGCAGCCGGCTCCCAGGACGCCGGCCGGCGTGTCCTGGCCCGGAATGGGCGCTTCGATGACGCTCATGGCCTCCGAGCGGGTCCAAAGGTCGGGGATCTCGAAACGGGCTTCGCGGGCGAGATCGTCGCAGACGACGGTCTCCTGGGTGACGAGCGCGAAGCTGACCGGAGACGACGTCGGGTCGGTCGAGAGAAGCTCCGGCCCGGAACGAGTGTGACCGCGACTGGCCGTGAGCGTCACGAAGGCAGCGTCCGGTGTCGCCTCGAACACGTGCACGAAATCAACGTCGAGCTGCTCGGCAACCAGCGCGACCGCGTCCTCGACGAGGTCAGGGTAGGAGAGGCCCACGAGGGCCCAGCGGCCGAGGTCCGCGAGGGCGGCTTGGCGGGCGGCGTTTGAAGCCAGTCGCTCCTCGCTCTCGCGGCGCGTGGTCACGTCGCGGATCGTGACGATGAAGCCGCCGACGGCGGGGTCGTCGACCATGTTGTTGGCGACCGACTCCACGGTGCGCCAGGTGCCGTCGTTGTCGGCGATCCGGTACTCGACCGGCGGGGTGCTCCCCTTGTACCCGGCTGCTTCGGTGAAGTGGCGCCGGACACGCTCACGGTCCTCGGGATGGACCAGGGTCTCGAGCCGGAGCGCCTCGCCCGCGCTCCAGCCATGACCCAAGAGGCGGTGGGCGGCGGGGTTGGCCGAGAGCACGAGACCGTCAGGCGTCATGACCAAGATGACATCGGATGTGTGCTCTACGAGAGCCATCTCCCGTCGCACGCCGTCGAGCACGGACCGCTCGGCGGCGACACGCGCCGAGATGTCGACGAGGACCCCTGCGGCCCCGTCCGGCTCTCCCAGCTCGTTGTGCAACGGGACGCCCCAGACCTCCAGGTGGTGACTCTTGAGGGCGACGGACGCGAACTCGAGGCGCTCACCGCCGAGGAGGCGGCGGGCGAGGTCCAAGAGCTCCGGGTGGTCCTCGAGAACCTCCGACAGGGCACGTCCGAGCAGGGAACCGGGCAGCTCGCACAGCTCGGGCAAAAGACCGCCGTCGGCGAAGGTCACCATGCCGTCACGGTCGCAGGCGAACAGCAGCACCGGTCCGGAGCGCGCGGCAACGATCGGCTCGAAGGCGCGGGGCACCGGCCTGTCGAACCGCTCCGCTTTGAAGCCGGGCGAGTCCGAGTCTTCCCTCTGCCCCACCGCAACCTCCTCGAGGGTCCCCCTTGTGTAAGGGAAGATTACCGAGGGCGCGGAAGAACCGGTGGTATCTTCGCCCGCAGCACGCGCCCGGCGCTCGGAGGGCGAGGTCGCAGGGCGCGCGACCGCCCTGGCAGAAGCCGACGAGATGAGCGGAGGCACTGTGGGCGACGAGACGTTGGAGGAGATCAGGACCGAGCTCGACACTCTCGCCGAGCGGCTCGGCGACGTTGCCTACGACTCCTTGCGCGCCCAGTTGCGCCGAGGAGCGAAGCCCTCGAAGTCCGACCCGGACCTGGTGCGTGAAAAACTGCTGTCACGCGCCCGCAACGCCGTCGAACGGGCCTCGTCGCTCGTGGCCCAGGCCGAACGCGCCACGGGGGACGGGGGTGCCGTGGCGGAGGAGCAGGAAGGGGACGGCTTCGACTGAGCGCTCAGGTCGAAGGGGGCCACTTGTTGATCGTGTCGATGAGCATGCGCAGCCGCCCGTGTGAACGCCGGTCGAACTCCAGAGCGATGCGCTTCAGCTCGAGGTGGTCATGGCCTGCGCGCTCAGGGGGCAAGGGACCGGTGCGCCAGATCCCTTTCGGCGAGCAGATGTCCGCGAACTCGGCGTTGAGCGCGGCGAGCTCGTCGTCGGTGGGTGCGAAGCGGCAGCGTATGACCATCGTCGAGCCGACAAAGCGTCGCGAGTGGTAGTTGCGGTAGAAGCCCAGGATCTCCTCGACCGCCACGCCGACGTCGTCGGTGATGCGGTAGAGCGCCGCGTCCTCGCGGTCCACAAGGCCCCTCCGCATCACCTCGCCCTCTAGGAACCTCTCGAGCCCCTCCCAGTACGGGTCGCCCGGGACGTCGAGCAAGACGATCGGAGCGGGCTCGGCTTTGCCGGTCTGGAGCAAGGTGAACAGCTCGAAGGACTCGTCGAGGGTCCCGAAGCCGCCCGGCAGGACCGCGAAGGCGGCCGACTCCTTCATCAACATGAGCTTTCGTGTGAAGAAGTACTTCATCTCGACGAGGCGGCCCTCGGCGGCGAGCTGGGGGTGAGAGACCGTCTCGAACGGGAGGCGGATCTCGACGCCT
This sequence comes from Acidimicrobiales bacterium, assembly GCA_050015175.1. Lineage (GTDB taxonomy): Bacteria > Actinomycetota > Acidimicrobiia > Acidimicrobiales > Bog-793 > Fen-455. The sequence goes on along the minus strand of JBEKBX010000003.1, from coordinate 88,078 downwards.
AGGGACATCTCGGCGCCAGCGCCGTCGGCGCCGGCAGCCATGATGCCGGGCCCGGCGCCCGTGACCACGAGCCACTTCTCACGGGCCATGCGCGCGGCGAGGTCCGTCGCCTGGGCATAGAGGGGGTCTGAGACCGCCGTGCGTGCGGAGCCGAACATGGTCAGCTTCGGGATCCCGCGGTAGTGCGCGAACAGGTCGAACGCCCGCTCCATCTCGTCCAGCGCCGAGGCGGCGATCTTCAGGTCCAGGCGGCTGGCGTCGATGCGGGCGAGGGAGAGCCCCGTCACGAGGATGTCCCGGAGCAGGTCGCGGTTCGCGTGTGCACCGACCAGCTCCAACAGCTCGTCGACGCGGCTCTCGATCTCCTCGCCGAGCGCGACCGGTGAAGTGGGGGTCATCGCTCAGCTGGCCGCTTTGAGGACGCGGCCGTACAGCGTCGTGCGCTGCTCGAGGGGGCGTCCGACCGACGCCGCCAGCTCGCGGAAGTCAGCTTCGTGCATCTCTTGGCCGTGCTTGGCTCCCGCGGCCCGGGAGATGTTCTCGTCCATGAGGGTCCCGCCGAGATCGTTGCATCCCGCCGCGAGCAGCTGGCGGGCGCCGTCGAGGCCGATCTTGACCCAGCTCGCCTGGATGTTGTCTATCCAGCCGTGGTAGGCGATGCGCCCCACGGCGTGCATCAAGAGCGCCTCGCGGAACGTCGGGCCGCGGCGGGCCTTGTGCTGGAGATAGATGGGCGACGCCATGTGCACGAAGGGGAGCGGAACGAACTCTGTGAACCCGCCGGTCTGTTTTTGCAGGGCGCGCGTGCGCACTAGATGACGCGCCCAGTGACGATACTGCTCGACGGCGCCGAACATGATCGTGACATTGGAGCGCAACCCGACGCTGTGGGCGACGCGATGCACCTCGAGCCAGCGCTCGGTGCCGATCTTGTCCGGGCACAGGACCGACCGGACCTCGTCGTCGAGGATCTCGGCAGCGGTGCCCGGCAAGGTGCGCAGGCCTGCGTCCTTGAGCCGGGTCAGGTACGCGTCCAACGGTTCGCCCAGCCGACGCGCCCCCTCGTGGACCTCCAGTGCCGTAAAGGCGTGGATGTGTATGCGCTCGGAACCGGCGCGCACGGCTTTGAGCACCTCGACGTAGTAGTTGCCGTCGAAGTCCGGGTGGATGCCACCTTGAAGGCAGACCTCGGTGGCACCGGCCTGCTCGGCCTCGACGACGCGCCTTGTGATCTCGTCGATCTCAAGCAGGTACGGGCTACCGCGAAGGTTCAGCGACAGAGGTCCTTTGGAGAACGCGCAGAACCTGCACTTGAACGTGCAGATGTTGGTGTAGTTGATGTTGCGATTGACCACGAACGTGACGACGTCGCCGACCGCCTGTCGGCGGAGATCGTCTGCGACCTCGGCGACGGCGACGACCTCGGGACCTCGGGCCGCGAAGAGCTTGACGATCTCGTCCTCACCGACCTCCTGGCCTGCGAGAACCCCGTCCAGAACCTCGCCCACGGCTCCGCCCGCGCCCGAACGCCCGGACCTGGGCACTCTCGTGGCGCCAACCGGCCCGCCGGCGCTGGCGCGGCGGCGGGATGATTGCGCCCCGGCCTCGGAAACGAGCCGCGGCGGCGCAGTCTCGCCACCGGAGCACCAGTCCGCGTCCCGCGCGAGGCCCTCGGCGTCGGAGCGGTCCATCACCGCATGACGAAGGTCGGCCGACAGGAACCTCTCGTCAGCCCACTCCGGGTGGACCGCGAGACGGGGCGCGAGCACGTGGCCGTGCCGCTCGGTCACCTGGCGCAGACGGTCGAGGGCTGGCCAGGCCCGTTCGGGGTTCACGTGGTCGGCTGTGACCGGCGACACGCCTCCCCAGTCGTCGATGCCTGCGCCGAGAAGCGTGGAGAAGTCCTCGGTCAGGTTCGGGGGCGCCTGGAGATGGACGCCGGGGGGGAGCAGTATCCGGGCGACGGCGATCGACCAGAGGTGCTCCTCGGCGGGGCAGGGCGCGGAGCCGCGCATGGCGGTCGCCGCTTTCGGGAGGAAGTTCTGGACGATCACTTCCTGCACGTGGCCGTGCCGAGAGTGACTGGAGGCGATCGCCCGCAGGGCGACGAGACGGTCGGCCCGCGTCTCACCGATGCCCACGAGGATTCCCGTCGTGAACGCGATCTGGAGGCGGCCGGCCGCCTCCAAGGTGGCGAGGCGCCGTTCGGGCGTCTTGTCCGGTGAGACTTTGTGGCAAGCCAGGTTGGGTGCGAGGGACTCGAGCATCATCCCCTGGCTCACCGCCACATCCCGGAGCTGGGAGAGCTCGCCCTCGAAAAGTGCCCCTGCGTTCGCGTGCGGGAGCAGACCGGTCTCGGCCCGTACGAGGCGGCAGCACTCCGCGAGGTACTCGACAGTCGAGGTGAAGCCGTGCTCGGCGAGCCATGCCGCCGCAGCCGGGTAACGCAACTCCGGGCGCTCCCCGAGGGTGAACAGGGCCTCGTGACAGCCCGCCTCGGCCCCGGCCCGGGCGATGGCAAGCACCTCGGCGGGGCTCAGGTAGGCGGCAGTGAGGCGAGCCGGCGGCTTCGCGAAGGTGCAGTAGCCGCAGCGGTCCTGGCAGAGCATCGTGAGTGGGATGAACACCTTCGGAGAGAAGGTGACGCGGGTGCCGTAAGTTAGGTCGCGGACACGGCGCGCCTCGGCCAGCAGGTCCTCGAGCGGTGTCGCGAGCAGCTCCTCGTCGCTCGCGTCTCGACGACCGCTCGACGAGGAGCTGTTCCTGGTGCTCGGGACAGCTCCGCTTGCTCTTCGGGCGTTATCGGCCATGGGCTTACCCTAGGGCAAGGGACTCGGAGCCGATCGCCCCCCTGTCGCAGAGCCAGACCACGCGAGCGGCGCGCACCCGCGTCGCGGGGAGGTCGTCGGCGCGCAGCACCCGCGACATCGCCGCGTGCTTGTCGGATCCAGCGACGGTGAACACGACAAGCCGGGCGTGGGCGATGCCGGCCAGGGTCAATGTGAGGCGCTCGTGGCGATTGAGACCCGAGGGGTCGACGTTGCGCTGCACCAGGCGTTCCGGGGCGACCTCGAGGGCGGCCGAGCCCGGGAACAGCGAGGCGGTGTGACCGTCCGGGCCGAGCCCGAGGTGCACGAGATCGAGCTGCGGGCGCCCCGCGATGAGGGCCTCGTAGGCCTCGGGCGGGGCGTCACAGTCCATCGGGAGGAAGAGCGGGTGCGGCTCGACGCGCTCGACGAGCGCTTCACGGATCATGCGCTGGTTGGCGTCCGGGTCCTCCGGCGGTACGCAGCGCTCGTCGCCGACGAGGCACTCGATCACGCTCCAGTCGATCCCGCCCCTCAAGGCCAGCTGCTCGTAGCACTCGCGAGCAGTGGACCCGCCCGAGAGGACGAGGCTGAACAGCCCGTCGCGCACCGTGTCGTGACCGGTTGTCTGCCGGGCCACGATGTCGGCGAACGCGGCGGGCACGTCGTCGACGACGTGCAGCTCGCCGTTGGGCACGCTCTGTTCACCGGGCGACGACACTCAGGGGTTCACCCATTCGTAGCCGTCCGGCTCCAATAGCCGCGCCGCCTCGAGGGGACCCCAGCTGCCCGCGCTGTAAAGCGACAGGTGCGGGTACCCCTCGGCAAAGGCTTCCTGGAGGGGCTCGAGGAGGCGCCAGGCCTGCTCCACCTCGTCGGTGCGGATGAACAAGGTGGGGTCACCTATCGCCGCGTCCAACAGGAGCCGCTCATATGCCTCCGGAGGATCGGTCCCGAAGGCGTCCTTGTACGAGAAGTCCATGGCCACGGTGCGCACGCGGTAGTCCTGACCAGGCACTTTCGCCCCGAAACGGAGCGTGATGCCCTCGTCGGGCTGGATACGCAGGATCAAAGCGTTGGGCTGTAGGCCGCGGGTGAGCTTGCCGGCAAATGGCAGGTGAGGGGGGCGCTGGAAGACCATCACGACCTCGGTGGACCGCTTGGCCAGCCGCTTGCCGGTACGGATGAACACGGGGACGCCTGCCCAGCGCCAGTTGTCGACCGTGAAGCGCATGGCCACGAACGTCTCGGTCATCGACTGCGGGTCGACACCTTCCTCGTCCCGGTAGCCGGGAACGTTCTGACCGTCGACCGTGCCGGCGGTGTACTGCGCGCGGACGACCGCGGTGCCGACCTCGTCGACGCGGGGGGCCATGATCGAGCGGAGCAGCTTGACCTTCTCGTCGCGGATCGAGGTCGGGTCCATGGTGGCCGAGGGCTCCATCAAGGTGAGCGCCAGCACCTGCATCACGTGGTTCTGCACGATGTCACGCAGCGCCCCGGCACTCTCGTAGAAAGAGCCCCGGTGCTCCACGCCGAGCGACTCGGCGACCGTTACGTGGACATGGCCTACGTAACGCCTGTTCCACACGGGCTCGAAGATGGAGTTGGCAAAACGCAGGGCTAGGACGTTCTGCACCGTCTCCTTACCCATGTAGTGGTCGATCCGGTAGATCTGCCGCTCGTCGAAGCACTCGTGCAGGGTCTCGTCGAGAGCCATCGCGGTCTCGAGGTTGCGCCCGAAGGGCTTCTCGATCACGAGGCGCGCGAACCTGCCCCCGGGTCCCGGGCGGTTCAAGCCGTGACGGGCGAGGCCGCGGGCGACCTCCCCGAACAGCGCCGGGATGGTAGCGAGATAGAAGATCCTGTTGCCCGCGGTGCCTCCGCCCGCTTTCGCCTCATCGAGCTCGGCGAGGATCTCGGAGATCTTGTTGAACGTCGCGTCGTTGTCGTAGTCGCCGCTCACGTAACGGAAGTGCTTCACCACCTCGGCCCATGCAGGCTTGGCGTCCGGGACCGCGGCGAGGCAGTGGTCACGGAACTCGTCGTCGGTCCATTTGGTCCGGGCGACACCGACCAGGACGAAGCCGTCCGCCAAGGACCCGTTGCCCGCCAGCGACGCCAGTGCCGGGAGGAGCTTTCGTTCCGTGAGGTCGCCCGACGCGCCGAACATGACGAGCGCGAGGGGCGGGGCCTTGGTCTGAGAGCGCTGCGCGGTCATGAGGGGGCCTTCTCCGAGGCGCGCACGACGGCGTGGCCCCCGAACTGGTTGCGCAAGGCGGCAAGCAGCCTCAGCCCGTAGGAGTACTTCTCGCGGCTCTCGAAGCGCCGGAACAAAGAAGCCGCGATCACGGGCACCGGCACGTCCCGATCCATCGCAGCCTCGAGTGTCCAGCGGCCCTCCCCGGAGTCGACCACGTACGGCTCGATGTCCTCGAAACCGGCCCCGGGTCGAAGTGCCAGCTCGGTGAGCTCGAGCAACCACGACCTGACCACCGAGCCGTAGCGCCAGATCGATGCGATCTCGTGCAGGTCGAGGTCGAACTCGTCGGCCTTGGACATGATCTCGAAGCCTTCGGCGTAGGCCTCCATGAGGCCGTACTCGATGCCGTTGTGGACCATCTTCACGAAGTGGCCCGAACCGACGCCGCCGACGTGCGCGTAGCCACCCTCGGGCGCGAGAGCCAGGAAGATCGGTTCCGCGATCGCCACGGCCTCGGGGCTGCCCCCGACCATGATGCAGTAGCCGTTCTCCAGGCCCCAGACGCCGCCGGAGGTGCCGACGTCCAGGAAGTGGATGCTCCGCTCGCGCAACCTCGCGGCGTAGGGGGCGGCGTCCTTGTAGTTCGAGTTGCCGCCGTCGATCACGACGTCGCCGGCCTCGAGCAACTGACCGAGCGACCTGACCGTGTCCTCGGTGGGCTTGCCGGCCGGGACCATGACCCAGGTCACGCGGGGCGCCGAGAGCTTCCCGACCAGCTCCTCGAGGCTCGAGGCGGTGTCGGCCCCGTAGGACGCAACGGCCGCTCGCGCCTCGGCGCCCAGGTCGAAGCCGACGACCCCGTGGCCCCTGTCGATCAAACGCCGGGTCATGTTGGCGCCCATCTTGCCGAGCCCGACCATGCCGATCTTCATCGTCCGATTCCTTCCTGCAGTCGGCGGGCCCGAGCTCGCGATCATCCGATCTCGCCTAGCCGGTCGAGCTCGACGCGGATGACCCGCCTGTTGTGGGCAACGAGGCTCTGGTGGTCGCCGATCGACTGCGCCTCGATGAGAGTGGGAAAGTCGTAGGTCTCGCCGGGTATCGACAGTTCGCCCGACGGTGTGGACCGGACGAGTTGGACCGCGACGACGCTGTTCGGCCCGCCTTTGTGGAGCTGCCCCGTCGAGTGCAGGAACCGCGGCCCATAGCCGACCGTCACGGCCATCTCGGCGTTCGCGTCACGCACGCGGCGCCGGAGGGCCTCGAGCTCCTCATCCTGGCCGAAGGGCAGATAGGCCTGGAGTGACACATAGTCGTGGGGGCGCACCTGCGCGGCGATGAGAGCCATCAGGTCCCCGGGAGCAGAGGCCTCGAGGGACGGGAGCGGCAGGGCACCAAGCACCTTCAAGGTGTTCGCCTTCGACTCGGCGACATTGGGCTCGTCGAAGGGGTCGATGGACAGGGCGTGCCCACAGATCGCGACGGCCAGCTCGAAGCGGAAGAACTCCTCCCCGAGACCGCCGGGCTCGTCGATGGTGACGCCGACGGTGTGCCTGTCGTCCCCGGTTTCGTTCTCGGTGGTCGGAACCGGCACGCAGCCGCGGCCCTGCTTGCCCGTCGACTCGGCGATGAGCTGCTCGACCCACAGGCCGAAGGAACGGGTCTTCTGACCCACCACGATGGTCGTCTTGTCGCGCCCGTGAAGGGCCGCCTCGCCCATCTCGGCACCGAGCGCCACGGCCTGTTCGCGATCGGCGTCGAGAGCACGCTCGCACAGCTCAGCGACGTCATAACCCATCAGTGCGGCCGGGACGAGCCCGAAGAACGAGAGCACCGAATAGCGGCCGCCTATGTCGGGCTGGTTCTCGAACACGTGCCGGATGCCGAGCTCGGCGGCCTCGAGGCCCAAAGGCGTGCCTGGATCGGTGACGACCGCGTACCGGGAGGGGTCGGCGACGCGACTGCGGGCATAGGAGAACAGGACGTTCGGCTCGAGCGTGGTGCCCGATTTCGACGAGACGATGATAAAGGCGTCCTCGAGCGGCAGGCCCGCCACCGTCGAAGGATCAGTGGTGTCACACACGACGACGCGGCGGCCCTCGAAGGTGCCGAGGTTGTCCCTGACCGCGGCGAGGACCGCCGGGCCGAGCGAGGATCCGCCCATGCCCAGAAGGACGATCGTGTCCTGGTCGACGCTGGCGGCAAAGCTCTTCAGGGTTCGCGCGCTGTCGAGCATGCGCCGTGGCATGTCGAGCCAGCCGAGCCGGTTGGGCGCGACGTTGCCCTCGGGCCACAAGGTGTGGTCGCGGGCCTCCAGCCGGCGCAGGAGCTCCGACGTCAAAGGGTCGTCCCCATCGCTTCCGCCTTCTCGTGCAACTTGTCGAGGAGGTCGTCGAAGGAGGCGGCAAAGGCGTCAACACCCTCGGTCTCGAGCACTGCGGCCACATCGGCGATGTCGATCCCGCACTCGGCCAAGCGCTCGAACGTCGCCTCGGCCGCATCCAGGTCGGCCTCGTTGACCGGCTCCACGCGCCCGTGGTCGAGGTAGTGCTCGAGGGTCTCTTCCGGCATGGTGTTGACGGTGTTGTGCGCGACGAGCGTGTCGACGTAGAGGAGATCCGGATAGGCAGGGTTCTTCGTAGACGTGGAAGCCCACAGCGGGCGCTGCGGGCGCGCTCCGGCCCGCTCGAGAGCGTCCCACCGGGGCCCCGCGAACAGCTCCAGGTAGACCCGGTACGCGAGCCGGGCCTGGGCGACGGCGGCCTTGCCGCGCATGTCCAGAGCGAGGGTCGCGGTGGGGGAGCCCGCCTGCTCCTTGGCGATATGTTCGAGACGGCGGTCCACCTCGGTGTCGACGCGGCTGACGAAGAAGGACGCCACCGACGCCACCTTGGAGGGGTCCCCACCCGCTCTCACGAACTTCTCCAGGCCCGACAGGTAGGCCTCGATGACCTCCCGGTAGCGCTCGAGGGAGAAGATCAAGGTCACGTTGATGCTCCGGCCCTCGGCGATGAGGGCCTCGATCGCTCCCAGGCCCTCTCGTGTGGCAGGGATCTTCACGAGCAGGTTCGGTTGGTCGATGCGCTCGTGGAGCTGGCGAGCGGACTCGATCGTGGGGTCGGTGTCGTGGGCGAGAAGGGGCGAGACCTCGATCGACACGAAGCCGTCGCTGCCGCGGCTTTGGTCGTGCACGCCCTGCAGCACACCGAGCGCCCCGGAGACGTCGGAGATCACGAGGTCCCAATAAGCCTCCTCGACGCTCTGGCCAGCGGCCAGGGCTTCCGAGAACTCCTCGTCGTAGTCCTGGCTCGCGGCTATCGCCTTCGCCATGATCGTCGGGTTCGAGGTGAGCCCTCGCACGCCCGAGGAGACGAGCTCGGCCAAGCGGCCGGAGGTCAGATAAGAGCGCTTGAGATTGTCGAGCCAGGGGCTCTGGCCGCCGCGCTCGTAGAGGTCCTGCAGTCTTGTCATGGCTCTCCCCGCTGTCAGGCCCGGGTCCCGAGCAACTGACGGGCTCTCTGGGCGACGTGATCGACTGTGAAACCGAACTTCTCCATGTTCACCGACCCCGGTGCCGAGGAACCGAAGCGGTCGATCCCGATGGTCGCGTCGGCGTAGCGCTCCCACCCGAACGACGCCGCCGCCTCGACGGCGAGCCGGGGGACGCGCGATGGCAGAACCTCGTCGCGGTACCCCTCAAGCTGTTCGGCAAACAGGTCCCAGCTGGGGAACGACACGACCCGGGCGGTGATTCCCTCCTGCTCGAGCAAGGTGGCCGCCCCGAGGCACAGCTGGACCTCGCTGCCGGTCCCGATGAGCACGATGTCGGGTGCCGCGCCGGTGCCGCGTCCTGGGCGCAGGACGTAGGCACCCCGAGCGACCCCTTCGCCGGCGAGGACGCCCGTCTCGGCCAGCACAGGGAGATCCTGGCGGCTCAGCACCAGCGCCGTGGGCCCGTCGCAGTCAACAGCGACCTTCCACGCAGCCGCGGCCTCGTTGGCGTCCGCCGGGCGTATCACACGCAGGCCTGGCATGGCACGCAGGGATGCGAGCTGCTCGACGGGCTGATGCGTGGGGCCGTCCTCGCCGAGGCCGACCGAGTCGTGGGTGAAGAAGTACACGACGTGGGCCTGCGAGAGTGCTGCGAGCCGCACGGCGGGCCGGCAGTAGTCGCTGAAGACGAAGAACGTGCCTCCGACGGGCAGCACGCCACCGTGCAGCGCCATCCCGTTCATCGAGGCCGCCATGGCGTGCTCGCGGATGCCGAAGTGGACCTGGGTCCCCCCGGGGTGTGCGTGGGATTGGACCTCGGCCCCGCCCCCGAGATCGGTGCCGGTGTTGCCCGTGAGGTCGCCGGCGCCGGCGACGAGGCCGGGTATCCGCCCGCTCGTCGCGGTCAGGCACTTGTTGATGGCTTTGCGCGTGGCGAGCTTGGTGCCGGCCTCGAAGGAGGGGAGGCCGTCGGCCCATCCGGGAAGGCCGCGCCCGTGAAGGCACGCCTCGAAGCGCTCGCGGTCCCCGGCCGAAACGGTCTGGCGCCGCTCCCAGGCTTCGCGTTCGGCTCGGCCACGGCGCGCGCAATCGGCGTAGAACGCCGGGACCTCGTCGGGAACGTAGAAATCCTGGTCGATGGGCAGTCCCAGGAGCGCTTTGGTGAGTCGTATCTCCTCGGCACCGAGGGGCTCCCCGTGCGCCTCCTTCGTGTCGGTACGGTGGGGCGAGGGCCACCCGATGTGGCTGCGAAGCACAAGCAGCGACGGTCGGTCGCCCTCTGCCATGCCCCGGCGCAGGCCCGCTTCGAGGGCGTCGAGGTCGTTCGCCACCTCGCCGAGGCTCTCGACGTGCCACCCGTAGCTCTTGAACCGCTTTACGACGTCGTCGGAGCACGCGAGGTCGGTGGGCCCGTCGATCGTGATGTGGTTGTCGTCGAAGACGTACACGAGACGCCCGAGGCCCAGATGGCCCGCGAGGGAGGCGGCCTCGTGGCTCACGCCCTCCATCAAGTCCCCGTCGCCGCAGATCACGAAGATGTGGTGATCGATCGCCTCCGGCCCGAAGTGCGCACGCAGGAAGCGTTCGGCAATGGCCATGCCCACGCCGTTGGCGAACCCCTGGCCCAACGGGCCGGTGGTCACCTCGACGCCGGCAACGGCATGGAGCTCCGGGTGCCCCGGCGTGCGTGATCCCCATTGTCGGAATTCCTTGATGTCCTTCAGGTCGAGCCCGTAGCCGTTGAGAAGCAGCATCGAGTAGAGCAGGATCGAGGCGTGGCCGTTGGACAGGATGAACCGGTCCCGGTCGGGCCAGTCGGGGCTGCCCGGGTCGTGCCGCAGCACGCGCGAGAACAAGACGTGGGCGAGCGGCGCCAACGCCATCGCCGTGCCCGGGTGACCGCTGTTCGCGCTTTGGGGAGCGTCCATGGAAAGGCCGCGGACGACGTTTACGCAGAGTTGTTCGAGATCCGATTCAGGCATTGACCCTAAGACTATGCACGCCGGGCAGGCGTCGGGGTCAGCCGATCGTGGACGGTGAGGACCTCTGGACGAAGCGGGCCTCGCTGAGCCGCAGCGTCGCCAACCTCGTACGCACCATGAGCCGGATCACCCACCAGCCGGGGTCGATCTCATGACGGCCGAGTGCCAATTTCGCGGAGGTCGGCGCCGCGTGATGGTTGTTGTGCAGGCCTTCCCCCCCGGTCAAAAAGGCGAGCCACTGGTTGTTGAAGGCCGTGTTCGGATAGGTCTTGGTCCCGAAGCTGTGCCCGATGGCGTTGATCGCGGCGTTGAGGGCGAGATAGCTCACCGCGTGGACTCCGGCCGCGAGCAGGCCCATGCGCCACCCGAGCACGAGACAGAGGGCGGCGATGCCGATTCCGAGCCCGAGGAAGGCGTGGTCGAACAGCACCTTGTCCCAGCGGTCCGCCGGCAGGTCCTTGGCGTACCGCTCGGTCGTCTGGCCGTCCCGCGCGACCTTGCGATATAAGGCTGCGTTGGTCAGTTGCACCCGCCAGAACCCGAGCAGAACCGGCGAGTGCGGATCGCCCGGGACGTCGGTGAACGCGTGGTGCCGGCGGTGGACCGCAACCCACTGACGGGGCCGGATGCCCGTCATGAGCCAGATGAGCACTCTGAAGACCGCCCGGACCGACGGCCGCAGCGTGATCGCCCGGTGGGAAAGGGCCCGGTGCAGGTAGATGGTCGTGCAGAAGAGCGCGAGCTGACTGAGCGCCAATCCCACGACCACCGCTAGGAGAGGTTCTGGCACGCGTGAAGGGTATCAGCGAGCGCCTACCGTCTGGTCGGTAGGCTTGAGAGATGTCGAGCCCGCGTGATCCCGCCGTGCTCGGGAACGCTCCGGAGGAGCCCCAGGGTGTCCTCCCGGCGCATCTTTCCCGCCGGCCGGGGGTCCCGACACGCCAGGCGATCCTCGACGCAGCACTGTGGTGCTTCGCCGAGCACGGATTCGAGGGGACCTCCCTCAATGACATCGCGGAGCTCGTGGGAATCCGGCGCCCTAGCCTGCTGCATCATTTCGCCTCCAAGGACGCCCTCTATCGCGAGGTGCTCGAGGCCTCGTTCTCCGACTGGCTGGTGCGCGTGGCCGAGGCGACCGACAGGCCGCGCGACGGCTGGGAGCAAGTCGACCGTGTGCTCACCACCGGTTTCCGCTTCTTCGCCGAAAGCCCGGAATTCGTTCGCCTGGTACGCCGTGAGGCGCTCGAGGGCGGAGGCCGGATGGCTGGCGAGCTCGGAGTCACGCTCCGGCCGATGCTGGAGAGGGCGGTCGCTTTCTTCGAGCGCGAGATGTCCGCAGGCCGGTTCCGGTCCCATGACGCGGAGCAGCTCGTTCTAACCGGCTACGGGGCGCTGCTGACCTATTTCAGCGACATCCCGTTCCTCGAAGCCTTGCTCGAGACCGACCCGCTCGAGAACCACGAGCTGGATCGGCGCCTGCGGCACCTGCGCGAGTTCTTCCGGGCTGCCCTGGAGCCGTGACCGGCTGACGGCCCACAGACCAGGGCAAGACCGTCTCCGCAGGCCGATCGGCGAGCCCTGCGGACAAAATCGCTGCAGTGGGACAGACAGATGCTGGGCTCAGATCGCGCGTTGGCTAGCAGTCTGCCGGCCGGACCGATAACCTGCGGTTTCATGTCGGGAAAAGGTGACGGCAAGCACGCCAATCCGCGGGAGGAGGGAGCCGAGCTTCTCGACCTTCTCCGTCGATACGTGATCCAGGAGACGGTCACGCCCATCCGGACCGTCGGGCGGACGCTGCTGTTCGGGTGTGCGGCGGCGACCTTGCTCGGCATCGGTACCGTCCTGCTGCTGCTCGGGGTGCTCCGCGTTCTGCAGACCGAGACCGGCGCGGCCTTCGCGGGCACCTGGTCCTGGGTGCCGTACCCGATCACCGGGATCCTCGGTCTGGTCGTGTTGGGTGGCTCCGGGTTCGCGCTCCTGCGTTCTCGCGGCAGGGCAGCAGCGAAGCGGGGGTAGGGCGATGGAGCGATCGGAGGCAGGGTGATGAGGATCCGCCTGGTCCGACAGTTGCTGCTGGCGACTGAAGACCCGGGACGCGTGAAGCTGTCGGATATTGAGCAGAAGCTGCGCGAGCTCGGCAGCGACGCGCAGTCATTGGCGACCGACGCCGCCCCGCCGGCGATCGGCGCGATGGTGGTGGCCGGAGTGATCGCGGTGGCGGCCGTCTACCTACTGGGCCGCCGGCGTGGCCGCCGGCGGGCCTCGGTGCTCGAGATCCGTCGCGTCTGACCGTGCGAAGCGGGGACCGGGGCTGTGGTGCGTAGCTATCTCGACCGCTGGGCGCGCCAGCTGGTGAGGCGCGGGATCCGATCGGGCCTGATCGAGGGGAGCAACCTCTGGCTCTCGATCGGTGCGATCGCGTGGCTTTTGCGCTTCCTGGCGCGCAGGCCCTCCCCTCAGGTGAGCGTCGAGCAGCTCCGGCTCGGGGAGTCGTTGATCGTCAGTCATGTTCCGGCTCCTCCCCGTTCGAGGCGCGCGAGGCGCAAGGCGGCGCGCGAAGCCGCGAAGCTCGAGGAGAGCCTGGCGAAGAAGCAGGCCAAACGCGAGGCGAGCCGGCGATATGCCCGGGCCGCCGCCAGGCCAGCCGAGGCCGGGGCGCCGCGAGAGACACGAGAGGCTCGGGCGCAAGCCAGCTCCGTCATGGGCCGGCGACCGCACCGCGGCGAGCAGTCCGCTGAACGCCGAGGCTCGGAAGGGGATGCAGAGGAGCCGGCGTGAGTCCCGGCGTGCCTCCGCCACGCGGTCGAACACTCGCCGCCGGTGAGCGGGTCTTGCTCGTAGACCGGAAGGACCGCCGCTATCTCGTGACGCTCCATCCCGGCCGGTCGTTCCAGTCCCACGCCGGGGTCGTCGAGCACGACAGCGTGATCGGCCGCTGCGAGGGCGAGGAGGTCGAGGCACACCAGCGCGACGGACGGGTGACGAACTCGGCGCGGTACCTGGTCCTTCGCCCGACCCTCGCTGACGTCGTCGTCGGCATGCCGCGTGGCGCACAGGTGATCTACCCGAAGGACCTCGGCGCGATCCTGATCGCCGCCGACATATTCCCGGGGGCACGTGTGCTCGAAGCCGGCGTCGGCTCGGGCGCGCTCTCGATGGCGATGCTGCGCGCGGGCGCGGTGATCACCGGCTACGAGCTGAGAGCGGACTTCGCCGAACGGGCACGGGCGAACGTGGAGGCGTTCCTCGGCCCGGGCCAGCCCTACTCGGTCCTGGAGCGGGACGTGTACCTGGGAATCGACGCCGAGGGCCTCGACCGCGTCGTGCTGGACCTGGCAGAGCCCTGGCAGGTGGTGGCCCATGCGCAGAGGGCGCTCGCGCCCGGCGGGATCTTCCTGGCCTACCTGCCGACGATCAACCAGACGGCGGAGCTGCGCGGCGCCCTCGAGCACAGCGGGTTCGCCATGGCAGAGACATTCGAGATGCTGCGGCGCACTTGGCACATCGAAGGGCGTTCGGTCCGGCCCGACCACAGGATGGTCGCGCACACGGGCTTCATCACCTTCGCGCGCCTGCTGGCGAGCTGAGTCCGACAGCGCGTCGTTCTGGGACCAGCTTGCACCGATGGGGCCCTGCGGAGAGGCGCCCGCCTTTTAATCGGTGACGATGAAGATGCACTCCCCAGGGCACTCTTCGGCAGCCTCGGTGACGGCGTCCTCGAGATCGGAGGCGACTGTTGCCATCTGGGAGGAGCCACCGGGCTCGTTCAGGACGGTATCGCCTTGCTTGACGTAGGCCAGGCCGTCGTCGAGGAGAGTGAACACGGCGGGACAGATCTCCTCGCAGAGACCGTCTCCCGTGCAGAGGTCCTGGTCAATCCACACCCTCATCAGCCGCTCATCTCCTCGGAACGCTTGCCGCTTGTAGACCGCAACCGGTCACGGCCGCTCCCTCGTCTCCGGTGAAGCTTAGGGTCCCCGCCGCCTCACGTGGCGCAACGTAACGATGTGCCCGTGTGGTGTCAAACGCGCTCGGCACCGGTGTAGGGTCCCGACGGGGGCGAAGATCGCGCCGTGTGAGGAGGTGGTGACGCCCATGGAAAGCGACGGACACGACGGGTTCCCTGACGGAGATGACGAACGAGAGGAGCTGCACCGCCGGGCGGAACAGGCCGAGGACGAGATCTCCGAGCTCCGGCGACGGCTCCAGGAGGCACCGGGGCGGGTACGCACCCTCGAGGAGAGGTTGCTCGAGACCAAGGGGCAGCTCGCGCACGCCGTGTCCCAGAACGAGAAGTTGACGTTCACGCTCCAGCAGGCAAAAGAGCACATCGCCGCCTTGCGCGAGGAAGTGGACAAGCTCACCCAGCCTCCTTCCGCGTATGGCACGTATCTGAACGGGAACGACGACGGGACCGTCGACGTGTTCTCGAGCGGGCGCAAGATGCGGGTCGCGGTTCATCCCGGGCTCGAGGCCGAGGAGCTGCGCAAGGGGCAAGAAGTCGTCCTCAACGAGTCTCTCAACGTCGTGCTCGCGAGAGACCCGGAGCTCGGAGGCGAAGTCGTCTCGGTGCTCGAGGTCCTCGAGGACGGCCGCCGCGTACTGATCGTCGGGAGGGCCGACGAGGAGCAGGTGGCCGAGATCTCCGAGTACCTCGTCGGCGTCAAGCTGCGCGCGGGCGACTCGTTGTTGCTGGACCCCCGCACGATGCTGCTCTACGAGAAGCTCCCGCGTCCCGAGCTCGAAGAGGTTGTGCTCGAGGAGGTGCCGGACGTCACCTACGCCAACATCGGGGGGCTCGACAATCAGATCGAGGCGATCACCGACGCAGTCGAGCTCCCGTACCTGCATCGGGAGCTGTTCGCGGAATACCACCTGCAGGCGCCGAAGGGGATCCTGCTCTACGGGCCTCCTGGTTGCGGGAAGACCTTGATCGCCAAGGCGGTGGCGAACTCGCTGGCCAAGAAGGTCGCCGAGCAGACGGGCAACGCCCGGGTCACGAGCTACTTCCTCAACATCAAAGGCCCCGAGTTGCTGAACAAGTACGTGGGCGAGACCGAGCGCCAGATCCGGCTCGTGTTCCAACGCGCAAGGGAGAAGGCCGAGGAGGGCGTGCCCGTGATCGTCTTCTTCGACGAGATGGACTCGTTGTTCCGCACTCGCGGCAGCGGTATCTCCTCCGACATGGAGTCGACGGTCGTCCCCCAGCTCTTGGCGGAAATCGACGGGGTCGAAGCACTCCGCAACGTCATCGTGATCGGGGCATCCAACCGTGAGGACCTGATAGATCCGGCGATACTGCGCCCCGGACGCCTGGACGTGAAGATCAAGATCGAGAGGCCCGACGAGGGCGCAGCCCAGCAGGTCTTCGCCCGCTACCTGATCAACACCTTGCCGCTCGAGGCCACCGATGTCGCCGTGCTCGGCGGTGGCGACCCCCACAAGGCGGTGGCCGTGATGATCGAGCAGACGGTCGCCGAGATGTACCGGGCCGACGACGAGAACCGCTTCCTCGAGGTCACGTACCAGAACGGCGACAAGGAGACCTTGTACTTCAAGGACTTCGCGTCCGGGGCGATGATCGAGAACATTGTCCGGCGCGCGAAGAAGCTCGCCATCAAGCGGGAGATCGCAGGCGACGGCCACGGAATCCGGCTTGCCGACATGATCGAGTCGATCAGGCAGGAGTACAAAGAGAGCGAAGACCTGCCCAACACCACGAACCCCGACGACTGGGCGAGGATCTCGGGCAAGAAGGGCGAACGGATCGTCTACATCCGCACGCTCGTGGGCCAAGGCGGAGAAGAGCGCGGCGGGCGTGCGATCGAGCGGGTCGGGACCGGGCAGTATCTCTGAGCGGTCCGACCGGCGCCGTCATCGGTGCCCGCTGGTCGGCTCAGTCGGGTCTGCGCGGCCTGTGACTTCCGGGGAGGCCTCGTCCCGGCGCGTGCGACCTGCGGGTTGGCAACGGTGCTGCAGTGGGCGCCGGACGGTGCGGTAGCGTCCCAGAGTGGCGATAACGAAGGTCTGCGGGATCGAGACCGAGTACGGGATTCACGTGGACACCGCCGGCGACCCGAGCCCGACGACGGCGTCCTCGCTGCTCATCAACGCGTACGTCGCCCGACTCGACCGCAAGGTCGGATGGGACTTCGAGGACGAGTCACCCGGTCGCGACGCTCGTGGCTTTGCCCGTGAGGGCGCGATGCCACCGGAGATCGAGACACACCTCGTGAACGCCGTGCTCACCAACGGCGCCCGCTACTACGTCGACCACGCCCATCCTGAGTACTCGACCCCGGAATGCTCCAACCCGCTTGAGGCCGTCGTCCACGACCGCGCCGGGGAGTTGGTGCTGAAGCGCTCCATGGAGGCGGCCAACCGTCTCCTGCCGCCGGGCGAGGAGATCGTGATCTACAAGAACAACTCGGACGGCAAAGGCAACTCCTACGGCTGCCACGAGAACTACCTCCTCGACAGGGCGGTCCCGTTCTCGAGGATCGTCCACGAGCTGACGCCTCACCTCGTCTCGCGACAGGTCTACGCCGGCGCCGGCAAGATCGGCGAGGAGGTCGCTGGCAGCGGCGACGCGCCGGAATTCCAGCTCAGCCAAAGGGCCGACTTCTTCGAGGAGGAGGTCGGCCTCGAGACGACGCTCAAACGGCCGATCATCAACACCCGCGACGAGCCACACGCTGATCCGCAGAAGTACCGCCGGCTCCATGTGATAGTCGGGGACGCGAACCTGGCGGAGGTCGCCACCTTCCTCAAGGTGGGGGTCACCGCCCTCGTGCTGGCGATGATCGAGGACGGCTTCCTTGCCAGCCGCGACCTCACCTTGGCGTCCCCTGTTGCGGCGATCCGTTCGGTGTCTCGAGACACCACCCTGCGCGCGAGAGTGGAGCTGGCCTCAGGAGAGAAGCTGACAGCGGTCGAGCTGCAGTGGCAGCTGTACGACTTTGCGCGCAAGTACACCGCCGAACGCGGCATCGAGGCTCTCGGTAGCGAGGACGTTGGCCGCCGTGTGCTGGATCGCTGGGAAGCCGTCCTGCAAGGCCTGGAGAACGACCCACAGTCCTTGGCGAACCAGCTGGATTGGGTCGCCAAGCTGCGGCTGATCGAGGCCTACCGGGACCGTCACGGCCTCGCCTGGGACGACTCGCGGCTTGCGGCGCTGGACCTCCAGTATCACGACCTGCGACCCGCGAAGTCGCTGTTCACCCGCATGGCGATGGAAAGACTCACCGACGACGAGGAGGTGGAGCGCGCGACCACGGAGCCACCGGCGACGACGCGGGCGTATTTCCGCGGCCGTTGCCTGCAGCGCTTCTCCCCTGCGATCGTCGCCGCGAACTGGGACTCGATCGTGTTCGACATAGGCGAGGACTCGTTGCGTCGCGTTCCGATGATGGAGCCGCTGAAAGGGACGGCGCTCCATGTCGATACGCTCTTCGAAGGATGTAATACTCCAGCAGAGCTGCTCAGGCGGTTGGGCTCATAAGGAACGGTGATGGCAGAGCGCGAGCTGAAGAAGCGACCGACGACGAGCCGTGAGGCGGCCGCGGCCGAGACCGAGGCACCGGCGACGACCGAGCGGGGGGACCGGCTGAAGGCAGAGATCGACGACCTGCTCGACGAGATAGACGAGGTCCTGGAGAACAACGCGGAGGAGTTCGTCCGCAACTACGTCCAAAAAGGCGGCGAGTGAGCAAAGCCGCGTCTCAACAAAGGTGGCGCATATGAGCCTGCCCCTTTTCCCTTCGGGCAGCGACCCGGGGCCGAGCTTCGTCGAGCTGCTCCGCCGGACGCGCACTCAAGTGCCACCGGTCCCTGCCGGGGGAGTCCCTGAGATGATCAGCACTCACGGGCGCCAACCTGCAAGTTTCGCGGCGATGCAGGTCCCAGGTGTCACCCATGGCACGACCGTCGTGGCGCTCCGCTACGACAACGGCGTCGTCGTGGCGGGGGACCGTCGCGCGACAGAGGGCAACGCCATCGCCCACCGCAGCATCGAGAAGGTCTTCCCGGCGGACCGGCATTCCGCGGTGGCCATATCCGGCGCCGCCGGCAGCGCCATCGAGATGGTGCGCCTCTTCCAAACCCAGCTCGAGCACTACGAGAAGGTCGAGGGGACCTGCCTGAGCCTCGAGGGAAAGGCGAACCAGCTGGGTCAGATGGTCGGCGCGAACCTGCAGATGGCCATGCAGGGCCTGGTCGTCATACCGCTGTTCGCGGGCTACGACCTGCGCTTGAAGAAGGGGCGGATCTTCACTTACGACGTCACCGGGGGCCGCTTCGAGGAGACGGACTTCCACGCGACCGGGTCGGGCGGGCGAGATGCCAAAAACACCGTCAAGCTCAGCTACCGCGAGCGCCTGGGCCGCGACGAGGCGGTCGAGCTCGCGGTCACGGCGTTATACGAAGCGGCCGACGAGGACACCGCCACGGGTGGGCCGGACCCCCTGCGGGGGATCTACCCAGTGGTCGCGACCGTGGACGCCGACGGTTACCGCCGGCTGGAGGACTCCGAGGTCGCCGAGCACTTCCGAAACGTCCTGGAACGCCGCCGCGAGCGGGACGAAGGGGGTGAGTCCTCGTGACGATGCCCTACTACGTGGCTCCCGAGCAGGTCATGAAGGACCGCGCCGAATACGCCCAGAAAGGAATCGCCAGGGGCCGCGCACTCGTGGGGACCACCTACGACAAGGGCGTGCTCATCGTGGCCGAGAACCCTTCGAGCACTCTTCACAAGATCAGCGAGATCTACGACCGCGTCGCGTTCGGCGGGGTCGGCCGCTACAACGAGTTCGACCAGCTCCGGGTCGCAGGCGTGCGCCACGCCGACACCAAGGGCTACGCCTACTCGCGAGAGGACGTGGACGCGCGCTCGCTCGCGAACGTCTACGCGCAGTACCTCGGCCAAGTGTTCACCCACGAGATGAAGCCTCTCGAGGTGGAGATCCTCGTCGCGGAGCTCGACCCGGTCGGCACCGCGCACCAGCTGTTCCATATCGCCTATGACGGCACCGTGTCGGACGAGCAGCGCTTCACCGTGCTCGGTGGGGAAGCGGACGCGATCACCCATCGCATGGCCGCGAGATTCCGTCAGGGCTGGACCCTCGGCGAGGCCGTCGTCGCGTCCGTGGCAAGCCTGTCAGGCCCGACCCGGACACTGCGCGCGAGCGATCTCGAGGTCGCGGTGCTCGAGCACGGCCCCTGGCGTCGCGCTTTCCGGCGCGTCGAGCGTGACGAGCTGGCCGAGTTGCTCGCGCGCGGCGAGCCGGCAGAGGCCGCCGCGGCCGACTCCTCAAGTGGCGACGCCGGGAGTGCGGGCCCCGTGGACCTTCCTGGTAACCAGAATGGAGATGTCGCTCCCGGTCACGCCTGAGGCCGTGTGCATCCGAGCCTTCGACCCACGGGAGGGTTGATCGCCGTAGCGATCCGGTGATCTCCAGGCCGCAACTGGCTTGCGCGCTCAGTGAAACGACGCGATGACGCCGACCACAAGCACGAGGGCGACCATCGTGAGCACCAGAATGGTTCGGGCCCGGCGAGGACGGAACCTATCGTCGAGATCCACCGGGGGCAGGTCCAGCAATCCTGGATCATCGGGGCCGAGGTCGTCATAGCGGTCGTCGAACGCCGCGTCGACGGCGTCGGCGAGCAGGAGCGCTTGAGCGATCTCGAGCTGGTCGGCGTGGACGAAGACCGCGACGTTTGCCGGAAGCGGGTAAGGACCGTCGCTCAGGCCGCGAAGTTCCACCGGGATCCCCTCCGATCCCAGTCGCGCTGCGAGCACGTGGCCGTGAAACGAGCCCACAACAGTGGTCAAGTGGACCATGCGGTCGGATGGCTGCATCCACTTCGAGGCTACCGTGGACTTCGGTGGACCGCAGGATCTTCGGGCTCGAGAACGAGTACGGCGTCACTTGCACGCTTCGCGGCCAGCGTCGGCTGAGCCCGGACGAGGTGGCCCGCTACCTGTTCAGGCGCGTCGTGAGCTGGGGACGTTCGAGCAACGTGTTCCTCGAGAACGGGGCGAGGCTGTACCTCGACGTCGGCAGCCATCCCGAGTACGCGACCCCGGAATGCGACTCGATCGAGGACCTGGTCGCGCACGACAAGGCGGGTGAACGGATCCTCGAAGGCCTGATCGCCTCGGCGGAGACCCGCCTGAGCGAAGAGGGCATACGCGGAGTGATCTACCTGTTCAAGAACAACACCGACTCCGCGGGCAACTCCTACGGCTGCCATGAGAATTACCTCACAAGCCGCAGGGACGACTTCTCGCACTTTGTCCAGGTTCTCATCCCGTTCTTCGTGAGCCGGCAGATCTACTCCGGAGCGGGCAAAGTTCTCCAGACAGCTCGCGGAGCGACCTTCTGTCTTTGCCAGCGGGCCGAGCACATCTGGGAGGGGGTCTCGTCGGCGACGACGCGCAGTCGGCCGATCATCAACACGCGGGACGAGCCCCACGCCGACGCGGAGCGCTTCAGACGGCTGCACGTCATCGTCGGTGACTCGAACATGAGCGAGTACGCCACATTTCTCAAGGTCGGGGCGACAAGCATCCTGCTGCGTATGCTCGAGGACCCGAGCGTCGTCATCCGCGATCTCACGCTGGAGGACCCCATCAGGGCCATCCGGGAGATCAGTCACGACATCACGTGCCGGCGCGAGGTCCGCTTGGCGAACGGGCGGGAGCTCAGCGCCCTCGACATCCAACGCGAGTACCTGGACCGGGCACTTCGCTATCACGAGCTGCGCGGCCTGCCTCCGCTTGAAGAGCGAGCCCTGTCGATGTGGCAGCACTGCATGGAGGCAATCGAGAAGGACCCGCTCAGCCTCGAACGCGAGTGCGACTGGGTGATCAAGTACCGCCTGGTCGAGGCTTATCAGGCGCGTCACGAGCTTCCTCTCGGGCATCCCCGGGTGGCCTTGTTGGACCTTCAGTACCACGACGTCGATCGCCGCCGCGGGGTGTTCTATCTGCTGCAGGCGAGAGGTCGCGTGGACCGCATGACCACCGACGAGGCCATCACCAAGGCCATGGACTCACCGCCGTCGACCACCCGCGCGCGGCTCCGGGGCGAATTCATCAAACGAGCGAAGGAGAAGCGGCGCGATTTCACAGTTGACTGGGTGCACCTGAAGCTGAACGACCAGACTCAGCGGACGGTCCTTTTGAAGGATCCGTTCCGCTCGCACGACGAGCGCGTCGAGCGGCTCATCGAGTCGATTTAGGCTGCAGGATCGTGAATGACGCGCGCGAGGCTTCAATGAACGCGGACAATTTCGGAGAACCCTCCGCTCGACTGGCGCCGGAGTTCCCTTCCGTCGGGGACGGCGCGGCTCAAGTCCGACTCACGGAGCCGCCGGAGCCCACCGCCGGGCCGCCCCGCGCCGCGCCCGCGCGATCGAGCAGGAGGCCCGGCAGGAGGCGACGAGTCATCGAGTGGGCCGTCGTCGTCGTCTTCGCGGTGCTCGTCGCAGGCGCACTGCGCACCTTCGTCGTCCAGGCCTTCTATGTACCCTCGGGCTCGATGCTGCCGACGCTGCAGATCGGCGATCGCATCGTCGTGATCAAGCTCGGCTACACGATCCACCGTGGCGACATCGTCGTGTTCAAGCGGCCTCCAGCCGATGCCGGTACCACGGACAAAGACCTTGTCAAGCGTGTCATCGGCCTGCCCGGCGAGACGATCTCGTCCCGTGGGAACACGGTCCTCATCAACGGCCGGCCGCTGGCGGAACCCTGGCTGCCCCGCCTCACCGGCATCTGCGCCGAGAGCGCGGAGAACATCCCCCGCACCAAGATCGCGCCGGGGCACTACTTCGTGATGGGCGACTGTCGGGGCGACTCGGCCGACAGCCGGGTCTGGGGGACGCTGCCGGGCTCGCTCGTGGTCGGGAGGGTGTTCGTCACCGTGTGGCGTTTCGGGCACCCGTACTTCCACTGGTTCTGACGTGGTCGCGCCTGGCGCGCCCGGGGCACCCCGGGGTGGGCCATCGACCTCCGCTAGCCATGAGAATCGCGGCTGGCGCCGCCGCGGGAGAGGCGCTATTCCAGTCGGGCTCATGACCGCGACCCGGCGCCGCCCGGTCGTAGGGCCGGCAGCACAGTAGGATCCCCGTCATGGGCGGCCTCGACCCGACCAAAATTTTCCTGATCCTCGTGATCGCGCTCATCGTTGTCGGCCCCGAGAGGTTGCCCGGACTGGCGCGACAGCTGGGCGGAACGTGGCGCGAGCTGAACCGGATGCGGGAGAAGTTCGAGGCGGAGGTCCGCGCCGCTGTCCCTGACCTCGACCTCCCGAACATCCCGACCAGCCCCTCGCGGGCGATAACCGGCTACTTGACCGGGCTGGTCTCAGGACAGGACAGCTCGGTCGCGAGCGCCGCCCCTGGCGTCGAGGAGGCGGTAGCCGAGCCCGCGTACGGGGCCGCGGGCGCAGTCTCCGGCCGGGGCAGGAGGGTGTCCCGGCTCACCTACGCCGACCAGGAGGAGGCCCAATCGAGCTGGCAGCCCCTGCTCGCGAGGCAGGACTCGTCGTCGGCCCGTAGGCCACCGTCGATGCCCTCGTCGTCATCGTCGGGCTCGCTTGCCGCCGACACGGTGTTCGTGTTCGACGAGCCGAGCATGAACTGAGCGATGGCCGCACCAGCGAGGGTTGCAAGGCTCCGCGCCAGGAGAGAGCGTCCGAACCCGGACGCCATGACGCTCAGCGAGCATCTCGGAGAGCTGCGCCGCCGCCTCATCATCTGCATGTGCGCGATCGCGGTCGGCGCCGTTGTCACCTACGTTCTCTACGACCAGATCCTGGCCGTGCTGCAGAGGCCGTACTGCCAGGCGGTGACCCACACAGGCCGCCACTGCATGTTCTACGTCACCCAGCCCCTGCAGGGCTTCGGCCTGCGCCTCAACGTGTCCGCCTACGGCGGCCTCCTGATCGCCCTGCCCGTCACGCTGTTCCAGCTCTGGAAGTTCGTCACGCCTGGCCTCAAAGCCAACGAGAAGAGGTACGCCCTCCCGTTCACCTTCGCCACGGCCGGCCTGTTCGCGCTCGGCGCCTTCGTGGCCTACCTCACCTTCCCCCACGCGATGAGGTTCCTGCTGGACGTGAGCGGCCCCAGCAAGACCATCATCGCCATCTTGTCGCCGAACTCCTACGTGCAGCTGATCTTGTTGCTGATGGTTGCCTTCGGGGTGACTTTCGAGTTTCCTGTGGTGCTAGTCGCGCTCGAGCTAGCAGGAGTGCTCACCCCGGCGAAGCTGTCGAGGTGGCGGCGGTGGGCGATCATCGGGATGGTGCTGTTCGCGGCGATCGTGACCCCGAGCTCGGACCCGTTCTCGATGCTTGCCCTCGCGATCCCGCTGCTGTTGTTCTACGAGGCGTCCATCGTCATCGGCAAGCTGCTGGGCAAGTGACCGCCTCACCCCTAAGGAGCGCATGAAGGCGCCTAGCGCCGGTGTCGCGTCCCGCGAGCAGTTCGTCGCGGAGCATCCCTACCCCCTTGACAGGTTCCAGCTCGACGCCATCGAGCTTCTCGACGACGGCCAGTCGGTCCTCGTCAGTGCGCCTACAGGCTCAGGGAAGACGGTCGTCGCCGAGTACGCGGTGCATCTCGCCTTGCAAGAGGGGGCGAAGGTCTTCTACACGACGCCGATAAAGGCCCTGTCCAACCAGAAGTACGGGGATTTCCGGCGCAAGTACGGCGCCGATCGGGTTGGTCTTTTGACGGGGGACAACTCGATCAACGGTCAGGCTCCGATCGTCGTCATGACGACCGAAGTGCTTCGCAACATGATCCACGCGGAGCCGGGCCGTCTTGCGGACCTGCGTTATGTGGTGCTGGACGAGGTTCACTTCCTCCAGGACCCGTACCGGGGCGGGGTCTGGGAGGAGGTCATTCTCGGCGCGCCCTCGAACGTGACCCTGGTGTGCCTGTCCGCGACGGTCGCGAACGCCGATCAGCTCGCGGCATGGATCTCCGAGGTCCGTGGCACCACCGGCGTGGTGATCGAGTCGCACCGGCCCGTCGAGCTGAAGAACCTCTTCGTGGTGGGGGACCGCTCTTCCGAGCACATCCAACTCCTGCCTACCTTCGTCGACGGCCGGCCGAACCCGGAGGCCGTCAGGCTCGACGGCCTGATGGCCCGTGCGGGGACGGGGCGCAGGGGTGCCGGCCGGGCCGGGCCGGGAGGGGCGGGGACACCGGGCGCGGCAGGAGTCAGGTCGCGCCCTGCGCGCCCACAGCTGTACCGCCCACGGCGGGTCGAGGTCGTCGACCGGCTCGCCGCCGAACGCCTCCTGCCGGCGATCTACTTCGTGTTCTCACGCGCCGGCTGCGACGAGTCGGTCAGGCATTGCCTGGTCGACGGCCTGCGCCTGACCACGCCCGAAGAGCAGCGTCGGATACGCGCGATCGTGGAGTCCTACGTCGATCCGCTGACCGATGACGACCTCGCGGTGCTCGGCTATCCGGTCTACGCGGCCGGCCTCGAGGCGGGAGTGGCCGCCCATCACGCGGGCATGGTGCCGCCGTTCCGGGAGGCGGTGGAGGCCTGCTTCGCGGAGGCTCTCGTCAAGGTCGTCTTCGCCACCGAGACGCTCGCTCTGGGCATCAACATGCCGGCGAGGTCCGTGGTGATCGAAGAGGTGACCAAGTTCGGCGGCAGGGGTCACCAGGAACTGACCCCCGGGGAGTACACCCAGCTGACGGGCCGCGCCGGCAGGCGGGGCATCGACGACATCGGTTATGCAGCGGTCGTCTGCTCTCCGTTCCACAGCTTCGGCGACGTGGCCCGGATCGCGGGCGGGCGCCCACGGGCGCTGTCGTCCTCGTTCCGCCCGACCTACAACCTTGCGGTCAACCTCGTCCGCCGTCACAGTCGCGAGGCCGCTTACACCCTCGTGAGCTCGTCGTTCGCCCAGTTCCTGACCGACGAGGACCTCGTGGGAGAGCTCGACTCCGTCCTCGGGGTGCTCGAGCGGCGCGGCTACCTGGAGGGGTGGAGGATCACCGAGGCCGGGGGACGGCTCGCAGGCCTTTATCACGAGGCCGACCTGCTCGTCGCCGAGTCGCTGGAAGCGGGACATCTCGACGGTCTCGACCCGGCGAGCCTCGCCGCCGTCACCTCGGGCCTGTGCTATGAGGCACGGCGCGAGCGCGAGGCTCCACTCCCCGCACCGAACGCCAAGGTGGCCCGGCGTCTGGAAGCGATCGAGCAGCTCTCCGAGGCTCTCTCCGAGGAGGAGAAGAGCGCGCACCTGCCCGTGACGCGGGGAGTCGACACCGGGTTCGCCGCGCTCATCTACGAGTGGGCGAGGGGTCGGGACCTCCGTCAGGTCCTACAACCGGGCGGAGGTCCGGGCCGGCGCGGCCGGAAGGCGGCGCCACTCATGTCTGGAGGCGATTTCGTCCGCAACGTGAAGCAGGTCATCGACCTCCTCCGCCAAGTAGCGATGGTGGCGGCCCGGCCAGAGACGTCCAAGAGCGCCCGGGCCGGGGCCGAGCGCCTGCTCCGCGATGTGGTCGCGGCATCGTCGGTGGTCACCATCCCCGTGGAGCACGGCACCATCCGCGCAGGCGGCCAACCCGCACCGTAATGTCGTCTGGGCATGTCGATCGCGGGCGTTGAGCAGTTCACCGCCGGGGAGCGGGAGCTGCTCGGGAGGTACTTCACGAATCTCGACGGCCCTGTGTTCGCGCTCGTGAACCTGCCGGAGGTCGTCAAGGGCGCCCTGTTCGCGCGGTACTCGAGGTCCTCCAAGAGCCTGCGCCGGCTCTTCCTCGACGAGTTCGTAGAGGAGCTCGACGTGGCCGGTGACACGAGCCTCGACGCCTCGGTCGGGTTGCGGCGCGCCGAGGAGCTCTACGCCAGGGTCTTCAGCGAGTACGGGGACGACTCGGTCGCTCAACTCGGCGGGGTCCACCTCGCCTGCGAGCAGTCCTCGAACCTGCTGACCAAGATTCTCGAGCGGGGCCGTCTCATGTCCTACCTCGAGCAGTCGACGCGCTACATCCCCTACGACAGCCGCCTGCCGTCGGGGCACTACCGCTACCACCGTGATCCGGCCGTCCTGGAGTCACCTCTCGGTGCGCGCTATGTGGGAGAGATGGACCGCATGTTCGACACCTATGCGGAACTCCTGCCGGCATTGCAGTCGTTCGTGAGCCGGGAAAACCCCAGGCACGGAGGCGTTTCCGAGCTCGCCCACCGTCAGGCGGTCCGGGCTCGCTGCCTTGACGCGTTGCGAGGCCTGCTGCCGGCCGGATCACTCTCCAACGTGGGGATCTTCGGCTCAGGGCAGAGCTACGAACAGCTGCTGCTCAGGATGCGGGCGCACCCGCTGCCGGAAGCCCGCAGGTACGCCGACCTCATCCTCGTCGAGCTGCGAAAGGTGATCCCTTCCTTCCTCTCCAGAATCGACCGGCCCGAACGAGGCGGGGTGTGGATCGAGTACCTCCAGGCGCGCCGCGAGGCGATGGACGCCGCGGTGCACGAGCTGCGGGATCTCGAGGTCCCGGCGCCCGGGAGCTCGGTGACCCTCACCGACTTCGACCCGGCGGGCGAGGACAAGGTGCTCGTGGCGATGTGCTACCCGCACATGAACCTCGCGGAGCAAGATGTAGCCCGGCACGTATCGGGTCTCGGCGCCGAAGAACGGCGGAGAATCTTCCAGGCGTACGTCGGAGACCGCTCTAATCGTCGCCACCGCCCCGGAAGAGCTCTGGAGTACACCTCATACCGGTTCGACATCGTGGCTGACTACGGGGCCTTCAGGGACCTTCAACGCCATCGCATGCTCACCGTCGAGTGGCAGCGGCTCGGTACCGAGCTCGGCTTCGAGGTGCCCCCACTCGTCGAGGCAGCGGGCCTGGCGGACCGGTTCCTCGAGTCGCTCGAACGCTCGAAGAGCCTCCACGAAGCCCTTGCGGCTTGCTTTCCGGAGCAGAGCGCGTACGCGGTCGCCTTGGCTTTCAACATCCGCTTCGTGTTGCAGCTCAACGCTCGCGAGGCGATGCACGTCCTCGAACTGCGCTCCGGCCCCCAGGGCCATCCCGCGTACCGGAAGATCGTCCAAGAGATGCACCGGCTAATCGCCGAACAAGCGGGCCACCGCGCGATCGCCGACGCGATGAGCTTCGTGGACTACAGCGAGACCGATCTCGGCCGTCTCGAGGCGGAGCAACGCTCGCAGAACAAGCGTGAGTGCCCCGCGCCGATCCTGTGACGGGGGAGTTCTCTTCTCCTCTTGACTAGCAGTCCCGCCGTGGTAATAACTAGAGAGTCCCCTCAAGCCGAGGGCAACGCCTGGGAAATCCGGGAGCTGCTCGAAAAGCATCTGGGGGTGTTGCGAGTGGTGGGGACCCAGGAGTCGAGTAGAGAACGCCCCGTCGACACCTGATGTCGGCGTATCGCCCGGGCAGGCGAGAAGGGTGGCCCCAAAGGCGTCCTGGGTCCTACCGCCCGATGACGGAGCACGGAGTTCTGGCTGGTCGGGGGAAATCTCGCCGGAAGTCGTCGCAACCAAGCATTGGTGCCGTATAGTCCATCCGGCCGCGACCTCGGCAGCGGTTGAGGTCAGCGGGGCTCGGCTTCGAAAACTTGAAGGACGTTGATGCGCAAGGACACCAAGGACACGGCAGACCTGGAAGAACCCATCGAGGTCGACGATCTCGAGGTGCCTGATGCAGACGAGGCCGACCTCGAGGACCTGGCGGACGCGGATCTGCTTGAGGACGACGACGAGGAACTCGGTGAGGTCGCGCTCGTCGACGACCTCGACGATGACGACGATGTCGTGGGCTCTGGCGGAGTCGGACTGGAAGTCGAGATCGTGCCTATCGAGAGCGACGACGAGGACGACGACGAGCTGGACGACGACGACATCGAGGCCAGCCTTGACGTGATCTTGAAGGAGCGACTCGTCGTCGTCGACGACGAGGAGGACGAAGAGGAGGAGGCTCCCGACTCCGAGGAGCGCGGCGAGGGCTCGCTTCGCGTGCTGCCCAAGCAACCGGGGGAGTTCGTTTGCCGGTCTTGCTTTCTTGTGAAGAGCCAGACACAGCTCGCGGACAAGAAGCGGCTTCTTTGCCGAGACTGCGTGTGACAGGGCGCGACGGGCCCGGGTGAGCCTGCGGTAGCGTCGGGTCGTGCCTGAAGAACGCCCCCCTTACGAGACGCTGCTCGACGCCTTCGTGTACGCGCCGCTCGGTGCCGCACTCGTTCTGGTCGACGAGCTTCCCCGGCTCGCCGAACGGGGGCGCGAGCGCGTCGAGAAGCGGGTCGCCGTCGCTCGGCTCGTCGGCAAGTTCGCCGTGGAGGAGGCCCGCCGGCGCCTCGGAGCGCTTTCGGTCGATCCGTTCGGCGGAGAGTCTCACCGCTCTGGGGACCTCTCAAACGAGCGCGTGCCCCCGCGCGACATCATCGTGCCGACGGCCCCGCCCCAAGACAGACCGGCCCCTCATCGGAGCGGCTTTCCAAGCGATCCGTCCGTCTCCGGGGGCGCCCGCAGGACAGCCTCACCTCGATCGTCCGGCCCCGCGAAGCGCGAAAGCGGTGAGCTCCCCATTCCCGCCTACGACACGCTGGCCGCGTCACAGGTCGTGGAGCGACTGCCGTCACTGACGGCGGCCGAGCTCGAGCTCGTGAGAAAGCACGAGTCGGCCCATCGCCGCCGTCGCACGGTGCTGCACCGGATCGCACAGCTCGCCTCCGAACAAGGCGGCGCCTCGGCGTGAGCCCGTCGGGTACTCACAGCACCGCGACGACATGAACCTCGCAGCCCGCGTCGCCACCGAGGACGACGTGGGGACGCTCGTCGAGCTCTGCCGGGCGTGCCGGGAAGAGCTCGCCTTGGAGCGGGGCGGCAGCGTCCACGTGTTGAAGGAGACCTTTGCAGAGCCTCTCCAGCCGTACTTCGAAGCCATCGTCCGCGACGACCGGTGGTTGGTCCTGCTCGGGACGATCGACGACGTCGCGGTCGGCTTGGCGGTTGCCCGCCTGGATGAGCCGCCGGGGTCCTTGTGTCTGGCGAGCGTCGATGTCATATACGTCGAGCCGCCTGCGCGCGAGGTGGGCGTAGGCGAGACGCTTCTCGGGGCGGTCACCGACTGGGCCGGTCGTCACGGTGCCGCGGGCGTCGACGTACAAGTGCTCCCGGGGATGAGGTCAGCGAAGAACCTCCTGGAAGGTTCGGGCTTCGCCACGCGCTTGTTGGTCATGCATCGACAGCTCAAGTGACGACCGGGGCCCGTCCTGGGGTTGATGGGCCGGGGAGGCAGGCGCTTGCTGTCAGCCGGCAGAATCTGCTGAAACCGGGGAGGGTTGCTCAGGTCCAGCCTCGGCCTGAGCGTTGTCGGAAGCCTGCGCCATGTCTCCGGAGATCTCCGGCTCCGGGGCGAGTTCCACAATGACCTCTGCGCGCTCAGGAGCGACCGATGGGACATCGCCCTCAGGAGCGTCGCTGAGGGCTGCCTCTGCGGCCTCAGGGGCCTCTGGCGGGGCCGCGTCGACGGTAGCCTCCTGCGAGGACGGCTCGGCGGGTTCAGCGAGCTCTGGCAAAGCGTCGTCCTGAGCGGTCTCCGTCCCGGCTGCGTCTGCTCTCGTCTCGGCGTTCGCTGTCGCGGCCGTCCTCACCGCTTGGCGAGCGGTGCGCGCCACCGGGCGGGGCGGTCGCGTCGGGCGAAGGGGCCGAGCTGATCGGAGCGGCTTGGGTGGAGGCGGCATGGGCAGCCCCAGCATCGGCGCGAGCGCCGGGATGCCGCCCGCGGCGAGGCGGGCTTTGCGAACGACCTCCCCCGAGGGGTCCTCTGGCAACCCATCTGGGTGGATCTGGCGTCGGATCGGGGAACTGACGGCGGCTTCGAGGATGGCCAGCCACCGCTCGACGGGCGTGCTGGAGGTCATCGCCGCGCCTGCACTGGTGGCGAGACGGCCGACGAGCGCCGCCGGGAACCGTGCCGTCGGCTCTGGGGGTTGGCTCGAAAAGCGCAGCGCCTGGAGCACTCGGCCCTCTTCGAGGGCACGGGTGATCTGGTCCTCCCAGTTGGAGCGGAGCTTCTTGACCCGTCGGTCCAGTTCCTCACGGAGCTTGCGGTCGAGATCTCGCGACGCCTCGTCGCGAGGAGCCGCGGCGACGACAGTCGTGCGAAGGTCGCGCAGGGAGATCTGATCAAGCTGCGCAACTACTGCTTCGGCCCGGTCGAGCCAGATCGCCTGCTTGACCGACGGGGCGAGCTGCTCCGCAAGAGCGAGGATCGCCTCGCCGGTCACCTCGGGCCTGCCTTCTGAGCGAGCCCGTTCCCGCTCTGCGGCGATCGCGCGACGCACCGCGGGTATGCCCCCGGCCGCCAGGCGTTCCGCGATTGGACGTTGCTCGGACGCAAGGCCTGCAAACAGGAGATCCCGATGGGCCGTTCCGGGCTCGAAGCGCGGCACGGTCCGGCGGGGTGTGGCTTGTGGCTGCGCGCCGCGCAGGGACCCCGGTTGCTGGCCATCGGCAGGGCCCCGCTCGCCGGCGGGCGGTGCGGGACGGCGGCTCGTGCTCGGCGGCCGCGGACGCCGCTCCGCCCCAGAGGTCGCAGGGCGGCCCT
Organism: Acidimicrobiales bacterium; assembly: GCA_050015175.1. Lineage (GTDB taxonomy): Bacteria > Actinomycetota > Acidimicrobiia > Acidimicrobiales > Bog-793 > Fen-455. Next base: position 56,987 of record JBEKBX010000003.1, on the reverse strand, counting down.
GCGCGGTGGGGGCGGATGCGCCGGCGGCAACTCCCTCGGGACGTGGTCGCCGTTCCGGCCTGCGGTCGGCGCCGGATGTCGCCGGGCGGCCTTCCTCGTTGCGGGGAGATCCGCCTGCGGGAGGTCCCTCGGGACGAGGTCGCCGTTCCGGCCTGCGGTCGGCGACCGATGGTGCAGGGCGACCGTCGCCACCGCGAGGGGGCCTGCCCAAGGGCGCCCCATCCGCACGCGGTCTCCTTTCGGGCCTGCGCTCGCCGGCAGCCTCCGGACCACCTGCGGCCGGCTGCGGCCGCCGACCGTCCGGGCGCTCGGCTCCGCGCCCAGGGCGACGATCGCGCGAGCCGCTCCGATCGCTCCGGCGGGGACTGTCGAGGAGATCGCGGCGGTCGCCGTGGCCGCCTTCGGAAAGAAGGACGGTCGTCACCGCCGGAATCGGCTTGGACGAGCCGAGCAGCTCGATGCGCCCCGCGGGCGTCACCTTCTCTTTCGGCGGCAAAACCCCGAGAATTGTGATCCCATCGATCTCAACTTCGGCCTCGACACGCAAGATATCCCCGACCTTCGCGCTGTCCGCGAGAACTTTCGCGTCGATGACACCCTTGGGCTGACGTGCTCCGGCAGCCCGCCAAGTGAAGCTCCCGTCACTACGGATGCTGGTCAGTTCGATGTCGAGACGGTTAGACATGCTGGGGTCAAACTACAGGCTGCAGAGGAGTTTGCGAAGTGGGACTCCAAACGGGCCCGCGAACGGTCACGCGCCACGGCCCCGGCGCCAACGCGATACAACCTCAACTGTGGAACGTGACCTCGGCAGACGGCAACCTGCCGACGACCCCGGGGCTGGCGACACCCTTCGTCCGGAGCCTCTCGGAGTCCCGATGACACACGCGGTTTCCCCTTCTGTTGATTGGCCTGTGGCACGTGTCCCAGATGTCCCACCCGCCGGTGGCGGCACGCGCCGTGGCTGGATCGCAGTCGTGCTCGTCGCCCTCGTCGTCGGCACGGCAGCTGGCCTGGGCGCCGGTGCGGGGGTTGCGGCGACGGTCCGCGCCGCCAACACGACGACCGTCAACTTCTCGCCTGACACGAGCGTCTTCCACGGCATGGACGACGTCCAAGCCGTGCTCGCACGTGTCCTGCCCTCGGTGGTCGCGATCCAGGCGTTCGGCCCAAGCTGCGCATCGGGACTTTTCGGCGGCGCGACACAGTCAGAAGAGGGGAGCGGGATGATCCTCACCCGCGGCGGCGAGATCCTGACCAACGATCACGTCATCGCGAACGCAACTCAGATAACCGTCACGCTCCATGGCCAGAAGACGGCTTACCCGGCGACCCTTCTCGGCACTGACCCCAGCTACGACGTCGCACTTCTGCAGATGCACGGACCGACCACGCTCCGAGCGGTCTCATTCGGTGATTCGTCGACGATCCGGGTTGGAGAGGACGTGCTCGCGATTGGCAACGCCCTGGCTCTTTCCCAGAGCACGCCTTCGGTCACCGAAGGCATCATCTCGGCCGAGGGACGGTCCATCACTTCCGGGGGGCAGAACTGCGCGGGGACCGAATCGCTGAGCGGGCTCTTGCAAACTCAAGCGCCGATCAACCCGGGGAACTCGGGTGGTCCGCTCGTCGACAGCGCCGGTCAGGTGATCGGCATGAACACCGCGGCCGCCACAACCACAGCGGGAGACGCACCTACCCAGAACATCGGATTCGCAATCCCCATCGGCAGCATCAGGGCTCTGATCCCGGGGCTCGAAAAGGGCGGCACCGTCGGGGAGCCGAAAGCCTTCCTGGGGGTCGAAGTCGTCTCGGTGACGCCGTCCGAGCGGGCCACCTGGGGGCTCACGGCGACAAGCGGCGCACTTGTGGTGAGCGTGTTCCCAGGGGCCCCGGCCGAGCTGGCAGGCATCGCCGCTGGTGAGGTCATAGTCGGTTTTGCCGGTCGCGTCATCACTACCGATGTCTCTCTCACCGCGGCCGTGCGAGCGGCCCATCCCGGCCAAAGAGTGACTATCGAGCTGTACCGTGGCCCGACGCTTGTGACGATCTCCGTAGTGCTCGGAATCAAGCCTGCACCAGAGGCAGGCTCGAGCTGAGCAAGTCTCGGACCTAGAACGGCGGCTGCCGAGGCCGCTTCAAGGGCCGCTCAACCGGCACGCAACTCCACAGCTTCGAGGCCTCTAGGTCCTGAGCGGGAAAGGAATTCGACGCGTGCGCCCTCGGCGGGCACATGCTCGGTCTCGCCGAGCGCCGAGCGGTGCACGAACACGTCACGTCCCCCGGAGTCAGGGGCGATGAAACCGAAGCCCCTGACGGGGTCGAACCATTTCAGCGTCCCGGTTGCCGGACGCAACGATCGACCGCCGCGGGCGTCACTCTTCGACGGGTGCAGGTGCCCTGCGCGGACGGGACGAACAGCGCGCCCGGACCGGTTGGACTTGCCTGACCCTGATAGCACAGCCGGGGCGGGCGCTGAAGGCTTTCGACCCACCAGGCCTGGAACCGAGGAGTTGTGCGTCAAGCGCTGCGGGACCGGCGGGAGGTCGAGGGGCTTCTCGAGTATTTGCGGGAGCCCGAGGGCGCGCTGCAAGGTGCGCGCGGTGCCTGATTGGTCCGGGGTGACAAGGGAGATGACGATACCGTCAGCACCCGCCCGGCCCGTGCGACCCGAGCGATGCACGTAGTCCTTGTGATCACCGGGCGGATCGAAGTGGAGCACGCAGGCGACGTTCTCCACGTCAATGCCTCGTGCGGCGACGTCTGTCGCAACCAGGACGCGGGCGGCTCCAGCGTGGAACTCCTTCAAGGCCCGGTCGCGCTGAGCCTGGGTACGACTCCCGTGCAGGGCAACTGCCTGCACGCCGGCATTCATGAGCTGCCGTGACAGTCTGTCGGCGCCGTGTCGGGTCCGGCAGAAGACGATCGAGCTCTGGTGGCCGGCCACTACCTTGGCCGCGAGCGTGACCCGGTCATCGCGGTCGACCTTCCAGAAGATGTGGCGCACTTCTCCAGAGGAGGCCTCGGTGGCCCCGACCTCGTGACGTACCGGGTTCGACTGGTAGCGGCGTACCAGGACATCCACCTCGCCGTCGAGGGTCGCGGAGAACAGGAGGACTTGTCGGTCGGTGGCAGCCTGGTCGAGGATGCGCTGAACGGCCGGGAGAAACCCCATGTCCGCCATGCGATCGGCCTCATCGACGACGGCGATGCTCACGTCCTGGAGACTCACGTCGCGTCTTTCGACCAGGTCCTCGAGCCGGCCAGGACAGGCCACCAAGATGTCGACTGCCTCACGCAAGGCTCGCAACTGCGGACCGTAGCCGGCACCGCCGTAGACGGCGGCGACGGCGAGGCGGCGAGTTCTCGCAAGCGGACTGAGCACGTCACAGACCTGGGCGGCGAGTTCCCGCGTCGGCACGAGCACGAGGCCTCGAGGCCGGCGAGGCTTGGAGCGCGCTCCGCCCTGCGCGAGGGCCTCTGTCATCGCGATAGCGAAGGCAAGGGTCTTGCCGGAACCCGTCGGTGCCCGGCCGGACACGTCCCGGCCGGCGAGCGCTTCCGGCAGTGTCGCTGCCTGGATCGGGAACGGGGTTGTGATGCCGTCGCGCGCGAGCAGCGCGACGAGGTCCGCGGGCACACCAAGATCGGCGAAGGTGGGCGGCAACAAGACTCCAGTCAGCTCGAAAAAAGGCCAACCAGAACGTCGTCTCGAGGCCTCACCGGCCGCAGCCGGAAACCGGTCAACCGACCGGACTTTCCTAGTGTAGCAGTCGTGCACGACAGCCTGCTCGCGATCGCGAGCGCGCGGCGAGGACGCTCCGCCGGGCGCGCCCCCGGTGGCCGGTACGATCCTGTGGGCCACGAACCCGGTCCGCCCGTTCCACGACGCCGAGGATGCCTGTGACCCCCCGCCCGAAGACCGACACCACCGAGGCCCTCTTCCTCGCCGAGCCCGGCGGGTTCCGGCCGACCGCGTTCGCCCTCGGGCCGTGGACAGCCGAGCACCTGCACGGCGGGCCGGTTGCCGGGCTCATCGCCCGGGAAGCTCAGCGGTGCGAAGCCGATGAACGCCTGAGGGTCACCAGGCTCACAGTCGAGCTCGTCAGGCCCGTGAGCCTCGCCCCGATTTCGTTGGAAGCGAGACTGATCCGGCCCGGGCGCAAGGTCCAGCTCGTGGAGGTGATCGGGCGCCAGGACGGGATCGAGGTCGTGCTCGGGCGCGCGCTGCGGATCCGCACCGCAGACATGGATCTGCCGAAAACGGCCCGTCTCAACGAGCTTGCCTTCGCCCCGCCCGAGAGCGGCGTCCCGATGACGTGGGAGGGAGTGCCGAGAACCTTCCACAGCGAGGGCGCGGAACTGCGCTTCGTCGAGGGTGGATTCGAGTCGCCGGGACCGGCGACCGTGTGGGTGCGCCTTCGTGTGCCGCTGCTGGCAGGCGAGCGGCCGTCACCACTCGAGCGCGTGGCGACCGCGGCGGACTTCGGCAATGGCGTGAGCTCGCCGCTGAGCTACGGAGACTGGCTGTTCATCAACCCGGACCTGACGATCCACGTGAGCCGACTGCCAGTGGGGGAGTGGGTCGGTCTCGAGTCGCGCACCTTGGCCGAGCCGCAGGGGATAGGGATGTCAGAGAGCAGGCTCTGGGACGAACAAGGGCCTATCGGGCGGTCGATTCAGTCGCTTTTGATCGACCGGCTCGCGCTCGACTGACCGTTCCCATGCTCCTGGGAACCGGAACGAGCCGAACACGCGCCCACCGGCGCTACCGTCGCGGTGGCTTGGCGACCCCCCTCGTCACTTCGGAGGAACAATGACGGACCACGACGACTGGAACCAGAAGATCATCGACGAGTTCCGCTCCACGGGCGGAGAGGTGGACGGGCAATTCGCCGGAGCGCCGCTCCTGCTCCTCACCACCACAGGTGCCAAGACCGGTCGGAAGCACACGGCACCGGTGATGTACCTGGCCGATCGGGACAGACTCGCGATCTTCGCATCCAAGGCCGGCGCCCCGACCAATCCTGACTGGTACCACAACCTCCTAGCTCATCCGCGTGCGAGCGTCGAGGTCGGGCCAGAGACATTCGAGGTTGAAGCCGAGGTAGCAGGCCGCGGCGAGCGAGACCGTCTCTACGCGATCCAGTCCGAGCGCTATCCGCGCTTCGCGGAGTACCAGGCGAAGACAACGCGGGTTATACCCGTGGTCATCCTGAGACGGGTTGGGTTATGAGCGAGTCACGCGATCCGACAAGAGTGCTCGTCGTCACGGCCCACCCTGACGACGTTGATTTCGGCGCAGCAGGCTCGATCGCGACTTGGACCGACCAAGGGATCGCGGTGACGTACTGCATCGTGACCGACGGGGCGGCCGGCAGCGCGATCCCGGGCGTGGAGGCTGCCGCTCTCAGGCAGATCCGCCAGGAGGAACAGCGGAAGGCCGCGGCCGAGGTAGGAGTCACCGACGTGCACTTCCTCGGCTATCCGGACGGCTCTCTCGTAGTCTCGTTCGAGCTTCGCCGCGACATCGCCCGAATGATCAGGATCGTCCGGCCCGACCGAGTGGTCTGCCAGTCGCCGGAGCGCAACTGGGACCGCATCCGCGCGAGCCACCCGGATCATCTCGCCGCGGGCGAAGCAGCGCTTCAAGCCGTTTACCCGGACGCCAGAAACCCGTACGCGCATCCCGAACTTCTCGCCGCCGGCCTCGAGCCCCATGTCGTCGATGAGGTCTGGCTCATGGCCTCCCCGCGGTCCACCCGCGGTGTGGACATCACAGCAACCATCGAGCGCAAGCTCGCTGCCCTGCGCAGCCACCACAGCCAGCTGGCCGGGACCGACAACCTGGAGGAGATGATCCGCTCATGGGCGACTGCCAACGCCTCCGCGCTGGGCATGCCAGAAGGGCGGCTTGCAGAGAGCTTCCAGGTAGTTGACACGCGCTAGGAGCTCAGGAGATCTGGGCTCGCCGGTCGACGTCGTTGAGCCCGAGAACCGACGTCTCCGAGGACGCACCGCTCTGGGCGGCCACGCGGGGACGAACCCCGGCGACTTGTAAGGACATCGACCTAGTGGCCTTTTTCGTCGTGACCACTGCCCATGGTCCAAGCTGGGACACCTCGCGTGGCATACGGGAACAGGATGCCTGGGACGAGCACGCGGCGTTCATGGACGCGCTCGTCGACGACGGCTTTGTCGTCCTTGGCGGCCCGCTCGGAAACGGCGAGCGTGCCCTGCTCGTCATCGAAGCCTCCGACGAGCGCGAAATCGAAGCACGTCTTCGCTCCGATCCCTGGTCTTCGATGGGGTTACTGCGAATAGGCGCGACTGAGCCATGGACCGTCTGGCTCGACGGCAGGCAGCGAGAGCAGAACTCCAGTTGACGATGCTCGCGGCGGCTGCGTGGCCGCCGGGTGGAGTCACGCGAGTAGCGATGGGCTGCCAGTCAGCTCTTGCAGTGGGCCATGAACGTCCGGGTGCCCTGATCCTGATGAGGCGGGAGAACCGCGACGACGACTTGCAGCAAGGAGCAATTCGCGTCTGGATAGCCCAGTAATCACAAGGCTTTCGTGGCTCTGACCTGCGGCGGCTCGATGACGGCAACTAGTTCGACGTGGTAAGTCATCGGAAACAAGTCGAACGCCCTTAGCGAACGCAACGCCCAATTCGCGTCAAGAAAGACGCGAAGGTCACGCGCGAATGAAGCCGGATCGCACGCTACGTAGACGATCCGCCTAGGTCCGGGCTGAAGGTCCACGAGCGAGGACGTCACCGCTCGCCCGGCGCCCTCACGCGACGGGTCGAGCACAGCGAGGTTCACCTTGCCAAGACGCTCGCGTATGAGAGCCGGGGTTATGGCTGCTTTGAGCACCTCGACATGAGGCAGTTCGTCAGTGTTTCTCGCAGCGTCGGCGCACGCCCATCGGTCTCGCTCCACTGCAAGCACCGAGCCGGCTTGGTCGACGACATCGCCAACAAGCCCGGCAAACAGGCCGGCTCCTGCGTACAGATCGGCGACACGATCTCCGGGCCGTGCCTCAAGCCCCTCCAGCACGGCTCGACCAAGGACGTGAGCCGCGCTGGGGTGCACCTGCCAGAAGACTCCCGCACTCACCTCGTAGTGGCGTTTCAGGACGTTGAAGGCGAGTCGCCCGGGCTCCCGTTTCACACGTCCGTTCACAACCAGACCGGCTTCGATGAGCTGCAAGCGCCCGAGCCGCCTGGACCGTGTCGTGAGAGAGACGACGACTTCGCCCGTCTCGTCCGACGCGAATACCTCGAGGTCCTCGACTTCAGGCCACTCGAGACTTTCGACTCCAACTGCTTCGACCGCGGCCGAAGCGATGAGACAACGCTCCACGTTCTGTAGCTCGTGTGAACGATGCTTGTGAAGACCTATGTGACCACTCCCGTCGATCCCGAAGCGGATACGGCTCCGCCAACCGAGCCCGCCAGGTGCACCGTCGACCTCCTCGACTTCGACAACACGCTCGATGCCGCTCAGCCGCCAAAGCTGCTCGGCCACGAGATCCGCCTTCAGTCTCCGCTGCGCCTCAAGGGCGACATGCTGCCAGTCACAGCCCCCGCACCTGCCTGGGCCTGCGTAAGGACACGGAGGCGTCACCCGGTCCGGAGAGGACTCGACGATCTGGAGTGCGTCCGCTCGCAGGTAGGACTTCGCTTCCTCGGTGACCGCCGCGAGGACGCGCTCGCCGGGCAGACAATGGCGGACGAACACGACCCGACCATCCTCGGCTCTCGCGACACAACCCCCGCCGGCCGCTGCCCGGCCGGCCTCCAGTTCCAAGAGTGGGGGAGCGGTCACGGCATGACTACGTTCTGGCAGTCTCCGGCACTCGAACACGAGCCCATGGTCCCGCCAGTTGGCCGCTGTTCCGGCCTTTGCTCAAGTCCTGCATGGTGAGGGTCTTCGCCGTCCGCCGTCGACGATGGGGGAGCGCCGTCGCATTCCCAGCCGAAGAACGCCGGAGCGGGCAAGACGAGGGCGACTGTCCCCAACCCGACTTTCCAGCCCACACCATCCTCTTCTCACCACAACGATTTGTGCCGATTCCAATACACGAACGGCAGCAAAAAGGCTACAAGACACCTAAGCCCTTTGAACCCAGTCGCCTGTCGGGCAACTCGAAGGCCTCCGCTCGCACCTGGGCACCAACGCGCTCCAATCGCGAACTCCGCGCAAATCGAGTGCCGGCGCTGTTGAAAAATTCTTGCTCAGCGGCACGTCACCGTTCATGGCACGCGCAGCTCTCACGTCGCTACTGACCCGAACCCTTGACCCCGCGTCGAGACAAGCGATTTCGGCTCACGCCACGGCTGGAGAGTCCCTACTTGTCGGCTAGCACAGTTGAACAGCGCCTTTCTGAACTACCACTAATGTCAGTTCACGGTATCGCCTCATTCAGCCATAAATGCCGGGTGGCATACCCCCACTTTAGCATCCGTGGAATCACAAATAGTGATGATCAGTTGACGGTACCGTGGGACATCTCCCTGGTGTTAACCCTGTGCGAATCAGTGCAGGCGTCATGGGCGAGATACTGGCCATTGCACAGACACACAGAGGAAATGGGCAAACGCTTCACTACGGTCAGTCTTATCTTTACAGGTGGGCGACGCTGGAGCACAGCCATAGCGCTGTTGCCATCAAGATAACGATGGGGCATATTGTGGCCGATGGCCTAAGGTCGGGCGGGACGGCATTGATTAGTTAATTGCCAAGAAGGGTGATGAGCCAGACACCGGGGGATGGCTGGGCGATGAAGGGGCTGCTGGCTGAGGCGGGACGGTGGGGGAACTCGAAAGAGAGGACTCGTCGCGGCGAGCCGAGCGCCTTGGGACACCAGCTGGCTTCGCAGGATCCGTCAGCGACGTTCCCGCTGAAGTGAGCACTTCACCTTCGACGCACGTCAGGGAGCAGATACGTGCCCTGGCATCAGCGTCGTGGCTAACAGGAGGGTGCCCGGCATCACCATCTCAGCCAAATCCGTGCACGACCTACCAGCTAGGCCCGTCAGGTCAAGCTGCATGAGACGTTGAGGCTCGAAGCAAGGCGGCCAGCAGTGCTGCTTGGGAGTGAACGCCGAACTTCTTGTAGGTAGCTGTCAGATGGTTGCGCACGGTGCTCTGGCTAAGGAACATCGAACGCGAGATCTGCGGAACTCGCTCGCCTGCAATGAGGCGCGAGACGATCTCGGTCTGTCGAGCCGACAACTCGCCGCCGTGGGGGAGCCCCGTCAGACTCGGAAGAGCGCCGAGCGTCTTGAGAGCCCTTGCCTGCATGGCGCAATGTCGGGCCTCGGCTTCGAATGGGTCTCCGCCATCCCCATCGCCGCTTCCCGGACCGTCACTGACGACGATGCCGAGGCGAGGCGGCTCATGGCTGCACATCCGAACTAGGAAGCAGTAGCGATCCGCCCAACTCTCACTTCCAACACGCACGCGTGTCCAAACCGACACCCCGATGTCTCTCGAGGCGGCCTGGCCGGCGGCGGTCAGGAAGTCAACGACCGCGGAGGGGTGGAGGAGTCCGAGAAGCGGGAAACCACGAAGGTCCGAACCCTGCACGCCGAGCAAGGAGGCGTCGGCGTTCATGTACTCGATCTGCCAGTCGTGGTCCGTCATCGCAAGGGCCAGACCGGATGTCTTCCGGGGCAACGGGAACGTCGCCGACAGCTCTTGGCGCGATTCGAGGAACCACAGTCCATACACCTTGTCACTGCATTCCACCCGCCTGCCCCAAACGATGACAGGTACTCGGTCGCCCTGCCGGGTGATTAGGGCTCCCTTTGCCTCGTAGCCGTCGACCGCACCGGCCGCCATGGCGGCATAGGCAAGGCGTACTGAGTCCAGTTCGTCCGGCCAGAGGTGAGCCCTCACGTCAGTGCCAACGAGCTCGCCGTACCTGGTACCCACCAGCGACCCGATCTTGTCGTTCACAGCCACGATCTCGTAGGTGTTGAGGTCGGTTGCTGCCGCCGAGACGGGGAGCCTCTTGATCGAGGCAATGACGTCCTCGAGACACAGGGCAGCCATGTCGTGCTCCCTTCGACCTGGCCGAAAATGATACTCGTCTAGCAGTTTCGGATCACCGCCCAAGCTGGGGCAGCGATCCCGGACCTCCGCTCACACTACGGCTGCCGAGCTCTGGCCATTTCCGCTAGCGCGGCTCGAATGGCCCTTTTCCCAGACCGCCGATAATGTCCGTTATGTCGCGTTACGGGTTGGAGCGTCGCGATTTGCGACAAACGGGGCTCCCCAGGTGGCGCGCCCCGGAGAACTACACCGTTGTGATAGTTTCAGCGATGCCAAAGTAAGAGAGAAGGGACTGGGTCTAGGCATCCCAGCATCGCATCGGCGGGCGATGAGCCATCCGCCGGGGGAACCCACCAAGCTTGAAGGTACGAGTGGGTTGGCTGCTCAGCAGTCGGGTTTTGTTCAGCGATCCCCCGGAATCGTGCCCTCCGCGTCTGCTCTCGGTAATCCGGAAAGAAGGGATACCGACGTGAGAGGCGTCATGGAGGTTGCGGAGGTTTCTCGATGCGAACTCTTTGGAGAGTTCTATCGGGACCTGATGTACGAGCTCGGTGAACACGCTCAGCGATGAGGTACGGCCTACGGAGCCGCTGCCGTGCTGAAGCGGGTAGCGCTCGCCCATGGGTTGGCGGTCGCCGAGCACACTCCCTGGTCCGGCCCACGCGGGCCGAGCGTCAGGAACTGGCTGAGGGCGCTGCTTACGGCGTTGGGCAGCCGGAGTGTGGTCACGTTGAAGCGCGGGCGCACGGACGGACGGGCGCGGTAGCGGCTGGTCGGCCGGACGAGCCCGCGGTTGACATTGCACAGTCTGTGGACAGTACGGGATCGCAGGAGTGCTCGATTTCCTGGGCCCTTGTCGGTCGTGGGGACGGGACGGCATCTTGGCTGAACCCCGTGGCGCGTCCGGAAGATGGAAGGTGAGGGCTGCAGCACTCCCCCGGCCAATCCGTCGGAAAGGTCACCGTTCCCGGGGCGGTGCTGCGCTACACCTAGCGTCCAGCTCGTCGGTTTCATTGGTGAGCGGCCAGCGGATCTGAACTGTGAGGCCCCTTCGTACCTGTATTGCGCGTCCTGCTCGGCTGAGGGGTTCATTCCGTGTGGCTCGTCGAGGCGGAGCCGGTGCGTTGCTTGTGCGCGTCGGTATCGGCGCCGAGTGCAGGCGCTGGTTGGGACGCGGCTGGAACTGGTGCGCCCTGGGGTGGCTCTGGTGTTGACGGTGACAGCACCCTCAGAGAAGGGCGCACACTGCAAAGTGCATCGGAAATGTGAAGCGACGGGCCCAACGTGCGAGTTGTGCCCGTGCTCGCCAGAAGGTGGCGTTGACCTCAGCGATTGGAACGCGTCTCTCACGAAGAGAATGAATCGGTTTCTGTCAGCGATCAAGCGTGGTGAGGCGTCGCCGAAGGTGCGAGGGCGGCGGGCGGCGCTGGCGGTGGAGTACTTCCAAGCGCGCGAAGTACAGCGACGTGGTGCTCTGCACGTGCACGTGGTGCTCGTTCCTGTGGCCGACAAGTCGCTGCAACTGGACAGGAAGCTGTTGAAGCAGCTTGCGATGATTCATGGGTTCGGTCACGAGGTCGATCTGCAACGAGTTGGGACGAGCGAGCACGGCGGTAGTAAGGCACGCTCCCCCGTTGTGGTAGCTGGGTACCTGTCTAAGTACGTGACGAAGGCGGCGGATCTGCGCGGGGACGTGCCTTGGCCTTGCCCGCCATACGGGCGGCGACAGGCAGCGTTTCGGACGTGGATTCGGTCTCAAGGTTGGGGCGTCACCATGCGCGATGTGCGGGAGGCGGCGCAAGCCGCCTCTCTTGATCTAAGTAGGGAGTATTACGCAAAGGTGGCGTCCGATACGGTGAGCGATCGTGTCACGAGGGTGTGGTTCGAGGGGTCAGGATGAGTCAGGGACAGCGCGGCCTGAATCACTCCCCCATTGCGGAACTTCTAGGCCTGGTGCAAGGCGTGAGGCTGCTGGAGGAGCGGATCTCCGATTGCGTGGCGGCGTGCTGTGAGGAGGGCTACGGAGCAACGGCGGTCGCTCGGATTTTGGTGGTACATCGGGCAACGGTGTACAGGCTCCCTTCGTGGGGAGAGCGGTCTGGACGAGAGGCCTCCCGGCTGACCGTCGGAGAGCCCACGTCAAGAATCTCCGATTGGCAATGGGTCTTCCGGCAGGGTGGTGGCTGAACACCGATCACTGACTCGGGCGCGGCGTTCCTGTCGGCTGGCGCGGGTACGCGGGCGCTGTTCTGTGCCCTGGCGCGCTTTACCTGCCGGCGGCTCTGTGAGCTCGTGCAAAGGCCAAGCGAGTCGGGTGCGGTCATCGCCCACGTCGAGCGGCTGTTGAAGTAGGGACAAGGCCAATCCCGGGACCGTTTACGACCCGGAGTGGTTCCAAAGGGAGATCGTGGTGAGGCTCAAGTCAGTGAAGCTCTCAGAGATTGGCGAGGCGGCAGGATGCTCCAAGGCTTCGGCCTTGGATATCCGCCGTGGGAGCGGACGGCACACGTTTCATCGTCGGCAGCACTAGCGAAGCTGGCTGAAGTCGGAGGCAGCTGAATAATTTCGTCGTTCAGGGTGTCGCTAAACGTATCGTGGAGCCTGGGATGCGCCAGGCCAAAGGAACACCGGAGTGGATCTGATGACAGGCATAGCTGCGCATTCGCGTTCACGTGTGGCGGACTGGTGGCGCTGCTGGCGCGCTGACTTCTTCGGCGTCTCGGCCCTCGTCGGCTTCGTGCTCGCCTACCTGTCGCCGGCAGCCAAGGACGGCTGGAGCTTCGGCAGCTTCGACAGGGTCATCCCCGTCACGTCACTCGGCACAGGCACGTACCCCTTCGGGCCGCACAACTGGCTGAGTAGCGATTCGGTGACCCAGATGGTGCCCTTCAACACCTTCGACTGGACGGCGATCCACCATCTCCAGTTCCCGCTGTGGAACGACCTGAGCCTGCTCGGGCTGCCCCAGTTCCTCAACTTCCAGTCCGCCGTGCTGAGCCTGCCCGACCTCACGAGCTATCTCGTCCCGCTCCGGTTCGCGTTCCTCGTCGTCGTGGCGATGAAGCTGCTCATCGCGGGGACTGGCGCCTACGCGCTGTGCCGCGTCCTCGGCCTGCGACCGCTCGCCTCGGTGCTGGGCGGGGTGGTTTACATGCTCTCGGGCGCGTTCTCCTCCTGGCTCACCTGGCCCTTGTCGGGCGTGGTGGCCTGGCTCGGCTGGATCGCGGCGCTCGCGATCCTCTCCTACCGCTGGAAGGGGAAACGCTCCTACGTGGTCCTATTGGCCCTGGCGATCGCGTTCTGCGTATACGGGGGCTTCCCCGAGGCGTACTTCTTCGTCGCGGCAGCGCTCATTAGCTTCTTCGTCGCGTTGGCGGTTGTGACCCTTGCCCAAAGGCGCCGGCTCTCGCTCTCGGGCGTGGTGCGCGTCGCGGCCGGGATCGTCGCGGGAGGCGTGCTCTCGGCGCCGTTGTGGTTCCCGGGGCTGCAAGTTGTGAAAGGCAGCCATCGCGAAACGCTGACGGGCTTCGCGGGCGTCAACGCGGGCACCCTCGGCCTGCTTGTCGCGCCCGGGTACTACGGGCTGCCGATCAAGGGGAGCGCCTGGTTCTACTCGTACGGCAACTATTACGAGACGGTCGTCTACGTCGGTGTCATAGCGCTCGTCCTGGCCGGGGCCGCAGTGCTGCGCTGGTGGCGCCACCCGGCGGTCATCGCCCTTGTCGTCATGGTCGTGGTCACCTTGTTGATCTCCTACCAGACCAAGTCGTTCCACGTCTTGTCCGACCTCTTGAGGCACTCAAGGCTCGACAGCGTGGTGTTCAGCCGGATGCGTTCAGTCGTCGGCCTACCCATAGGCGTGCTGTCCGCGTTGGGGCTCGAGACTCTGATGCGCGCCCGCGGCGAGCGTCGCATGCTGATCGCGTACTGGGCCCTGAGCGCGATTGTTGCAACGCTCGTGGGCCTTCTGTGGTACGGAGCACTCAAGAACAATCTGGCGGGGTACCGCGAGCTCAGGCTCGACAGCCTGTGGTGGCCGATTGGGCTTGTCGAGACATGCGTTCTGGCCGGTGGACTGCTGCTTCTTGCATGCAGGCTCGCGCGCCGTCGCTCCGCTCGGGTGGCGGTTGTCGCGGCGGTCGCGGTGCTCTTTGGCGCAGAGACCGCTTTCCTCGTGTTCTCCGGAGTCGGGATCAACTCCTACAGCGAGAGCTTCTTCCCCGTCACGCCGGCGATTGCACGGTTGAAGGCGGTCGTGGGCTCGGGTCTCGTCGGGATAGACACCGGAGCGCCGTCACAACCGAGGCTAATCGCGCATGCCGCCTTCTATCCGGAAGTCAACCTCGGCTACGAGCTCGCCGAGTTCGCCGCCTACGACCCGATTATTCCACAGGCTTACTTCACGTTCCGGGGCGGACAGCAGAATGTCGAGCCCGACATCGACTCTGCCGCTCTCGCCCGTAGGTACGGGATCGCGTGGATCCTGCAGGCGCCGCAAGTCCACCCGATACCACCTGCGGGCACCCACTACGTTGGGTCGTTCGCGGGTGAGCGTCTCTACGCCGTTCCCGGCACTTCGCGGTTCTCCTTGATCGCCGACCGCGGTTCGGGCGTTTCAGAGCCGGTGTCTTTGGTGAGCCATTCCGTGACGAGCAGCTGGACCTTCACTATCGACGCTTCGACACCGAGCCGGCTGATAATGCGCGTAACCGACTATCCGGGGTGGAATGCCACCGTCGACGGCCGCGCCTTGTCGCTGTCTGGATACGACGGCCTCATGCTGCAGGCCGCGGTGCCCGCCGGCCGTAACGTGATCCACCTCTGGTACCTACCAGAGCGACTGCTCATTGGAACGTGGCTTGCCCTGGCCGCTTTCGCCGTGCTGCTCGCGTGGGCGGCCTGGCCACTTGTGCGACGTAGGTCGCGACTCGAGCTTGTGCGGGCGGATCTGGGCGAGTCACTCGCCCCCGAGCTCGAGAAAGCCGAGATCGCCAGCCGCGAGCCGGCGCGTGCCCTGCAACACAGCACCTGCAAACTGCATCATCAAAGGGTCGGCGTCTGGCGAGCTGGCGCAGACCGGTCAAGGCCGGCGTCGCCGCCCGGAGGGGAAGCCTTGACGGGCCGGTCACAATGCGAAGGACAATGAGACGATGGGCGGCGTGAGCCGCCCTTGGATGCGACCTAGCCACCTGGAGTGGCGTGGGACCCGTAACACCCGTAACCGGACGCGTCACGGCTACCGTGGCGCCATGACTGCCCGATCTAGCCAGGTGCGGCGGGTCTGCCCGGAATGCCAACGTCCGGCTCTAGTTGATGTGCGCGCGACCTACTGCTCCCCCGCCTGCAAACAAGCTGCCTACCGTCGCAGGCTACGACAAGGAGAAACGCGGGCTATGCCCGTTATGTACGATTCTAGCTGTGTAATCCCGGACCTGCGACGAGGCGACGAGGGTCTGCGCGGGCGGCTAGGGATGAGGAAACCAGTGCTTGGTGCATTGCCCGAGCACCCGCTGACGAAGTTATTGCCGACCAGCCTTTGAGGGGCGGCGGTCGATCCGCCGCAAGAAGGCCTCCTCCTCGGCTCAGCGACACTTGGATTGCAACGCGAATCGCTTCGAACAGTCCTTAGTTCGATGCAGATCTCGCGGCGTCGCTGTAAACCCGCCAGACCATATTCAGGATCCCACTGTGCAAGTAGGCCTTCATCTGGAGCAGGCTCGCCTCGGGCCTGCCCATTAACACGAGCATCGGCTCACCGCCGGGGATCGCCCATTCGGCCAGCGAGACCCAGCCGTTGAGAGTCGCTCCATCGACTGGAGGCTCGGACCGCAGCACGGCGTCTACTTCGCCGTCTGCCGAAGAGGTTCCATACGGCCGCACTTCGGCTCCCTCCTTTAGCTCATCTCAATCGCGACTGTACGACGCTGTCCCGACACACGGGTGGCGGGAAACGGGACGCCCTACGTTCGGGTGGACTGAGGGAGACGCACGAGTTCGTTCATATCGCGTGTCGAAACGTGACACGCGTAAGGGAATACGTAACCTTACGCTTCGGCCGTGAAGTGCGCTTCGGCCGTGAAGCAAGTCCGACGAATCTGCCCTGAATGCCTCCGGCCTGCCGCAGTCGATGTGCGCGCGACCTACTGCTCCCCCGCCTGCAGGCGGGCGACCTGCCGTGGCAGGCTGCGACAGGGAGAACCGCGGCCCTTCTCCGTTAGGCAGTCTCGGAATGGCGCCCAGGCGACCGAGGATCTGGGGAATCCCCCGCTGGCGCGCAGCCCCCGCTACCGGTGTTGCTGTCTCTCAGGACGTAGTTGAAACTGAGAAGAGGCCGCGTGCCATTCCGGTCCGGTGGTCTGAGCCGGGCTTGTATGGCAACGACGCCACCGAGCGACGTGTCAAGGGGCGCTCGAAGAACGAGCGCTGGGACGGCGCGACCGTTGACGCCGGAAACGGGCGTGACGCAAGACGTATCGATCGTCGGAGGGCCGACCGCGCGGACATGCGACCGGTATTGAGCTGCAGGCCGAAGTGACCTTCGGGTATCCGTTAGCGGCGCTGCTGGGATGTTGCGATGACGCGTGCATCGCCGGCGAGTGCGCATCCGTTGTTGTCCGCCCAGGACTGACGCTCACGTTCGCGCGAAATGCCTTGGGACCAGCACACGGCGACCAACGCGGCCAGCCCGGCCACGATTAGCCACCAAACCCAAGTGCTGTCGCGGTCGAAGCTGCTGACCCAGTTCACGATCACTGCGATGAGAGCTGCGGCGACAGATCTCGGCCAGGTTGCGACGCTGAGGCTGACGAGTGCGAATGTGATTGTCGGGAAAACGTAATAAGGCGCGATCACACTCTCGAAAACGCACCTGAATGTCAGGGTGAGTGCTACTACTACGATGAGCAGACCGACGGTGCGTTGGGCTCGAGAGAACCACAGGCCGATGACGAGGCTACCGGCGATCCCCAGTAGCCGGACCGGTCCGCCCGCCACAAGGTACTCCGTCGTGGGCCCGAATCGGGCCAGGGATGGCGCTAGGTGTATCCACGGAGTCACACGACCACCCAAGCGAAACGCTGGTTGAAGCACCAGGGACTGCTCCGTGACCGACCAGTTCATCGCAAGCGGCAAGACGAGCAGTGCTGCCGCTGGTGCCGCTGCTCGAGCCAGCAAACCAGGAATCCTCCTCAAGCCTGCGGGGAAGAACACCGGAGCCAGCGCGAGTAGGACGAAGGGCTGGAACGCGACGGCGGCACCAAACAACCAAGCTGACTTCGGCCATTGCCTGTCCGATGCTGCAAGGCAGGAATAAAGAAGAAATGCCACCGCGACTGCGTCCTCCGGGTGGCCCCACGTGAGCACGTTGCAGAGCACGTACACCTCGCCCGCGCAGATCAGCAGCCGCCGAGCACGCGAAGCACCAATGTGCACCGCAACGGCGTCGGCAACGAACAGTACTGGTGCGCTAAGGAGCACTTGATACGGGCCGAGTATGAGCCACACGGTCGGGTAACGCTGAGGTCGCGCCGACAAGTTGACCCAGATCCCGGCGGCATGGCTCACCACCCACACCGGTACCAGCGCGACGACGGCCCCCGGCGTTGTCGTCAGGGCCGTTTGGCCAAGGAACTGGCCATAGAGCTGCTGATAATTGCCGATACTGATGTAGCGGGCGAGGAAGAAGTAATTGAAGAGGTCGAAAGGATATACCCATTCATGCCAGTGGTGCATGTGGGGTATGACGTAAAGACTTCCTCCCATATACACGCCCATGAGAACAATCGCTCCCGTGAGCGGAATCGCATGGCGACCCACCGCGCGCGACACCGCCGCCAGGGTTCCCACTGAACGAGAATACATCGGAGTCCTGCGGGAACTGCTGCCTCTTGCGAATCTCGGCGATTCGAGTACCGGACGAGAAGTTCTCTCGAGGTTGCCAACATTCTGTTAGCGAGGGTTGACTCCGTCGCGTTGACAACAGCCTTCATCGTGGGTTGCCGACAACACCGGCTACAAGGTCCACGGATGCGTCCCTGTAACCGCACCTGCAAGCTGCGTCGGCTCCTGGACCTCCTTGTCCGGCTCGATTGGAAGCGGGAGACACAGACGGAGTGTCGCATCGCGTGACTCGTCACGATCGATGCGTTGCGTGACTCGTCCGGAGTTAAGCACGGTACGACTGGCGGGCCTTCCCTGATGCGGCAACCACACTCGGATGCGAACGAAGTAAGACGGGGCAAGTCCAGGCCGATGCACATGTGAAGGCAATCGCAGGCTGCCACAGTGCGACAGAGAGAACCGCGGGCTTTGTCCGTTATTCCCGGACACTCCTGCTTGAATCTCGAGCGACGAAGACCTCAAGGCAAACCGTTCCGAGGTGGCACTCCCCCACCCTGGGCCGTGTACGGCCGCGCCCATCACTTCCCGCCAAACTCACCAGCCCGTTGCCGTGCCACAGGGCAGCTTGCACAGTGACAGTCGCGAGCAACTAACTCGTCTCGGCGCGCGTGTTCCAGTTGCGTGTGCCGTTTGGGCGAAATTGAAGTCGAAAAGGCACCTGCGCGTGCTCGGCCGATCCTAAAGGCGGCCACGACCATGCTGTCCGGCTCTCAAAGGCCCTACATCTGTTGGACAAAGGGCAGCGTTCCGATGGGCCCCGACAGGCCGGTACCCAACCGTTCCGCCAACGGGCCGCTATGACTCGTAGCCCGTCAAATTGAACGTCTGGGAACCGGATTGGGCGTTGTCGTAGAGGGAGAAAGTACCGTAGTCCTCTATGTTTGGAAGCTGCGGTTGGAAAGTCACCGTGAAAGAGCAGCTCTGCAGGGGGCCAAGCTCGTCGCCGCCAGCGGCGCAACTACCGGGCGACCAACTGAAGTCGGGTGCGTTCGGTCCCGCCACTCCTGACGATCCTCCGAAAACCAGGAACACCTGCTTGCTGGTGTTGGTCACCGTGATGGTGGAATTCTCGTTGGCAGTCGTGGTCCCGAAGGGGATCGCAGAGATCGGCGTACCAGGCGGGTTGTCCAAGGTGAGCGTCGCGTACTGTCCCATCCCACTCTCGGGAATTGTCCAGACACCGCCCGACATGTTCCCGTAGACGTCGATCTGGTCCTTGCGCAACCCTGACGCCGTCGGTGTGAAAGTCACCGTGAACTGGCATTGCGCTCCAGGGTCGATCACAGTGCCCCCGCAGTTCCCGGCGCTGACACCGAAATCGGAGTAGTTCTGGCCACTGACACCGATCGAACTGACGTACAGCGGAACAGTTGACGAGGCGTCTTGGATGGTGATGTACAACGGGGTTGTCGTCGTGTCGACACCTTGAACGGCGAAGTTGACATTGCCGTGTGTGTAGAACGTTGGCGAAGCACTGATCGCGATCTCCGAAAAGACGCCAATCCCCGACAGCGGCAGCATCGCGGGCGAACCCGAGGGCCCCCAGCTCTGGTCAGTCAGCTCCAGGGTGGCCGAGCGCGTCCCGGTACTGGTCGGGACGAAGTCGACGGCGAACGAGCACTCGCCTCCGCTCGGCGACAACACGATGCCCGCGCAGTCGTTGCTGGGGACGCCGAAATCGGAGGCGTTTACTCCGACGATGTTGAAGCCACCGAGGGTCTGAGGCAGCTTGCTGTTGTTGGTGACCCGGACTTCGTAGTTCGTGCTGTGAATCGATACCCCCACTGTTCCTAGGTTCTCGCTCCTGACGCCGAAGGAAATTGGCGGAGGGGCGGCCCCTACTGTGGCAACGGCATTCGTGGCTCTTGTCGTGCCCTCCCTGTTACTCACGCTAAGACTGAAGGTGTAAGTCTCAGGTATCGCGCCCGTGTCCCGGGCGACTGGGAACGACCTCGAGAACGAGCCGGCGACACACGAGAAGTTCTTCTCGGGCAGTCCCTTGACGGCCGGTGCTACCGAAAGCGTGCAAACCTTGGCGTACTTGAGCTCCGCCTTCAAAGTCAAAGTCCCGCCCTTGCTGGACAGGGAATTGGGTGACACCGTGAAAGACGTGACTAGTGGAAGTGAGATTACGGGTGAAGCCGCCCTCGCACTAGGAGCGAGACCTGTAATGACGGTCAGCATCGTCACTGGCGTCACTACAAGTGCCAGAACCTTCCGTGCAGCCCAACCGTGAGAAGACATGATCTTCCTCCTAAGCGCAATGCCCGGTGCTCGCCGCCCGCGGACACAAAATACTATCCTGCGCGCACCTGCCCGATGAACCACTAAGCAGTGACCTGGTGCATGAGCCTTGTGTGTGACCCCTGACGGGGTGCTCTGGGTATCGCAAAGCCCTGGAGAATCCTCCCCGATCAGAGCGGTCGAGTAGGTCGAGAGCTGCCAGAGCGGCCGCCCTTGCAGCGGCGACGTCCGGGTCGGCGATGAGAGCGAAGGTCATGCAAGACGTGACAGCGCATGAGGCAAGGCTCTGCCGGGCCGACAAGCTCAGCGCACACGCGGTCGCACCGGGAGGCCGAGACGGGCCTGCCCCTTCTCGCTAGTTCCGAGTCGTCAATTCTGAACGGCGCCGTGGGTACGCCAAGTCCGCGATGGCGAAGTAGCCCGCCGTTGCGGTTCCCGCGGCGAGTGTCCAAACGGTGGTCCATCTCCCTGCGAGAGTCCTGCCGGCGACAATGAGCGCGAAGGGCTCGAGACAAAGGGCGCCGGCCACCAATAAGGCGCTGATCCACGCCCGCCGCGTCCGCCAGCGCTGTCCGAGCAATCCGTAGAGCGGTCCGGTCATCAAGCCTACGAAGAAGTTCGTCGTGTTCGAGAAGAACACAGCGCGGATCTCGTGAAGGGTCAGGTCCCACCGCCTTCCCTCGAAAGGACCCATGATCATGAGGAAGTAACTGAACAGCGCCGTCATGGTGACGACGGGACCGGCTGTCGCCGCGCGCCTGACCCGCAGTTGGCTGCAACCGAAGGCGAGCGGCAGGACGAGCCATGGAGCAGACAACAGGCTCAACGACTCGGTCCATCCTCCTGGGCTCGCGAGGCTGCCCGGGTACTGGTCGCCCGATCCGAAGACGATTCCGAACAGGACCGCGACCAAAAGCACCGGGGGGCGTGCAAACCACGAACAAACATGTCGGACTCCCCCGCGTCCACGGGCGAGCCCGTCGACTCCGACTAATCGCTATTGGCGAATCGGTCGATAGTACTGTTCGGTTGCGGAGCAGGAGTTGCGATGGATAAGGGCAAGCTGGATCCACAAACCTCGCTCACGAGCGAGCCGCTGCTCGAGATCGAGCGCATCTGCATGCGCAACCTTCTGAACAGCACCGTCGAGCGCATCTACTTCAAGGACCTGCAGAGCCGGTTTCTCCTGGTCAGCGCCGGTTGGCTGGCCACGGCAGCCCCTGGCCGCACCTTGGAGGAGGTCATCGGGAAAACGGACTTCGACTTCTTCACCGAGGAACACGCCGCTGTCGCCCTCGCTGACGAGCAGAGGATCATCCGCACAGGCGAGGCGATGGTCGGAAAGTTGGAGCAGGAGACGTTCAGCGACCGGACCGGTCCCTGGGTCGCGTCCACAAAGGGCCCTCTTCGCGACGAGCAGGGCGAGATAATCGGCACCTTCGGGATCTCGCGCGACGTGACGGCGCAGGTCAACGCCGAGAACGCTCTGGCCTACCAGGTCCTCCATGACCCGGTGACTGGTCTGGCGAACCGGGTCGCCTTGATGGACAGGCTTTCCCAGGCACTCGTCGCGCTCGAACGCCAGCCAGGTCGGCTTGCGGTCCTATATGTCGACTTGGACCACTTCAAGGAGATAAACGACACTTTCGGCCACGATGCCGGTGACCAGGTACTCGTCGAGATCGGACGGCGACTCTCGCAGTTCTCACGGCATTCCGACACCGTCGCCCGCCTCGGCGGAGACGAGTTCGTCGTGCTATGCGGGACACTGCGCGATGAAGATGACGTCGGCCTCATCGGGGACCGGATCGTTCGGGAGGTTCGCGCCCCCTACATCGAGGACGGGTGCGACCTCACCATCACGTGCAGCGTCGGGATCGCGATCACCAGCAATCCCCGTGCCGAGCCCGAGCAGTTGATCCGCGACGCGGACGAGGCGATGTACGAGGTGAAAGAGTCAGGCCGGAACCGCTACCGCGTCTACGACTCGGCCCAGCGCGTGGGCGCCCAGGCGAACATCCTCCAGGCAGAACTGAGCCGCGCGATCGAGGAAACAGAGCTCTTCCTTCTCTACCAGCCGCTTTTTTCCTTGGAGGACAGGTCCCTGATCGGCGTCGAGGCACTGGTGCGCTGGCGACATCCCCGGCGCGGGGTCGTGCTGCCCGACGATTTCGTCCCCTTCGCCGAGCAGTACGGGCTTATCGGCAGGATCGACTCGTTCGTTTTGAACGAGGCCTGTCGCCAGATCGCGGAATGGACGTCCCGTGAGGGCTGGCCCAGCAAGTTCACCATGGCGGTCAACGTTTCCGGCGCCGACCTGTCGGATCCCGGATTCGCCGAGCACGTCGCCCAAGTGATCAACAGCCATGGCATCAACCCCACCCTCCTGTGCTTGGAGATAACAGAGACCGCGCTCATCGGCGAATACGGCGACGTCCAAGAGACGTTGGCAGCACTACCAAGACTCGGTGTCCGCCTCGCCCTCGACGACTTCGGGACCGGCTACTCGACGCTCTCCCACCTGCAGCACGTGAAGGTCGACGTGCTGAAGATCGACCGGAGCTTTGTGGCACAGATCAGCAGGAGCCCCCGCGACCGCGAAATCGTCGCAGCTGTGATGGCGATGTCGCACGCTCTCGGCACGACGGTGGTGGGCGAGGGCATAGAGACAAACGACCAGCTCGATGCTCTCGCCGGTTTGGACTGCGACCAGGGCCAGGGCTTCCTCTTCGCCCGCCCACTGTCGCCGGAGGCAGTGGTCGCGCTGGTCGGCTGAGGACGCTCGGGGACAGCCCCGACCGACGAAATCACCGCCACTCAGGCGCTCTCACGCCTTCCCGGCCTGGTGCCGCGCATGACGCCCTGGGCCCAAGGCAATGTCGCCTTCCGGCACGACCGACGTCAACGCGGCACTGAGGTTCGGGGGCTGTCACAGCGCTTGCAGAACTTGGCAGTTTCACTGAAACGACGATCTTGCCCCAGGCTGGACGCTAAACATTCGACAGGAATCGGCCGATAGTACTCATCGATCCCCCCGCAGGAGTCGAGATGACTGAGGCGAAGTTGCAGCAACAGTGGTCCCAGGAGAGCGAAACGCTACGAGAGCTCAAGCTCACCTGCATGGGCAATCTTCTCGCCACGACCGAAGAGCGCGTGTACTTCAAGGACGTGCGCAGCCGCTTCCTCCTCGTGAGTGCCGGTTGGATCGCCGCGATAACCCCGGACCGCACCGCGGACGAGATAATCGGCAAGACCGACTTCGACTTCTTCAGCAAGGAACATGCTTCTGCTGCCTTCGAGGACGAGCAGCGGATCATCCGTACCGGCGAGCCGATGGTGGGGAAGTTGGAGCGGGAGACGTTCCGCAACGGAATGAGTCCCTGGGTCTCAACAACCAAGATGCCCCTTCGCGACGAGCGCGGGCAGATAATCGGCACGTTCGGTATCTCCCGCGACGTGACGGCGCAGATCAGGGCGGAGAGCGCCTTGGCCTACCAGGTCTTGCACGACCCAGTGACCGGTCTGGCGAACAGGGTCGCCCTGATGGACCGCCTGACCCAGGCTGTGGCAGGTCTTGAGCGGCAACCCGGTCGGCTTGCGGTCCTGTACGTGGACCTCGACCACTTCAAAGCGATCAACGACTCCTTCGGTCACGACGCCGGCGACCAGGTCCTCGCCGAAGTCGGCCACAGGCTCTCGGGGCTCTCTCGCCACGCTGACACCGTCGCCCGCCTCGGCGGCGACGAGTTCGTGCTGCTGTGCGGGGACCTGCGCGATGACGACGACATCGGTCTCATCGGCGAGCGCATCGTGCAGGGGATCCGCGCCCCTTATGTGGACGACGGGCGAGACCTCTCCCTCACCTGCAGCGTCGGGATCGTGGTCACTCGCGATCCCCTCACCAATCCCCGGCACTTGATCCGCGACGCTGACGCGATGATGTACGAGGCCAAGGAAACGGGTCGTGACCGCTACCGGGTCTTCGATGCCTGCGAGCGCATCGGTACCCTGGCCAGCCGTCTCCAGGCCGAACTGAGCCGCGCCGTCGAGGAAGCCGAGCTGTTCCTCCTCTACCAACCCCTCTTCTCGCTGGACGACCAGTCCTTGATCGGCGTCGAAGCGCTGGTTCGCTGGCAGCATGCAGAGCGCGGCGTTGTCACGCCCGACAGCTTCATCCCCTTCGCCGAGCAGCACGGGCTCATCGGCAGGATCGACTCGTTCGTCTTGAACGAGGCGTGTCGCCAGCTCGCCGAGTGGACCTGCAGCGATGGCTGGCCCGCCAAGTTCACAATGGCCGTTAACGTGTCTGGAGCCGAGCTGTCCGACCCTTCCTTCGCCGGGCGTGTGGCCGAGTTGCTCCACCACCGCGGCATCGACGCTCCCCGGCTCTGCCTCGAGATGACCGAGACGGCGTTCGTCGGCGAGTGGGGCGACGTTCAACAGACGCTGTCAGCGCTCTCACAGCTCGGCGTGCGCCTCGCCCTCGACGACTTTGGAACCGGCTATTCATCACTCGCGCACCTGCAGCGGATGAAGGTCGACATTTTGAAGATCGACCGGAGCTTCGTGGCACAGATCGGCCGCAGTGCACGCGACCGCGAAATTGTCGCGGCCGTAACCGCGATGTCCCACGCGCTCGGCATAACCGTTGTCGGCGAGGGCATCGAGACGACCCATCAACTCCGCACCCTTACGGGGTTGGACTGCGATCAGGGTCAGGGATTCCTCTTCGCTCGCCCACTGTCGGCGGACGCGGTGGTCGCTCTCGTCGGCTGAGCGCTGCTCTGCGCTCGTGTCAGCCTACGGACGGTTGCACCGGAACGACGGACAGGCCACCGGTCTGGCCCAACTGATGTCCGCCGGGCTTGCCTGCCTCCGCGCGTTCACGGGCTCTCAGACTTCCTCTCCGGCAAGCTCGGCACGGAGGTCGTTGTTGACGACGGTCCAGAACGCCGAGTGTCAGGTTGATTCCCAGGTCGTCTCGAAACCGATCCGCCCGCTACGCACAAGGGCGACGCACGCGTCCACCACGGCCTCGTCAAAGAGCTTGCCGCGCTGGCTCACGATCTCGGCGATTGCAGCGTCCACCCCGAGTGCGGCGCGGTAGGGCCTGTGTGACGACATGGCCTCCACCGTGTCGGCCACGGCGATGATGCGTGCCCCGAGGCAGATCTGCTCCCCCCGAAGTCCGGACGGGTACCCCGAACCGTCCAGGCGCTCGTGGTGTTGCGCGATCGTCTCGGCCACCGGCCATGGGAACGAGATCCCTTTGATTATGTCCGCACCGGCTTTGGCGTGGACCTTGATGAGCTCCCACTCCATCGGGCTCAACTTACTGGGGCGGCTCAGGACCTCAGCGGGTGTCCCGATCTTGCCGATGTCGTGGATGCGTGCCGCGAGATCGATGCCATCGACAGTGTCTTGGTCGAGCCCCATCTCGACGGCGATCGCCGAGGCGATGGTGGCCACGCGGCTCTGATGGCCCGAGGTGTAAGGGTCTCTCACCTCGACCATGGCCGCCATGGCGTCCGCGGCGGCCTGGGTGAGCTCCGATCGCGTCCGTTCCGCGTGCTTGCGCTCGGTGACGTCGACGATGATGGCCCCCACCCCGATGTTCTTCCCCTCCACCGTGACGGCGTAATAGCTCTCCAGCCAGCTGCGGACTTGTGAAGGGTCGTCTGTTGCGGTGCGCTCGATCTCGACGTTCAGGACTGGTTCGCCTGTCTCCAGGACATGCGTGTAGTAAGGCTCTATCTGCGACCACAGGTCCGGTACGACGTCCGCGGCGCGTCGGCCGATGTGCTCGGCAACCGACAAGCCGTTGGACTCGGCCAGGGTCTCGTTGATGCGCAGGTAGCGGAAGTCGGTGTCGACGAGGCTGAACCCGATGGGCACGTTGGCCTGCAGGGTTTCGAGCAGCATCAGAGCCTCTTCCACGTCGCGCCTGGAGATGCGCAGACCGGCTTCGGCGCTCTTCAGGTCCTCGATGTCAATAGCGGTGCCTATCCACTTGCGGATGCTGCCGTCCTCGTCCAACAGCGCACGGGAACGTATCTCGTGCCATCGGTACTGCCCGTCGAAGCGCCTGAGGCGGCACTCGAGCTCGATAGGGGCATGGGTCTTGGCGGCGAGATCCCTGGCCGCCTGGACACGACCGGCATCGTCGGGGTGCAGCACCGTGATCCACTTCCACCCGGACAGGTCCTCGGAGGGCAAGCCGACGTACTCAGTGGCCTGGCTGTTGACGTACTCGATCAACCGGTCAGGGGTCGCCATCCACACGATGTGCGGCATGAACTCCGCTGCCAGACGAAACCCGTCGGGCGAGAATTGCGCTGTCTGGATAGGGCCGTTTCGATGCCCTGGGGCATCCACAGTCGTAAAGCGTAACTGCTCTTGGCAATGCTGCGGTCCGTGAGCCGCCTCGTATCACCGCGGGCGGGCGGAAGGCTCCCCGCGTCCGCCACGCCGCTGGCGCCCGCGATCGGCCCGATCAGACCTCGAGCGAGTCGAAAGCTGCGAGGGCGGCCCCTCTCGCACCTGCCATGTCCAGGTCGGCGATGAGCGCGAACGCCGCGACCTCCAGTTGCTCCTGGCGCAGGAGGGTGTGCTCGCGCACGCGTGCGAGGAACCACTCACGGAACCGGGGGGAGGCCTCGACCACGCCGCCTCCGACGAAGTAGGCGCCCGGGTCGATGAAGTTGCCCGCGATCGTAAAGAGCCGGCCGAGCGCCATCGCCTGCTGGTTGAAGATCTCCAGCGCGAGCGGGTCCTCCGAATCCGCGTAGCTTCGGACGAGCTTCGCCGCCTCCCTTATCGACCCCTTCCTCGCGAGCTCGTGGTCCGGGAAGCGCGTCAGCCAGTACGGCAGAAGGTTGCGCTCGATCCCGGTCAGCGACGCGACGCTCTCGACGTCACCCACGAAGCCGCAGTTGCATTCGGGGATCGGCTGCCCTTCAGCGAGGAGCCCTTGCATCGGTATGTGGACATGGCCGAGCTCGCCCGCCATCCCTGCGGCCCCACAGATCACGTGCCCGGCCTCTATCACTCCTCCCCCCAGGCCTGTGCCGACGATCGCCGAGACCGACGAATGCGACGCCCAGTCTTGGCCGAAGTGCGCGTGGTGGGCGTAGAGCGCAGCGGCGTTGCCGTCGTTGTTGTAAAGGACGGGAACGCCCAAGCGACGCTCGAGCGCTCCGCGGATGTCGAACCCGCGCCAGCGCGGTTCATAGAAGTTCGTCGCTCCCTTCGAGGAGATCACCCCATCGGCACTGGCGGGCCCCGGTGTCCCGAGGCCGACGGCGCGCACCGAATCCCGCTCCACACCTGTGAGGTCGAGCACCCCGTCGAAGGAGTCGAGAAGGGCTTCAATTGCCACCTCCGGCCCTTCCCGGACGCGGCTCGGGCTCTCGACCAACGTCTCCACCAAGAAGCGCCCCGAATCGTCCAGCACTGTCGCGCTGTTGCAGTTGCCGCCATTGTCCAGTCCGACGACCACCCATGACCCCGAGTTCAAGATCGGCACTCTTCCACCCTCACCGTCCCTGACGGCCTCCCCATATCCTTTGCGACTGGACAGGCCGTGCCCAGAACCTCCCCTGGTGTCAGGGCGCAGGTGCCGTTCCTATCGGAGATCCACTCGGGAGACACAAAGCCTTCCGCCCGGCGCTGACCGGGCAGCTCCGAAGCCATGTTCGCACGAGCCTAGCAACGTCGCCGCGTGCCCGGTGAGGACGTCGGGCTGCGCGGCGCCAGTGGCGCCTCATTGTCCTTCGATGCCCGCGATCTGCCCGGGTGCGGGACTCGGGAGCACCACGGGATGGTTCCAAACAAGGACGTGGTACGGGCCGATGACGTGGATCTCGGTAGGTGGTCCCCAGGTCCGAAGCGCAGCGTCGAGGTCGACGTTGTCGATTACGGGCTTGCTGTACACGAGGAATTGCCACTCTTGACCGGTGTACCAGCTCGACTGCGACAGGGTCGTCATCTCCTGAATGGCGCCGCCATTCGAGGCCGCCACCGGCCGTACGATGACCTCCCCGCTGCTCTGGACCGTCGTGATGCTGGCGGCCCAGTAGTCGCCGATCCCCCATCGCAGATTGTGAGCCTCCAGCCAGGAGACCAACGCCGTGACCGGGTAAGACGGCTCAGGCCGGGCGAGTGAGTAACCGACTCCCGCTGCGAATCCCAGAGACACGACGACGCCGACGACCGCGAGGACGCGGGCCGGGCCGCCGGGCGGGAGCTTCGACCAGCCGCGGGCAATCAGGCGACCGGTGAGAACGCAGGCGAACACGACTGTCACGGTGAGGTAGCGGACCCCGCTCTGGTCGGCCCGTGCGAGCGCGACGAAGGACACCGCAGAGCAGACCGCCGCGATCAGGAGGATGTCGTCGAGCCGCCAGGTCTCGGGCCCGGCCGCAGGGAGCCGTCCCGACACCCCGCGTCGGGCACCGACGACGAGGGTTGCCACAGCGGCCACAAGGCAGGCCAGCACGCAGAGTGCACCCACGACATGTACCTCGCGAAGCCCGAATGGGACTCCCCCATTGTGACGCAGGCCGTTCGTCAGGCCGAGGAGGTCCGACACATAACCTGGCATGTGTCCCAGGTTCGAGAACATCTGGCCTAGCTGCACTAGGGAAAGCGCCGCCTGCGACCTGAACGCGCCCTCGGCCTCTGCGATCCGGCGCGCGAGAGCGGCGAGCGCCACGGCGACGACAGCGGCGGAGACGTCCGGGACTGCGCCCTGCCACCTTCGTTGGCGCAGGGCTGCCACGACACCCGCAAGGACGAGGGGCACTACGGCGTAGGCGACAAGCAGCAGATCTCCGAGCATCCCGGCCGCGAGCAGGACCACCGCCAGGAACCATCCCCAGCCAAAGCGTCCCCGCCTGAGCGCGCCGAACGCCAAGAGCGCGTACAGCGCCGTGCTGATGTGGAACCCCCTTCCGACGAAAAAGAGCGTCATGGCCGGCGTGGCGAGACCGAGGAGCGCAATGACGGCGACGCCCCCGGCGACCGCCGACGCGCCCCGGCAACCCTCTCGGGCGATGAACACGCCCGAGATGACGACAAGTGCAGCCATGACCGCAGGTCCCGCGTAGAGGAGTTCCGGCCGTAGCCCGAAAAGGCGGATGGCCGCGTCGTAAAACGGCGCATCACTCGTCCAGTACGAGGCGAAAGTCAGGTTCCAGCCCTGGAGGAGCAGGTGACCGCTGGCCATCGCCTGGCCTTCGAGGACGATGGTCGCCCTGTCGGAGGTCGCGGCCAGGTCGTGGGCCGATCTTGCGTAAAGGAGAACCACGAGACCGCTGAACGCAGCCAGTACGGCCAGGGTTTCGACAGCCAGTCGTACCGGCTTAGACCTTGACCACACGACCCGGAGGCCCGATCCCGGGCCGTCCGCCTCGTCTGCGGTCACAGACCCTGACCCCTCCGCAAGGCGCGACACCTCGAACCAGGCTCCCCGGCGCTCATGTCGCGGGACTCTACCCCCAACTCGCCGGCTCGCCCGGGCTCAATTCCCCTCGGGTCCTGGCCCCGGGCCCGAGGGGTCTCTTATCGTTCTACGCTTTGTGTGTGCGAGGGTCCGCGCTGGGCAGCGACGAGCCACCAAAAGATTCCTCCGGCCGTTCTGCTCCCGTCGCGCTGCAGCCCGTGATGGATCTCCAGGACCGCACGGTGTTCGGCTACGAGGCCCTCCCCCGCTCTTCGTTGCGCAACGACACACGCGCGTTCATCCGGTCCTCGCTGCCGGCCGTCCAGTACACGAGTCCCGCTCTGTTGTTCCTGCCGCTGACCGCAGATCTTCTCCGGGACGATTCCTTCGACCCTTGGGCCACGGCCGACGACGTCGCCGTCGCACCGGGAGAGATCGCCTGGGTGATCTCCGAGTCGGCAGCGCTCGAGGAACCCGAGCTGGTCGGTCGCAGGGTCGAGCAGCTGCGCGATCGGGGATTCCTCGTCGCACTCGCGGACGTCGCGCCCGGCGTGCTCAGCAGGCGGCCCGTGGGTGACCTGATACCGAGCTTTGTGATCTTGGATCCCACTTACACCGACTACGTGTCGACGGGAATCCGGGCTCGCGCCGAGCTCGCAGGCCTCCTCGCCTATTGCGCCAGGCTCAATGCGCACGTCATTCTCCGCGGCATCGTCGACGACGCCATTGCCCAGCGCTTGATAGGGCTGGGAGTGAGACTGGGCATCGGCCCGCACCTGGGGTCGCCCGCCGTGCTCGATGCAGCAGCGGCGGAGCCCGGAGATGAGGTCGTCACGCCCGCCTGGTTCCGCAGGCAAGGAGTGCGGGTTCTCACCGCGCCGGGCGAAGCACTGGACGCCCCGGCCTTCGTCGCCAAACTGCCGACCACCGGGCGGGCGGCGCTCGATGCCCAGGACTTTGCGTGGTCCTTGGGGGAGGCCGCCCGGCTGATGCAGGCCGAGCACGATCCAACCCGGATCCTTCAGGTGACCGCCGAACGCCTGCCGCTGACGGTGCGAGCCGATCGGTTTGCGATCTTCGAGGCGGACTGGGACCGGTACCGGCTCCGAGCGCGCGTCCTCGCCGGCGAAGAGCTCGCTGGGCTCAACGAAATGGACATCTCGATGGACAGGGGGATCACGGGCTGGGCGTTCCTGCGCGGCTACCCGTACAACTGCCCGGACACGCGCAGCCACTCCGAAGCCGTGTCGATCCCCGGACAGGACGAGTCGACCCTGGAGGAGTCCCTCCTCGTCGTACCCCTCATCGCGGGCGACCACCGGCTCGGAGTCATAGACATGTGGCGCAACGGCCGGAACCAGTTCACCGAAGAGGACCTCGAGCGCTGTGCCCTCTTCGGCTACATCACGGCTGCCGCCTGGCGCAACGCGCAGCTGTACGCGGAGCTGGAGCTGCGCGCGATGACCGACACCTTGACCGGACTGCTCAACCACCGCTGGTGGGACGAACTGGCGACGCGCGAAGCCGCTCTCTCCAGCCGTGCCGGGACTCAGATGGGAATCCTCCTGTTAGACCTCGACCACTTCAAGCGGGTCAACGACCAGTGCGGTCATATGGCCGGTGACGCCCTGCTCCGCAACGTGGGACGTGCGATACAGGGCACACTCCGCAACGGCGACGCAGCCGTTCGTTACGGTGGCGAGGAGTTCCTCCTGATGCTCCACAACACCGACGAGGCCGGCGCCCTGCGGGTCGCCGAAGCGGTGCGGGAGGTTCTCGCGAAACTGCCTGCGCCGGGACACGGCGTACCGCGCGTGACCGCCTCGATAGGGGTGGCGTTCTTCCCGCGACACGGCGCCGTCCTCGACGAGGTGGTCAATGTCGCCGACGCAGCCATGTACCGGGCCAAAGCCGAGGGACGGGACCGCATCGTGCTCGCGCCGGGCCCGGCGATCGCACCTGCGTAGGCTGATCAGACCGAGGCCGCACCGCGGGCCGTAGCCGTCGTCACCGGCACTTTGTGAACGGTCCCCCGCTCACTCCTCCCGGGGCCGAAGAGCTCGGACCGTCGAGCAAACCTGGCCGCGCCAGGCGCGTGCCATGGCTGATGTATCGAACGCGACGGCGAAACCGCCATCGTTCGCAAGCACGATCGCGCCGCCATGACCCCCTCGTGAGCGGACCGACTCCAGCGCGTCGGTCAGGGCCGCTTTGAGCGGGGCTCCCTCCATGACGCACCAGTCGACCCGGTGGGCGAAGCCGGCCACGAGGAAAGACTCGCCCTCGCCGGTTGCCGAAACCGCGACGCTCCGGTCGTCTGCCCATGTTCCCGCCCCGGCGATCGGTGAGTCGCCAACCCTCCCGGGCAGCTTGCCGAGACGCCCGCCCGTGGACGTGGCGGTGGCGAGATGGCCGTCATCGTCCAGGGCGACCGCGCCCACCGTCCCGCTGCGGGAGATCGGCACGACCCCTTCGCCGCACAGCAAGGCCGGGGCCATCGCAGGCAGGCCCGCACTCTCACAGAACCGGTCGGCGCCGGCGCCGGCAAGCAGGACCGGTCCCTCGGCGGGTCCTCCCAGTACCATGACTGCCCGGGCGGCGCGCACAGGGCTCTCCGGCCATGTCGCAGCACAGATCGCCCCGAAGCGTCCGGTCGTTCCGTCCATGACAGCTGCGTCGGTCTCGACCGTGCCTTGCGAAGTGGCGACGGCACCCCTGCCACAGTTGAAGATCCCCGAGGTTTCCATGCACGCGACGGCTTCGATGACGGCATCCAGGGCGCGGCCGCCTGCCCCCAGCACCTCCCACGCAGCCTCGAGCGCGTCGGAAAGGCCTTCCTCGAGCCGGGCGAGCTGGGACGGCGACCGCGCCCGCACGAACTCCCCGGCGCCACCGTGGACGATCGCGGCGGGCCTGCCCAGTGCCCCGGACTCCACGAAGATGTCCCCGCTCATTGCCGCATCTCTCAGCGCCTTCCTGGGACATGCGTCCCTCTGGTGAGATCGGCGCCCTGCGCGGCGACGCGCCGCGTCATCCACCGCTCGGCGACGAACGCTAGGAAAGGCACGAATCCCGCTGCCACCAGTGCGATCACCTGGCCGAGACCGAGCCGGAACCGGTGGGCGAGATCGGCCACAGTCACGAGGTAGACGATGTACAAGAACCCGTGGATCGGGCCGACGACCTGGACGACAGCCGGCTTGGCGGCCGCGTACTGGAGTGGCACACCGACGAGTACGAGCACCAGCAGGCCGACGCCGACGACGTATGCCATCACCCGGTAGCGGATGAGTGTCGCTCGCCTGGCCTGGTCCACGAACCTCTCAACGTAGCTTGTGCTCGTCCGCGGCGTGCAGCTCGGCCAGGTAACGGTTGTAAGCGGCGAGCTCCTCGTCGTCCTCCTCGGACTGGTCCGGCCCGCTTGGCAAAGGCGCGTCCTCTGCCGGGCGCGACGGCTTCGGCGAGGCCCCCGTCGGCTGCTCGTGGACGATCCTCCACCACATGTACGCGCCGTAGGCCGCGAAGAACGGCCACTCGACGGTATAAGCCCAGCTGAGTGTGTTGCCCGACAGGGCGCGATGCAACTGCCACCATCCGAGGGCCAGACAGCCAGGGACCACCACGAGCGCGGTCAGATGCAGCAGGACCGCCCGACGTGAAAACCACGCGCGACCCACGCCCTGAGGTTAGTCCTGCCCCGGTTTCATCCTCCCGGTGGCGATGGCGCCCTCGATCCAGAGCCGACGTGGCGTCCTAGTCCGCCCGGCGCTGGTCGAATGTCACCACGAGCTTGCGGGCCGCCCGGGCATCATCGAGGCGCCCGACCGGGGTGGTTCGCGGGGCGGCTTTGGCGTCATCCGCGTTCCCGGCTCCACGCGACTCGCGGGCGACTTGAACGAAGGCGTCCGCGAGCGCGGCCAAGGTCTGCGGGCTCTCGGTCTCGGTCGGCTCGACCATGAGAGCCTCCTCGACGATGAGCGGGAAGTAGATCGTCGGGGGATGGAAACCGAGTTCCATCAGGCGCTTCGCCACGTCCAGCGCGCTGAGACCCACCTCGTGGTGAAGTGACTTCGCCGAGACGACGCACTCGTGCATCACGGGCCTGTCGTAGGCGATGTCGTATACCCCGCGGAGGCGTTCCTTGAACCAGTTCGCGTTGAGCACGGCTATCTCCGAGACCCGCTTCAGGCCGTCGCCACCGTTCAGGCGCAGGTACATCCAAGCGCGGAGCAGGACCACCGCATTTCCGTGCCAGGAGTGCACTCGCCCGATCGAGCGCTCGGGCATCCTGAGCTCGTAGCCGGCTTCGCCACGCGTGGGCCTCGGGCCGGGCAGGAAAGGGGCCAGCTTGGCGCACACTGCCACCGGACCTGCGCCCGGCCCTCCCCCACCGTGCGGGGTGGCGAAGGTCTTGTGCACGTTCAGGTGCACGATGTCGAAGCCCATGTCTCCCGGCCGCACGATCCCCAGGATCGCATTCAGGTTGGCACCGTCGTAGTACAAGAGTCCACCGACGTCGTGCACCGCTTCGGCGATCTCTACGATGTCCTCCTCGAACAGCCCAAGGGTGCTCGGGTTCGTGAGCATGATGCCTGCAACGTCGTCGTCCAGCAACGCGCGGAGCGCCTCGAGATCGACCCCGCCGCGCGCGTTCGTCCCGACTGTGGCGACCTCGTAGCCGCTGAGCGTCACAGAAGCCGGGTTCGTGCCGTGGGCCGAGTCCGGGATGATCACACGGCGCCGGCGGGCGCCCTCGCCGTTCGCGTCGTGAAAGGCACGCATCAACAGCAGGCCGGTGAGCTCGCCGGCCGCCCCGGCGGCCGGTTGCAACGTGGCGGCCTCCATCCCGGTGACGGCGCACAGGGTCTCCTCGAGCTCGACGAGGAGCTCTAGCCATCCCTGCGTGCACGTGGTCGGAGCAGCCGGATGGACCTGGGTGAAGCCCGGCAGGGATGCACCGGCGTCCGCTGCCTTGGGGTTGTACTTCATCGTGCACGACCCGAGTGGGTACGCCCCGAGATCGACTGAGTACTGACGGTGGGTGAGACGGGTGAAGTGCGAGACGAGGTCACGCTCGGAGACTTCCGGCAGCGCCACCGCCTCTCCCTGGCGGAAGCTTTCCGGAACGAGCTCCTCGGCCGACCATGAAGGCAGGTCCGTGGTGCGGAACGAGGCGGCGTGGCGCCCGGGCGAAGAGAACTCGAAGATGGTCGGCTCGAAGTCACGAGCGAGCAGCGGCGCCCCCAAGGCCCGACCGGCGGGCAGCGGAGCGTTCATCGCACGGCCTTGTCGAATGCGGCCGCGAAGCCTTCGATCTCCGTACGCGTGCGCTTCTCCGTGGCAGCCACGAGCAGTCCTCCCTCGTAGTCGGTGCCCTCGAACCCTGCCCGGATGGGCACACCGGCGAGGTAACCATCCTCCGCCAGTCGTTCGACGAGCTTCTCGGGTGCAAGCGGCGTGCGGATCGCGAACTCACGCAGCACGGGGGCAGTGGTCATCAGTCGCACCCCGTCGATCGCGCAAAGAGCTTCACGGGTGTAACGCGTCGCCCTGGCACATCGCAAGGCCACCTCGCGCAGTCCTTGCGGGCCCAGCCAGGAAAGGTGGACCGCCGCGGTCACGGCCATCAAGGTCTGGTTCGTGCAGACGTTCGAGGACGCCCTCTCGCGGCGGATGTCCTGCTCGCGCGCCCGCAAGGTCATGACATAAGCGTGGCGCCCCTCGGTGTCGACGGTCTCTCCGACGATCCGCCCGGGGATTCGCCTCACGTCTACAAGGCGGCACGCGAACAGGCCCAGATAAGGCCCGCCGAAGCCCAGCGCCGTCCCGAGGGGCTGTCCCTCGCCCACGACCACGTCGGCGCCGAGCGAGCCCGGGGTCGCGAGCAGACCCGCCGAAACCGGGTCGAAGCAGACGACCAATCGGGCGCCGAAGCGGTCGGCGAAGCTGCGAGCGGCGCCTATGTCCTCCAGGCAGCCGAGAAAGTTCGGAGCGGCCACCACGACCGCGGCGAATGGCCCCTTGTCGACGACCTCGTTCCAGGACGTGACGCCGCCGGACAGCGGCACCGTGTCGATCTCGTTTCCGGAGCCACGTGAGAACGTCTCCAGCTGGCGGCGCCAGTGAGGATGGACACCCTGTGAGCACAGCACCCGCTTGTTGCCTGCCGCCACGACGGCGAGGTTCACGGCCTCCACCAGCGACGCCGCTCCGTCATAGAGCGAGGCGTTTGCTACCTCGAGGCCACTGAGCCTGGCGATCATCGTCTGATACTCGAAAATGGCCTGCAGAACGCCCTGTGACACCTCCGGCTGATATGGCGTGTAAGCCGTCACGAACTCCGAGCGCGACGCGATGGCCCTCACGACAGCAGGTATCTCGTGGTCATAGGACCCTGCCCCGGCAAAGCAGACGAGGTCCCGGCCACACGGCCGATTGCGCTGGGCGAGCTCGTCTAGGCGCCACGCGACGTCCGGCTCGCTCATCGCCTGCGGCAGATCGAGACCGCCCCTCAGTCGCAGTGCCTCGGGGATCTCGCCGAACAGGCCATCGAGGTCTTCAAGGCCCAGAAAGCCGAGCATCTCCGCGATCTCGGCCTCGGTGTGTGGGACAAACGGCGCGCTCAACTTGCTGTCCCTTCTGCTGTCAACCGCTGGAACGGTGGCTTGACGACGATCGCCGGAGCTTGCCCGCTTCGCAGCGCGATCTCTACCGGGGCGCCCATTGCGGTCCCGGGAGGCAGGAACGCGAGCGCGATCCCCCGCTGCAGCACGGGAGAGAAGTTCCCGCTCGTGACCTCACCCGAGACCTGCCCGTCGACGAGGACCGTGTCGCCGTTTCGGGGCGGTCTCCGCCCTTCGGCGAGCAGACCACGCAGCCTGCGCCGGATCCCGACCGCCCGTTCCCGTTCCAGCGCCTCGCGGCCCCGGAACGGGCCCTTGTCCCAGCTGACGACCCAGCCAAGCCCTGCCTGCAACGGCGTGATGCCGGGGCCGAGCTCGTGGCCGTGGAGAGGAAGTCCCGACTCGAGTCGAAGAGTGTCACGTGCCCCGAGACCCGCCGGTTTCACACCGGCGCCGATGACCGCGCGCCAGAACTCGGGCGCCATCTCGGACGGCACGGCGCACTCGACACCGTCCTCTCCGGTGTAGCCGGTGCCGGCAACACGGCACGGCACGCCTTTGAACTCGAAGTCAGCCACCGCGAAATGACCGACCGCCGCCGCATCGGCCGAGACCGTCGCGAGGCGCTCGCGGGCGTGGGGCCCCTGCACGGCGATGACGGCCCGCTCGGCGGTCACGTCGTGGCCGCCGAGCACCGAGATCACCCTGTCGGTGTTGGAGGCGTTCGGCATCACGTCAAAATGCTCTTCTGAGACCCACCACACGATGATGTCGTCGAGCACCGAGGCGTCGGTCTCGTCGAGGAGATGCTGGTACTGGGCGCGGCCCGGCCCGATCCGGTGGAGGTCGTTGGTCAGGCTCGTCTGGAGCAGCTCGAAGGCGCCGGCCCCTTCGACACGCACGGTGCCGAGATGGCTGACGTCAAAAACCGCGGCGTCGTTGCGACAAGCGAGGTGCTCGGCGATGGTGCCTTCCGGGTACGAAAGCGGCATTTCCCAGCCGCCGAAATCCACGAGCCGCGCTCCGAGATCCACGTGCTCGGCGTGCAGTGCAGAGTGTTTGAGGGTCACCCGGCCAATCTAGCTGTAGCTTCCGGCAAGTACTTTCCCAGCAGACTGAACACGTCGCGACGATAGAGAACCCGGACGTGAACCTCGGGATACAGCTGGGCCATCTGGCGCAACTTCCTATTCTTGACTGTGACGAGCTCCTGGCGAAGCGTCGTCAGCTCGAGGAACACATCGTGCTCGATGAGGTAGAAATCCGGGCGGAACGCGCTC
The DNA here is from genome assembly GCA_050015175.1 of Acidimicrobiales bacterium. GTDB lineage: Bacteria > Actinomycetota > Acidimicrobiia > Acidimicrobiales > Bog-793 > Fen-455. Next base: position 19,440 of record JBEKBX010000003.1, on the reverse strand, counting down.
GTCGGTTGCCCGTCGGGGCCCCACGCGAGCACGAACTCCACCGGCTCGTACTCCCAAGGGACCTCGTAGTAGTCGAGGAGCTCGGCAAACAGACGCTCAGAGTCGTGAGCAAACCGCACCGCGGCGCGCGGTCGCGGCTTTCGTACCGGGGAGGATCGCCGGTCGGAGAGCGTCTAGCCTCCCTCGGCAAGCCGGGACGGCCCGGAGGTCCCCTCATCCTCGCCGGAGGCGGCCTGCACCGGATGACCGGGCACGGACGCACCGCCTGCCGTGTGGGCGCTGTCGATCCGCAGGATCGCCGCATCGACCTCACCGACCACCCCGGCGAGCGGCACGACGTTGAACACGCCCTGACCACCTCGCAGAAGGTCGATGATCTCTTCGCCGGTGCGCACCAGCACCGACCCCTCGCCGACAATGACGAGGTTCGCGGTCGTGAGGTCCTCTCCCACCGACTCGCGGAGGCATTCGATCGCGCGCCTCGCCTGGCGCAAGTTGACACCGCCATCGAGGAGCTGCTTGATCACCTTCAACTCGAGAAGGTCCTTGTAGGCGTAGAGCCGCTGGGACCCGCTGCCGCGCGCGGGGGCGAGTGACGGGCGGCTTAGCCCAGTCCGGTCCCAGTAATCCAACTGGCGGTAGGTGATACCGACGATGCTGCACACCTGTGGCCCGCGGAAACCGACTTGGTCCATCTCGTGCCCCTGTCTTTAGTCCCCGAGCTCCCGCCCTTGCCCTGGTTGGACGACAGCGCGGTAGTTACACCCTCGTAAGAAAGGTTAGGGCTCGTGCTGCTCGACGTCAACGACCGGTAGAGCCCAGAGGCCGCACGTCTACTGCAGCTTGAGCTTCAGGGTTGACGCCGGGCCTGTGGCGCCCACGCTCCGACTCAGGACGTGAAGTCTTCCGGCCGGATCTTGTCCAGAAACTCGCGGAACTCGCCAACGAGCTCGTCCGGATTGCCCTCGACGGCGACGTCGTCGTCGTCCGGCTCGATCACGAGCCCTTCGGTCTCCATGAGGTCGTCTGCCACGTAAAGCGGCGAGTGTGTGCGCGTCGCGAGCGCGATCGCGTCCGACGGCCTGCACGACACCACGACGTCGCGCTCGCCGGCTCGAAGATGGAGCTCGGCAAAGAAGGTCCCGTCGCGCAGCTCGGTGACCAAGACGCGCACAACCTTGGCACCGAGGCTCTCGACGAGCTCCCGCATCAGATCGTGGCTCATGGGGCGCGGGGGCTCAACTCCTTGGAGGGCGAAGGCGATAGCCGTCGCCTCCGGCCCACCCACGAATATCGGCAACGAACGACGGGCTCCCTCAGTCTCTTCGAGCAACACGACCGGGGTGCTCGACCCCAGGTCGACTCGGACAGCCCTCAGATGCACCTCGACCATGACAGCAACTTACCGCCGCCAGAGCCGTTCGAACATCGCAGGCGGCTCAGCACGAAGATCGCCCTCGTCGGCGACTTGGAGGGCGGGTACGTTGCGGTAGCGCTCGTCGAGGTCAAGCCCGTAGCCGACCACGTGCTCCTCACCTATGACCCGGCCCACGTAGCGGATCTTGACAGGCAGCAGCCTGCGGCTCTGGCGGTCGAGCAGGGCGCAGGCGGCGGTGGAACGGGCGCCGCGCAAGGCGATCAGCCGGAGCACGTAAGCCAACGTGAGGCCGGTGTCGACGATGTCCAAGACGACCACGACGTCCCGGCCCGTGAGCTCGAGGTCGAGGTCCTTGACCACGCGGACCCGGGTGCGGCCGTCGCCGTAGGAGGAGAGGGCGAGGAAGTCGAGTTCGCAGGGCCCGGGCAGCTCGCGCACCAGATCCGCGAGAAAACAGATACTCCCCTTGAGCAGGGCTATCAGCACGACGCCGTCGGGATAATCGCGCTTGATCTCGCCTCCGAGCCGGCGGGCGATCGCGGCCAACTCGTCGGCGTCGAGAAGGGACCTGACCGGATGTCCCGGCGGGTTCACCCCCCGGTCAGTTCGCGCAGCGCGGCTTGGGAGAAACAGCGCATGAGTGCCTCTCCGAGCTCGGCTAGCTCGGAGAGGTCTTCTATCGCACGAGCCCGTGCCCCGGGATTGCGCTGCCTGAGAAGCGGCGTGACCACCTGGGCGAAGAGACCCGTCTGCCGGTCCGCGGCGTGCTTGAAGATCCGAAGGTGCCTCGCCTCGATCCCGTACGGTGCGAAGCCCGCGGCAATCTTCGCAACCAGGATCGCCTCTTCGTCATAGCAGCGGACGCCTGCGACGGTTCGCCCGGCTATGAGTCCGAAGCTCTCGAGCTCCTCGATGCCGGCCACCTCGAGCCCGCTGGCGCTGGCAAGCTCGGCGAGGGTGAGGCTCGCCCCCGACAATCCTGCGCCTGGCAGCCCTGCCGTCGAGCGCGAAGGGGCGCGTCGGGCTGGTCCGGCCGTGTCCTGCTGGCCGTGGTCATCCGGCTCGGCGGCCGAGCCGGATCCGGCCGTGGTGTCCTGCGGCGCTCCGCTCTCGGGCACGGCCGCCTGGCTCTTCGCACGGCGGCCTCCCGAGGACCCGGCGCCTCCGCCTGGCCTTGCCTCTGACTCGCCCGTCCGACGCCCTAAGGTCGCCGGCCGCTCGGCGGGAGCGTCGCCAGCGGTGGGCCCAGCAGGACCCGCTTGCTCCGCGTGCTCTGCGTGCGCTGCCGGTTCACGGCTCGCCATGACCGAGGCGCTTGCCCGCTTGGGCGTGCCGTCGTTCGAGGATGAGACCATCGCGACGGGCGCCAATGCCTTGACGGCGGCCTGCCCACTGTCGCGAGTGACCGTCGCGGCCCCCGCCGCGGCAACCAGGACCGCCTCCGACTCCCGCTCGGGGGGTGGCTCCCCCATCTCGAACAAGTGAGGCGCAGGTGCGTCCGGGTCGCTCATGCCGTGGTCGAGCCGGCCCTTGATCACCTTGAGAGGCAAGAAGTGCTCGCGCTGTTGGCGCAGGATCCAGCGCAGACGTTCCACGTCGGGCTCGTAGAACTTCCGGTAGCCGGAGGGCGTCCGCTCGGGCACCAGTAGGCCCCTGCTCTCGAGAAAACGGATCTTCGAGATGGTGATGTCCGGGAATTCTTCGCGGAGCAAGGCGAGCACGTCGCCAATTGCCAGATAAGAGCGCTCCCCCACTGCTGCCTCAACCAGCGCTCGTCGAGAGGAAAACCAGCTTGAACTTGCCTATCTGGACCTCGTCCCCACCTTTCAAGGTGGCGGTCTCGATCCGCTCGCGATTGACATAGGTGCCGTTCAGAGATCCGACGTCGACAACGACGTAGCGGGCGGCCTCGCGCCGGAACTCGGCATGGCGGCGTGAAACCGTCACGTCGTCCAGGAAGATCTCGCTGTCGGGATGCCTGCCTACCCGGGTGACCTCACCTGTCAAGACAAAACGAGCCCCGGCGTCAGGTCCCCGTTTGACGACTAGGACACCGGTGCCTTCCGACAGATCGCCGGCGGGAACACTGACCTCGTCGTCCGCGAGATCGCCCAAGGAATCCTCCGGCAGGAAGGAGATCGTCGTGTCGGTGCTCGGAGTGAAAGGCGCGCCACAAGACGAGCAGAAATTCGAGTCGGGCGGATTGCGATGGCCGCAGTTGTTGCAGAACACCCCTGTACGGTACCTGAGACTCACCAGGGCGCGCTCGGCCAGCTTCGCCTGATCCATAACCGTGGTGGTCACTGCGGTGCTCTCCACTGCTCTTTCCCGGACCGGCGTGCCGCTCGGTCAGGCCCGACCGCCGGCGCCTCAGGATTCTGTCAGCGAGAGGTACCCATCGGCATCGAGCAGCTCGTCGAGCTCGCCGGGCGCCGACGGCTCGATGACGCAGAGCCATCCCTCTCCGTACGCGTCGGTGTTGATGCACTCCGGCTGAGTGGACAGTGCTGTGTTCACCTCTACCACGGTCCCGCCGACGGGGGCGTACACCTGCGACACCGACTTGGTCGATTCCACCTCGCCGAGCTCTCCTCCGCGCACGACGTTGTCACCGACAGAAGGCAGTTGCACGAACACGATGTCCCCGAGGGCCTCCTGCGCGAAGTCGGTTAGGCCGACTCTGACCCTGTCGTCCTCGAGGCGCGCCCACTCGTGATCGGCGGTGTATCTCAGCTCCTGCGGAATGGCCATTTCTCACAGCTCCTTCGGGGCGGCGGCATATTCCAACGCTGAGGTGATCGTAGCCACTGGCCGGGCTCTACGCCCCTGGCCCGCGGTCGCACCCGCCGGGATCACCCGGCTCGTTAACAGGTCAGGCTGTTCCCTCTGCGAGGATCCTCTCGATGTCGTCGGCCACACGGTCGGCCCTTTGCTCAGCCTCGGACTGGGTTCTCCCTTCGGCCTGGATGCGGGTGACCGGTGCGTCCGGATCGGGGATCACAAGTGTCCAGCCGTCGGCGTCGATCGTCTTCACCCCGTCGAGCAGGAGCAGGCTGGCGGGATCTGCTTGCTCGACGAGAGTGCGCATCACAAGGCCCTTCTGTTCGAAAGGAGTCGACACCTCCCTGCGGACTATGTGCGTCTCGGGGAGGCGCGCCACGACTCGGGAGAACGCCTCCTTTCCGGAGGCGAGAAGCGAAAGGAGCCGCACGAGGCTCGCCACGGCGTCGAACGCCGGCAGGAACGAAGGGAACACGAAGCCCCCTGCGGTGTTAGCGGCGAAGCGCACTCGCGGCGAGTCGGCGGCCTCGAGCAACTGGGAAGCCGAAAGCTTGGTCCTCAGCACCTCCGAGCCCGTGCCTTCGCACATCGCCTCGACCTGGTGGCTCGCGTCCACGGGCACGGCGACAACACCACCAGGCTCTGATGCGGAGACGAGCCGGACGAGGGCCAGCAGGGCCTCGTCGTCTCCGAGGACGTGGCCGGTGTCGTCCACGAGGGTCAGCTGCTCCCCGTCGGGGTCCAACATCGCCCCGAGATTGGCACCCGAGGACCGGACGAGATCACCGAGCCGGGTCGCGTGGGCCGCCCTGTCGAAGGCGATGACCCCGGACGTCGAGACATTCGGATTGATGCCCAAGGTGTCGGCCCCCAGCTTCGCGAGCACGTTGGGCATGACGAAGCTCGCCGTGCCGAACGCGTAGTCGAGGACCAGCTTGAAGTTGGCCGCGCGTATCGCGTCAAGGTCGACGAGCCCGGTGAGCTCGTTGGTGTAGAGCTCGAGCGTTCTCGAAGCGAAGCTGATGTCACCGATCTCTGCCGCGAGCACCCGGCGTGACTCCTCGCGGTCGTAGACCCGCTCCACCTTGCGCTGGGCTGCTTCGCCGAGCTCCATGCCGTCTTCGTTCAGGAAACGCAAGGCGACAGCCTGCGGGTCGCCCGGCACGAGCCTCACGGTCATCCCTCCCACCGCGGTGCCGGTCCGTGTCAGGAACCGCGTCACGGGCACCGTCGCCGCCTCGAGGTCCTCGACGTCGCAGCCGGCCGCGATGATCCCGACAATGGCGGCACGCTTCAGCATCCGCGCTGCCCGGCTGGAATCCCGCGACACCGCGACCGTGGCGCCTTTGGGGAGTGTGGTGGCGTAAGCCAGCGCCACTCGCATGGCGACCTCGGGCGAGAGGTCGACGTTCGCGATGCCCGCGACCCCGAGACGCCCGAACAGGCTCCTCGAGCCTCGGGACTCCCAAACGATCGAGGAGTTCACGACGGCGCCCGCCTCGATGATCTTGTGCGGGTAGACCTTCACGCCGGCCCCGATGACGGCCTGGCGTCCCACCCTCGATCCCGCGCCGAGCACGACACCGTCGTCGAGGTGCACCCCCTGGCGCACATCGCATGACCTGGCGATCACACAACCCCGGGCGTTCACCGACGAGGCTATGTAGACGTTGTCGTGGATGACGCATCGCTCGATGACGCTGTTCTCGCCGATGCGCACGTTGGCCCCCACCACACAGTGCCCGTGCAGCTCGACGCCGGCTCCGATTCGGCAGTTGTCACCGATGAGCGCAGGGCCCAGGACGCGCGCCGAGGGATGGATCTCCGCACCCGCTCCGAGCCACACGCTCGGGCGGAGCGAGAAGCCCGGCACTTCGATCTCGACCTTGCCCTCGAGGATGTCCGCGTGCGCGCTCAGGTAGGCCTCCAGCGTGCCGACGTCCTCCCAGTAGCCCCCCGCAACATGTCCGTAGAGAGGCTTGCCCGCTTCGAGCATGACCGGGAAAACTTCCGACGAGAAATCGACGGCTCGGCCGGCGGGTATCCAGTCGAAGACCTCTGGCTCGAGCACGTAGATGCCGGTGTTGATCGTGTCGCTGAAGACGTCACCCCAGCCTGGCTTCTCCAGAAAACGCTCGATGCGCCCCTCGGCGTCGATGATCACGATCCCGAACTCGAGGGGGTTCTCCACCGCCTCGAGCGCAAGCGTGGCGACCGCACCCCGCTTGTCGTGGAACTCGACGAGAGCAGTCAGGTCGATGTCGGTCACGACGTCGCCCGAGATGACGAGGAAGCGCTCGTTGAGCTCGTCGATCGCGTTGAGCACCGACCCAGCGGTCCCGAGCGGCGTCTCCTCGGTGGCATACACAAGCCGGACCCCGAGCTCTGACCCGTCCCCGAAATAGGTGCGGATCATGCTCGCGAGGAAGCCCACCGTCACGACGATCTCGTCGAAGCCGTGGCGCCTGAGCAGGTTGACGACGTGCTCGGCCATCGGCGCGTTCGCCATCGGGAGCATCGGCTTCGGCTGGTTGGCTGTGAGCGGGCGAAGCCTCGTGCCCTCACCGCCCGCCATGATCACGGCCTTCAAGGGATCACCGCCTCGCGGTGCGCGTGCTCGCGGCGCCGCTCGGCAAGTGCCCGCCGGGCGAGAGGAACGTACGCCGCGGCGGCAACGAAACTGAAGATCAAGGCCGGCACGAGCGCCACCCAGGTGACGTCAGTCAGCACCCTGGCCCACGTCGCGTGCTCGTCGCCCAGCAAGAACAACGGGAAACAGCACAGCAACCCGAACGTGCCCGCCTTGCCGACCCATAGCACGTCGATACGCTTCACCCTCAACGCGGCAAGCGCCACGACCGCTACGGACACGAGCAATTCGCGTCCGAGCACCACCGCGGCGAGCCAAACCGGCACGGCACCGTAGATCGCGATGGCGAGGACGGCAGTCACGAGCACAACCCGGTCAGCGACCGGGTCGAGAACCTTGCCCAGGGTGCTCACCTGGTGGAGCTTGCGCGCAAGGTAGCCGTCCAGGAAGTCGGTCGTGCCGACGACCATCAGTACCACCGTCGCCGCGATCCGCTCGCCCGGTCCGAACAGCAGCCAACAGAACACCCCCAGCAGCATGATCCGCGCTAAGGAGATCACGTTCGGCAGGGTCCACACGCGATCCAGGCCGTCGCAGCCGTTGTTGGCCTCTGTTCCCACGGCCTCCACGTAGGCAAGTCTACGGGCGACAGGGCCTTCGAAGCCTGCGACGCCGCCCGTGCCCGCCAGCGCAGGCGCGACCGGTGCCGCGGGGCCCGGTTACCCCCGGCTGTGGCCGATGCGCGTGCCCGTCACGATGTTGGGTACCAGGCAGACGTAGCGGTCTGCCATCCCCTCGAGCGACCAGGGCTCGAGCGGGAGCTCCATCGCACGAGCGAGCTCGTCGTCATCGGTGACGACGTGCGCCAGTCCCTGCACCATCACGCTCCAGCCCTGCTGATTGTCCAGTTCGTAGTGGTCGACCTCGAACGCCACCACGAACCCTGCGGAGGCGTCATTCAGCTTGGTGCCCTGAGCGCACCGCCAAACGATGTCGTCTCCGAGCAATGAAAAGTTCACGGGCGTGACGATCGGCAAGGCCCGTGCCGTAAGGGCAACGCGACCGACGCGCTCTCCCTTTAGCAAGTCGAGACAGTCCTCAGGGACTAGCTCCTCAAAAACGGGTCGCTGATCGCAATCCACGTCTCAAGAGTCGGCCTGAGCAGCCCTTTCCGGTTAGAGGCGAAAGTCACCTTTCATCCGGCCGTGCGGCGCCCTGCTGGCGTGGCCAGCCTCCGGGCCCCGTCGGCACGGACCATTCGACGAGCGTCCCCGAGGGGCTACGAGCCGTAATCGACACCGACCCGGAAAGCGCACGGGCCCGCTCGGCGATGTTCCGCAGCCCGTTGCCGGCGGTTCTCCCCCTGGAAGGGCCCACCCCGTTGTCGGCGACGGAGACGAGGAGCATGTTGTCCTCGGCTGCGATGACCACCTCGACCGCCGAGGCGCTGGCGTGCCGGGCGACGTTCGAGAGAACCTCGGTCAACACGGCGATGACCTGCGGCTCGAGCTGCTCGCTCGTGACCGCGTCGACGGGCCCCTGGAACCCGACACGGGGGGTGAAGCCGAGATGCTCCGCCGCGGCCGTGACGACGGCGGTGACCGCCGAACGGAGTCCCGACTCGGCCATCGCCGGCCGTTCGAGATGGAAAATCGTCTCTCGGATCTGACGGATGACCTCATCCAGGCCGTCCACGACACGGTCGATCCGCCCGGCCACCGAGCCGCTCGTGAGCCGCTCGATGCTCTGCAGACCCATGCCGAGCGCGAACAGCTGCTGGATGACGGTGTCGTGCAGATCACGGCCGATCCTCTCGCGCTCCGCCGTAGCCTGGAGCTGCTCGAGCTCGACCCTGGCCTCGCCCAATGTGAGCGCGACCATCGCTGCGTTGGCGAAGACTTCGACTAGCCCAGTGTCGTTTGCGTTGAAATCCGGCGCGCCGCGGGGCCGAGCGACGACCAGTGCGCCCAGTATCCGCTCCTCGACACCCAAGGGGCAGAACAGGCCGGGCCCGAGACCGAGCGCCTTCATCTTGGCCGGAACGGTCGACTCCATCGACAGGTCCGTGACAATGATCGACTCTCCTCCGGTCATGGCACGTTTCGCGATGCTCCCCTCAGTGGTCACCTCGAGGCCGATGATCGACTCCGCGCCCTCTCCGTCACTCGCGCTCACGACAAGGTCCTCTTTGCCTGACGGAACGACCACCCAAGCCAAGATGGCGTCCACCAGGCCGCGTGCCCGGCACGCGACCAGCTCCAGCGTGGCGGCCGTCGGCTCGCCGGCGAGCAGCCGCTGGGTGATCTCGTTGATCGCGTGCAGCCTCGCCTCCTGGCGACGCCGATCGGTGGCGTCGCGCACGAAGGCCCCTACGAAGCGTTCACCACCTGTCGAGAACGGAGCGAGGCTGACATCGATCGGGAAAACGCTCCCGTCACGCCGCCGCCCCATGAGCTCCAGGCCGAGTCCCATCGGACGCGGTTCGCCGGTCTCGGTGTACCTCCTGCGGTGACGCTCGTGCATGGCCCTGGCCTGCTCAGGGACCAGCGTCTCGATCGGAAGGCCCACGATCTCGTCGGGATCGAACCCGAACAGCGTCCTGATCGCCTCGCTGGCCAGCACGACCAACCCGTCTACGTCGACCGCGATGACGGCGTCCGGCGAGGATTGCAAGAGTGTTGCAAGCACATCAGCGGTGTCCGCCACGCGCGACTGCATCGGTACGACACGGCTGTGGTCTCTCACCGGGGTGCGAGCCTAGTCAGGTTGTCGCGTGAGGCGCATCGGCGACAGGTTCCGGTTCCAGGACAAGGCCCGAGACGACCGACTCTTCCACGCCGCCTCGTGGCGTTCCGCAATACTTGAGAACGGACGGGCTGGCTTTCGACGTGCAAGTCGCGGTTGCCCTTCCCCATACTCATGTCACGACCGGCCCGGAGGAGCTGAGCTTGAGGCAGACAGTTCAGGCGCGCGCGACGATCTCGGCGTCAGCGAAGGCCATCTTCGATTGCCTGGCCGACTACAGGTGCGCGGGGGTGTTCATCGAGGGTCTCGAGCAACTCACCCCCGTGGGATCCCAGACAACAGGCGAAGGCGCACGGTTCAACGCGATCTTGAAGGTCGGGGGCCGAACGCTTTCGGCCACGATCGTCATCACATCGCTCGAACCGCGTCGCAGTGTCACTTGGTCCTCGGCCGGGGACGACAGCCAGAGCCTCACGTTCGAACTGCGTCCCGACCCAGGTGGCACAACGGTCAGTCTCTCCGTGAGTTATGAACAGCCGGGCGGGTTCGCGGGCGCGCTCATCGCCCCGTTCGTGGAGCACACGGTCCAGCACAGAGCAAATGGCGCGCTCAACCGACTACGAGAGCATCTGTCATCGTCGTGACACCGCCTCAACATCGGCTAGAGCCTGCGGGGCCTTTCCCGCTTAATTCTCAAGACCTTTGGCAAACAAGCCGATAGATGGTGCACGACCCCCGTTGCCTTGCGAGGGAAGCAAGGGGCCGTGCACCGTATATGAGTATCTCTCAAATGACGCGCGTTTCGCGCCTTTTTCTTGACACTCCGGCGCCGCAAGCACGCGCTCGCCGGGCAGGATTGCGCTTTCCGTCTCTCCACGGTTCCAAACGGCGAAGCGGGAGGACAACGTCGCGGCCTCGAGGCACTCCTATCCCACGTGTCGGCGGCTCTGGGGAGCCGGTAGGTGTCAGGCCCTGAACACGTACACCCGGCCGGCGTACTTCGCCTTGCCGTATGAGCCTGTCACCTCCGTAGTTCCCGAGATCGCCACGGAGATGCCGAAGTGGTCGTCCGCGACGGTGTCGGAACCCTGCAATTCCGACGTCTCCTTCCAGCCGGATGCCGTCTGCGTGAACACGTAGGCCCGGCCGGCGCCGTTGGCATGATCGTAAGCACCCACCACAATCGACTTCCCCGAGATTGCTACCGAGATCCCGAAGTAGTCGCCCGCGGTTGTGTCGGAAGCCTTCAGCTCGGCCGTCTCTTTCCAGCCCGTGGCCGTGTCGGCGAACACGTATGCCCCCCCAGCGGAACTGTCCCGGCCGAACGCGCCCACGACGGCCGTGGTCGGCGAGGTGGCCACTGAGGCACCGAAGTTGTCGCCGGCAATGGTGCCCGGACCCTTCAGCTCGGCGATCTGTGTCCAGCCCGACGCAGTCTTCGTGAACACGTACGCTCTGCCCGTGCCTTTGGCGTAGCCTTCTGCTCCCACGATGGCGGTACCACCCGCGACAGCCACAGAAGTGCCGAACCCGCTTTCGCTGACGGTACCGGGACCCTCCAGCTCGGCGGTCTGTGTCCAGCCCGATGCCGTCTTCGTGAACACGTACGCCCTGCCCGTGAACTTCGCGTGACCAACAGCCCCCACCAGGGCAGTCGGGCCCGAGATGGCCACGGACCAGCCGAAATAGTCGCCAGCGGCCGTGTCGGAGCCCTTCAGCTCGGCGACCTGGGCCCAGCCGGATGCCGTCTTTGCGAACACGTAAGCCCGCCCGACGTCATTCGCCTGGTCGTACGCGCCCACCACGACAGTCGGTCCCGAAACGGCCACCGCACTGCCGAAACGGTCGCCCGGTGTCGCGTCGGAGCCCTTCAGCTCGGCGACCTGGGCCCAGCCGGATGCCGTCTTTGCGAACACGTAAGCCCGCCCGGCGTAGGAAGCACCTGAGGTCCCTACAACGGCCGTGGTGCCCGAGACCGCCACCGAGACGCCGAACTCGTCGCTGGCGACGGTGTCCGAGCCTTTGAGCTCTGCGAGCTGCTTCAGCGTGACACCGGGACCGGTGCCCGTCGTGCTGCAGCTCGTGAGGAGTGGCAGGCAGATCCCGCAAACGACGGCGAGCGCGCACAGGCTGGCGATCGGGGACTTCCCCACAGGCACCTCCGGGCGATGGGAGCGGACAGGAGCGCTGAGAACCTCGACGTCAGGCTAGCCGGGGGACGGCCCGGCGATAGGACCGGTCCCGGAGCCAGCACTTTCCAACAGGGGAGCATTTCGCCAGCGACCTTCTCAGCGGCTCTGTCCACACCGGCTCAGAGCTGACGGCGCCTTATCATCGACGCCGGCGTGCCTCGAAGGGACAAGGGGCCGTGTTCCGGGCCGGGCCGTATCGAACCGGGCTCGCGATCAGTGGCAGGGGGACGCTTGGCGTCCCCCCGCCACTAGCTGCTCCTGGACTTCATGCCGGGGTCGTTCCCATCTGCTCACCGTTCGGCCCCGGTTCTCATGTCCCCCCGCGCCAGGAGGTGTGATGGCCCATGCCCGGTCTCGCTGGGCACCGCGACCGACGCACGACCCCCCTCCTTCATCGGGCCCAACAGGGTGGTACCCGCACTTATTCCGCGGGCCTCTCCTCGCTGCCCCGGTGCCGGAGTCCAGCGTTGTCGCGGCCACTGCAGGGTTCCTGCCAGCCACCGGCACCGGGACGGCACGATCCGTTTCCACGCGGCATGCGGGTGTGCACGCCGAAGCGTGAAAGGTCTGTATTCTGCGCTCACCGAGCCAACAGCCCCGTTACTCAGGGTGGCGGGGCTGTTGCGCGCCAGGGGAGCCCTGTTCTCTCTCCTGGCCACAGGCTTAGACTTTGCCGTAGTAACTGCCCGCCGGGGGGTTCGAGATGAGAAAGGTTCCAGGCTCTCTAGTTGCCGTCGTGGCCCTCGCCGTCTTCGCCGTCCCCTCGCTGAAGAGTGCCGCGAGCACGCCGGCGGTCCCAACTCGTCACCTCACCGCCAAGGGAGGCACGGTCACCTGGCCTGTGGCGGTCCACGACGCCGAGACGTGCTCGTGGTCCTCGTCGCCGGCCATTGCAAGGTTCGCGGCGACTGTGAAATGCGGATCCGGGCGCGTCGAGCGCTCTTTCCGGTTCGGGGCGAACCCACAGACCAAAGCGATGGACTACACGCTCAGCCTCATCGCACAGGGCAAGACCACGATCGTCCACCACCTGAGGGTCGTCGAGGCCGGGGAGCCAACACCGACCACGACGACGACCAGCCCGCCAACGTCGACCACCACGACAACTACCACGACGGTGCCGGCCTTTTCCGGGTCCCCCGGTCTCACCTCACCCAACTGGTCGGGGTACGTCCTTACCGGAGAAAGCGGTGGGTATCAGGGCATTGGTGGCGGCTGGGCGGTCCCGGTGCTCAATTGCGGATCGGTGCCGAACGGCTTCACGACCGACTGGGTAGGTGTCAACGGCTTCGGCCCCTCGAACCCGGGTCTGTTCCAGGACGGGACGACCTCTTACTGCGTCAACGGCCAGCAGGGCGACTATGCGTGGTGGACTGACGACGCTGAGGGCTATGCAAGCCAGATCCTCTTCACGGTCGCCCCGGGGGACTTGATCTACGCCCAGGTCTACCAAGAACAATCCTCGGGATTCTGGGCGTACAACGTCGAGGACGTCACAACCCAGGTGTCGTCCACGTCCCCCGAGAATTTCTCCGGTCCCGGTACCTCTGCCGAGTGGATCGCAGAGGATCCCGGCGACCCGAACACGAGCGGTCTCTATCCTCTCGCTGACTTCGGGTCGGTCACCTTCACGCAGCTCGGCCTGACGGTACCTTCCGGCTCTTGGACCGTGCCCCCCTATTCCGATGCGATCGAGATGGTCGGGGAGAACGGATCGATCGAAGCGTTGCCGAGTCCCGTCTACGGCGTCGCAACGGCCGCCGACTTCATTGTCGAGTATCGCGCACCGAGCGAAATGGTCTCCTCGGCCCGCATCCGCGCGCTGAGACACCCTCTGTCGACGTTCGCGACGTTCGTATCAGGACTGGTGCCCAGATACCAAGAGCCGCAACCGCCACGGTCGGTTCCCGGCTCGGGCTAGGTGGCTCGGAGATCAGCCTGCCTCGTCGACGAGCTGATCGGATGTCATTAGGGTTGACCCGCTGACTGCTACGTCGTCGTCGACTACCCGGGTTTGAACCGGCGCGCACCACGAGTGGACATCGCGTGCTCCTACCCTGGACCGCGGGCCGAGCTCGTTGACCCCGCGACGTTGCGCGGCGAATGGCTATGGCGCATGTGCGGTCGTGATGTGAGCGAAGGAGCGTCGGCCTCAGGCGGCGCCAGTCCTCGATGTCACGGGGCCGCCACGTCGGGTACAGGCACCTCAGGGAGCGCCACCTCGTGAGCCAGTGGCGCCAGCACCCCCGTGGGGTCGTACACCACTTCGCCTCCAACGATTGTGGAGATGACGGAAAGGTCCTGGTCGAGCAACACTATGTCGGCGTCGGCACCTGAGGTCAGCCGGCCCTTGCGGCTTTCGTCAAGGGCCATGGCCGGGTGTAACGAAGCGGCTTGAAGCGCTATGAGCAGTGGCACGCTGGCGACATGTACCGCCAGGGCCACGGCCCTGTCCATTGTCAGGATGCTGCCGGCGACGGTCTCCTCGTGGCCTGCCAGTACAGCACGGCCGTCCTTGACAACGACTTCGAGCGGTCCCAGGCGATGCAGCCCCGGCGCGGTTCCGGTGGCGCCGATGGCGTCGGTGACGAGCACCAGACGTTCAGGTGCCACCCTTGCTACGAGCGAGATCAGCGCAGGGTGGATGTGGATGCCGTCGGCGATGATCTCCAGGTAGACCCGGTCGTCGGCGAGTGTCGCCGCCACCGGGCCGGGCCGGCGATGGTGGATAGGGGCCATGGCATTGAACAAGTGGGTCGCGTGCCTGGCGCCGGCCTCGAAGGCAGCGGTCGCAGTCTCATAGTCGGCGTCGGTGTGGCCTATGGAGACGACGACTCCTGCCGCACGAGCCGCTGCGATGAGTTTCAACGCGCCGTCGAGCTCGGGCGCCACGGTGACCAACCTCAGTGTGCCCTGGCTGCGGGCAACCAGGTCGTGGAACTCAGCGATAGACGGTGGCCGCAGGGCACCCGTGAACTGCGCCCCAGCCCGAGACCGGGCTATCCAGGGACCCTCGAGGTTGGACCCGAGGACAGCCGCGCCCGGGGCGAGGGCGACGGCAGCCACACCCTCGATTGCCGTTCTAAGCGCCTCGGGACTGTCGGACACCGTCGTGGCCACCAGGGCAGTCGTGCCGTGCGTGGCGTGAAACTGGGCCATCTTCTGCACCGACGACACGACCTCGTCTCTGGTGTCGCAGTTGACCTGGGCACCTCCACCTCCGTGTACGTGCACGTCGACGAAGCCAGGTGCGACGAGCGTGTCGCCGAGCTCGACGATGGGGAAAAGGTCGTCAGGGGGTGAGCCCTGGCCCACCTCGCGCACGGAGCGGCCCTCTACGACAACGAAGCCGTCGTGCAGCAGTTCCGCGGGCGTGGCGATCCGGGACGCGGTGAGTACGAAGCCTTTCACGTGATCGTGACCTTCGTGAGCCCTGGCGGAGAGTCTGGGTCGAGCCCGAGCAGGCGGGCCAACGCCAACGCTACTTGTTGGCCGCGGGTGACGGCCAAGATGGGGGCGAGGATTTCGGGCGCTGCCGCCGCCCACCTGACGTCGCTACCCTCGACGGGGCCCAGCAGGCGGGCGTCGGCGCCCCTCGAGCGCAACTCGACAACGATGTCGGCCACGTCGGCGCAGGCCGGCCCCGGGTGGGCGAACGCCAAAACCGGCGGCCCGTTGGCGGCGATGGCTATGGGCCCGTGGCGGAGGTCGGCGGCCGAGAAGGCGGCAGTGAATCTGGACGTTGTCTCCTCGATCTTGAGCGCTGCCTCACGCGCCGCCCCGTACAACAGGCCCCTGGCCACAGTGACGATGCGGTCGGCGCCTTCCAGCCACTGGGCCAGCGTCATGGCAGGAACGGGGTCGGCGAGTACCTCGTCTACCTGGCCCGGGAGCTCGGCTGCGGCTCTGTCGTCCAAGCCCAGGTCGCCGAGTGCCTGTGCGACGATGGCGAACGCGGCCAGCTGGGAAGTGACCGTCTTGGTGGCCGGGACGGCGCGTTCCTGGCCAGCACCTAGGTCGACGACGAGGTCAGCGGAGCCCGCCAACGGGCTGGCAGGATCGTTGGTGATGGCAATGGCGCGGGCGCCTCTGGAACGAGCCTGGTCCACCACCTCCACGATCTCCGGCGTCTGCCCCGATTGACTCACGGCAACGAGGAGATAACCCGCGAAGTTGGTAGACGCTCGGTACAAGGTGCAGAGGCTCGGGGAGGTCAAGGCAACCGGTCGACCCGTGGCTAGCTCCAGGAAGTAGGCGCCGCAGGTTGCGGCGTGATCTGACGAACCGCGGGCGACGAGCACGGTGCCGACCAGCTGAGCGGGCACGAGGGCGCGTACTTGTTCGCCTATCTCTTCCCGGCGCTCCAGCAGAGCGGCCAAGCACCCAGGCTGCTCCGCCATTTCTGCTTGCATCATTCGGCCAATCGAGTTGGCCCCTCCACCCTGTTGCTCTTTTCCCATAGTCATTGATCAGCCCTTTACCGCTCCCGCAGTGAGACCGGAGACCAGCCGCCGTTGCACGAGCAGGAAGAAGACGACTACCGGCAGAGCGAAGAGCGCGCAAGACGCCATGAGCCCGCCGTAGTCGGTGAGGGTATTGGTCTCGAAGCCGAACAGCCATACCGGCAAGGTCCAGTGCCCTTGCTGCTGCATGATGACGTCGGCGTACAGAAAGTCGTTCCAGGCGGTGATGAAAGAGAAAACGCCCGTTGAGATGAGGCCCGGGAGCACCAGAGGGAAGAGGATCCGCCTGAAAGCGCCCACCCGGGTGCAACCGTCCACCAGCGCCGCTTCCTCGAGGTCGACGGGTACTCCCCTGACAAATCCGCGCAGCACCCAGATCGTGAATGGGAGCGTGAGGGCTACGTAGGTCAGTATCAGCCCTTGGAAGGTGTTGAGCAGCTTGGCCTTGTCCAGGATCAAGAAGAGCGGGATCACCAGCGCCGTCGTGGGCACCATCTGCACGACCAGAATCATCACCAGGAACGCCTTTGCCCCCCACAGGCGGAAACGGGTCACTGCCGTCGCTGCCAGGAAGGCCACGATCAGTACCAGCACCACCGTCGACACCACCACGATCATGCTGTTTCGTAAGTCGGTCAGGAAATACGGTCTCCCAGTGGCGTCCACGAAGTTGTGGAAAGTGAAGTGCACCGGGAAGAAGCTTGGCGTCAGCGACGTGATCTGGCCGTTCGGTTCGAACGACGAGTTGATCATCCAATAGACGGGAAACACGGTGAAAACCACGAAGACCACTGCCACGGCCCGCCACAGCCAGGTCAGGCGTCGTTGGCGTCCGGTACGGCTCCCGACAACGGTCGCAGTCATGCCTTGACCTCCCCTGTACGGACCATGATCCGGATGTAGTAGCCAGTGATGATCAGCAGCAGCAGGACCGTGACTACCGCAACGGCAGCCCCGAGCCCGTACTGTTGGGAGCTGAAGGCTTCGATGTACTGCCAGATGCCGAGGGGCACCACGTTGATCACTTCGGCCCGCCCGGACGTGAGGAACCAGACCTGGTTGAACACGTTCGAGTCCCAGATGATGGAAAGAACGGTCAGCAGCACGAAGATGGGACGCACGATGGGAAACGAGACACGGCGGAAAATCGTCCACGGGCTGGCTCCGTCGACCGCCGCCGCCTCGAACAGCTCGCGGGGCACCATTGTCAGGGCCGCGTACAAGGTGAGGGCGACAAACGGGATTGCTTGCCACACGATCATGGCGGTGATCACGCCGTAGGCGGACAACGAGGTGGCAAACCAGTCATGGTTGTTGAAGCCGTGAAGCCCCAGGGTGACGAGCAGGTAGTTGATGACCCCGTACTGGGTCTCGAAAAGCCACGTCCACACGATGGAGGCGGCCGTGTTCGGCATGGCCCAGGCGAGGAGCATCGCCACCGAGACCACGGTGCGCAGGAACTTGCCTACGCGGCCCATCAGAAGGGCGACCCCGGTTCCGATGACCAGCGTCAGCCCGACGGTGGCCACCACGAAGAACAGCGTCTGTTCCAGCACGTCCAAGAACTGGCTGCTGGAGAACAAACTCCTGTAGTTGCTGAGGCCGTTCCAGATCGTCTGGTGGCTCAACAGCTGGAAGACGCCCAGCTGCTGGAACGAGGTGGCGACCACCTGGCCTATGGGATAGCCCAGGACGAGGCCGACCATTACAAGGGCAGGGAGCAGGAGGACGAAAGGCAATAGCTGGCGGCGTGTCGCCCGGCGCCACGAGTGGGGACGCCGACGGTAGGACGGAGCGGGAGAGCTGGTGTGCTCCGTCCTACCACGGGCCGAATTCAGCATGTCGGCGCCTGCAACATTTATTGCTGAGCGTTCAGGAGGGTGTCGAGCCTGCTGTCAGTGGACTTGGCGATCACAGCGACGTTCTGGGCGCCTTCGGCCACTTGGGAGAAGAGCGCTTCCATCACGGCGTCGTTCTCGACCGTTGCCCATCCCGGGCTGGGTGGGGTGAAGTCGCTGAGGTTGGCCGCCTTGTAGAAGTCGGCCTGGTTCGGAAGGCTCTTGCCCACGCTGAGCAGCGACGTGGCGTTGGGCATGAGGCCATCGGCCTTCACCATCTGAATCTGGTACTTGGCATCGGTCATTAGTTTCACCCAGGCGAGAGCCTCGGCCTTGTTGGGGCTGGCGTTGGCGATGCCGATGTCGGATCCACCGATGAACACCGGGGACGGAGTACCGGCTGTGGGTCCTGGGAACACGAACGTCCCGAGCTGGCCGGTCAGCTTCTTGTTTGTGCTGGTGATGGCGCCCAACTCCCAGCCGCCGCCGACGATCATGGCGGCTTGGCCGTCGGCTAGGACGGTGTCCTGGTCGGGCGCGTTCGTGTTGACATCACGAGAGGCGGGAACCGAGAGGAAGTTCTGGATGGTCTCCCACTCCTTGAGGCCGGCCAATGAGCCCGGGGACGTCAGGTCGCCGACCCACTTGCCGCCGGTCTTGATGGCGATCTGGCCGCCATAAG
The DNA here is from genome assembly GCA_050015175.1 of Acidimicrobiales bacterium. Classification (GTDB taxonomy): domain Bacteria; phylum Actinomycetota; class Acidimicrobiia; order Acidimicrobiales; family Bog-793; genus Fen-455. The sequence continues at coordinate 771 of JBEKBX010000003.1, read as the reverse complement.
CCCAGATCAGCGGCAGGCCGGCGTACCAATACTCGCCGGGCAGGTACAAAGGTGAGAAGTCCTTGACCTTGGAGAAGGCAGCCTTGAGGGCGCTGCCGTCGGTCAGCAACTGGTCAAGGCTGTTGGGTGGCTCTGTGATGCCCGCTTGCTTGAACATCTGCTTGTTGTAGATGACGACGCGGTCGCCAGCGAGCAATGGGACGGCGTAGAGGCCGCCGTTGTACTCGGCCGGGCCCTCAAGGCCCTTCAACCAGTTGCTGCTGTTGGGCAGCGACGATTCGACCGAACTCAGGTTCTCCAGGCCTCCGGAAGCCGCGAACTCGGCCACATCGGTGTTGCCGACCTCCATTGCGTCCGGCGGGCTGGTGCTGGCCAGGGCGGTGATCAGCTTGGTGGCGATCCCGTTCCATTGCTGGATCTCGACGTTCACCGTCCAGCCGGGGTATTCCTTTTGGAAAGCAGCGGTGACCGCGTTGGAGACAGGGGTACTGATCTCACCGGTCATCAGCCACACGGTAAGAGTGTGGTTGCTTTGGGCCGTGTGGTTGCTTTGGGCCGAAGCTGCTATCCCTCCACCGCTCAGCCCCATCACGGTGAGGGCGATAGCGGTAAGAGCGATTAAGGCTTTTTTCACTGTACGCTCCTTATGTTGAGCTCCACTCAGTCGTCTGGCTCTTGTGGCGCCGACATCTTTGGTCTAGACCAATGTGGTCTAGACCACTGATGTTCGCGCAATCCTCTTCTCGTGTCCAGTGTTGTTCCTAAGATCTG